>NZ_CP113060.1:0-600000 GCF_026625725.1 Pseudomonas sp. SL4(2022)
GTCGCGAGACGCTATCCCGAATTGGGTATGTGATGTCTTGGTTTGTAGTTGAGCAAATTTTCGGCTGTTGCAGTCTTCATAGAGACACACAAACATCAAATTGTTTGGGTGTTATATGGTCAAGCCTCACGGGCAATTAGTATTGGTTAGCTCAACGCCTCACAGCGCTTACACACCCAACCTATCAACGTCGTAGTCTTCGACGGCCCTTTAGGGAACTCAAGGTTCCAGTGAGATCTCATCTTGAGGCAAGTTTCCCGCTTAGATGCTTTCAGCGGTTATCTTTTCCGAACATAGCTACCCGGCAATGCCACTGGCGTGACAACCGGAACACCAGAGGTTCGTCCACTCCGGTCCTCTCGTACTAGGAGCAGCCCCTCTCAAATCTCAAACGTCCACGGCAGATAGGGACCGAACTGTCTCACGACGTTCTAAACCCAGCTCGCGTACCACTTTAAATGGCGAACAGCCATACCCTTGGGACCGGCTTCAGCCCCAGGATGTGATGAGCCGACATCGAGGTGCCAAACACCGCCGTCGATATGAACTCTTGGGCGGTATCAGCCTGTTATCCCCGGAGTACCTTTTATCCGTTGAGCGATGGCCCTTCCATACAGAACCACCGGATCACTAAGACCTACTTTCGTACCTGCTCGACGTGTCTGTCTCGCAGTCAAGCGCGCTTTTGCCTTTATACTCTACGACCGATTTCCGACCGGTCTGAGCGCACCTTCGTACTCCTCCGTTACTCTTTAGGAGGAGACCGCCCCAGTCAAACTACCCACCATACACTGTCCTCGATCCGGATAACGGACCAGAGTTAGAACCTCAAGGTTGCCAGGGTGGTATTTCAAGGATGGCTCCACGCGAACTGGCGTCCACGCTTCAAAGCCTCCCACCTATCCTACACAAGCAAACTCAAAGTCCAGTGCAAAGCTATAGTAAAGGTTCACGGGGTCTTTCCGTCTAGCCGCGGATACACTGCATCTTCACAGCGATTTCAATTTCACTGAGTCTCGGGTGGAGACAGCGCCGCCATCGTTACGCCATTCGTGCAGGTCGGAACTTACCCGACAAGGAATTTCGCTACCTTAGGACCGTTATAGTTACGGCCGCCGTTTACCGGGGCTTCGATCAAGAGCTTCGCGTTAGCTAACCCCATCAATTAACCTTCCGGCACCGGGCAGGCGTCACACCCTATACGTCCACTTTCGTGTTTGCAGAGTGCTGTGTTTTTAATAAACAGTCGCAGCGGCCTGGTATCTTCGACCGGCATGGGCTTACGTAGTAAATACTTCACCCTCACCGGCGCACCTTCTCCCGAAGTTACGGTGCCATTTTGCCTAGTTCCTTCACCCGAGTTCTCTCAAGCGCCTTGGTATTCTCTACCTAACCACCTGTGTCGGTTTGGGGTACGGTTCCTAATTACCTGAAGCTTAGAAGCTTTTCCTGGAAGCATGGCATCAACCACTTCGTCATCTAAAAGATAACTCGTCATCAGTTCTCGGCCTTGATTTCCCGGATTTACCTAAGAAATCAGCCTACCACCTTAAACACGGACAACCAACGCCGTGCTGGCCTAGCCTTCTCCGTCCCTCCATCGCAGTAATTAGAAGTACGGGAATATTAACCCGTTTCCCATCGACTACGCATTTCTGCCTCGCCTTAGGGGCCGACTCACCCTGCGTCGATTAACGTTGCGCAGGAAACCTTGGTCTTTCGGCGTGGGAGTTTTTCACTCCCATTGTCGTTACTCATGTCAGCATTCGCACTTCTGATACCTCCAGCAAGCTTCTCAACTCACCTTCACAGGCTTACAGAACGCTCCTCTACCGCTCAACTTACGTTGAACCCGTAGCTTCGGTGTATGGTTTGAGCCCCGTTACATCTTCCGCGCAGGCCGACTCGACTAGTGAGCTATTACGCTTTCTTTAAAGGGTGGCTGCTTCTAAGCCAACCTCCTAGCTGTCTAAGCCTTCCCACATCGTTTCCCACTTAACCATAACTTTGGGACCTTAGCTGACGGTCTGGGTTGTTTCCCTTTTCACGACGGACGTTAGCACCCGCCGTGTGTCTCCCGTGCTGACACTTGCTGGTATTCGGAGTTTGCATCGGTTTGGTAAGTCGGGATGACCCCCTAGCCGAAACAGTGCTCTACCCCCAGCAGTGATACACGAGGCGCTACCTAAATAGCTTTCGAGGAGAACCAGCTATCTCCGAGCTTGATTAGCCTTTCACTCCGATCCACAGGTCATCCGCTAACTTTTCAACGGTAGTCGGTTCGGTCCTCCAGTCAGTGTTACCTAACCTTCAACCTGCCCATGGATAGATCGCCCGGTTTCGGGTCTATACCCAGCGACTAAACGCCCTATTAAGACTCGCTTTCGCTACGCCTCCCCTATTCGGTTAAGCTCGCCACTGAATATAAGTCGCTGACCCATTATACAAAAGGTACGCAGTCACCCAACAAAGTGGGCTCCCACTGCTTGTACGCATACGGTTTCAGGATCTATTTCACTCCCCTCTCCGGGGTTCTTTTCGCCTTTCCCTCACGGTACTAGTTCACTATCGGTCAGTCAGTAGTATTTAGCCTTGGAGGATGGTCCCCCCATATTCAGACAAAGTTTCTCGTGCTCCGTCCTACTCGATTTCATTGATAAGAGAATTTCGTGTACGGGGCTATCACCCACTACGGCGGCACTTTCCAGAGCCTTCCACTATTCTCAAATCAACTTAAGGGCTAGTCCCCGTTCGCTCGCCACTACTAAGGGAATCTCGGTTGATTTCTTTTCCTCAGGGTACTTAGATGTTTCAGTTCCCCTGGTTCGCCTTACACACCTATGTATTCAGTGTGTAATAACCAGCTTATGCTGGCTGGGTTCCCCCATTCAGAGATCTCCGGATCAAAGTCTGTTTGCCGACTCCCCGGAGCTTATCGCAGGCTACAACGTCTTTCATCGCCTCTGACTGCCAAGGCATCCACCGTATGCGCTTCTTCACTTGACCATATAACCCCAAGCAATCTGGTTATTGTCTCTAACGTGAAGACGACATTCGCCGAAAATTTGCAATTGAGAACTACAAATTTCACCTTGACCAGATTAATTACCAGTGAAAGTAATCAATCAGTCACTTCTATCACATACCCAAATTTTTAAAGAACGATTTGTTACTGGTCAAAGACCAGAAATCAACATTCATCTGACAAGCAGGAACGTTCATTTCTGAACTCTAAACGAGACTGTGTATGGTGGAGCCAAGCGGGATCGAACCGCTGACCTCCTGCGTGCAAGGCAGGCGCTCTCCCAGCTGAGCTATGGCCCCATATTCTTACAAGGCCAAACCCCACAACAATTGGTGGGTCTGGGCAGATTCGAACTGCCGACCTCACCCTTATCAGGGGTGCGCTCTAACCAACTGAGCTACAGACCCAATCGTCTTTCTCAATGAATCAAGCAATTCGTGTGGGAACTTATGAAGAAGCTGAAGTCTTCGATTAAGGAGGTGATCCAGCCGCAGGTTCCCCTACGGCTACCTTGTTACGACTTCACCCCAGTCATGAATCACACCGTGGTAACCGTCCCCCTTGCGGTTAGACTAGCTACTTCTGGTGCAACCCACTCCCATGGTGTGACGGGCGGTGTGTACAAGGCCCGGGAACGTATTCACCGTGACATTCTGATTCACGATTACTAGCGATTCCGACTTCACGCAGTCGAGTTGCAGACTGCGATCCGGACTACGATCGGTTTTATGGGATTAGCTCCACCTCGCGGCTTGGCAACCCTTTGTACCGACCATTGTAGCACGTGTGTAGCCCTGGCCGTAAGGGCCATGATGACTTGACGTCATCCCCACCTTCCTCCGGTTTGTCACCGGCAGTCTCCTTAGAGTTCCCACCCGAGGTGCTGGTAACTAAGGACAAGGGTTGCGCTCGTTACGGGACTTAACCCAACATCTCACGACACGAGCTGACGACAGCCATGCAGCACCTGTGTCTGAGTTCCCGAAGGCACCAATCTATCTCTAGAAAGTTCTCAGCATGTCAAGGCCAGGTAAGGTTCTTCGCGTTGCTTCGAATTAAACCACATGCTCCACCGCTTGTGCGGGCCCCCGTCAATTCATTTGAGTTTTAACCTTGCGGCCGTACTCCCCAGGCGGTCAACTTAATGCGTTAGCTGCGCCACTAAAATCTCAAGGATTCCAACGGCTAGTTGACATCGTTTACGGCGTGGACTACCAGGGTATCTAATCCTGTTTGCTCCCCACGCTTTCGCACCTCAGTGTCAGTATCAGTCCAGGTGGTCGCCTTCGCCACTGGTGTTCCTTCCTATATCTACGCATTTCACCGCTACACAGGAAATTCCACCACCCTCTACCGTACTCTAGCTCAGCAGTTTTGAAAGCAGTTCCCAGGTTGAGCCCGGGGATTTCACTTCCAACTTACTGAACCACCTACGCGCGCTTTACGCCCAGTAATTCCGATTAACGCTTGCACCCTTCGTATTACCGCGGCTGCTGGCACGAAGTTAGCCGGTGCTTATTCTGTCGGTAACGTCAAAACAATAACGTATTAGGTTACTGCCCTTCCTCCCAACTTAAAGTGCTTTACAATCCGAAGACCTTCTTCACACACGCGGCATGGCTGGATCAGGCTTTCGCCCATTGTCCAATATTCCCCACTGCTGCCTCCCGTAGGAGTCTGGACCGTGTCTCAGTTCCAGTGTGACTGATCATCCTCTCAGACCAGTTACGGATCGTCGCCTTGGTGAGCCATTACCTCACCAACTAGCTAATCCGACCTAGGCTCATCTAATGGCGCGAGGTCCGAAGATCCCCCGCTTTCTCCCGTAGGACGTATGCGGTATTAGCGTCCGTTTCCGAACGTTATCCCCCACCACTAGGCAGATTCCTAGGCATTACTCACCCGTCCGCCGCTCTCAAGAGAAGCAAGCTTCTCTCTACCGCTCGACTTGCATGTGTTAGGCCTGCCGCCAGCGTTCAATCTGAGCCATGATCAAACTCTTCAGTTCAATACTGCTTGGGTTTTGAGAAAACCCTAAACTTGGCTCAGCAATCGCAAAACTTTCAATTTAATGAAAGGTAACTCTCGAATTAACGAGTGTTGCTTTGTGATGCTGATAATCTTGCGACTAACAGTCTTACCTCACAAGCACCCACACGAATTGCTTGATTCAGTTGTTAAAGAGCGGTTGGTTAAGTCTTTCGTCTCAACCGAGGCGCGCATTCTACAGCAGCCTCATTCTCCGTCAAGCGATTTCGAAAATTTCTTTTCAATCTCAACCACTTGCGCTTTCGATCAACACCTAGCTTCTCGTCAGCGGGAGGCGAATTCTACAGCGTTTAAAACCACTGTCAACATCCTCTTTTACCGCTTCCGATCACCTCGACCGAACCCTTCAGACTCAAACATCACCCCTGAAGAGAAGGCGCATTCTACGCAGCTTTCACTGCTTTGCAACCCCTTATTTAAATCTAACTTCTTGTTTTATAAGAAGTTTAAGGAGCCGCATGTGCCTTAAGAGCTGCGCATTATAGGGACTCAAACCCTGAGGTCAACTGATTGTTTCATATTTGTTTCGCCGACACGGCAGCCACTGCGAACAGAACCAAGCACCGCACCGCCTGCAGATACGACAAAGCCGTTGAAGCTTGCGCTTCAACGGCTTTGTCGTGCCATTTGTCTACTCACTGCCTTCTTATTACTGCTGGACACAACTCATCGGGGCCACTTCGACACGTGCATACATCTGCTCGGCGCCGCCACCCCGTCGCATACCGCGTACCGGGCAGGCATCTAGATAATCCAGGCCCATGGCTAATTTCAAGTGGCGCTCCGGCTTGGCCAAGCAGTTGGTCACATCAAAGCTGTACCAGGCATCGTCCAGCCAGGCTTCAGTCCAGGCGTGACTGGCCAGGTGGTCTTCGCTGTCGGTAAACAGGTAACCCGAGACATAGCGCGCCGGAATGCCCAAGCTGCGCGTGCAGGCCAGAAAGGCATGCGCGTGATCCTGGCAGACGCCCTTGCCGCCGGCAAAGGCTTCAGCAGCGCTGGTGTCCACCGCCGTGCTGCCTGGTAGATAGCTGATATGTGCATTGAGGGCGTGCATCAGATCAATCAGGCCGGTGCGGTCGTGGCGGTTTTTGCTTTGCAGCTTGGCAAATTCACGCAGGGCTTCGTCGGCTTCGGTGAGGCGGGTGAAGCGCAGAAACGGCAGCGCCGACTGACTTTCGTGTTCGGCCTCACGGGTTTCGTCGATCTCGACCTGACCACGGGCACCGATCACGATGGACTCATGCGGCTCGTCCATGGTCAGCACATGAAGAATATTGCCGTAGGGGTCGATCTGGGCGCGCACCGGGCGTGGCAGGGTCAACTCCCAGCTGAGCACCTGCTGACGCTCGCTGTCGTGCGGCGTCATGCGCAGGTACTGGATGCTGGTGCGCACCTGGTCTTCATAGTGGTAGGTAGTGTCGTGGCTGATGGACAGTCTCATGCGACCTCCAGGTAGGACGTTTGGATGGCTTGGCCTAACTGGCGAACCAGCAGGATGAAATCGGTGAGCCAGGCGTGCAGGCCCTCGTCGAGTACTTCTTCGATGCTGGTGTAGCGCAGCCGCGCTTCCAGTTCGGCGGCAAGGCGCTGGGCCGGGCGGCCGTTGTCGCCGGGCAGGCTGGCGAGCATCAGGCTCAGTTCGTCCATGCAGGCACGTAACGAGCGTGGTACGTCGGCGCGTAGCAACAGCAGTTCGGAGACTTTGCGCGTACCGGGCGAGCCGCGGTAGATCTCGGCAAACGCCTCGAATGATGACAAAGCACGCAGCAGCGCAGTCCATTGGTAATAGCTGCGTGCCGGGCGGCCGTCGACTTCATCGATGTCTTCGCCGAGCATTTCATAGCGCGCGTCAAGCAGACGCAGGGTGTTGTCAGCGCGCTCGATAAAGGTACCGAGGCGAATAAAGCGATACGGGTCGCCGCGCATGATGGTGCCAAAGGTGGCGCCACGGAACAGGTGCGAGCGCTCCTTGACCCATTCGCAGAAGCGGCTGATGCCATAACGGCTCAAGCCTTGTTCGGCAATACCGCGAATTTCCAGCCAGGTGGCGTTGATGTTTTCCCACATGTCGGCGGTGATCCGCCCACGCACAGCATGGGCGTTGCTGCGCGCGGCCTGCAGGCAGCAGTAGATGCTCGCAGGGTTGGTCGCATCAAGGGCAAAAAAATGCAGCATGCGTTCGGCGTGCAGCGGGCCGTGGCGCTCCAGGTAATCATCCAGGGTGCCGGTAATCAGCAGCGGTAGGGCCAGCTCTTCCAGGCCATCGCCGCGGCCGTCCTGCGGCATCAGCGACAGCGAATAGCTGACTTCAAGCATGCGCGCGAGGTTTTCCGCGCGCTCCAGGTAGCGCGACATCCAGTACAGATCAGAGGCAGTTCTTGAAAGCATGATTAGTCCTCCACCACCCAGGTGTCTTTGGTACCGCCACCCTGAGACGAGTTGACCACCAGCGAACCTTCGCGCAGCGCGACACGGGTAAGGCCGCCGGGGACGATGCGGGTTTCCTTGCCGGACAGGACAAACGGCCGCAAGTCGATATGGCGTGGCGCGATGCCGCGCTCAACAAAGGTCGGGCAGGTTGACAGGCACAGGGTCGGCTGGGCGATGTAGGCCTCGGGCCGGGCAATCAGGCGGGCGCGGAAGTCTTCGATCTCGGCCTTGGTGGCTGCCGGGCCAACCAGCATGCCGTAGCCGCCGGAGCCCTGGGTTTCCTTGACCACCAAGTGCTCCAGGTTGGCCAGCACGTGCGACAACTCAGCAGGTTTGCGGCACTGGAAGGTCGGCACGTTCTTCAGGATTGGCTCTTCACTGAGGTAGAAGCGAATCATGTCGTCGACATAGGGGTAGATCGATTTGTCGTCCGCCACACCGGTGCCGATGGCGTTGGCCAGCACCACGTTGCCGCTGCGGTAGCAGGCCAGCAGACCGGGCACACCGAGCATGGAGTCCGGGTTAAAGGCCAGCGGGTCGAGGAACGCGTCGTCGAGGCGTCGATAAACCACGTCCACCTGCTTGGCCCCAGACGTGGTGCGCATAAACAACTTGTCGTCACGCACAAACAAATCCGCGCCTTCGACCAGCTCCACGCCCATTTCGCGGGCCAGGAAGGCGTGCTCAAAGTAGGCGCTGTTGAAGCGTCCCGGCGTCAGCACCACAACGTTGGGGTTATCCAGCGGACTGGAGGACTTCAGCGTGTCAAGCAGCAGGTTCGGGTAGTGATCAATCGGCGCCACACGCTGGGCGGCGAACAGCTCGGGGAACAGACGCATCATCATCTTGCGGTCTTCGAGCATGTAGCTGACGCCGCTGGGCGTGCGCAGGTTGTCCTCCAGCACGTAGTAGCTGCCATCGCCATCGCGCACCAGATCAACCCCAGCGATGTGAGCATAGAGGTCGCGGTGCAGATTGAGGCCCTGCATGGCGATCTGGTAACCCTCGTTGGCCAGCACCTGCTCGGCGGGAATGATGCCGGCTTTGATGATGCGCTGGTCGTGGTAGAGGTCGGCGAGGAACATGTTCAGCGCCTGCACCCGTTGGATGCAGCCACGCTCAACCATGCGCCACTCAGTGGCGGGGATGCTGCGCGGGATGATGTCGAAGGGAATCAGTCGCTCAGTGCCCTGATCATCGCCATACAGGGTGAAGGTGATGCCGGCACGGTGGAACAGCAGATCGGCTTCACGGCGGCGCTGAGCCAGCAGTTCATCCGGGGTATCTGCCAACCAGCGGGCAAAGGCTTGGTAGTGCGGGCGGACAGCGCCACTCGCGTCGTACATCTCGTCATAAAAGGTGCGGACCATGCCGTACTCCTTGTCACCCGGACATGGAGACAGCTTTGCAAAGCTCGCGCCATACAATAAAAATGTTTTAAATCAAAAACTTGAGTATTTAAGGCACAAGTAACGCACCAAGCAGGGGCGCAATGGTGACCACTTGGTCGCAGGGCGCGCCATTTTGAGGCGGCCAATCCGTAGGGTGGATAGCGCTCTTTTTATCCACCCTACGACAACCACCGGTGGATGGGTAAAGCGTCATCCACCCTACCCGACGTTTAGAGTCCGGCCAGTTGCAGCCAGTGGCGATAGATGCCTTCGGCTACGCGGTTCAGCTCGGCGACTTTGGCTGGCAGTTGGTCGAGCATCTGCGCCCTGCTCTGCTGGCTGGGCTGGTTTTCATCCAGCAGGTGATGCCAGTCGCCGAGCCACTGACGCACCAGGGCTTCGTCCATTTCCGGATGCCCTTGCAGGGCCAGGACTTTATCGCCCCAGGCAAACGCCTGGTTACTGCACCAGGGGCTGCTCAGCAAGGGCTGTGCACCCTCGGGGATAGCAAAGCTGTCGCCATGCCACTGGAAGATCGGGAACTGTTCGGGCAAATGCTGTAACCAGGGACTGGGCGCAACCTGATCAAGACGGGTCAGTGTCTGCCAGCCGCTTTCGGTGTAAAGCATGCGGCTGATTTCCGCGCCAAGAGCCTTGGCCAACAACTGGCCACCCAGGCAGTGGCCGATCAGCGGAATATCACGGCGAATAAAATGCTGCAGCGCGGCCACTTCGGTCTGCAGCCAGGGCAACGGATCGTTCACACTCATCGGCCCGCCCATGATGGCCACAGCCTTAGGCCGGTCGAGGTCAATGCCCTCTAGCTCGCCGAGGTCAGCGCGCAGCACTCTATAAAAATGGCCAGCCTGCTCCAGCACCTTGCCCAGGTGAGCCGGCGGACAGTAATCAATGTGGGTAAAAATCAGGATATCGGTCATGCACCAAGTCTGAAGCAAAGTGCAGGCTGGGGTCGAGGGGCGATTGGCTGGGAGCACTTTGACCAAATACAAATGATACGGGCCAGCTCATGGCTGGCCCGTGTTTGGATTGCAGAACCTGTTTACGCTCTCGCGAGCTAGAGCCATTCATGGCGCTGCGTAATAACAGCAGGTTCTCAGGGCTGCCTCACCTCCTGGGTAACGCCCCACCCATCCAGCTTACCGCCAAGCGGCGCCACGACAGACTCCAGGTCATGCTCGAAGTCATCGATGCCGTGGTATGTCGCAAACATCACTTTACTAACTTGCAGGTGCCAGACACCGTCATCACGCTCGGTCACCAGGGCGTGTAAAGACTCACCTCGAAACTTGCGGGTGGCCATGCGGGCCCGCTCCTCATCAGGGAAAAGGGCGTAGAACTCGATGGGGTGGAAGCTGGCAAAGTCGAAGCCACCCTCCTTCATCCGCCGTAAAACCCCGTTACTGACATCATCGTGCAAGGCTGTGCTCATGAAGTGACCTCCTCAGGCGATGGACAAATTTACAGGACGCTAAAGAACCAACTAGGTGTCGATACTGCAGTGCTACGACCTGATAAACGCATTCCCATTGCTACCGCAGAGTTTCGGCGGCGTCGCGGCACCGATTGCAGTGCCGCCCGAGAATCAAGCGATGTGCTGCTTGATATGTCATAAGCCAGACCTGAAACCAGGGCTGGTCAACGCAGGCTTGTTCAGAGCGAACAAGTCAGAAGCGTTACCTGCAGACTAGTCCTATCAACGCGCATTTGCCCAGCAAAAAGTTGTTTCAGCCACACATCCAGCCCATCAGTCGCGACTAAGCCAGGCCATGATGCGCCGGGTCAGCCAGGCGGGCGTCAGCTGGCCAGACCAGTACAGCAGCTTGAATTGTCGGCTGATCGGCCGGTGTACAGCACGGCTGCGGCTTTGCGCCCAGGCAGCCTGGGCAACAGCTTTAGCCTGAAGATTGACGCCCAGACGGCGCAACACCGGGGCCTGGAAGCGTTGGTTGTTGAGCATCGGCGTGCTGACAAACGGCGGCATCAGGTCACCAACACGGATGCCGTGCTTGGCCCATTCCAGATCCAGCGCCTCGGTCAGCCCGCGCACGGCGAACTTGGACGCCGAGTAACTGGCCAGATGCGGTACGCCATAGAGCCCGGATGCCGAGCCCATATTGATCACCTGGGCATCGGGCGTGGCTTTCAGATAGGGAAACGCCGCGTGGGTCATGTTCAGCAGGCCCAGCACGTTGATCTGCAGGATGCGCGCATGCTCACTTAGCTCGATGTCCTCGAAGTGCCCGCACTGCAGAACCCCAGCGCTGTTGAACAGCAGGCGCAACTGACCGCCATGCAGGGCGCAGAAGTCCGCCAGGGCGACCCTGACTGCCGCCGGGTCGGCCACATCCAGTTCGCCATGCCAGACGTTACCCAGCTCGCCGGCCAGCTTGGCCAGTGCCTGGTGATTGATATCCAACAGCCCGACCTGCCAGCCGTGTTGATGAAACAGCCTGGCCGTGGCCGCACCGATGCCCGATGCGGCGCCGGTGATCAGAATGTTGTTCATCAACAACCCCGCTCACGCAGAAAACTCACCACTTCGGCCAGGGCAAAATCCGCCGCTTTGAGCATGCCCGCATGGGCCTGGAACACGTGCCACAACTCTGGATAACGTTGCAGGCGTACATCCACACCCGCGGCCCTGGCCTTGTCGGCAAAGCGCAAGCTGTCGTTACGTAGAATCTCGTCTTCACCGACCTGGATCAACACTGGGGCCAGACCCTGCAGGTCAGCAAACTGCGGCGACAGACCCGGGTCGTCGTGGGCCAAACCCGCCGGGCAATAAAGCGCCAGCGCCTGTTCCACCCATTTGCGGTGGATCAGCGGGTCACCGGCGGGCGGCTCGTGCAGCTGCGTGCCGGTAAAGTCGGTGACCGGAGAGAAGCACACCAGCGCTGCCGGCTGCGCCAAGCCCAGGTCACGCAGACGCAGACTGGTGATCAGGCTCAGATTGCCGCCGGCCGAGTCGCCGCCGATCACAATTTGTTCGGGCTTGTAACCCAGCGTGAGCAGGTCCTGAAACGCCGCCAGCGCATCCTCACGAGCCGCTGGGTATTGGTGTTCCGGAGCCAGGCGGTAATCCAGCGCGCACACATCCATCTGCCCGCGCTTGGCCAGGTTGGAGCAGATCGCCCGGTGGGTGTTCGGCCCACCGATCAGATAAGCCCCACCATGCAAGTACAACAGCACCGTGCCCCGGCCGCTCTGCGGCTTGTGCCACTCGCAGGGCCGCCCGCCCAGGGTGCCAGTGCTGCGGGTGATACCGCGCGGCGTCGGGCTGGCCGCCGTCAGCAGGCGCAGCACCGTGCGCTGACCGGCAATCGGCATCGGCGGACGCACCAAACCACGGAACAGCAGGCGCAGGCTGGTACGCAAAACGCTGCGCAGCAACGCCTGCTCAGCGGCGGGGGCGGTAAATTC
The DNA here is from genome assembly GCF_026625725.1 of Pseudomonas sp. SL4(2022). Lineage (NCBI taxonomy): Bacteria > Pseudomonadati > Pseudomonadota > Gammaproteobacteria > Pseudomonadales > Pseudomonadaceae > Pseudomonas > Pseudomonas sp. SL4(2022). The sequence continues at coordinate 12,340 of NZ_CP113060.1, forward strand.
AACGGGTGCATTCATAGTCATCAAGCTCCGGGGCGCGGGTCTGCTGGCGATAGGTAAAGGTATAGCCCGGCCAGTTGTTGGTGCTTTTGCCGGAGGCGGTTTTGTACCAGCTTGAGCAGCCCTGCTCCCATATCGTTCGATGTGAGCTGGCCTGAATCTGCTGGTTGAAGCGCTGCTGCACGCTGGCCTTCACATCCAGATAACGGGCGCCTTGTTGGCGCAGCAAATCGATGCAGCCAAGCACGTAACGGAACTGACTTTCCAACATATAAATGATCGAGTTATGCCCCAGGTTGGTATTCGGCCCATAGAGGATAAACAGGTTGGGAAAACCACTGACGCTGATGCCCTTGTAGGCTTCGGCGCCGTCGCGCCAGGCCTGGTTCAACTCCTGCCCGCCGAGCCCGCGAATCTGCATCGGCGCAAGAAAATCCGTGGCGGCAAAGCCGGTGCCGTAGATCAGCACATCGCACGGGTGCTCGCGGCCATCGGCGGTGATGATGGCACGCTCACTGACGCGGCTGATCGCTTCGCTGATCACCGTCACATTGGGTTGCGCCAGTGCCGGCAGGTAGTCATTACTGATCAGAATGCGTTTGCAACCCATGGGATAATCCGGTTGCAGCTGCGCCCGCAACTGCGGGTCGCGAATATGCTGGTTGAGGTGCCGTTCGAAGCTGAAGCGAAACAGCTTCATCAGCCACGGCATGCTGATAAACGCCAAGCCGCGCACCTCGTGTTGCAGGTACTTGAGGCCACGATCGAGGCGTTGCAGCCAGGGCAGTCGGCGCATCACGGCCAGCTCCCACGGCCGGTAGGCGCGGTCCGGTTTGGCCAGCACATAGGCGGCTGAACGCTGAAACAGCTGCATCTGCGCCACCTTGGGCTGAATCTGCGGAACAAACTGAATCGCCGAGGCGCCGGTGCCAATTACCGCCACGCGCTTGCCAGAAAGATTCAGATCGTGTCGCCAGCGCGCCGAGTGAAACACCTCACCGACAAACTGCTCGACTCCCGGCAACGCCGGATAGGCAGGCTGATTGAGCTGACCACAGGCGCTGATCAGCACCTCGGCGCAGAGTTCTTCGCCATTGCTCAGGGTCACCCGCCACAGCGCTGCGACCGCATCGAAAGCGGCAGACGCCACCTCGGCATTGCAGCGAATACGCGAACGCAACTGATACTTGGCCACGCAATACAGCATGTAGCCGTGGATTTCCGTCTGGGGCGCGAACTTGCGGCTCCAGTCGGTTTTCGGCTCGAAGGAAAACGAATAGAGGTGCGACGGCACATCGCAGGCCGCTCCCGGGTAGCTGTTATCGCGCCAGGTGCCGCCGATTTCTGCGGCCTTCTCAAGGATCAGAAAATCCTCGACCCCGGCCTTCTGTAACTGAATCGCCATGCCCAGACCGCCAAAGCCGCTGCCGATAATCAGCACGCGCAAGGGCGTCTGGTTCTGGGAAGTGTTGTGCATTGTTATATCCCCAACCGCAAACAGTGCGGATAACCGGATGCTACTTGTCTGGGCCAGACCCGGTTATGGCATAGTCGGCCAATCGATTGTGACTTTCGGACAAATCAGCGGATAACTGCATGTTGGCCATTCCCTACAGCCTGCCACGACGCAGCATCACCAGTGTGCAACTGCTGACCCAGCTGGGTCTCGACCATGGTTTGAGTGTTGAGCACTGCCTGCGCGACACCGGCCTCAGCCCCCTGCAACTGGCCGAGCTGCACAGTGAAATCGAAGGGGCGCAGGAGCTGCAGCTGATCCGCAACCTGATTGAGGCTCTGCCTGATCAGGATGACCTCGGCCTGCAAGCCGGCCTGCGTTATCAACTGACCACCTATGGCATCTGGGGTTACGCCCTGCTCAGCAGCCAGAGCTTCCGCCAGGCCGCCGACCTTGGCCTGCGCTACCTCGACCTGACCTTCGCCTTCAACCGCATCACCTTGCGCGAAGACGCCAGCCAGGCGCACCTGGCGCTCGATGGCAGCCACTTGCCGGACCAGGTGCGCGATTTTCTCCTGCTGCGCGACGCCGTCGCGGTGATGGTGATTCAGCGCGAGCTAACCGGCGCCAAGATGCCCCTGAGCCAGGTGCAATTAAGCATGCCGGCGCCTGTCGATCCGACGCGTTTTATCGAGCAGTTCGGGCTGCTGCCAACGTTTGCCTGCGCAGAGAACCGCATCAGCTTTTCCCGCCACCTGCTCGACCTGCCCCTGCCCCGCGCCAACCCACACAGTGCTCAACTCTGCGAACAGCAATGCCAGGCCCTGCTGGCCAAACGTCAGGTACGCAGTGGCCTGGCCGGGCAGATTCGTGATCGTCTGTTGAGTACACCGGGACGGCTGGCAGACATGGAAGTCATTGCCAGCGAACTGAACATCAGTAGCCGCACCCTGCGTCGCCGTCTGGAAGAGCAAGGCAGCAGCTTTCGCCAGTTGCAGGAAGAAGTGCGCCAGGCTCTGGCCGAAGAACTGCTGGCCATCGCCAGCCTAAGCCAGGAGGAGATTGCCGAGCGCCTGGGCTACAGCGAGGTGTCGAATTTCCTGCATGCGTTCAAGCGCTGGAAAGGCCTCACGCCTGGACAATACCGCCAGACACTGGGCTGAATAACGCGACTGACAAGTCGTCGGGCGGCGGGCCGGATAACTGACACGTTGCCATTTCATCCGCCAAATTGGCAGTTTCCACCCTCAAGCTGGCGACCATTTGCGCCGATACTGCTGAACAATCTACTGACTGGAGTTTTCATGCGACAGGGTTTCCTTGGGCAGTTCCTGCCACATGATTTGACCGACCAGGCCAGCATCCTGTTGGCCCGCACTCTGGCCTTCAGCGCGCTGTGCAGCGTGGTGATCGGCCTGTACAGCTGCATCAAGTGGGGGCGCCTGGGCAACGATGCGCTGATGTATGGCTCGTTGCTGTTGGTCTTGGGCATGCCGCTGATGCTGCTGGTACTGCGCAGCAGTGTGCTGCCGCTAGCGGTCGCCGCGAACATGGCACTGGCGTGCATGGCCAGCTACTCGATGCTGCTGATCTACCAGCTGGGTGGTCTGCACTCGGCGCATATCTACTGGCCGGCCGTGATCATCGTCTTCGCCTACCTGCTGGCCGGTGCGCGCAGCGCCATGGTCTGGAGCCTGGTACAGGTGCTGTTCGTGTTCTGGCTGATCCGCCTGGAACGCAGCGGTGCCAGCCTGCCGGTATTTGAACTGAGCCCGCGCGATGCTGCCGTGAACACCTACTCGGGTTACATCCTGCCGGTGCTGACGGTGTGGCTGGCACAGTGGTACAGCGCGCAACTGCGTAACCAGGCCTTGGCCGATGCCGAACAGGCCCTGAGCGAATCGCGCGAGTTCGGTCAACGCGCCGCACGCAATCAGGATCAGCTCGGCGGCATCGTCGATGACGTGCGCAGCACCGCCAGCGACCTGCTGCAGATGGCCAGCCAGCTGCAACAGACCCTCGGTGGTATTCGCCAGCGTTGCCAGAGCATCGACACCAATGTGCAGCAACAGGCCGATGCCATGCAGCAACTGGACCTGGCCCTGCATGAAGTACTGGACAGCCTCGCTGACAGCACCGGCCATATGCAGCAGCTCAGCCAGGACACCCAGCACAGCAGCAGCCAGGTCAATGCCTGCGCACAGCGTATGGAGGATGCCCAGGCCAGCATGCAGGCCATCCAGCAGAGCAACCAGCGCATCGCCGAATCCATGCAGATGATCAGCGCCATCGCCCAGCAGACCAACTTGTTGGCGCTTAACGCCGCCATCGAAGCGGCCCGCGCCGGAGAGCATGGTCGCGGTTTTGCGGTGGTCGCCGATGAAGTACGCAACCTCTCGCAACGCAGCAACGAAACCGCCGACACCGTGCAGAGCGTACTCGGCCAATCGCAGCAAATCATCGACACCGGAGCCACGCAGGTCAGTGATGTCAGCCACGCATTGAGCAACAACGCCGGACTGACCGACAACCTGTCGCAGTCAATCCTGCAGCACAGTCAGGCGCTCACCCAGGCGCACCAGCAACTGCTGCACGTGCGTGACAACAGTGCCGCACAACGCGATGCCAGTCAGCGCCAGCGCGCCGCCAGTGCCGAACTGCTGGATGCCCAAGAGTCGCTGGTGCAACTTGGCCAACAGCTGGAGCAGTTATCGCATCAGCTGCATCAGCGGGTGGCCAGCGCTTAGCGCCTCCACGACCTGCTGCGCGTCGGCCCTGCGGCGTTAAAAACAGGCTCGGCTAGCCGCTTGCGGCTAACGCGCTTCAGCGCGACCCGAAGGGCGAGTGAAACGAGTAATGCCCATGTACAACAGTACGCTCCGCTTCCTCGCCTGTTTTGACCAGCCGGAGGCTGTTACTAACGTAGCGCCTTGCCGGACTCTAGCTCGCGAGGTCGTAAACAGTTGTTAAAACGAGCACATCCCGCCCTACCGGCTCCAGTTTGAAAGTCAGTTCTGCGCTGACAGCCAGCCGAACGGCGGTTATTGTTCGGCCATGAGCCCATCACCCCACACCCTGTTACTGAGCTACCAGCCGCCCTGGCAGTGGCAACAATTCCACGCGCACTTTGCCCTGCGTGCCCTAGCGGGGGTGGAAAGCCTGCAACCGCACAGTTACGCGCGCAGCGTGCACCTCGATGGCCAACATGGCTGGTTCCGCGTGCAGCCGCTGGCTGATCAGCACGCGCTGCAACTGCAGTACAGCGAATCGCTGCAGCCCTGCCTGGCGACGCTCACTGCGCGGGTCCGTACGATGTTTGATCTGGACTGCCAGCCGCAGCAGATCAGCGCGCACTTTGCCAACGATGCGCAGCTCGGGCCTCTGGTTTCACGCAATCCTGGTTTGCGTTTACCCACCGCTTTCGAGCCATTTGAACAAGCCGTGCGCGCCATTATTGGCCAGCAGGTCACGGTCAAGGCAGCGGTGACCATCACTGGCCGCCTGGTTTCCCGACTGGGCGAATCGCTGCAATTTGCCGATGCGCCCGATATTCAAAGGCTGTTCCCCAGCCCTAACGCAATCGCCGAAGCCAATCTGGAGGGCATCGGCATGCCCGGCAAACGCGTGCAGACCTTGCAGCATTTCGCTACGCAGGTAGCCAGCGGTGCTCTGCGTCTGGATTTGCAGGACGGCTATACGGCATTTATCGAACGACTCTGCGCCCTGCCCGGCATCGGCCCGTGGACGGCGGAATACATTGCGCTGCGTGCCTTTGGCGAGGTTGATGCCTTTCCTGCCAGTGACCTGGGCTTGCTCAAGGCCCCGGTGTGGGGGCCAGACGGCATCGACGCCAAACAGCTCAAGGTCCGTGCCGAAGCCTGGCGACCATGGCGCGCTTACGCCGCCGCGCACCTGTGGCACAACTACTCGGAAGGTTAAAGCGATGTTCTACCGCTACCACGACAGCCCGATTGGACGCCTGCTATTGGCCGCTGACGAAACGGGCCTGCAACAACTGCTGATGGATGTCGCTGACAAGCCCTGGCACATCGGCGAAAAATGGCGCAGCGCGGTCGATGAGCTGGATGAGGTGTGCCGGCAACTGGATGAGTATTTCGCCGGGCGGCGGCAACGCTTCGAGCTGCTGCTGGCGCCGCAAGGTACGGCGTTTCAACAAGCGGTGTGGCAGGCTTTGCAGGCCATTCCGTTTGGCCATACCAGCTGCTACAGCGACCTCGCCGCCGAGATCGCACGGCCCAAGGCCGTGCGTGCGGTCGGCGCAGCCAATGGTGCCAACCCGATTGCCATCATCATTCCCTGTCACCGGGTGATTGGCCGTGACGGCAGCCTTACCGGTTATGCCGGCGGCCTGTCACGCAAGGCGCTGCTGCTCAAACTGGAGGGCGCGCAACTGCCGGAACAGCGCTTGCTGAGCATTTAGCCTAGGGCTGAACTCGCGCCAGCACACGCGCCGGAGCCTCTAGCGGCAATGCCAGAATCAGACCCTCGCCAGACGCCGGGTAGAGGCCGGTCAGCGCGGTGATAGTGACCTGATGGGAGACCAGCACCGACGACGCACCACGCGGTTGTGCATTGATCTGCTCGATCAGCGCGACAGTTTGCTCACGGGCGGTGTTGGGCGTTTGAAAGAATGAATCCAGCGCAGGCAGCGCTTCGACTGCGCCCAAGCCCATTTCGCGGGCCGTATCCTGAGCGCGACACCAGCGGCTGCTCAGCAGACGCGCTTCAATCCACTGGCTACGCAACAACTGTCCCCAGCGCTGCGCCTGCTCACGGCCAACTTGATTGAGGTTGCGCTGGGTGCGGCAATCATTCAGCTGGAAATTCGCCGGATCACCTGTACCGGGCGCTGTGGCATGGCGCAACAGCAGCACGGCGCGACCGTCACGCAGCGCGGTCCAGGCGTGTTGATCACTGGCTTGAAGCGCGCCGCTCAGCAAGCAAAGCGCCACTAACCACGCGCCTGCCCGCCGCCTGGCTAGAACTTGACCGTGCCACGCGGCCCCAGCAATGCCCAGATGATCAGACCAATCACCGGCAACAGAGCAATCAGCAAGACCCACAGCACCTTGATACCAATCTCGGCATTACTTTTTATAACGCTGAGGATCGCCCAGACATCCAGTGCCAGAATCACCAGACCCAGTAGTCCGCTGAACATTGAGCCCATATGCTGTCTCTCCTTGGTTGGGGTGCCTAGGTAGGATAGCCGCTGCGCTGAACAGTTCAGTCGCGCCCCCTATCAGCAGTCATCCAACCCCGCGAATGTGGCGGCGAAATCACCCGCTACAGGCACAAAATCGGGGACCTTGGGGCTGTCAAACAAGCGCAAAACGGCAAAGCGCGGATGTTCACCGCCGTCAAACCAATGCGCAGTGGCGGCGGGTAACTGCACCAGGTCGCCCTTCTCGCACAGCAGGCTGTAGACGTACTCGTCGATATGCAGCGCCAGCAGGCCACGTCCAGCCAGGTAGTAATGCAGATGAGCCGGCTGACAGCGTTGCTCCGCGCGCAGGCTACGAGCCAGTTCACTGCCCTCCCCGCGCTCATCACACTGGCTCAGCACCTCGGCGCTTGCATAAGCATGCTGGGTCAGCAACTGGTCGATCTGCACCTGGCTGGCTGCCAGCAGCTCATCACTGGCTGTACCGGCCGTGACCGCCTGCTGAACAGGCAACTGACTGAACTGCACACCAACGGCAGCCAGAGTGCTGGCGATGTCTTCGACGTGAGTCAGCAGCTTGTTCGGGTACTCGGGCGAAGACTGCGGGTAGACGGTCAGGCTGCTCATGCTCAGGGCTCTCGTACAGTCGGTTTCAATTCAATAGATAGCAGCTCAGGGCCGCTCATCACGCATATAGCGTGCGGTAATCACCGCCGCCGCCAGGGCAATCAGGCTGGCGATGGCAAAGGTCCAGGCCGCGCCGAGGCTGTGCCAGCTATAACCGGAATACAACGCCCCCAATGCCCCACCGACGCCCGCCAACGCAGCATACAAGGCCTGGCCCTGGCCCTGCTGGCGATCAGCAAAGCTGCGCTGGACAAAATGCATGGCCGCCGCGTGGAAACTGCCAAAGGTTGCGGCATGCATCAACTGGGCAAACAGCAGCACCGGCAGATGCCCAGCCAGATTGCCCAGCAATAACCAGCGCACAGCGGTAATCAGAAAGCTTGCCAGCAGCACGGTACGCAGGGAATAGCGCGCCAGTAACCGGGCCATAAACATAAACAGCACGATTTCAGCCAGCACACCCAGCGCCCACAGCTGGCCGATCACCCCGCGCGAATAGCCGAGTGTTTCCAGGTGCACGCTGAGAAAGGTGTAGTACGGGCCGTTGCTCAACTGCATCAGGCCGGCGCTTAAGTAGAAGGCGAGAATCCCCGGCCGCCGAAGCTGCTGGAGAAAGCCGCCTTGATCCTGGGTATTGGGGCGCATCTGCGGCTGCGCATTGGGCACCCACCAACTGCTCAGGACGATGCCGCTCATGATCAGGATCAGCGCCCAGGGGTAGGCATCCAGGCTGAGCCGCTCGAACAGCTTGCCCAAACCGACCACCGCGACAATAAACCCAATACTGCCCCACAGACGGATCTGGCTATAGCGCGCCGCCTGCTCCTTGAGATGGGCAAAGGTGATCACTTCAAACTGCGGCAGCACCGCATGCCAGAAGAACGCATGCAGCGCCATGATCAGCGCCAGCCAGGCGTAGCTCTGGCTGACAAAGATGCCGGCGAAACACAGCAACGTACAGAGCGCACCAAAGCGCACAATGCCCAGCCGCCGGCCCGTGTGGTCACCCAGCCAACCCCAGATATTTGGCGCGATGCAGCGCATCAGCATGGGAATGGCGATCAGCTCGCCAATCCGCGCAGCAGAAAACCCCAGGTGATCGAAATACAGCGCGAGAAACGGCGCGGTGGCGCCAAGCAGCGAGAAATAGAAGAAGTAGAAACCGGACAAACGCCAGTAAGGCAATGCGCCGCTCATGGTTTGGCCGTAGCCTGGGTTGAGCAGAGCGACACCCAGGCCGCGCATTGTTGGGCTTCGCTGCGCGCAACCCAACCTACGCGGGCTGTCACAGCTGTGGCAACACCGGCGTGCTGACCCGCACCTCGGCATTCTGCGCACGGTGGCGCAGCAGATGGTCCATCAGCACGATGGCCATCATCGCCTCGGCGATTGGTGTAGCACGAATGCCCACGCACGGGTCATGACGGCCCTTGGTGATGATGTCCACCGGGTTGCCGTGGATATCGATCGAGCGCCCCGGCGTGGTGATGCTCGACGTCGGTTTGAGGGCCAGGTGGGCCACAATCGGCTGACCACTGGAGAGCCCACCGAGAATGCCGCCAGCATTGTTGGAGAGGAAACCTTCAGGGGTCATCTCGTCACGGTGCTCGGTGCCGCGCTGCGCCACGCTGGCGAAACCCGCACCGATTTCCACGCCCTTGACTGCGTTGATGCTCATCAGCGCATGGGCCAGTTCGGCGTCCAGGCGGTCGAAAATCGGCTCGCCCAGGCCGGGCATCACGCCCTCGGCAACCACGGTGATCTTCGCGCCAACTGAATCCTGATCACGGCGCAGCTGGTCCATATAGGCTTCCAACTCCGGCACCTTGTCCGGATCGGGGCTGAAGAAGGCGTTCTGTTCGACGCTGTCCCAGGTCTTGAACGGGATTTCAATCGGCCCCAGCTGGCTCATGTAGCCGCGAATCACGATGCCCTGAGTGGCCAGGTATTTCTTGGCGATGGCACCCGCGGCCACACGCATGGCGGTTTCCCGCGCCGAGCTGCGGCCACCACCGCGGTAGTCACGCACGCCGTACTTGTGGTGATAGGTGTAATCGGCGTGCGCCGGGCGGAAGGAATCCTTGATCGCCGAGTAGTCTTTGGACTTCTGGTCAGTGTTGCGGATCAGCAGGCCAATCGAGCAACCGGTGGTTTTGCCCTCGAACACCCCGGCAAGGATTTCCACCTCATCGTCTTCCTGGCGCTGCGTGGTATGCCGGCTAGTGCCGGGTTTGCGTCGGTCGAGGTCACGCTGCAGGTCTTCCAGGCTGATTTCCAGCCCCGGCGGGCAGCCATCGACAATGGCGACCAATGCCGGGCCATGGCTCTCGCCAGCGGTGGTGACAGTGAACAGCTTGCCGTAGGTATTGCCGGACATGTGCAAAACGCTCCGCGAAAATCAGCTCCGAGGCTACGCCAGCCGGCGCAATACCCCACTTGAGTAAAGGCGGCGAGTATACCCGTGGCGTTCGCCCAGATCATCCTCGAACCTTCAGGGGGGATAAACGTCCAATAGGCTCATCCCTGGCAGTTCCTTTCCATGACCCGAGTTCTTCTATTGCCACTTCTTTTCTGTAGCGCCCTGCTGCAAGCCGCCCCCGACGTCGCACAGAGCAGCACCGCGCACAGCAGCGTGCAGCACCCCATGCGCCTGCAGACAAGCCAGGGCACGCTGCAGGGCACGCTGCTCAAGCCCAGCAGCACCACGTCAGTGGCTGTGGCGCTGCTGATTGCCGGCTCAGGCCCCACCGACCGTGACGGCAACAACCCCGAAGGCGGCCAGAGCGACAGCCTCAAGCGCCTGGCGCAAAGTCTGGCCAAACAGGGCATCGCCAGCCTGCGCTATGACAAACGCGGTGTAGCCGCGAGCCGCGCCGCCACCCCGGATGAACGCGACCTCAGTGTTGAGGGGTATGTCAGCGATGCCGTGGGCTGGGCACAGCTGCTCAGGGCTGACCCGGCGTTTGACCGACTGATCCTGATCGGCCACAGCGAAGGCGCGCTGATTGCCAGCCTGGCGGCCGAGCGGGCTCAGGCCGATGCGCTGGTGGCGATTGCCGGCAGCTCCCGACCGATCGACCAACTGCTGCGTGAACAACTGGCCGCCCGCCTGCCGCCGGATCAGCTGGCACAGAGCAATCACCTGCTCGACCGCCTGCTGGGCGGGCAGCTCATGCCGCAGGTGCCCAAGTCCTTGCAAGTGCTGTTTCGCCCAAGCGTGCAGCCCTACCTGATCACCCTGCTGCAGCAAGACCCCGGCCAGGCCTTTGCCCGTTTGCAGATTCCGGCGCTGATCGTCCAAGGCAGCCACGATATTCAGGTCAGTCTCGCCGATGCCCACGCCTTGCAGGCGGCCAAGCCGGATGCCGAGTTGCTGATCATCCCCGGCATGAACCATATGCTGCGCATCAGCGCGCTGGATTTACCGGCGCAACTGGCCAGTTACAACAATCCTCGGCTACCGTTGGCACAGGGACTGGGCGAGCAGATCGCCCAGTTCATCCAGCGCAGCGGCAAAAAGCCAGCCTCCAGTTAGCCTCGCGGCAGCCGATAAGCGCATCAGGCGACACCTGAAGATGTCGCGCACAGGATCGCCATGTATGACTGACAATCCAGAGCCACACACCGATACCGACGCCGCCGTCCCGGAGGTCGTCGAGCAGGCTCATCCGTGGGCGGAGCTGCCGCCTGAGCACTTTCGCCTGCTGCGCCTGGCCGCCCTGCCCACCGACCGCCATACCGGCGCGCGGCCCTTGCGCTTTATCCAGTTAGGCCGCGTCGAACGCCTGGGCAAGCAGCAAAGCCTACTGCGTCTGACCTTACAGCTCCCCGGTCAGCGCGTACGCCAGGAACAGAACATGCTTGAAGTCTGGGCCGATCACGAGCAGCGCGTGGTGCGCTTCGGTCCGGAAAAAGGCCTGTATGTGGAGCCAGAAAACCGTGGCCTGGGACGTTTCCTGCTGGCCCAGGGGATTGCCTGGGCGCGTCAGCACTTCGCCCACTACCAGGTGCAACACAGCCCCCTGCCGAGCAAGGATGCCTTTACCGAGGAAGCCCGCGCCCGGCGCGACCACTGTCTGCAGGCCCAGGGCTTTGTCGTCGAGTACCTCGACCCGCTGAAAATCAAAGCGCAATGCGGCGCGCCACGGGTCAGCTCGCTGCATGGCGACTGGCATACGGAAAAAGTGCAGGTCGTCGAATTGCTGGACGCCGCCAGCATGCTGCAACAGGCCGACCAGAGCCTGCGCGAGCAGGACGTGAAAGTGCGCAAACTGGAAGAACGCATCGGGGTATTCAAGCGTGAAGACAACGGCCTGCGCTTTACCATCACCTGTCTGGTGGCATTCTGTGTGTTTCAGGCGGGGTTGCTGATATGGATTGCCACGCGCTAGCAGCTCCGTTGAAAACTACCTGCATTGCCGATACAGCGTTAAAAGCAGGCTCAGCTAGCCGCTTGCGGCTAACGCGCTTTAGCGCGACCCGAAGGGCGAGTGAAACGAGTAATGCTCATTTACAGCTCGTAAACTCCGCTTCTTCGCCGCGTTGACCAGCCAGAGGCTGTTACTAACGTAGCGCCTTGTCTCGGCTGCCTCGCGACGTTTTCAGCGGGCTGCTAATAAATGGCGCGGGCCTGGCGGTACTGCCCCGGTGCCACGCCATAAGCCTGTTTGAACTGTCGGCTTAGATGACTCTGGTCGGCAAAACCCAACTGCATCGCCACACTCAGCGGCGCACAACCATCACGCAGCAGCGCCCGCGCCTGCTCCAGGCGGCGCTGCTGCAGCCAGCTGTGTGGCGGCAGGCCGGTGGCGCGGCGGAATACGCGGGCGAAATGAAACGGCGACAAACCCACCGCCTGCGCCAACTCCTCCAATGAGGGTGGCGCCGCCAGCCGACTGCTGAGCAATTCCTTGGCACGGCTGACAGCACGCGGCTCATGGCCCGGCACCAGGCCCTCAGGCAACCGCGCATGGCGCTGGAATAGCAGCAGAATCGCCTCGCGCCAGGCGGTCTGCAGCTGCAGCGCCGACGCCTGGCTGTCCAGCAGCTTATGCAGATTGCCGAATTGGCGATGCAGTTGCGGATCATGCAGCACGCTGAGGATGAATGACGGCATGCCCTGCCGCCCCAACTCCAACTCCGCCAACACGCCGTACACCTGCGCATTGTCCGGGTAGAAGCCGCGGTAGTGCCAACCCTGATCATGGGCCTTGGAGCCGGTGTGCAACTCATCCGGGTTGATCAGCACCATGCTGCCAGCCGGCGCCAGATGCTCGCTGCCACGGTGGCGAAAGCGCTGGGCACCCTCTTCGATCACCGTGAAGACAAAGCCTTCATGCACATGGGGCGAAAAGCGCTGCTCGATATAGTGCGCGTGCAGCAGCTCGATACCGCCCAGTTCGCGCGCCTGCCAGAAACGTGTTTGCTCGATACCCGCGTGCGCCATGCCTCAACCGCTGAAACGCGCCTCCAGTTGCTGCTTGATCGCCGGCCAGTCGTGATCGGTGATGCTGTACAGCACCGTATCATCCAGACGGCCATCGGCCAGGCGGCGGTGGTTGCGCAGCACGCCTTCGCGCTGCGCACCGAGCTTTTCGATGGCACGCTGCGCGCGCAGGTTGCTGGCAGCGGTCTTCAGTTGCACCCGCACCATGCTCCAGTTCTCGAAGGCATGCCGCAGCATCAGGTACTTGATGGTGGTATTCAGGCCCGTGCCGTGCTGACTGCGATCCAGCCAGGTCCAGCCGATCTCAACCGCCGGCAAGCTGTTCATGAAGTCACCGAAACGGGTGGTGCCCACCAACTGATCGCCCAAACGAATAACAAAGGGCAAGGCGCGCCCTTCACGCTGCTCAAGCAAACCCTGGCGATACCAGTCCAGCCGCTGGCTGCCACTCATGTAGATCAGTTCCTGGCGATTGGCTTCGGCCAGACTGATCAGGGCGGGAATATCGGCATCGACCATCGGTTCGATGCGCAATCCGCCACGTTGCAGGGTAATCAGTTGCGGCTTGAACATAGGGTCCCTCCTCGGACAGCGTCGCAGGCGCGACACGCTAACAGGGCCAACCCGTGTGCACAATCCACAACAGCTATAGGTTATACGCCAGTGCGACCTTGGTCGTGCCTGACGCACCATCACTTTGCTGCGAGACTGACACCCATCCTCTTCAATGGGCGCTGATGCGGTAGGCTCTGGTCAGCCGCTGCGCTGCCAGTTATGACCCCGGCAGCCCCCTATAGTTTGCTTTCGGAGCTTGCATGACCCTGTCCAGTGGGCTGATCGCCGCCGTAGCGCTGATTTACATGGCCACCCTGTTCGCCATTGCCTTCTATGGCGACCGCCGCGCCACACCTATGCCGCCACGCGTGCGGGCATGGGTGTACAGCCTGTCGCTGGCGGTGTACTGCACCAGCTGGACCTTTTTCGGCGCGGTAGGCCAGGCCGCCGAGCAGCTGTGGTCATTTCTGCCGATCTACCTCGGGCCAATCATCATTCTGGTGTTCGCCCCCTGGGTGCTGCAGAAAATGGTGATGATCAGCAAGCAGGAGAACATCACCTCGATTGCTGACTTTATCGCCGCGCGCTATGGCAAGTCCCAGGCGCTGGCGGTGGTGGTGGCGCTGATCTGCCTGGTCGGCGTGCTGCCCTACATTGCGCTGCAACTCAAGGGCATCGTACTTGGGGTCAATCTGCTGATTGGCGAAGGGGCCAGCGCCAGTGGCACCAGCGCTCAGGACACCGCCCTGATCGTGTCACTGGCACTGGCACTGTTCACAATATTGTTCGGCACACGCAATCTGGATGTCACCGAGCATCACCGCGGCATGGTTCTGGCGATTGCCTTCGAGTCGCTGGTCAAGCTGCTGGCCTTCCTCGCCGTCGGCGCATTCGTCACCTACGGCCTGTACAACGGTTTTGGCGATTTGTTCAGCCAGGCCAAGGCCAGCCCAGGACTGGAGAAATTCTGGGAACAAACCGTCAACTGGCCAGCGATGATGACCCAGACTGGCCTCGCGATGATCGCCATCATCGCCCTGCCACGGCAGTTCCATGTAACAGTGGTGGAGAATATCGAGCCCAAGGACCTGAATCTGGCACGCTGGGTATTCCCTGCCTACCTGATCCTCGCCGCACTGTTTGTAGTGCCCATCGCGCTGGCAGGGCAGATGCTCCTGCCGGCCGGCATCACCCCGGACTCCTTCGTAATCAGTCTGCCGCTGGCCGAGGCACACCCGGCGCTGGCGCTGCTGGCCTTTATCGGCGGTGCTTCGGCGGCCACCGGCATGGTGATTGTCGCCTCGGTGGCGCTGTCGACAATGATTTCCAACGACATGCTGTTGCCCTGGTTGCTGCGTCGGCAGAACACCGAGCGGCCGTTCGAAGCCTTCCGCCACTGGATGCTTACCGCGCGCCGGGTCAGCATCGTACTGATCCTGCTGCTGGCCTACGTGTGCTATCGCCTGCTCGGCTCCAACGCCAGCCTGGCAACCATCGGCCAGGTATCCTTTGCCGCCATTGGCCAGCTGGCCCCGGCGATGTTCGGTGCCCTGGTGTGGAAACAGGCCAACCGCCAGGGCGTGTTTGCCGGCCTGTTCTTTGGTGCGCTGATCTGGCTCTATACCCTGGTCATACCGCTGGTGGCACGTGGTCTGGGCTGGCCGCTGGAGAGTTTCCCTGGCCTGCCCAGCCTGCTGTATGGTCCGATTGGCTTCCAGGTCGACCCCCTGACCCGCGGTGTGGTGCTGTCACTGGCCGGCAACTTCCTATTGTTTGCCTGGGTTTCCTACTTCTCGCGCACCCGCGTGGCCGAGCACTGGCAAGCCGGCCGTTTTATCGGCCACGACCTGGGTACCAAGCCGAGCAACCGCAGTATGCTCGCGGTGCAGGTCGGCGACCTATTGCTGCTGGCCAACCGTTTTGTCGGTGAAGACCGCGCGCGGCAGAGTTTCATGCGCTTTGCCTACCGCCAGGGCAAGGGTTTTGACCCCAACCAGAATGCCACCAGCGACTGGATCGCCCACACCGAGCGGCTGCTGGCCGGTGTGCTGGGGGCATCCTCGACACGTGCCGTGGTCAAGGCCGCCATCGAAGGCCGCGAGATGCACGTCGAGGATGTGGTGCGCATCGTCGACGAAGCCTCGGAAGTGCTGCAGTTCAACCGCGCACTGCTGCAGGGCGCCATCGAGAACATCACCCAGGGCATCAGCGTGGTCGACCAGTCGCTGCGCCTGGTGGCCTGGAACCATCGTTATATCGAGCTGTTCAACTACCCCGACGGCCAGGTGTATGTCGGCCGGCCGGTGGCCGAGCTGATCCGCTTCAACGCTGAACGCGGCCTGCTCGGTGGCGGCGATATCGAGGAACACGTCAGCAAACGCCTGTACTGGATGCGTCAGGGCACGGCGCACACCTCTGAACGCATGTTTCCCAACGGCCGGGTGATCGAGCTGATCGGTAACCCCATGCCCGGCGGCGGCTTCGTGATGAGCTTCACTGACATCACCGAGTTCCGCGAAGCCGAGCGTGCACTCAAGGACGCCAATGAAGGCCTGGAACAGCGGGTCAGCGAGCGCACTCAGGAGCTTTCGCAACTGAACCAGGCGCTGATTGAAGCCAAGCGCGTGGCGGAAGCGGCCAACCAGTCAAAAACCCGCTTTCTCGCCGCAGTCAGCCATGACCTGATGCAGCCGCTGAATGCCGCGCGGCTGTTCTCCGCCGCCCTTGCGCATCAGGATGACGCCCTGCCCAGCGACGCCCGCGAACTGGTACGCCACCTGGATAGCTCGCTGCGTTCCGCCGAAGACCTGATCAGTGACCTGCTGGATATCTCACGCCTGGAAAACGGCCGCATCACCCCGGATCGCCACGCGTTTGCACTGAACAGCCTGTTCGACACCCTCGGTGCGGAATTCAAGGTGCTGGCCGCCGAACACGGCGTGGACTTCCGCCTGCGCGGCAGCCGCCTGCGGATCGACAGCGACATCAAATTGCTGCGGCGCATTCTGCAGAACTTCCTGACCAACGCCTTCCGCTACGCCAAGGGCCGCGTACTGCTCGGCGTACGCCGCAACGGCCAGCAGCTGCGTTTAGAAGTATGGGATCGCGGCCCGGGGATTCCCGACGACAAGCGCAAGGTGATTTTTGAAGAATTCAAACGCCTGGACAGCCACCAGACCCGCGCCGAAAAAGGCCTGGGCCTGGGCCTGGCGATTGCCGACGGTTTGTGCCGCGTGCTCGGCCACCAGTTGGAAGTACGCTCCTGGCCGGGCAAAGGCAGCGTGTTCAGCGTCACCGTGCCCCTGGCACAGCAGGCCGAAGCCCCCAAACCCGCCATCGCGCCAGAGCAGTCCGGTCAGGCCCTGGCCGGCACGCAGGTGCTCTGCGTGGACAATGAAGACAGCATCCTCACCGGCATGCACAGCCTGCTGTCACGCTGGGGGTGCCAGGTGTGGACCGCGCGCAATCGGCTGGAATGTGAGCATCTGCTGAGCGAGAACGTGCGCCCGCAACTGGCGCTGGTGGATTTCCACCTGGATGACGGCGAAACCGGCACCGAACTCATGGCTTGGTTACGTACCCGCCTGGCCGAGCCACTGCCGGGCGTGGTAATCAGCGCCGACGGCCGCCCCGAGCTGATCGCTCAGGTGCATGCCGCCGGTCTGGATTACCTGAGCAAGCCGGTCAAACCAGCGGCCTTGCGCGCCTTGCTCAGCCGGCACCTGATGTTGCGTTGATCAGCCCAGTAGGCGCTGACGGAACAATGCCTGATGCTCGCGGCACTGCGCGGCCGCGAGCAGGAATACGCCGTGCCCACCGCGTTCGAACTCCAGCCAGGTGAAGTCGACTTCCGGGTATAACGCCTCGACATGCACCTGGCTGTTGCCGACTTCGATAATCAGCACACCTTTCTCAGTCAGATGATCCGCCGCCTCGGCGAGCATGCGCCGAACCAGATCCAGGCCATCCTCACCGCAGGCCAGGCCCAGTTCAGGCTCATGCTGATATTCGGCCGGCATATCGGCGAAATCCTCGGCATCCACATAAGGTGGGTTGGATACGATCAGGTCAAAACGCTGACCCGGCAGCCCGGCAAAGCCATCGCCCTGCACGGTGTACACACGGTCATCCAGACCATGGCGCTCGATATTCTGGTTGGCCACTTCCAGCGCTTCATAGGACAGATCACCGAGCACCACTTCGGCCTCGGGGAACTCATAGGCGCAGGCAATACCGATGCAGCCCGAGCCGGTACACAGGTCGAGAATCCGCGCGGGCTCGACTGCCAGCCAAGGCTCGAAGTGCTGCTCGATCAGCTCGGCAATCGGTGAGCGGGGAATCAGCACGCGCTGATCCACGATAAAGGGCAAACCGCAAAACCAGGCTTCACCCAGCAGGTAGGCCGTGGGCACGCGCAATTCGATGCGTTGCTGCAGGAGGCTGTGCAGGTGCTGATGTTCGGCGTCATCCAGGCGACAGTCGAGGTAGTTGTCGGCGATTTCATACGGCAGATGCAGTGCCCCCAGCACCAGCTGACGGGCTTCGTCCCAGGCATTATCGGTGCCGTGACCGAAAAACAGTTCATCGCCATGAAAGCGGCTGACGGCCCAGCGAATGTAGTCGCGGATGGTGCGCAGACGGGTTGGATAGGCGTTTTTAGCGTCGCTCACGGCAGCTCTCCGCAGGATAAAGTCGCGCATTCTAGCCCATTGCGCGCCTTATAGAGCTGTACCCGAGCTGACCTAGGGGTTGTTGCGCGACTCGCTGGAGGACGGCTCGTCACGTTTGATGCGCAGTTCGCGCAGCACAGCTATGGAAATAGCCACAGCGAACAACAGCCAGAAGTGTTCAAAAAACAGTGCAATCAGATTCATATTGCAGCTCCTTTGCTTGAAAAAACCGTTCCTCGGCAGCCGCTCGATTCTGCTCGCCGCACAGGCGACACGCAAGATCATCAACCACAAAGGTTCACAGCAGCGCGGCACAGGCGGACAATGGGTGGACTGTCCATGCCAGCCTGGAGTTCCTGCCATGTCCACCCCTAAAACGATGTTCGCCCTCACTGGCCGCGGCCATGCGCCCGCTAGCCTGAGCAATGCGACCTTGCTGGTCATTGATGCGCAAGAGGAATACCGCAGCGGCGTGTTGCAACTACCGGGACTGGATGCTGCGCTGGAAGAAATCGCCAAGTTGCTCGCTGCGGCCCGAGACCTGGGCAGTGCCATCGTTCACGTCAAACACCTGGGTATCCCTGACGGTTTACTCGACCCGCGCGGCCCACGTGGCCTGCACCTGCCGGAAGCAGCACCGCTCCCGGGCGAGTTCATCGTCGAGAAGCGAATGCCCAATGCCTTTACCGGTACCGACCTGCATGAACGTCTGCAGACACTGGGTCGGCTGGATTTGATTGTCTGCGGCTTCATGACCCACTCCAGCATCAGCACCACGGTACGCGCCACCAAGGACTATGGTTACCGTTGCACCGTGGTCGATGCGGCCTGCGCCACCCGTGATCTGCCGACGCTCGACGGCCAGGTGATCAGTGCGGCCGACATGCACCGGGCCGAGATGATCGCCCTGGCCGACAACTTTGCCGCCGTGGTGCCACGCGCCAGCGCCCTGCTCTGAAGCGTCTACAAACGGGCGTGCCGTCACACCCTAAGCAGTGACGGTTGAACCACACCGGCAGCGGCCGGTCATACCGCCGATAGCCACTGAGTCAATCGGCATGAGGAAACCGGCATGAAGTTATCCGATGGTTTTGATGCTCGACGCCTGCGCCCGCGCAGTGCCGGCAGCTGGCAAACGCGTCTGGGGGCCGCGCTGGGGGCCCTGCTGGCGACCTTCGGCATTCTGCTGAGCATGGCCGGCGTTGCCGCCCTACTCGGCCAGCATTCGGTACTCGGCCCGCTGAATGAATCCGCAGTGGCTGCCAGCCTGTTCGCCGTGATCGGCCTGGCCCTGCTGTATGTCGGCATCATGCTCTGGCGCCGCTGTCGACGCCGTGCGCGGCGCGCCACTGAACTGAACATGGCCCCCCACCTGATGAAAAAGCGCGACTAGCGACAGGCCAGCACGAAAGCCGGTCGCTTAGGTACACTAGCGGCCTTCGCGGAGGCCCCTATGCAAGACGATGATTTTTCTCTATTCAAAGCCGAACTGCGCGGCGTCAAACCCATCAAGCATGACCGCGCCGATACCGGTAAGCCAAAACCCAACCGTGCCCAGCTGGCCACTCTGCGCCAGGCGGCTACGGCGCGCGTGGACAGTATCAAGGTCGACGGCCTGTCCGATCAGTTTGTCATCGACGTGGGCGCTGAAGACCCGCTGTACTGGGCGGCCAACGGCGTGCAGGAAGGCCAGATGCGCAAGCTCAAGCTGGGCCAGATCAGCTTCGAGGGCAGTCTCGACCTGCATGGCATGAACGTGGAAAAGGCCCGCGACACCCTCTGGGCGTTCATTGCCGAAGCCAACAAGCTGGAAGTGCGCTGCGTGCGCGTCACCCATGGCAAGGCTGTGCGCATGGATGGCCGCAAACCGATGATCAAAAGCCACGTCAACACCTGGCTACGCCAGCACCCGCAGGTGCTCGGTTTCACCTCCTGCCTGGCCAAGCACGGCGGCACTGGCGCTGTTTATGTGATGCTCAAACGCACCATGATGGACGGCCGCGACGACTAGCACGCTCGCCTAGCCAGCCCAGCGTGGTGCCTGGGCCTCGTGCTCGACACGCAGGCCGTTCACCACAAACGAGACCGCGTGATAAAAACCCACCAGCACCAGGCACTCGATCAGTTGTGCCTCAGTGAATGCTGAACTGAGTTGCTGCCACAGACGATCCTCCACCGCTGCGCTGCTATGCAGGCTGTCAGCCAGCGCCAGCAACGCCTGCTCAGTCGAACTCCATAACCCGCCATCAGTCACGACGGCGCAGGTATCGGCCAGCTGCTCAGGGCTGAGCCCCGCCTGACCATTGAATGCGGCAACGTGCACCCCCCACTCATACTCCGCGCCACAACGTGCCGTGGTGCGCAGGATCAGCAGTTCACGCTCGCGCAGGCTGATGCTGCCACGATCAAGCAAGCCTGCAGCCAGCAACCGCTGCAGCACCCGCGGGTTGTGCGCCATGCTGCGAAACAGTTTCAACGGCGGCATACCGGGCGGCATAACCCGATCAAACGCCGCCTGCACATCAGAGGTATAGGGTGGTTGCACGGGCTGAATACGCGGGCTGTACATAGGCAATACTCCTGACGGGCTGTTAAGCTACGAAAAAAGTAGCAAACTCACTCTAGGCCGCTACTAAAAAAGAAGCAAGGAGCCAGCATGGACACCCCGACACCCGGCCAGCCGGTACGTGGCTCGCAAACAGGCCGCCCGATCATGGCACTGCTCGACCTGCTGGGTCGCCGCTGGAGCCTGCGTGTGCTCTGGGAACTGCATCAGACCCCGGCCAACTTTCGCGAGTTGCAGAGCCGCTGCGAAGGCGTATCGCCCTCCGTGCTCAACACCCGCCTGGGTGAGCTGCGTGACGCCCAGCTGCTGGAGAACGGCGAGCGCGGCTACCAGCTATCGCGCCTGGGTATCGAGTTGGTCGAACAGTTCCTGCCACTGACCCTGTGGGCCGACAACTGGGCTGCCCAGCTACCGCCCTGGTCAGAAAACTGATGCACATTGGCGTGCCGTGCCCTTGCCAGCCCGACGGCACCGCCCTAACCTGCGCGTCTGTAAATCTCCGCTAGTGCCACAGGAAGATCATGTCCCTGGAACAAAACTACACCGCGATCCTTGGCCAGCTTGGCGAGGACGTGTCCCGCGAAGGCCTGCTCGACACCCCCAAGCGTGCCGCCAAAGCCATGCAGTACCTGTGCAAGGGCTATCAGCAGAGCCTCGAAGAAGTGACCAACGGCGCACTGTTCAGCTCCGATAACAGTGAAATGGTGCTGGTGAAGAACATCGAGCTGTATTCGCTGTGCGAGCACCACCTGCTGCCCTTCATTGGCAAAGCCCACGTCGCCTATATCCCCAATGGCAAGGTGCTCGGCCTGTCGAAAGTCGCCCGCATCGTCGACATGTATGCACGCCGCCTGCAGATCCAGGAAAACCTCAGCCGGCAGATCGCCGAAGCCATCCAACAAGTCACTGGTGCTCTCGGCGTGGCGGTGGTAATCGAAGCCCAGCACATGTGCATGATGATGCGCGGCGTGGAGAAGCAGAACTCGTCCATGGTCACCTCGGTGATGCTCGGCGAGTTCCGCGAGAACGCCGCTACGCGCAGCGAGTTCCTCAGTCTGGTCAATAGCTGATCAATCCAGCGTTAGAAAGAACCGGCCATGCGCCGGTTTTTTCATTTTCCCCCGAGACAAACGGCGAGATTCCGCCAAAGCCAGTTAAAAACGGCCTGGCGCATGGCGAGATCACGCCACCAGCGTACCCGCTCAACCGTCCGCTGATGCGGCAGAGCGCCGCAGCCAGTGGCATCAGGATATCGGGCACGCTTCTTGCCATTAACCCAGCCACAGCAGTCAACCGCGCCTCCTGGCGTGCCATGACAGGCCAAGCAGCCTGCCATCAGTGCCACTGCCGTTTTGCACACGACGCCCAGCAAACCTGTCATGCGCCTGTCGCTAAGCGACGGGCACGGCAGTGTTTGCCGCACACAGCCCCTGTGTCGACGCGGGCGTCATCCCGAGTTCACCGAGTGAGATGATTGGTTCAATGAAAAAACTCCTGTTGGCCCTGCTGTGCTTGAGCGTGATCGGCTGCGCCAAGCAACCCGAGCCGGAAAAAACCGTGGATGTTCTGCTGATTGGCGGCGGCATCATGAGCGCCAGCCTGGGCACCTACCTCAACGAGTTGGAGCCGGGCTGGAGCATCGACATTTACGAGCGCCTCGATCAGGTGGCCAGCGAAAGCTCCAATGCCTGGAACAACGCCGGTACCGGCCACTCGGCCTTCTGCGAACTGAACTACACCCCGCAACTGGCCGATGGCAGCATCGACATCAGCAAGGCCGTAGCGATCAATGAAGCCTTCGAGATTTCCAAACAGTTCTGGGCTTACCAGGTTGAACGCAAGGTTCTGAATAACCCGACCTCGTTTATCAACAACGTGCCGCATATGAGCTTTGTCTGGGGTGAGGATAACGTTGACTTCCTTAAGAAGCGCCATGCGGCGCTGCAGGCCAGTTCACTGTTCCGCGGCATGGAATATTCCGAAGATCCACAGCAGATCCAGCAGTGGGCGCCGCTGATCATGCAGGCGCGTACACCGGGACAAACCCTGGCCGCGACCCGTATGTCGATCGGCACCGACGTCAACTTTGGCGAAATCACCCGTCAGCTGTTCGACTCGCTAAGCCAACAGGACAACATCAGCCTCAACCTGCAGCATGAAGTGCGCGGCATCGAGCGCAATGCCGACAACACCTGGAACGTACGGGTGGCCGACCTGACCAATGGCGGCGCAGAAAAAACCGTGAATGCCAAGTTCGTGTTCATTGGTGCCGGCGGCGCAGCGCTGAAATTGCTGCAAATGTCCGGCATCAGCGAAGCCGAAGGCTATGCCGGCTTCCCGGTGGGTGGCTCGTTCCTCGCCACCAGCAACCCGGAGATCGTCGCCCAGCACCAAGCCAAGGTCTATGGCAAAGCGTCGGTCGGTTCGCCGCCCATGTCCGTGCCGCACTTGGACACTCGGGTGATCGATGGCAAGAAGGTGCTGCTGTTCGGCCCGTTCGCCACCTTCTCCACCAAGTTCCTGAAGAATGGTTCGCTGCTCGACACCTTCAGCGCCCTGACCACTGACAACATCCTGCCCATGACCCACGCCGGCATCGACAACTTCTCACTCAGCACCTACCTGATGGGCCAGTTGATGCTCAGCCAGGAAGACCGCATGGCTTCGCTACGCGAGTATTTCCCCAACGCCCAATCGGCGGATTGGGAGCTGATCCAGGCTGGCCAGCGCGTGCAGATCATCAAAAAAGACGCTGAACACGGCGGCATTCTGCAATTCGGCACCGAAGTGGTCAGCGCCGCCGATGGCAGCATCGCCGCGCTGCTCGGCGCCTCTCCAGGTGCCTCGACCGCCGCGCCGATCATGCTCTCGGTGCTGGAGAAGACCTTCAAGGACAAGATGCAAAGCCCGCAGTGGCAAGCCAAGCTGAAAGAAATCATCCCGTCCTACGGCCAAAAGCTGAACGACAACCTGGCGCTGACCAACCAGACACGCGCCTGGAGTAGCGAACGCCTGCAACTGGAGTTCGTTGAAGTGCCACCGCTGGCCCTCACCCCAGAGGTCAGCCAGGCGCAGTAAGCCGCCTGCTGCGCAATGCAAATTGCCAGAAGCACCTTTTACCGTCGCTCACGCGACACACGCTGCCGCCATGGATGGCACGCAATAAAAAACCGGCCATAAGCCGGTTTTTTATTGCCCGGTGAAAAACCTACCGCCCCTTGAACGGCACACGCGGCTTAGTGCGTAGCGGGTCGAGCAGGCCCGACAGGCCGTTGTGGTCGATCTCCTGCATCAGCGCCAGCAACCGGCCGATTTCACCCTGGGGGAAACCTTCACGGGCAAACCAGTTGAGGTAATTACCCGGCAGATCGGCGAGCAAACGGCCTTTGTATTTGCCGAACGGCATCTCGCGGGTCACCAGCAACAACAGGTCTTCGGGTTTCATCGCAGGCTCGGCAGGGTCAGGTAATCGAGCGCAAATTATGCCGTTCGACCGGGAGCACGGCCAGCGCCGGGCCAATCGCAGCAAACTCGGGTAAGCTGCGCGCCCCTGTTTATCGACCCAAGGTTTGTCCCCGCATGATTATCAAGGCACTGCGTATCGGCCTCGGCCAGTTGATCATCTTCCTCGACTGGATCAGCCGTCCGGCCAAGCTCAAGCGCACCGCAGAAGCTCAGGCTGCGGTCGAGCAAAGCGCCAGCAACCTCGCGCTGTACCAATTCCACGCCTGCCCGTTCTGCGTAAAAACCCGCCGCACCCTGCATAAGCTGAATGTGCCCGTGGCCCTGCGCGATGCAAAGAACGACGTCCAGGCGCGCAACGAGCTGGAACAGCAAGGCGGCAAGATCAAAGTGCCGTGCCTGCGCATCGAAGAAAACGGCCAGAGCACCTGGCTGTATGAGTCCAAGGCGATCATCGCCTATCTCGACGAGCGCTTCGCAGCCGTCTGAACCAACAACCGGGGCCGCTAAGCGGCCCCGGTTGTTTCAGCGCTATGGCTGATCACTCAGCCCAACGTGTTCAGTTCGCCAACACCCGCACCTTACCGACCATGCCGGCCTGGTAGTGGCCTGGAATCAGGCAGGCAAAGTCGAATTCACCGACACGGTTGAAGGTCCAGATAACCTCCTCGCGCTGTCCCGGTGCCACATGCGTCATATCCGCTGATTCATGCTGCATGCCCGTGGATGTCGCCATCATCGCAGCATGCGCCTGCAATTCAGTCTGGGTACCGAGCACAAACTCGTGCATGACCTGCCCGTCATTGCGATGGATAAAGCGGATGGTTTCGCCCTGCTTGACTTCAAGCTGGTCGGGGCTAAAACGCATCTGATCACTCATGCTGATTTCGATGGTACGACTGACCTGCTCCGGCTCGCCGGCAATCCCCCAGGCCTTCTGCTGCTGGGCCGGCGCAGCCGCGTGATGCCCGCCGTGATGCTCGCCAGCGGCCCACGCAGCGCCACTGCCCAACAGAACGCCCAGACTCAATAGCAACGCGACAGCATTTGAAGATGCACTCATGGTTATTTTCTCGAACTAAAAGCTGAATAAACGCTGTGAGCAGGCCGCTCGATAAAGCTGGCCACACACAACGACACGGTGTTCAGACAAGAAATAACCGCGGCGGCCGTTCGAGGGGTTCGCTGATAAAACCGATAAATTGATCCAGCCGCGCCAGAGACGGCTCGACCGTTTGCAGTGGGGTATTACTGGCCGCCGCCGTGCTCAGCGCCACCGCACCGACACAAAAGGCGCAGAGGCTACACAGGCTGTTATCGGTGGCAGTTAGCGACTGGCTGGCGTTGTCGCGGGCGTGATGTTCGCCATGGGTAGACGCCTCAGCAGACGCAGCCATGCCCATCACGCCCGGATGGTGCGCCGTCACTTGTGGATCAACCTGGGCCATCGGCCCGCCCTGCTGGATTACCGCGCACACCTGCATGCTGAGGGCAGCCATACTCTGCGCCGGCAGGGTCAGCATCAGCAGGCAGATCAGGGCAGTTCGCAGTGAACGCATGGCAGCGGAAGTTATCGTGAGCAAGGGCATGGAGGCGGATTATCCGCCCAACAGCAGCTTTGTCCATGCCTGAGCATGGGCAAATGCGCCCATAGCTGGCTATGATCGGAGCCCATGACCAGCACCCCACCCTTGCGCCAACCCTGCCCACCCGGTGCCTGCGATTGCGGGCGCGAGCAGCTGTTGCAGCAAGCCAACAGCGATGTGCGCATCCTGTTGCTCACCCGCACCGAGGAAAAGCGCCTGCTAGAGCGCCTGGAAAACCTTGAAAGCCTGGCGGATCTGGAAAAGCTGCAACGGCGCATCTACGAACAACTCGGCGTTCGCGTCGCGGTTGCCCCAGGCTTCAATGAAGTACGCAGCATGCGCGGCATCGCGATTCAGATCGATGAGTTGCCCGGGCTGTGCCGCAAAACCCGTCAATCGATCCCCACGGCCATCCGCAGAGGTCTGGAGAAACGCCCGCAGATCGCCTACGAACTGCTTAACGCCCATGACCTGCTGCGCGATACCTGACAGCGTCTATCACTTGCGCCTCGCCAATATCGCTGTTGCGCCCTGAGCCTTCTGGCAGTACCAGAACACCCGGCTGACCCCACGGGTGATCGCCACATAGGCCAGGCGCAGGCTTTCATCCTGCATGGCCTGGTCGTAGCTGTTGCTGAAGAAGCCCGAGTAGGCATACAGCGCATTACGCACCGGATGCGGCTCAGGCGGCATGCAGTCATCGAGGATGATCGCCACTTCGGCCTGCAGGCCCTTGGCGCGATGGATGGTGTAGGCCTTGACTGGCAGTTTCTTATCGAGCTGCGCAGTCATGGCCTGCAGCGGCTCATTACGCCGACTGAGCAGCAACACCGCATTGGGCTCACGGCTGTTGCGCTCGGCGGCGTAGGCGCACTGCTCGCCGATCTGCTTGAGCAGCTCCGGCAAACGCGCCTTGCTGTCGAAGCGCTGAATCAGGCGCACGCCATGATCACCCGGCTGCGTGGCTTTGATTGCCTGACTGGCCTTCACCTGTTTGTGCTGCACGTCGCCCAGCAGCGCTTCGGCGTCACGGATAATCGGCTCAATCGAGCGGTAGTTGTTGGCCAGGGTCAGCACGGCGCTGCACTTGGCTTTGCCTTTCCCGGGAAAGTGCCGGTCGAAGTCGATAAACAGCTCCGGTGAGCTGCCACGCCAGCCGTAGATCGACTGCCAGTCATCGCCGATGGCCATCAAGCTGACGGCTGCGCCCTGCCCGGCCAGCGTGCGCTGCACGGCCTGCAGCCACTGGACGATCTGCGGCGAGATGTCCTGAAATTCGTCGATCAGCAGATGGCTAAATAGCGCCAGCAGCTGTGGCGCAACGCTCTGTTCGCCGGCATTTAGCTGCGCCGTCAGCTGGGCAAAGGCGGCGTTGAAGGTCAACAGCCCCTGCTCCTGCAAAGCGCGCTGAAAATAGGGCCAGAACAGCAGCAATGCTTCAAGAAACTCACGCACGGGCGCCGCAGTGTCGAGGCGTTGCGGCTGCATCGTCGACAGCTCAATGCCGATGCTCTCGGCAAAGCCGGCCTGGGCGTAGAAGGCTTCATACAGCGGCACGCCGCTGAACTCGCCCGTAAGTTTGAACAGATCAAGCGGGGCCTTGGGAAGGCGCTTAACCGTATCGGACGGTGGTGGCAGCTGCAGCAGGCTATGCACCTTTTGCCGAAACACCCGCTGCTCGGCATAGCACTGCTGGTAAGCCTGCTTGAGCAGACGCTGCTGGGCCGGGCGCAGGCGGCCAGCGCTCAGTGGGTTATCCAGTTCGCGGCTCGCCGCCTGCGGGTCGTCCAGTTGTTCAAACCAGCGCGGATTACCCAGCAGACTCTTGGCCACGCTGCCCATGGCTGAGTGGAAGGTGCGCACGCACTGGCGCGCCTGACTGCCATCGAAGGGATAGTTGAAGAAGCCCAGGACCTTGAGCAGCTGTTCGCGCAGCTCGGCGCAGGAGGCATTGGTAAAGGAAATCACCGTCAGTTGCTCGGGCTTGATGCCCAGATGGCAGATCATAAATGCCACCCGCAGCACCAACGTGGTGGACTTGCCCGAACCGGCCCCGGCGAAGATGCGCGTCAGCGGATGATGGCTGAGGATCATCGCCCACTGTTCATCCGATGGCGCACTGAGCACCCCAGCCGTCACCGCCCGCGCCACTTGCTCGCGCATGGCCTGGGCTTGCGCGGCCTCGACCGTCAGCATAGCCGGTCCGTAAATGCCTTGGACACGCGGTTTACTCGCAGTGCGGCGCGGTTCAGCCGGCGGCTTCGGGTTAGCCGCTTGGCCCTTGCCAGGCGCTTTTTTCGCCCGAGGCGCTGGCTGGTTTAGCTGCGCAGCCGCATCACGCTCGGCGCGCAGGTAGGCCGTGGTATGAGGGAAGTAGCGCGCCAAAGCAGCGGAAAACAGCCGCTTATAGCGCTGAACAGCAGATGGCATTCGCGACCCAGCCAGAAGATAGATCGTTGAATGATAAGTGCTTTTTACGGCGAGCTGGCGACTGAGCGATGAGAAAGCGCAGCGCCTCTCACCGCTCAGCTCATCCGACGGTTATCAGTCGAGCATGCCGACATAACGCGGGTGGCTAGCAACCCGCGCCAGCCAGGTGCGAATGGCCGGATACGGCGTCAGGTCAAAGCCGCCTTCGTCCGCCACATGGGTGTAGGCGTACAGCGCGATATCGGCAATCGAGAAGTTCTCCCCAACCAGATACGGCGTGCGCTGCAGCTGCTTCTCCATCACTTTGAGCGCCTTATGACCGCGCACATGGCACTCCTCGTACTCTGCGCGGCGCGCTTCAGGCAGGCCCTGATACAGCTGGATAAAGCGCGCCACCGCGACATAAGGCTCATGGCTGTATTGCTCGAAAAACTGCCACTGCAGCACCTGGGTGCGCAGGCGCGGCTCGGTTGGCAGAAACGCACTGCCATCAGCGAGGAAGTTGAGGATGGCATTGGATTCCCACAGGCAGGTGCCGTCGTCCAGCTCCAGTACCGGGATCTTGCCGTTGGGATTCTTGGCCAGAAAAACGTCGCTCTGGGTCTCGCCCTTGAGGATATCGATCGGAATCCACTCATAGGGCTGATCCAGCAGATGCAGCATCAGCTTGACCTTGTAGCAGTTGCCCGAGCGGTAATCGCCATAAACCTTGTACATATCGCCCTCCTAACCTGCTTGAACGCTTGGACTAGCTTGCTTGCGCCTGACGAATAACCTCGGCCAGGCGTTTGAGGCCTTCGCTCAGGCGCTCCGGTGCGACGTGGCTGAAGTTAAGCCGCAAATGCCCCGGGTTGACGTCCGGGTCGATAAAGAACGGCTCGCCCGGCATAAACGCCACGTTCTGCGCCAGCGCCGGTGCCAGCAGGGTGCGGGTATCCAATGGCTGCTTGAGGGTCAACCAGAAGAACAACCCCCCCTGGGGAATCTGCCAGTCGGCCAGGTCGCTGAAATGCTCTTCCAGCACCGCTTGCATGGCATCACGGCGGATGCGGTAGAAGTCGCGTAGTTCAGCCAGATGGCCACGGTATTTTTCACTGCCCAGCCACTGCAACGCCTGCCACTGGCCGATGCGGTTGGTGTGCAGGTCCGCCGACTGTTTGAGGCGCAGCAGGTAAGGGAACAGGTCCGGGGTGGCGATCAGGTAACCGACGCGCAGACCCGGCAACAGGGTTTTCGACACAGTGCCGGTGTAGATCCAGCTGGCCTTCTGCAGGCGACTGACAATCGGCGTGGCACTGCCTGCGTCGAACACCAGCTCACGGTAGGGCTCGTCTTCGATCAGGGTCACGCCGAACTCATCCAGCAGCGCCGCCACCGCGTCGCGCTTGGCCTCGCTGTAACGTACCGCCGAAGGGTTCTGGAAGGTCGGGATCAGGTAGGCAAACGCCGGCTTGTGGTTTTCCAGACGCTGACGCAGGGCGTCGATCTGCGGACCGTCGGCTTCCTGCGGCACGGCGATGCAATCGGCGCCGAACAGCTGGAAGGCCTGCAGCGCGGCCAGGTAGGTCGGCGCCTCCAGCAGCACTTCGGTACCCGGGTCGATAAACAGCTTGCTGGCCAGATCCAGGGTCTGCTGCGAGCCGCTGACGATCAGCACCTGGCTGGCATCGCACGGCACGCCTAAGGCACGAGCTTCGGCGGCAATGGCTTCGCGCAGTGCCGGTTCACCTTCGCTCATGCCGTACTGGCCCATGCTGGCCGGCATCTCGGTCCACTCGACGTTCGGCAGCATCGGCTCGGCAGGCAAGCCGCCAGCAAAGGACATGACTTCCGGACGCTGCGCCGCGGCGAGGATTTCACGGATCAGGGAGCTTTTCAGGCGGGCAACACGTTCGGAGAAGGCCATGGATATCACCGGTAGCAAAGGCAAATAAAAATAGGTCAAACTGTTTGACCGAAATTCTGGTTGCCTGAAACTACGACGACCACTGCAGATACGTCAATAGGCTTGACCTTAATGCTTGACCTCAAAAGCACTACCACTCAGCAAATCGCCATGGAAGCTTTCTTCTTTGGCTACCAGGCGTTTACCGCCAAGGCCGATGAAATGCTGGCGCGCCGTGGCCTGTCGCGGGTGCACCACCGCATTCTGTTTTTTATCGCCAAGTACCCGGGGCTGAGCATGAAAGAACTGCTCGGCTACCTGGGCGTGAGCAAGCAGGCGCTAAACACCCCACTGCGCCAATTGCTCGAAATGAACCTGGTGCAGAGCCTTGCCGCTGAAGACGACAAGCGCAAACGCCTGCTCGGCTTTACTGCTGAAGGCGCCAAGCTGGAACAGGCGCTACGCCGCGAACAGGCCAAACTGCTGCAGCGGGTCTTCAGTGAGGCCGGGGAAACCGCCGTGAGCGGTTGGCTGCAGGTCAACCAGACATTGGGCCACAGTCGCCAGAGCGGTACCGTCGAAGGCTAGAGCAAACTGTACTGACTGCGCATATACACTGCAGAACTGTACCGTTGATTGCCCGCGTCGCTGTACCGCGACGCTCTGAGCATCTACCCCTAGGCTGATCAGCACTGCCCCTGAGTGCTGCGCCATGACCACCGAACTGCTGCTCGCCTTCATCGCCTTCGCCTTTGTCACCTCGGTAACGCCGGGGCCGAACAATATGATGCTGCTCGCCAGCGGAGTGAACTTCGGCCTGCGTCGCAGCCTGCCGCATATGTTCGGCATCAGCCTGGGCTTTATGCTGCTGGTGGCCTCGGTAGGCCTTGGCCTGGGTCAGCTATTCGAGCAGGTACCGCTGCTGTACAGCGTGCTGCGCTATCTGGGCGCGGCTTACTTGCTATATCTGGCCTGGAAAATCGCCAACTCCGGCGCGCCGGACAGCCAGAGTAACGCCGCCGGCAAACCTTTCAGCTTTCTCCAGGCGGCGGCCTTCCAATGGGTCAACCCGAAAGCTTGGATCATGGCCATCGGCGCCATCACCACCTACACGCCGCCAGACAATTTCGTGGTCAATGTACTGGTGATCGCCGCGCTGTTCGCTCTGGTCAACTGCCCCAGCGTCGGCCTGTGGACGGTCGCGGGTAGCCTGCTGCGCAACTGGCTGAGCAATACCCGAGCGCTGCGCGTGTTCAATATCAGCATGGCCCTGCTGCTGGTCGCCTCGCTGTACCCCATCTTCGCCGACACCGGACTGCTCTGATGCACGATCTAACACCAACCCGCCTAAGGCCGTTGGCCGACACATCGACCTCGGCGGTGGTCGCAGGGTTTATTGCCATGCTCACCGGCTACACCAGCTCGCTGGTGCTGATGTTCCAGGCTGGTCAGGCCGCCGGGCTGACGAACGGGCAGATTTCCTCGTGGATCTGGGCACTGTCGATTGGCATGGCACTCTGCTGCATTGGCCTGTCGCTGCGCTACCGCGCGCCAATCATGATCGCCTGGTCCACCCCTGGCGCCGCGCTGCTGATCACCAGCCTACCGGGCGTGCCTTACAGCGAGGCGATTGGTGCCTATATCTTCGCTTCGGTGCTGATTGTGCTGATCGGCCTGACCGGCACCTTCGACCGCCTGATGCGTCGCATCCCTGCCTCCATCGCCGCCGCGCTGCTGGCCGGCGTACTGTTCAAGATCGGCCTGGAAATCTGCGTAGCCGCCGAGCAGCAGCCGGTGCTGGTGGTGGCCATGCTGGTCGCCTACCTGTTGGGCAAACGTCTGCTGCCGCGCTATGCCGTGCTCGCTGCTTTGATCGTCGGTAGCGTGCTGGCTGCACTCTTCGGCCTGCTCAACTTCGAGCATTTCGAGCTGCAACTGGCGGTGCCAGAATGGACCACACCAAGCTTCTCACTGGCCGCAATGATCAGCATCGGTATCCCACTGTTTATCGTCGCCATGGCCTCGCAGAACCTGCCGGGCATGGCGGTGCTGCGCGCCAATGGTTATGACGTGCCGGCCAGCCCCTTGCTAACTACGACCGGACTGACATCCATGCTGCTGGCACCCTTTGGCAGCCATGGCATTCATATGGCCGCTATCAGCGCAGCGATCTGCGCCGGCCCGGAAGCCCACGAAGACCCGAAAAAACGCTACACCGCCGCCATCTGGTGCGGGGTGTTCTACGGCATCGCCGGCATTTTCGGCGCCACTCTGGCGGCGCTGTTTGCCGCGCTGCCAAAAGCATTGATCTTGTCCATCGCGGCGCTTGCGTTATTCGCCTCGATCATCGGCGGCCTGACCCAGGCCATGAGCGAGCCGAAAGAACGCGAAGCGGCGCTGATCACCTTTCTGGTGACGGCCTCGGGGATGACCCTGTTCTCGGTGGGCTCGGCGTTCTGGGGGATTGTTACCGGCTTGCTGACCCTGGTGATTCTCAATTGGGGCAAGCGCGACGTTTGAGTGTCACGTGAGAGGCGCTTTAGCCGCAATAACGGCGTTGAATGCTCGCGGTTAAAGCCCCTCCCACACTGCACCCCGTTCAATCGCTCAATAAAAAACGGGCTTATGCAGCACGCATAAGCCCGTTTTTATTACAGCCGTTGAACCTAGCCGCGCTGACGCTTTGGCAGCACATCCTTGAGCTTGGCGTGCATGCCGCGCAGGGTTTTCTCGGTGCTTTCCCAATCGATGCAGGCATCGGTGATGGACACACCGTACTTGAGCTGACTGAGGTCCTTGGGAATCGACTGGTTGCCCCAGCCGAGGTGGCTTTCCACCATCAGGCCGACGATGGACTGGTTACCTTCCAGAATCTGGTTGGCGACGTTGTCCATCACCAGCGGCTGCAGGGCCGGGTCCTTGTTGGAGTTGGCATGGCTGCAATCGACCATGATGTTCGGGCTGATGCCTGCCTTGGTCAGCTCTTGCTCGCACACGGCCACGCTGACCGAGTCGTAGTTTGGTTTGCCATTACCACCGCGCAGCACCACGTGACCGTAGGCATTGCCCTTGGTGGTGACGATGGACACGCCACCTTCTTGGTTGATGCCGAGGAAACGGTGCGGGCTGGACACTGATTGCAGGGCATTGATC
Organism: Pseudomonas sp. SL4(2022); assembly: GCF_026625725.1. NCBI lineage: Bacteria > Pseudomonadati > Pseudomonadota > Gammaproteobacteria > Pseudomonadales > Pseudomonadaceae > Pseudomonas > Pseudomonas sp. SL4(2022). The sequence goes on from NZ_CP113060.1 coordinate 45,358, forward strand.
GCCACGGTCAGGCCGCCGTCAGTACCGTTCTTGAAGCCCACAGCCGAAGACAGGCCAGAGGCCATTTCACGGTGGGTTTGCGATTCAGTGGTACGCGCACCAATTGCCGACCAACTGATCAGGTCCTGCAGGTACTGCGGGGAGATCGGATCGAGGGCTTCGGTAGCGGTCGGCAGGCCCATTTCCGCCAGGTCACGCAGCAACTGACGACCGATGTGCAGGCCATCTTGGATTTTGAACGAGTCATCCATAAACGGGTCGTTGATCAACCCTTTCCAGCCAACGGTCGTACGTGGCTTTTCGAAATACACGCGCATAACCAGATACAGACTGTCCGACAGCTCGGCCGCCAGCGCCTTTAGGCGTGCCGCATACTCGTGAGCAGCCTTGATATCGTGAATCGAGCACGGCCCAACCACGACAAACAGACGATGATCCTTGCCATCGAGAATATTGCGGATTACCTCCCGGCCGCTGGCAACCGTACGCAGGGCAGCTTCGGTCAGCGGAATTTCACGCTTGAGCTGTGCGGGGGTGATCAGGGTTTCGTTGGAGGCAACGTTCAGGTCATCAATCGGTAAATCAGCCATCGTGCTATTCATCAGTCAGAGTCATCAGGTCACGGGTGCCGGCCGCCAGCGCTCCCCGTGTGGCGGAGCACAGCATTATGAGCACAGCGGGGAAGCCGAACCTTAGCGCGTAAAGGCCCGGCTCGACAATGGGCTTGGCGGCTTAAGCCGCCTCGACAGATGGATTCGCCTGCATGCGTTTAATTCAGGCTGGCGCGAGAAAACTCCGCGGCGTGCCGGCTGATCCACTCCTGCGCAACCGTTTCGATCGGTAAACTGCAGCCCAGCTCCTGCTCGCGCTGATGGCGGTAATGCTCTATCTGGCAAACTTGCTCGACCATGCGCGCGCGAAACAGGGTGTCTTCATCGACAAAGGCAACACCGACCAGATACCCCTCTTCCTGCTTGCGACACCAGGCTACCAAGCCTGGATAGCGCGCATGCTCTCCAAACAGCGGGATACGCAACTCAACCGCCGTACCACGGCGAAAAGCGCGACTGGAGTTGCATGCCACACCACCGAGGCTGATATTGTTGAGCCGCTGCCTAGGCACAAACGCCTGTTTACGCAGAACCAACTCAACCGGCATATCACTGGGATGACGCAAAAAGTGACGCATCTGTGTTGACCTCGGATGCCTTAAGCCTGACACCACCACATTGAGCAGTAGCGTGATTGAGCTGGAACTGACCGACCTTGATGCAGATCGCCATCTGCTGGACCTGCCCGGCACATCACTGCTGATATTTACCAGCATAGGTTGTGCCAGTTGTCGCTGGGCCCGCCGTGAACTGGCTCAACTGCCACTGCCGGTGGCGCGACTGGCCTGGGTCGATGCTGCCAACAATGGCGGTTTAGTAGCGCGCTACGAGGTTTTTCAGCTACCGGCCCTGTTTGCCGTGCGTGATGGCCAATTTTATGGCGCTGTGCACAGTCATCTGCATATCGCCGAACTCACTCAGGCGCTAGAGACTGCCTTGTCGCGCCCCGCAGAGGAATTACCCTGATGAATGCAGCCCCCCGTATCGGCATTATCGGTTCCGGCGCGATTGGCGGCTTTTATGGCCTGATGTTGGCGCGCGCCGGCTTTGATGTGCACTTTCTGCTGCGCAGCGAGTTTGCCGCTGTCGCCAGCCAGGGCCTACAAGTCAACAGCGCGGTACACGGCACTCTGCACCTGGATAACGTGCAGGCGTATCAGTCAGCGACCGATATGCCGCCGTGCGATTGGCTGCTGATTGGCGCCAAGACCACCAGCAACATCGAACTGGCCCCGCTGATCAGCCAAGCTGCCGCCCCCGGCGCCAAGGTGGTACTGATGCAGAACGGCCTGGCCGTGGAAGATGAACTGCGCCCGCTGTTACCGGACTCACTGCACCTGCTGGGCGGACTCTGCTATATCTGCGCCCATCGCAGCGCACCGGGGGTGGTCGAGCATCAGGCGCTGGGCAGCGTCAATCTGGGCTATCACTCAGGCCCGGCGAACGATGCTGAGAGCCGTCAACAGATCCTCGAACAAGGCAGCGCGCTGTTCCAGGCCGCTGGGCTGGACTCCACCGCCATGGCCGAACTGAACCAGGCGCGCTGGCAGAAACTGGTGTGGAACGTGCCCTACAACGGCTTGGCCGTGCTGCTGAACAGCGCCACCACGGCGTTGATGGGCAATGCTGACAGCCGCGCGCTGATTGAGGCGATCATGCAGGAAGTGGCGGATGCCGCCGGCGCCTGTGGCTATCAGTTGCCCGCAGGCTTTGCCGGCAAGCTGCTGGCGGCCACCGACCGCATGCCGGATTACCTGCCGAGCATGTACCACGACTTTGCTCTGCAGCGCCCACTGGAACTGCACGCCATCTACGCCGCGCCATTGGCCGCAGCGGCCCTGGCTGGCTGCGCCATGCCACGCACCAAGATGCTTTATCAGACCCTGCTTTTCCTCGAGCAACGCGCGCGATAGGACCCAGCCATGAGCACGAAATTAGGCGACAAACTGGTGCTGGCGATCTCCTCGCGGGCGCTGTTCGACCTGCACGACAGTCATCAGGTCTATGAAAGCCAGGGCGTCGAGGCCTATCGCCAATACCAGATTGAGCACGAGGACGAAATACTCCTCCCTGGTGATGCCTTTCCACTGGTAGAGAAACTGCTGGCATTGAACACCGCCCTCAAGCAGCAGCGGGTCGAGGTCATTCTGGTTTCGCGCAACAGCGCCGACACCGGCCTGCGCGCGTTCAACTCAATTCAACACTACGGTTTGGGCATCTCCCGCGCCGCGTTTGTCGGCGGGCGCAGCCCCGATCCTTACCTGGCCGCATTCGGCTGCCATCTGTTTCTCTCCACCCATGCCGAAGATGTGCGCAGCGCCCTGCGTGCCGGCTTCGGTGCGGCGACCATTCTTTCTGGCGGCGCTCGGCGAGCGGCCAGCAATGAGCTGCGCATCGCCTTCGACGGCGATGCCGTATTGTTTTCCGATGAATCCGAACGGGTCTACCAACAAGCGGGGCTGGAAGCGTTCCAGAGCCACGAGCGCCAGTCCGCCCGTGAATTGCTCGGCGGCGGTCCATTCAAACCCTTCCTTGCCGCCCTGCACCGCCTGCAGCAGGAGTTTGCCGAAGAACAGTGCCCGATTCGTACAGCCCTGGTCACTGCACGCTCGGCTCCGGCACATGAACGGGTGATCCGCACATTGCGTGAGTGGAATATCCGTCTGGATGAATCCTTCTTCCTTGGGGGCCTGGAAAAAGCTGCAATCTTGGAAACCTTTGGTGCTGACGTGTTCTTCGACGACCAGGCCGGCCACTGTGAAAAAGCCAGTAAAGTTGTGCCCACCGGGCATGTGCCACATGGCGTCAGCAACGAACCGCAACTCTAGCCCCACGCGAGGGCGCGCAACCGCCCTCCCACTACCTATATAACCATTCGTCCTCAAAACCTCAGCTTTCTTTGACTTATCGAAGGCGCTGCTAAGCTCAGATCAGGCCCGCCAGTCAGGCAGTCAAGGAGGCCGCATGATTCGCTCGATTCTCTATGCCACTGATCTCGGCCTGTACGCCCCCTACATTCTGCAACACGCACTGGCGCTGACTCGCTCATTCAATGCCAGCCTGTATGTGGTGCACGCAGTAGAACCCATGGGCCTGTTTGCCGAGTCAGTGCTGCAAACTTATCTGGATGAAGAGCGACTCACGGAGTTGCGCAAAAACGGTCTGAGCACCGTGATGGCAAGCATCGAACAGCGGGTACTGGAGGGGTTTCGCGATGAAATTGGCGAGGCCCTGCACGACCTTGATCTGATCAAGGCAGTACGAGTGGTTCAGGGCGATCCCCCCCTGGTGATACTCGATGAAGCGCAGCAACTTGGCGTGGATCTCTTGGTACTGGGTAGCCACAGTCACGGCACTGATATGGACATTCCCCTGGGTCGAACGGCTTCGCGCTTGGTGCAGCTTTCCGAAGTGCCGGTGTACTTAGTACCAATGCTGCAGCACCGAAGCCGTGGAGAGCTGTGAAGAAACACGGACTTTCTTTTATTTTTGGTCTAAATTAAACGCTTCAATCTTCGTTATGGTTATATAAAGCGCCGGCAACCTGAACGGCGGTCTTTTTGCTTTGAGGGTTTTCTATGAAGCTTCAACAACTGCGCTATATCTGGGAAGTTGCGCATCACGACCTTAACGTTTCTGCCACGGCACAAAGCCTCTACACCTCTCAGCCGGGTATTAGCAAACAGATCCGCCTACTCGAAGACGAACTGGGCGTCGAAGTTTTTGCACGCAGCGGCAAGCACCTGACCCGCATCACACCGGCGGGCGAGCGCATCATCAATACCGCCGGTGAAATCCTGCGCAAGGTCGAAAGCATCAAACAGATTGCCCAGGAATTCTCCAACGAAAAGAAAGGCACTCTGTCGATTGCTACCACTCACACTCAGGCGCGTTATGCCCTTCCGCCCGTTATCAGCGCCTTTATCAAGCAATACCCGGACGTGGCCCTGCACATGCATCAGGGCACACCGACACAAATCGCTGAAATGGCAGCTGACGGCACAGTCGACTTTGCCATCGCTACGGAAGGCCTAGAACTGTTCAACGACTTGATCATGATGCCCTGCTACTGCTGGAACCGCTGTGTGGTGGTGCCACAAGGGCACCCACTTACGAAGCTGCCTAAGCTCACACTGGAAGCCCTGGCCGAACATGAAATCGTGACCTACACCTTCGGCTTCACGGGCCGCTCCAAACTGGATGAAGCATTCAGCCATCGAGGGCTCGCGCCTAAGGTCGTGTTCACAGCAGCTGATGCTGACGTCATCAAGACCTACGTGCGACTGGGGTTGGGGGTGGGCATCGTGGCCAAGATGGCGATTGACCCTAAAATCGACCCAGATCTCGTCGTGCTGGATGCAGGCGATCTGTTCGAAGCCAGCGTCACCAAGATCGGCTTTCGCCGTGGCACTTTCTTGCGTGGCTTTATGTGTGACTTTATCGAGAGATTTGCCCCCCACCTCACCCGCGAAGTGATGGCCAAAGCGGTACAGTGCCACAGCAGGGTAGAACTGGAGGAATTGTTCAAAGGCGTTGAGCTTCCGCTGCACTAACGTCTGCACAACGGCAGTATCACTATGATGCTGCCGGCTATGCTAGGTCTCGTGTAAAAAAGAAACCTGACGCTTTGTGCTAAGGCCCCCGCTCAACGCGATGAGCCGAGCGCCCCTTGCTCATCCGAGAACACAATCTCAACGCGTCGATTCTGTGCTCGCCCCTTGGCTGATGCATTTTCAGTAACAGGAAAACTCTCGCCGTGCCCTTGAACTTCAATGCGGCGGGCTTCAACACCCAGGTCAACAAGTACATCAGCAACCGCTTGCGCACGGGCGCGGGACAACTCCAAGTTTTCCTGCGCATCACCACGGCTGTCGGTGTAGCCTTCAATGCGCACGATGCGGCGGGGGTTGAGCCGCAGGAACTGCACCAGTTTGAGCACAGTACGGTTGGCTGAAGCTTTCAGATCACTGTGTCCTGCATCAAACAGTACATCGCCCAACGTCATCACCAGCCCACGCTCACTTTGCGTAGTCGCCAGGCTGACCATTTGTTCCTCAAGCCAATTCGTCTGATCCTGGACGCTCAGCAGCTTGGCCTCGCGCAGGGCCAGTTGCAGCCGCTGGCGCTCCAGCTCAAGCTTGGCAGCCCGCTCATGATTCAGATTGAGAGCACTCTTCTGTACAGCTATCGCACTGTACTGCTGGCTAAGGTACGCGTAGTGCGCCACATCCGCAGTGCTGCCCCAGTAGCTTGAAAGTCGATCAGCCTTGGCCAGCGACTCTCCAGCACGAATCAGGTCTTTGGGTGCACTGCGTAATACATTGGCATCATCCTTCACCTGCTGAAAAGCCACGTGAGCGGACTCCAGCGCCTTATGACTGGCACCTTGGGATGTGCACCCGGCAAGCCCGTACGAACTTATCAACGCCACAAACACTATCCGGGCGTTCATCATTGCAAACCTCCCAGTTGTTTGCGTAGGCGGTTGATAGCGTTACTCAACTCAGTCAATTGTTGCTGGCTTTTCTCGGTTAGCAGCTGCGCTTCGGCCAGACGCGCATCCAGCTCAGCCTGCTCAGCCAAGAGCCGCGCCTGTTTAAAATCTTCGTCCTGCATGGCCACTTGCGCCTGAGCGAACTTATCTTCAGCCTGGCGCAATGTTGCAGATTGCTCGACAGACAAGCCTACTGCTTTAGCTTGACTGAGTGCCTGCTCACTCAAGCGCAGTTGTTCATGCGGCGCGGGGTCGGTTGCGCAGGCGCTGAGCACGAGCGGCAGCAAAAATGCACAGATTCGTCTGGATATCACAGAAATTACCTACTCTTCTTGAGTCGCATAGGCTGGGCTGAGCTGTTGCTCTTTCCAACGCTGCAGATTGCGTTGCAACAAGACCTCAGGCAAGCCGGCGGCAACGGCCTCGGTCATTTTCTTGGCAAGCATGCCGCGTAACCAAGCATCATTACAGGCCGAATTGTGTGACAGCGTAAGGTGCAGGCCTTCACTGGATATAGGCGGATCAAGGACCAACAGATCATCCTGAATAGCCAATGACTCTGCTACAGCCTGGCCTGGGTAACGCTCATAAAGCACATAGTCAGTACGCCCGAGAAGTAGCTTCTGGAAAGCCTGGGTCAAGCTGGATACACCTTCCAGGCTCAGATTGTCTTTTGCATAGGTATCAAAATGCTGACCAAAACTGTTGTTGAGCAGCGTATCACCCAAGCGGCTACGCAGATCCTCCCAGCCAGCATAGGGAAACTCTGCACCACGGTGCACCCACACCACACTGGGTGTGTTTAAAAACGGTGGATGCACATAGTCCATACTCTCTAAGCGGGCCAAAGTCAGGAATGCACCAGCAATCAAGTCCACACGCCCGGTTCTGACTTCATCCTGTGCCCGCGACCACGGTCCGGTATAGATGATGTCCACCCCCACCCCCAACTCTTGGGCAAGGTGTTTAAGCAAGTCGGCATTGGCACCGATCAGCTGCTGAGGATTTTGCGGATCACGCCACAGATAGGGCGGATACTCAGGATTTCCGGTCGCAACCAAACGCTCACACTTGCCTGCAGCCGCTGCAAAAACGGGCAACAGCAGACCAAGCAGCAATAGAAATGATTTAACAAAGCCACGCTCAAACATTGGCAACATCTCGATTTAACCTAGGATGGGCGTCTGCGAGCGCAGATCGGATAACAGCAGCAACATGCTAGCTTAATACGCACTAATACCAATTCGCGATAAAGGCTTGCCATGAAAAAACTCATTGCAGGATTAGCGCTGATACTCATCGGGAGTACTGCGCTGCTTTACCTGTCACCTGCCGCCCAGCTGGCAAGCCTGCAGCTGATCGAACGGCAACGCGCCGGACTCAGCCTCAAACAGATCAGCGTGAACAATCTTAACATTCATTACTACGAAGGCGGCCCGCGCAATGCACAAACCATCCTGATGGTGCACGGCTTTGCCGCCAACAAAGACAACTGGCTGCGCTTTGCCCGCCATTTCAGCCAGGATTATCGAGTGATAGCACTCGACCTGCCGGGTTTCGGCACCAGCGAAAAACCTGCTGGCAGCTACGATGTAGGCACCCAAGCCGAGCACATGGCCAGCGTGATTGATGCGCTGGGAATTGAGCAGCTGCACCTGATCGGCAATTCCATGGGCGGGCATATCAACGCACTCTATGCCGCGCGCTATCCACATAGAACCCGTTCTCTGGCATTACTCAACAACGCCGGTATCACGTCGCCGCAGCCCAGCGAACTGATGCAACGACTGCAGCGCGGGGAACCCAATCCACTGGTGGTGAAAAGCCCCGAGGACTTTCAGCGCCTGCTGCAGTTCATCTTCGTACAACCGCCCTACTTGCCAGAATCGCTCAAGGGCTATTTCGCCGAGCAGGCCATCGCCAATAGCGCGCACTACGACCAAGTGTTTGCCCACTTGATCGACCGCTACATTCCGCTGGAACCGGTGCTGCCGAAGATCCAGGCACCGACGCTGATCATCTGGGGCGCAGAAGATCGGGTGCTCGATGTCTCCAGCATTGATGTCATGCGCCCGCTGTTGCGTGATCCTCGCGTAGTGACCCTCGCAGATACCGGCCATGCACCGATGATCGAGCGTCCACAGCTGACCGCACAACACTACCGGGACTTCCTGCAGAGCCTGCACAACTCACGAAGTGAATCAGGCCGCGGCAACAACCAAGAACACGTAGGCATAAAAAAACCCGCTCAGTGAGCGGGTTTTTTCTGGACAGGAAACCGGCTTAAACCAGTTTCTCCAGCTCAGGGACAGCTTCGAACAGATCAGCAACCAGGCCGTAATCAGCCACCTGGAAGATAGGCGCTTCTTCGTCCTTGTTGATCGCAACGATCACTTTGGAGTCTTTCATACCGGCCAGGTGCTGGATCGCGCCGGAGATACCGACAGCAATGTACAGCTGCGGTGCAACGATCTTGCCGGTCTGGCCGACCTGCATGTCGTTGGGTACGAAACCGGCGTCAACGGCAGCGCGCGAAGCGCCCACGCCTGCGCCAAGCTTGTCAGCCAACGCGTAAAGATGCTTGAAGTTGTCGCCGTTCTGCATACCACGACCGCCGGAAACGACGATTTTGGCAGCGGTCAGTTCTGGACGATCGGACTTGGCCAGTTCTTCACCAACGAAGGTCGATTTGCCAGCGTCAGCGGCGCCGCCGACTGCTTCAATAGCAGCAGAACCGCCTTCAGCAGCAACAGGATCAAAACCAGTGGCACGCACGGTGATGACTTTAACGGCAGCGGAAGACTGCACGGTGGCAATGGCGTTACCAGCGTAGATCGGACGCTTGAAGGTATCAGCACTTTCAACAGCGATGATTTCCGAGATCTGATCAACGTCCAGCGCAGCAGCAACGCGCGGCAGAATGTTCTTACCGTTGCTGGTGGCAGCAGCCAGGATGTGGCTGTAACCCTTGCCCAACTCAGCTACCAGCGGCGCAACGTTTTCCGGCAGCTGGTGAGCGAAGGCTGCGTTGTCAGCAACCAACACTTTAGCAACGCCAGCAATTTTGGCAGCGGCATCAGCAACAGCGCCGCAAGCGGAACCTGCAACCAGAACGTGGATGTCACCACCGATCTTCGCAGCAGCGGCAACAGTGTTCAGCGTGGCAGGAGCCAGGGCGGCATTGGTGTGTTCAGCGATAACCAGGATAGTCATTTAGATTACCTTCGCCTCGTTCTTCAGTTTCTCGACCAGTTCAGCCACAGACTTGACCTTGATACCAGCGCTGCGGGTAGCAGGCGCTTCGACTTTCAGAGTCTTGACGGTGGAAGCGGTAGAAACGCCCAGATCAGCCGGAGTAACGGTTTCCAGCGGCTTCTTCTTGGCTTTCATGATGTTCGGCAGCGACGCATAACGCGGCTCGTTCAGACGCAGGTCGGTGGTCACGATAGCTGGCAGGCTCAGTGCAACAGTTTGCAGGCCGCCGTCGATTTCACGGGTTACGTTGACCTTGTCGCCCGCCACTTCAACCTTGGAAGCGAAGGTACCCTGGCCGAAGCCAGTCAGCGCGCCCAGCATCTGGCCGGTCTGGTTGTTGTCGCTGTCGATTGCTTGTTTGCCCATGATCACCAATTGAGGCTGCTCTTTATCAACAACAGCCTTGAGCAGTTTGGCCACAGCCAGCGAGTTCAGCTCGTCGGCCGACTCAACCAGGATGGCACGGTCAGCACCCAGCGCCAGCGCGGTACGCAGCTGCTCTTGAGCAGTGGCCGGGCCGATGGTGACGACAACGATCTCGCTCGCCACGCCTTTCTCTTTCAGGCGTACAGCTTCTTCCACGGCGATTTCGCAGAAAGGGTTCATCGACATCTTGACGTTGGCAAGATCAACGCCGCTGTTGTCCGCTTTGACGCGAACTTTGACGTTGTAGTCGACCACTCGTTTGACAGCTACAAGAACCTTCATGGATTCCTCGTTACTCTCCGGTGAATAAGAATGTCGCCAGAAGCGAACATGGCGGGAACTGCAGACCGGCCGGAACCGGGAGTCGACCAATAACGGCAGACACAAAACCGCCCGTATCTTGACCGCACGACCTAGACTGGTCAATACAACGAAGCGGCCAATCGTCAGCGATGTAGTAAGATTCTAACAGCCCTACAGAAAATTCAAACAAACGTTTGTATTGGCCCATCCGAAGGGTCTGGATATAATGCGCCAGCATCGCTCACGGAACGAGCTCGATCGCCAAATAAAATTAGAGAGCCCTGAGTAGGAGATAGCCTGTGGAACGCGAATTTATGGAATTCGACGTCGTCATCGTCGGCGCCGGCCCAGCTGGTTTGTCCGCCGCCTGCCGACTGAAGCAGAAAGCCGCCGAGGCCGGCAAAGAAATCAGCGTCTGCGTGGTCGAAAAAGGCTCCGAAGTCGGCGCGCACATTCTGTCCGGCGCAGTGTTTGAACCACGCGCATTGAATGAACTGTTCCCAGACTGGAAAGAGCTCGGCGCCCCGCTGAACACTCCAGTCAAGCGCGACGATATTTACGTTCTCAAGAATGCCGAGAAAGCCACCAAGGTTCCGGACTTCTTCGTGCCCAAGACCATGCACAACCATGGCAACTACATCATTTCCCTGGGTAATCTGTGCCGCTGGCTGGCGCAACAGGCCGAGAATCTCGGCGTAGAAATCTACCCAGGCTTCGCCGCTCAGGAAGCACTGATCAACGAAGAAGGCGCGGTCTACGGCATTCTCACTGGCGATCTGGGTGTGGACCGCGAAGGTCACCCGAAAGAGGGTTACTACACCCCAGGCATGGAACTGCGCGCCAAGTACACCCTGTTCGCCGAAGGTTGCCGCGGCCATATCGGCAAACAACTGATCAAGAAATTCAACCTCGACTCCGAAGCCGATGCTCAGCACTACGGCATCGGCATCAAGGAAATCTGGGACATCGACCCAGCCAAGCACGAACAAGGCCTGGTAGTTCATACCGCCGGCTGGCCGCTGGATATCGTTGCCAGCGAAAACACTGGCGGCTCCTTCCTCTATCACCTGGAAAACAACCAAGTGGTAGTCGGCCTGATCGTCGACCTGTCGTACAGCAACCCACACCTGTCGCCGTTCGATGAGTTCCAGCGCTACAAGCATCACCCGGTGATCGCCCAGTACCTGGAAGGCGGCAAGCGCGTCGCTTACGGTGCTCGCGCCATCTGCAAAGGCGGCCTCAACTCGCTGCCGAAGATGGTCTTCAACGGCGGCGCCCTGATCGGTTGCGACCTCGGCACCCTGAACTTCGCCAAGATCAAGGGCAGCCACACTGCCATGAAATCCGGCATGCTCGCTGCTGACGCTGTAGCTGACGCGCTGTTTGCAGGCAAGGAAGGCGGCGACCAGCTGACCGGCTATGTCGACGCATTCAAAGCCAGCTGGCTGTACGACGAGCTGTTCCGCAGCCGTAACTTCGGCCCAGCGCTGCACAAGTTTGGCCCGCTGGTTGGCGGCGGCTTCAACTGGCTCGACCAGAACATCTTCGGCGGCAAGATTCCGTTCACCCTGCACGACACCAAGCCGGATTACGCCTGCCTGAAGCCGGCAGCAGACGCTCAGAAGATCAGCTACCCGAAACCCGATGGCAAGCTCAGCTTCGACAAGCTCAGCTCGGTATTCCTCTCCAACACCAACCATGAAGAGGAACAACCTTGCCACCTGAAGCTCACTGACCCGAGCATTCCGCTGAGCAAGAACCTGCCGCTATACGACGAGCCCGCGCAGCGTTACTGCCCGGCCGGCGTGTACGAGGTTGTGACCAAGGAAGACGGCGAGCAGAAGTTCCAGATCAACGCGCAGAACTGCGTGCACTGCAAAACCTGTGACATCAAGGATCCCGCCCAGAACATCACCTGGGTGGCCCCTGAAGGCACAGGCGGGCCTAACTACCCCAATATGTAAGACGCAAAAAAGGCTCCCTCGGGAGCCTTTTTTATTGTGTTGATTACAACTCCTACCGAGAAAGCAGGTCAATCCGGCTGAGGACCGATGGGAAAAAACGCCCCACTGCTCCACACACCCAGCCAGGTCTTGCCATCAATTTCGCGCGGCACCGCCAGCTCGACCAGCTGATAAAACACATTGCGATGGATCAACGCCTCAAGATTGCTGCGCACATGCACATAGGGCGCGGGCTCTCCGGTCAGAGCATCCAGCTCGACCCGAAGCGGATGCTCGCTGCCGGCGACCACTTCATCCTCGACATTGGTGACAAAACGCAGCACCTGCGCTTCACCTTCACCCCCCACCTGCAGGCTGACCGCAACAAAGGGTGCGTCATCCACCTGAATCCCGACCATCTCCACCGGTGTCACCAGCACGTATTTATCACCATCTCGGCGAATAATGGTGGAAAACAGCTTGACCATCGGTTTGCGGCCAATTGGCGTGCCCATGTAGTACCAAGTGCCGTCGCGGGCGATGCGCATGTCGATATCGCCACAGAACGCTGGGTTCCACAGGTGCACCGGTGGCAACCCCTTGCCTTCGCCTTTGGGTATTTGCGCCAGCAGGTCGCCGGCCTTGCCTGAATCAGTCATCAATCAATGCCCCAATCCCAACAAACGCCGCGCATAATCCTGCAGCGCCGGACCGATCAGGTCCTCAGGCTTAGCATCATAAAACGTCAGAAAGCCTCCGCGGCTACGAATACGTGTGTTATCAATAAAATAGCGGGTATTGGTCTCGATCAGCATCAACTGAATAACCCCGCGATCAGTGCCCAGACGGTCCAGTGCCTCCTGATCTTCCCACTCCTCCACCGTGCCAATACGGTCATCGGCATAGGCGAAGCGGCTGTACAACAGGTAATGCGCACCCGCCTCGCGCGCCTCGGCCAGCGCCTCTTCCAGACCCAACGGCGCCTTAGCGCGACGCACCATGGGGAAATATTCGATAAAGCCCTTGTAGGCTTCCTCAGCCACCACATTGGGCCGCGGATAGGCATCACCCGGCGGCACGAAGTGGCCTTGAGCGATATAAATGAACGAATCGGCCTGCAAACGCCAAGGGCTGGCGCGGCGCGTCTGGCTGTGGTCGAGCACACCCACATCGCGCAATTGATAGATCGCCTCATCCGCCAGATCACTGGCCTTCATGCAGCCGCTCAGCAGCAACACGCTCATTATCAACAACAGACTACGCATCATGCCCCCTCGCTGCCGGTGACAAAAAACCGGCGGATAGCGCCTAGATGCAGATTTCACGCCACCTGCACGTTTCAGAGCCCGCATAGGATCTTGCATGCTAGAGCCATGCAAGGCGCTACGTTGGTAACAGCCTCCGGCTGGACAAAATAGGCGAGGAAGCGGAGCGTACGAGCTGTACATGAGCATTACTCGTTTCACTCGTCCTTCGGGTCGCGCTGAAGCGCGTTCTTCGCCACAAGTGGCTTGCCTAGCCTTTTTTAACGCAGTAGGGGCGACGCTCAGCAGATCATAAGCAGGTTCTCAAAGGCCGCGCTGCCACTCCTGGCGCAGCCGTGCCTGCTGTGGCTGCTCGATAGCCTGTCGCACCTGAGCCAGCAGGCGCTGCTTGTCGCCCCCCAGAGTCCCCTTGAGCACCAGGTAATTGGAGGCATGATCACTGCGGAATACCGTGTCGCGCAGTTCAAGACCGCTTAGCAAGCGCTCCACCTCGACAAACAACTGCTGCTGATTGAGCGCCTGAAAATCAGCAAAACCCTCACGAAACCGCGCCTCACCCATAGGAAAACTCACCACCAGAGTCGAGAGAAACTCCGGCTGCGATTCATTCATCAGACGCGCCGAGTTATCCGCATGCTGCTCACTCAAAGTCGTACCGCCCAGACCATTGAGGATCATCACCGAGCGAGTGATACCCGCCTGGCCGAGCTTGTCCAGCGCACTCAGGCTGGACTCATAAGTTTCGCCTTTATTAACCCGCGCCAGCACCTCATCATCACCGGATTCGCAACCGACATACGCCATGCGCAGGCCGGCATCGGCCAGCTCCTTGAGTTCTTCTACAGATTTCTTGCGCAGATTGCGCGGCAGACAATAACTCGACACCCGCTCGACCTCCGGCATGTGCTCGCGAATCGCCTGCAGAATGGTCAGAAGACGCCGCGTCGGCATCACCAGAGCATCACCATCGGCGAGAAACACCCGCTGTACGATCATCCGCTCGCCGGTCAGGCGAATCTCGTCGAGCACCTGCGCCTCATCGCGGGCGCGGAATTTCTTCTGTTCCTGAGTGTACATTTCACAGAACGTGCACTTATTCCAAGAGCAACCATTGGTCACCGGCAGGATCAGCGAATGGGCTTCGCTGGGCGGGCGGAACACCGGTTCGATATAGCTGATGGGGAAATCTTGCATGGTCTTCACTCAAGGCAGGTGGCGGTCTTAGCCGCCAATAATCTTCATCACAGTCGCGCCGCCAGAGAATGCCAGGTCCTGTTTGTCGCCCAGCGCCTTGACTAACAGGCCTTGCAACGCAGGCAACGCCTGGTGGCGCGGTTTTTCGAGCAAATCGCCCACATAGTGGCGATTACTCGATGACAGGCAACCATGCAGCCATCCGGTCGAGGACAGGCGCAGCCGCGAGCAGGTGCGGCAGAACGGCACGCTTTCATTGGCGATTACGCCGAAGTGGCCGACGCCGGGGATGGCGTAACGCAGCGCGGTGGCATCCAGCGCAGCGTGGGCCTGGACATAGTCGTAGCGACCGCCGATCAGCGCCAGCAGTTCGGGCATGCCGACAAACTGGCGCTGAAAACCATTGCCGTCACGGGCCAGATGGCCCATGCGCATCAGCTCGATAAAGCGCAGCTCGAAGCCATTGGCCAGGCAGTAGTCGAGCAGCGGCAACACCTGATCGAGATTCTGCCCGCGCAACGGCACCATATTGACCTTGATCTGCATCCCCGCCGCCCGCGCCTGCTGCAGGCCATCGAGCACTGTCGCCAGATCGCCGCCACGGGCAATGGTGCGAAACGCCGCACCATCGAGGGTGTCCAGGGAAATATTCAAGCGGCGGATGCCACACTCCAGTAGCAGCGGCAGTTTGCGCGCCAGCAACTGGCCGTTGCTGGTCAGGCTGATATCGGCCAAACCGAGCTGGCTGACGCCGCGCAAAAAAGCCTCGAGCTTGGGGCTGACCAGCGGTTCGCCACCAGTTATGCGCAAGCGCTCAATACCGGCGGCTTCAATCAGGTAGGCCACGCCACGCAGCATGGCCTCGGCCGAGAGTTCGTCCTGAGCGGCCACCAGGCGCTTGCCATCGGGCACGCAGTAGGTGCAGGCATAGTTGCAGGCGGCGGTCAGGCTGACGCGCAGATTGCGAAAGCGCCGGCCCTGATGGTCAACGATCATGCGCGTCTCCAGCAAAGGTAGGCGCCGAGTATACGGGCGCCGCCAGCGCAGCAGATTGCATATCCACGCGCTGAATACCTCAGCTAGCCGGAGTATCGCCCTCACGCTTGCGCTTGTTGCCCATGCGCACGCCGATGTCCATAAGGAACTGGAAGAAGCCTTCCTGATCCTCCAGCACGTTGCTCCAGAATGGCGAGTGGTACAGCGCCACCGCGCCATGCACCAGCGCCCAGGCCGCGCAGTAGTGGAAGTACGGCGGCACATCTTCCAGCTTGCCTTCAGCGATGCGGCCCTTGATCAGCTGAGTCAGGCGCTCGAAGTTGGAGGCGCGGATCTTGTGCAGTTGCTCGACCATCTCCGGCACTTGATTACCCTTGACCACTTTTTCTTCCAGGCGGTCAAACAGGCGATAACGCTGCGGATCACGCATGCGGAATTCAAAATAAGCACGCGACAGCGCTTCCTTGTCACGATCGACATCGGCCGAGTGCAACAACTCATTGAGGTCACGCTCGTAGTCGAGCATCAGACGCAGATAAATCTCCGCCTTGGATTTGAAGTGTTTGTAGATGGTGCCTTTACCGATACCAACCGTGTCGGCAATCATTTCCACAGTCACGCTGTCTTCACCCTGGTCGAGGAAGAGTTTCAGTGCTGTGTCGAGAATTTCCTGTTCGCGGCGGCGAAACTCACGGACCTTGCGGGGTTCTTTATGCATAAAAGGACTACGGGGTCAAAAAATCGAAGGCGCGTATTATGCCTAACTACCAACAAATTGCACGGATCATCCGACCATGTACGCCGTTCATGACGAGTTTCCACAACTTCCCGGCCTGCGTTATCTCAACCACGCGGCCGTTTCACCCTGGCCGCGACGGGCAGTCGATGCAGTCAGCCGCTTTGCCATCGAGAACGCGCAAACTGGCGCGCGCGACTATGCAAACTGGCTGCAGGTCGAGCGCCGCCTGCGTGAGCGCCTGCAGCGCCTGCTCAATGCGCCGTCGCGCGCGGATATCGCGCTGGTGAAAAACACCTCCGAGGCCCTGTCTTTCGTTGCCTTTGGCCTGGACTGGCGGGCCGGTGATCAGGTGGTGATCAGCGATGAAGAATTCCCCTCCAACCGAATTGTCTGGGAGGCACTCGCCCCGCAGGGCGTCGAGGTCGTACAGGTCAATCTGCATCAGGGTGATGCCGAGGCAGCCCTGCTCGCCGCCTGTGGCCCGCGCACCCGACTGATGGCGATCAGCGCCGTGCAGTACGCCAGCGGTCTGCGTTTGGATCTGCCGCGTTTAGGTCTGGGCTGCGAGGCGCGCGGCGTGTTGCTGTGCATCGATGCGATCCAACAGCTCGGTGCCCTGCCCTTCGACGTGCAGGCCAGCCAGTGCGCCTTTGCCATGGCCGACGGCCATAAATGGTTGCTCGGTCCGGAAGGCCTCGGGGTGTTCTATTGCCGCAGCGACCTGCGCGCGCAGCTCAAACTGCATGAATACGGCTGGCACATGCTCGAACATGCCGGCGATTACCAGCGCAGCACCTGGGAGCCCGCACGCAGTGCCCGGCGCTTTGAGTGCGGCAGCCCGAACATGCTCGGCGCCATGGCCCTTGAGGCCAGCCTGTCACTGCTGGAAGAGGTTGGCATGGCGCAGGTCGAGAAGGCTCTGCAGGAACGTATGCAATGGTTGATTGATGGGCTGCACAAGGTGCCCGGTGCACGCCTGCACAGCACGGTTGAACGTCAGCAACGTGCGGGAATTCTGACTTTCAGCCTGGATGGCTGGCAACACCAAGCCTTGTTTGAACACCTGAAGGAGCAGCAGGTGATCTGCGTACAACGCGGTGCGGGCATTCGCCTGTCGCCACACTTCTACACAGAACCCCGGGTTATTGAAGAGACGCTGGCGCTGTTGCAACAGCTGGCGGCTGCTTGAGGACTCAGCAGCGCGCCCTGTATTCCAAATCCGTTTAAGAATGCCGGGAAACGGCCTGGACGATCAGCAATCTTCACCAATACTGATGAGTACTGGTGTGCGGCGTATCCCCCAAGCGCCCCGCCAGGCAAGGTACCGTGGACCGCGTACCTTGATTTACTCCTAATGGTCTTAACCCGGTCTCATCCCCCAGAGGCCGGGTTTTTTTTGTGCCCAGTTCTATCAAGCCATTGTGATTAAACAACACGAGCCAAAGGGAATAGACGCTTGAAGTTGGCCGTGGTCTGCTCAGCTAATTGCTCGTAGCTGACACCGCGCAACACCGCCAGGTACTCGGCCACATCACGCACATATTCCGGCAGGTTCGGCTTGCCGCGATGCGGGATGGGCGCCAGATAAGGTGAGTCGGTTTCCACCAGCAAGCGATCAGCTGGCACCTGGCGCGCCACTTCACGCAGCGCTTCGGCATTGCGGAAGGTGACGATACCGGACAGCGAGATGTAGAAGCCGACATCCAACGCGGCCCTGGCCATGTCCCAATCTTCGGTAAAACAGTGCAGCACGCCGGCCTGCGGCAGCGCCGCCTCACGCAGCAGCGCCAGGGTGTCGGCCCGCGCCGCGCGGGTGTGCACGATCACCGGCTTGCCGGTAATCCGCGCGGCATCCAGGTGCAAGCGGAAGGATGCCTGCTGCAGCGCCGCAGACTCCGGCTCGTAGTAATAATCCAGACCGGTTTCGCCGATGGCCACCACCTGCGGGTGATTCAACTCACCGAGCAGCCAGTCCAGCGCTGGCGCTGCACCGGGTTCAAGATCCAGCGGGTGCACACCGACCGAGCAATCGACATCGGTATAACGCTCAGCCAGGCCTTTGACGGCCGCAGCATTATCGGCACTGACGCCGATGCACAGAAAATGACCAACACCGCGCGCCCGCGCAGCATCCAGCGCCGCATCGAGCGAACCGCCGTGGGCAGCCAGATCGAGGCGGTCAAGGTGACAGTGGGAATCAACCAGCATGGGTAACAATCACTTGAGAAGCGGTGCCACAAAGCGGGCACCGTGATACGGAGGAAAACCGGTTACATGGTGTGCGTCGGACGATCCGAAGTCAGCGCACCGGCCAAGTAGGTTTCGATCTTGTTGCGCGCGGTGTTGTCACCATCATTGAACTGCACGCCCACACCTGCGGCGCGGTTGCCTTGCGCGCCCTTCGGCGTGATCCAGACCACCTTGCCGGCAACCGGGATCTTTTCCGGCTCATCCATCAGGTTGAGCAGCATGAACACTTCATCGCCGAGTTTGTAGCTCTTGTTGGTTGGAATAAACAGGCCGCCATTCTTGATAAAGGGCATGTAAGCGGCATAGAGCACGGATTTGTCCTTGATTGTCAGCGACAAAATTCCGTTACGCGGGCCCAAGTTAGGAGGCAGACTCATGCGGCATTCCTGATTTTATTCACTTAATGGCCGATTCTAGCCCGGCCCGGGCAAGCTTGCCCACTGCACCAGCAAGGCTTCGAGAAGCAAGACACGGTTGAGGTTCGCCTTACCAATGACTTTCTGACGCTGCGCCAGTAACCAATCCTGCATATTCAGCACTTTCGGTTGCGCAGTTTTCTGCGCCAGATACTGCACCACCTTACGCATGTCGGCATGTCCCAACCCCTCTTCATCGTGGGTCAACTGATAGCGCAGCATCAGCTGCGACCACTGGCAGAACCAGTCGAACAGCAACTGCAGGGACACCGCATTCCAACTTTCGGCCAACTGGCTGGGGGCGATCTGCTGTTTGAGCAGCTTCTTCACGCCCTCAACCACCTGTGCGCGCTGAGCGCTGACACCTTGCTCGTGCATCTGCACCGCCAACAGGGGCGAGCCGGCGGCCAGGAACAGCAGCTCGCGGTGTTCCTCAGCGCTGCACGCCGGTAACGCCTGGGCTAACCAGGCCAGGCTCATGGCCTCACTCGGCAACGGGCAGGCCTGCTGTACGCAGCGGCTCTTCACCGTAGGCAACAGGCGACTGGGCTGATGGCTGATCAGCAACAACACGGTATTGCCAGAGGGTTCCTCGAGGCTTTTCAACAGCGCGTTGGCCGCATTAATGTTCATCGATTCGGTCGGCTCGACCAGCACCACCTTGCGTCCGGCCAGTTGTGCGGTCTGCACCACGAAACTGACCAGATCGCGCACCTGATCAACCTTGATCGCCTTATCAGCCTCTTCCGGCTCCAGGATGTAGTTATCCGGGTGGGTGCCGGCTGCCAGCAGGTGACAGGACTTGCATTGGCCGCAGGCGTCCAGGCCATCGGGTTTCTGGCAGAGCAGACGCGCCATCAGGCGCTCGGCCAGCGCGCGCTTGCCGATCCCCGCCGGGCCGTGCAGCAGATAGGCATGGGCATGCTGCGTACGACCCGCCAATTGCTGCCAGAGTGCATCCTGCCAGGGGTAGGCTTCAGCCACGTTGCAGCTCCAGCAACTGTGGCAGCAGTGCATCCAACGCCTGCTGCACCTGGCTCAACGATTGAGCGGCATCAAGAATGTGATAGCGCTGCGGTTGTTCAGCCGCGCGACGTAGGTAGGTCTGACGCACTGCTTCAAAGAACTGCCGCCCTTCCTGCTCGAAACGATCCAGGCGACCGCGCGCCGCCGCACGGGCCAGACCGACTTCCACCGGCAGATCAAAGACCAACGTCAGATCAGGCCGTAAAGCGCCTTGAACGAAGGCTTCAAGCTGCGCAATACGCGCTTCGGAGAGACCACGACCACCGCCCTGATAAGCGTAGGTGGCATCAGTGAAACGGTCGCATAGCACCACGCTGCCGCGGGCCAGCGCCGGACGGACGACCTGTGCAAGGTGCTGAGCGCGGGCCGCGAATACCAGCAACAGTTCGGTGTCAGCAGCCATTGGCTCATCGCTGGGTGCCAGTAGCAGCTCGCGCACCCGCTCAGCCAGTGGCGTCCCCCCCGGCTCACGGGTCAGCAGCACATCAATACCCTGCTCACGCAGACGCTCGGCCAGGTAGTCGCGATTGGTGCTTTTACCAGCACCCTCTGGGCCTTCCAGGGTGATAAACAAACCGCTCACAGACTGTCCTTACTGATTAATGGGCGCTACAGGGGCCGGGCTCGAACGATAATCTGCGCGGCGCTTGAGCTGATACTCACGTACAGCTCGGTTGTGCTGCTCAAGGGTATTGGAAAATACATGGCTGCCATCGCCACGGGCAACGAAATACAGACTGCTTCCCGCCACCGGGTTCAGCGCGGCATGAATCGCCTCGCGACCGACCAATGCGATGGGCGTCGGCGGCATTCCATCGATGGTGTAGGTGTTATAAGGCGTTGGCTCACGCAGGTCATTGCGGGTAATACGCCCGTTATAGCGCTCACCCATGCCATAGATCACCGTCGGATCGGTCTGCAGACGCATGCCGATGCGCAGGCGCCGTACGAACACCCCGGCAATCTCACCGCGCTCTTCGGGCACACCGGTTTCCTTTTCGATCATCGAAGCCATGATCAGCGCGTCATAAGGTTCTTTGTACGGCAGGTCCTTGGCTCGCTGCGCCCACTCCTCGGCCAGCACCTGTTCCAGCCGTGCATGCGCCTGTTTGAGCAGTTCAAGGTCACTCATGCCACGCACAAAGCTGTAGGTATCAGGGAAGAAACGCCCTTCCGGGTTTAACCCAGACAGGCCAAGCTGTTTCATCAGCTCAGCATCGCTCAGCTCGCCCAAGGTCAATTCAAGACGCGTTTCACGCGCCAGGGCCGCACGCACCTGCCGGAAGTTCCAGCCTTCAACCAGGGTCAGGCTGTATTGCAAGACGTCACCACGCCGCCACTGACCGAGCATGTCCAGCGCCGTAGCGCCGGGAACCAGGCGATACTCGCCACTGTGCAGCGGTTGATTGCGCAAATTGAAGCGCCAGTACAGGCGTAACCAGAACGCTTGCTCGAGAATGCCGTCGGTTTCCAGACGATTGAGCACACCGCCCGGCGTAGCACCTGCCGGCACATCCACCAGGTACGCTTCAGTCAGCTTCAGGGGCTGATGCAGCGCCGAATGCTGCTGCCAGGCAGCAAAGGCAACCAGCAAAGTAGCCAGCACCACGCCACCTTCCAGCAGCAGCAAGATTTTCCGTATCACGAATCAGCAGTCCAGTAGATCGCGGGCAATGGCCTGCAGTTTACGGGTGAGCGGGCCGACCGGCCAGTCGTGAACAAGCAAAGCGCGAACTGGCCACACGCCATAGAGGCTGTTACACAGCATGACCTCATCAGCCGCCAGTAACTCGGCGTAGCTGATATCGCGTACCTGACACTCAACACCCAGCGCAGCCGCCTGCGCCAGCAACTCCGCGCGCATTACGCCGGCTACGCCACAGCGCGACAGATCGGCCGTCATCAGCACACCTGCACTGACCAACATCAGGTTGCTGTAAACCCCCTCGATCACCCGCCCGCTGCCATCCTGCATAAGCCCTTCGGCATGCTCGGTGTCCTGCCACTCGCTGCGAGCCAGCACCTGCTCAAGACGATTGAGGTGCTTCAGACCGGCAAGCAAAGGCTGCTCCGCCAAACGTGTGGCGCAGGGGAAAAGGCGTACACCCTGCTCGGCATGAGCGGAGGGATAAACCGGTTTGGCCGCAGCCTGCAGAATCAGGCGCGGCCGCACCGGCTGTGGCAGCGCATAACCACGCTGCCCATCACCACGCGTGAGCATAAGCTTGACCACACCCTCACCCACCTGCTGGCTGAATGCCAGCAGCTGAGCGCGCACCAATGGCAGATCGACTGGAATGTACAGCCGGGTACAGCCTTCAGCCAGTCGCGCCAGGTGGCGCTCCAGCAGCGAGGGTTGTCCAGCACTCACGGCGATGGTCTCGAAGAGCCCGTCGCCGTAGGCCAGGCCGCGATCCGTTATGGACAGCAGCTCAGCCGGCTGGCCATCAACCCAGCTCAGCATCAACCGGCAAACCGGCGGAACACCAGCGAGCCGTTGGTGCCGCCAAAGCCAAAGGAGTTGGACAGCACCACATCCAATGCCATGGCCTTGGCCTGATGCGCAACGAAGTCGAGATCGCAGCCTTCGTCCGGGCTATCCAGGTTGATGGTCGGCGGCGCCACCTGATCACGCAGCGCGAGGATGCTGAAGATCGCCTCCACCGCACCGGCTGCACCCAGCAGGTGACCGGTCATGGACTTGGTCGAGCTCACTGCCAATTTGTAGGCATGCTCACCAAACACCGATTTCACTGCCGCCACTTCAGCCTTGTCACCCGCCGAAGTCGAAGTGCCATGGGCGTTGATGTACTGCACCTGATCGGCATTCAGGCCGGCATCACGCAGCGCGTTGGCCATGCAGCGCGCTGCACCGGCGCCGTCTTCAGGTGGCGAAGTCATGTGATAGGCATCGCCGCTCATGCCAAAGCCGATCAGCTCGGCATGGATAGTCGCGCCACGAGCCTTGGCATGCTCCAGCTCTTCCAGCACCAAAGCCCCCGCGCCATCGGACAGCACGAAGCCGTCACGATCCTTGTCCCAAGGCCGGCTGGCCTTGGTCGGTTCATCGTTTCGCGTCGACAGCGCCCGCGCAGCGCCGAAGCCGCCCATTCCCAGGCCGCAGGCGGCCATTTCGGCGCCACCGGCAACCATTACATCGGCTTCGCCGTAAGCGATGTTGCGCGCCGCCATGCCAATGCAATGAGTACCCGTGGTACAGGCCGTGGCGATGGCGTAGTTGGGGCCCTGTAGACCGAGGTGGATCGACAGGAAACCGGAAATCATGTTGATAATCGAACCAGGCACGAAGAACGGCGAAATCCGCCGCGGCCCCTGCTCATGCAGCGACTTGCAGTTGTTTTCGATATTGGTCAGGCCACCGATACCGGAGCCCATGGCCACGCCAATACGCTCGCGGTTGGCATCAGTGACTTCCAGACCGGAGCTGCGCATGGCCTGAAAACTTGCAGCCAGGCCGTACTGAATAAACAAGTCGAGCTTGCGGGCTTCTTTGGCCGACAAGTATTCCTCAACATTGAAACCTTTGACCGCACCACCAAAGCGCGTGGAAAAAGCGGAAAGGTCTACATGCTCAAGCAGGCCGATGCCACTACGACCAGCCAAAATGCCCTGCCAGCTACTCGGCACATCGTTACCCAATGGTGACAGCATACCCATACCGGTAACCACGACGCGTCTACGCGACACAGCAATCTCCTTTTCTAGTTTTCAACGCTTGGAATGCGCTTAAAGAAAAGCCGCACGCCTGATTAGGGAGTGCGGCTTTTCCGAGTCGGGAACCGACAAATACGTCTTACGCGTGAGCGGTAACGTAGTCGATAGCTTCCTGAACGGTGGTGATCTTCTCAGCTTGTTCGTCCGGGATTTCGGTCTCGAATTCTTCCTCGAGAGCCATCACCAGCTCAACGGTGTCAAGAGAGTCGGCACCCAGGTCTTCGACGAAGGAAGCGCTGTTGGTTACTTCCTCTTCTTTGACGCCAAGTTGCTCAGCAACGATTTTCTTGACGCGTTCTTCGATGGTGCTCATACCTTGTTTTCACTCCTATTGGACAAATCCAGGCAGCTGGTCTGCGGCCAAGTGTATAGAAAGGGTTTTTAGCATTTCAAGCTGAATGCCGGGGTGCCCCAGGAACACTTCAACGATCTGTCTATAAACCTGTTGCAGCTTTATAACGGATTTTAGACAGCATCTATGACAGTTTTCTGAAGCCATCCGTCACATTCAGCTCATGTACATCCCGCCGTTCACAGGGATAGTAGCGCCTGTGACGTAAGCTGCGCCATCAGAAGCGAGGAAAGCGACCACTTTCGCGATCTCTTCGGCCTGCCCCAGACGGCCCAACGGAATCTGTGTCAGCAGCGCATCACGCTGCGCATCTGGCAGTTCACGGGTCATATCGGTGTCAATAAAACCCGGCGCTACTGCGTTTACGGTAATCGCCCGCGAACCCACTTCACGCGCCAATGCACGGCCAAAACCTTCAAGCCCAGCCTTGGCAGCGGCATAGTTGACCTGCCCGGCGTTACCCATGGCACCCACCACCGAACCAATATTGATGATGCGCCCGTAACGCGCCTTGGTCATACCACGCAGCACCGCCTTGGTCAGGCGATACAGACTGCTCAGGTTGGTATTGATGACATCGAACCACTCATCATCTTTCATGCGCAGCATCAGGTTATCGCGGGTGATACCGGCGTTATTGACCAAGATCAACGGCTGGCCAAGGTGTTGCTGGATATGTTCAAGGGTGCTAGCAACCGACTCGTCATTGCTGACATCCAGCACCAGACCAGCACCTTCGATGCCATTGGCCTTCAGGGTTTCCGCAATACGCTCGGCACCCGAGGCCGAAGTGGCCGTACCGATGACCACAGCCCCCTGACGCCCCAACTCCAGGGCAATCGCCTGGCCAATGCCGCGGCTCGCGCCAGTAACCAATGCAACCTTACCTTGCAGGCTCATATCGTTTCTCCTTAAATCAGACCAAGGCCGCGTTCGTAGCAGCGAAGGCGTCCGGGGTGTCCAGGTTATGGGTGTTGATACCTTTGACGCAGCGCTTGTTCAGACCCGACAACACCCTGCCAGGACCACACTCAACCAGATCCGTCACACCCTGTGCAGACAGGCAGACGATCGACTCCACCCAACGCACCGGGCTGTACAACTGAGCCAACAGGTCGCGTTTGAGCCCTTCCAGATCCGTCACCACCGCAGCGCTGACGTTCTGCACCAGAGCAATCTGCGGAGCCTGCCAGTCAATTGCCGCTACCGCTTCAGCAAAACGCTCGGCCGCAGGCCGCATCAACGCGCAGTGCGACGGCACGCTAACCGGCAACGGCATCGCGCGCTTGGCGCCACGTGCCTTGCAGGCCTCAATGGCGCGCTCGACAGCAGCGGCGCCCCCAGCAATCACCACCTGGCCCGGCGCATTGAAATTCACCGCACTGACCACTTCACCCTGTGCAGCTTCGGCGCAAGCCGTCAGCACATCGGCATCTTCCAGCCCCAGAATCGCCGCCATGCCGCCCTGCCCGGCCGGCACTGCCTGCTGCATCAGCTGACCGCGGTGCTCGACCAGCTTGACCGCTGCAGACAGCGAAAGACTGCCAGCAGCAACCAGCGCCGAGTACTCACCCAGGCTGTGCCCGGCAACAAATGCAGGACGTGCAGCGCTTTCGGCCAACCAGGCACGCCACAGAGCAACCGAAGCAGTCAGAATCGCTGGCTGCGTCCTGTCAGTCTGGTTCAGTTGTTCTTCAGGGCCCTGCTGGGTCAGCGCCCATAGGTCATAACCGAGCGCTTCGGAAGCTTCGGCGAAGGTGTCAATAATCAGCGGCCGTTGTGCACCGTGCTCGGCGAGCATCGCCAGAGACTGGGAACCCTGGCCCGGAAAGACGAATGCGAGAGATGCAGACATGGAAACCTGTTCCTAATGATCGGGATCGTCGGTAATACGCGCCAAGCTCAGCCAGGCGCAACAAACTGACAGTTGGATGACGGGCTCCCCGCCGCAGTCACATTCTAAAGCAGGTGTTCGCCGAGACGACCATGCAAACGTTGTGGCAGATTTTCTTCAATCTCCCGCAAAGCTCGGCGAATCGCACTCTTGAAGCCCTCAGGCCCGGCCGCACCATGGCTTTTCACCACAATCCCCTGCAGCCCCACGAAACTGGCGCCGTTGTGCTGGGCTGGCGCCAGTTCACCCTGCAAGCGCCGCAGCAGCGGCAATGCCAGCGCACCAACCGCGCGCGCTGCAAGGCTTGACTTGAACAGGGCATCGATACGCCCGGCAATCATCGCCGCCAGACCTTCACTGGATTTGAGCAGGATGTTGCCGACAAAACCATCACACACCACCACGTCAGCCTCGCCGCGGTAGAGCCCATCGCCCTCGATAAAACCGATGTAGTTCAACCCCTCGGCCTGCTGCAGCAGACTGGCTGCCAGTTTGACCTGCTGGTTGCCCTTGATGTCCTCAGTACCGACATTCAACAGCGCCACACGCGGACGCTGCATACCCAGAACCTCGGCTGCCACTGAACCCATCACGGCGAACTGGTGCAGATGCTCGGCACTGCAATCAACATTCGCGCCTAGATCCAGCAGATGGCAGAAACCCGTCTGTGTCGGAATAGCCGTGACCATGGCCGGACGGTCAATTCCCGGCAGGGTTTTCAGCACATAGCGTGACAACGCCATCAGCGCCCCGGTATTCCCGGCGCTGACACAGGCCTGCGCCGCACCACTGCGCAGCAATTCAAGGCTGACACGCATCGAGGAATCCGGCTTGCTACGCAAAGCCTGGGCCGGGCGCTCGCCCATACCCACGACTTCACCGGCATGGGCAACACGCAGGCGAGCACGATCGACACCGGGGTGGCGAGCAATCAAGGATTCAAGAAGAGAAGATTGGCCAACGAGGACCAGGTGCAACGAAGGGGATTCAGCCAAACAGGCAATGCTGGCCGGAACAATGCAGTGGGGACCGAAGTCCCCACCCATTGCATCAATCGCTATAACCGGAGCGGACAAGGATTACTCGTCAGCGCCCTTGTCGATCACTTTACGACCACGGTAAACGCCTTCTGGCGATACGTGGTGACGCAGGTGAACTTCACCGGTGCTTTTCTCGACCGACAGAGTGCTGGCCTCGAGAGCGTCGTGCGAACGGCGCATGTCACGGGCGGAACGGGATTTTTTGTTCTGCTGAACAGCCATAACTAATTAACTCCTAAACGTTTGGGTCACGCTTTAACTGCGCCAATACACTGAACGGGTTGGACCGCGTTACCTCGTCCTCGCTCGACTCGGGCTCTTCGAGGCCGGCCGGCTGCTGGCAATCTTTAGGGTCATGAGCCGGGACAATGGGCAAGGCGAGCAGAAGCTCCTCCTCAACCAGCGCCAGCAGATCCAATGGGTCTTCACCCAACTCAATCACGTCATAGCCTTGCGGCACGGACTGGGTATTCGCACCCTCTTTCACCACAGCGTAATCACACGCGCTATAGATCGGCAAAGTGACCAGCTCCAGACAACGCTGGCAAACCATCTTGACTTCAACCTCAAGCTCACTGTGAAAAACCACAGCGTTACGCTCGTCGCGCTCGAAAGAAAACTTCGTACGCACCATGCCTTGGTTATCGGCAAGCGGGCCGCAGAGACGCTGCAAATCTGCAAGCTGCAGGTCACCCTCAAGGGTGGCGCTGCGATCGGCTAATTTGCGCGGATCAACGTGAGGTGGAATCGGGCCATTTGACATAGGCGGCGCATTTTAGGGATGCAACCCGCCGCTGTCAAAGGAAATTCGGCCTGTCCAGCATCTGGAGCGACGGCTAGAATCACTCACTGCCCGCAAACCTATATAGAAGAAGGAAAACGCCGTGCTGCCTCTGGTGCTAGCGTCCAGCTCCCCCTATCGCCGCGAACTGCTTAACCGCCTGCGCCTACCGTTTACTTGGAGCGCTCCGCAAATCAACGAAACACAGCACGCGAATGAAGGCGCCGAAGCCCTGGTACGCCGCCTGTCACAGGAAAAAGCCCAAGCCCTGAGCGGCACACATCCGCAACACCTGATCATCGGTTCAGATCAGGTGGCGGTACTCGGCTCACAAATACTCGGCAAGCCGCATACCCTGGAACGCGCTTGCGAGCAGTTGCTGGCCGCCAGCGGCAATAGCGTCACCTTTTTGACCGGGCTCTCCCTGCTCAACAGCGCAACCGGCCAACAACAAACCGACTGCGTGCCATTCACTGTGCATTTCCGCCCACTCAGCGAAGCGCAAATCGTGCGCTACCTGAGCACCGAGCAACCCTTCGACTGTGCCGGCAGCTTCAAAGCCGAAGGCCTGGGCATCAGTCTATTCAGCAGCACCGAAGGCAGCGACAGCAACAGCCTGATCGGCCTACCACTGATTCGCCTGGTTGACATGCTGCAAGCCAACGGTATCGATATCCCCTAAAGCAACAAGCCCGATCAATGACCGGGCCCGCTTGCAACAGACCTAAACCCTAGCGCAAGGCCGGGCCCTGGAACCCCATCCACAAGGCAATGCGCTCAGCCATACTGGCACCCAGGGTTTTCGCGAAACGATCGAAAGGCGATTCCTGCACCGTGAAGTCGACGACTTCCTTCTCGCCAATCACTTCCCGCGCCACATAGCTGGTATTGCCCAACGCATCGACCAACCCCAGCTTTAAAGCCTGCTCACCCGACCAGACCAAGCCCGAGAACAACTCGGGATGCTCAGCATCCTTCAAGCGCTCACCACGCCCCTGTTTAACACTGGCAATAAACTGACGATGGGTGGTTTCCAGCACACCCTGCCAGAATTTGGTCTCTTCGGCCTTTTGCGGCTGAAACGGATCGAGAAACGCCTTGTGCTCGCCGGAGGTATACACGCGACGATCGACACCCAACTTCTCCATCACGCCTACAAAACCGAAGGTAGCCGCCGTCACACCAATAGAGCCAACCAGACTGGCCTTGTCGGCATAGATCTCATCCGCCGCACTGGCGATGTAATAGGCACCCGACGCACCCAGGTCGGTAATCACCGCATATAGCTTGATCGCCGGGTATTCGGCGCGCAGGCGGCGAATCTCGTCATAGATATAGCCCGACTGCACCGGACTACCACCCGGGCTATTGATCCGCAGGATTACACCCTTGGTGCTGGCGTCCTCAAAGGCTGCGCGCAGACTGCTGACAATATTGTCAGCACTGGCAGACTCTTGA
Organism: Pseudomonas sp. SL4(2022); assembly: GCF_026625725.1. Taxonomy (NCBI): domain Bacteria; kingdom Pseudomonadati; phylum Pseudomonadota; class Gammaproteobacteria; order Pseudomonadales; family Pseudomonadaceae; genus Pseudomonas; species Pseudomonas sp. SL4(2022). Next base: position 74,536 of record NZ_CP113060.1, read on the forward strand.
TCTGCAATCATGCCACGCACCTCAATCACCGCAGTATGGCTGCCAGTGGTCGCACCCTTCTTCATCGCCAGCATGGGCGAGAACAACGCCAGCGCACCGAAGATATAAATAAAGGTCAACAACTTGAAGAAAATCCCCCAGCGCCGCGCACGACGCTGTTCCTGCACGCCAGCCAACAGGGTTTTTTCAAGCAACTGCCAGCTTTTACCGTCGCCATCAGCCGCTGCTGCCGACGCCTTCCATTCATCTGCCATGCAAAACCACCTCAACTGACTGAATTAGACGCACGCCGACCCAGCCAGGCGCGCAATTCGGTAAAACATTCTATTGCCAACGTTGGCTGACACTCGCGCAACGCCTGCAACGACTGCGCACCATAACCCACGGCCACACAATCCATGCCCGCACGCTGCGCCATCAACAGATCAAAGGACGAATCCCCCACCATCAACGCCTGATGCGCTGACACACCGCTTTGCTCAAGAATCTCATGCAACATCAACGGATCAGGCTTACTTGCTGTTTCATCGGCACAGCGACTGTAATCGAAAAAATCCAGCCAACCACGATCAGCCAACACACGCTGTAAACCATGACGCCCCTTACCGGTCGCCACCGCCAAGCGATAACCCTCAGCACGAAAAGCCTGCAACCCCTCCGCCACACCATGAAACAAGGCCGAAGGTTCGGACTCGAGCGCCAGATAATTTTCGCTGTAACTTTGCCGCATACGCTGAACAAGACCCACATCATCCAGCAACGGATACAAGCTGCGAATCGCCTCCGGCAAACCCAGACCGATAATCCCGCGCACCTGATCATCGGTGCAGCGCGCAAGACCGCATACATCTGCAGCCAAGTGCATGGCCGTGACAATCCGACCAATCGAATCGACCAGCGTGCCATCCCAGTCGAAAATCAGCAGCTGGTAATCACGCACCCAGACGCTCCAGGGTCTTCGCCCACACCTCATCCACAGGGGCTTCGAGTTTGATCGTGCCACCTTCAGGCAGCGGCACAACCAATTCATAGGCGTGCAGGAACAGGCGCTTACCGCCCAGCTCACGAATCTCTTTGGTGAAGTCATCGTCGCCGTATTTGCTGTCACCGGCAATCGAGTGCCCCGCGTACTGAGCATGCACACGGATCTGGTGAGTACGCCCAGTCACCGGTTTGGCTTCAATCAACGTGGCAAACTCACCAAAACGCCGAAGCACTCGGAATACGGTTAAAGCCTCCTTGCCTTCAGGATTGACCTCAACCATCCGCTCACCGGAACGCAGATTGCTCTTAAGCAGCGGCGCATTAACCTGCTTTTTCGCCGTCGCCCAATGACCGCGAACCAGCGCCATATAGCGCTTATCCACGCCATCGCCACGCAAGGCTTCGTGCAGGTGACGCAGCATGCTGCGCTTTTTGGCAATCATCAGAAGACCCGACGTATCACGGTCCAGACGATGCACCAACTCCAGATCCTTGGCATCGGGACGCAATTGACGAAAGGCCTCAATGACACCGTAATTCAGACCACTGCCACCATGCACGGCAATGCCGGCCGGCTTATTCAGCACAATCAGCGCCTTGTCTTCGTAGACTATCGCCGCCTCAAGGCGCTGCAACAGCCCTTGCGCCAAGGGCTCAGGCTCATCGCGCTCAGCGAGCCGCAACGGCGGCACACGCACAATGTCACCGGCTTGCAACTTGTACTCAGGCTTGATGCGCCCCTTGTTTACCCGCACCTCGCCTTTGCGCAAGATCCGGTAAATAAGCGTTTTCGGCACACCCTTGAGCTGCGTGCGGAGAAAATTATCAATGCGTTGGCCGGCAAGTTCCGGCGCAACCTCGAGCAGCTGAACGCCGGAGGTTGGAGGGGAAGGATTAGTCATCGCGCAATCATAACAATTTTTATGGAATTGAAGCACTTAATCATTGCTGCTATAGTCGCAGAGCCGCCAAAAGCGGCCTGGTTAGCGGATGATCGCCAAAACTGCCATCCCCAACCAACGCAATCCATTCGGGACGTGAGGCCGTCCGACGGGTTATTCAGCGAATGAAAAGCCTGCAAGGCTGTGAATAACTCGGAAATAAAGCCTTTAAGCCATGATGCGCAACCAGCCCCTTTGGACGGTTGCGGTAATAGTTAACCCGCTGCGGATTTTCGCGAGCGGCACCCGAGTTTCAGCGATACGTGTAGGGTGGAGATGTACAACTGTTGGTCCGCGTAGCTGCTCGCTTTACCAAGACGCCTTATCTCGTCCGCTACCAACAGCTGATTCCTCCTCCTGAACTTAGTGCTTTCTGTTATCACAGCGAGCAGGAGACGTCCGTCGCGGCCCAGCACAATTGGCTGATCGCCGCTAGACACTGGAACGCTTTACGACCGTTCCTGACGCACCTGACACCGACCCCTGAAGTCGTGTGTGCCGAACGCCGCTTCCGCCAGCACCGGAAACCGACGGTACTACATGAAAAGAATGCTGATTAACGCCACTCAGCCCGAAGAGTTGCGTGTTGCCCTCGTAGATGGGCAAAAACTCTACGACCTGGACATTGAGTCCGGTGCGCGCGAGCAAAAAAAATCCAACATCTACAAGGGTAAAATCACCCGCGTAGAGCCGAGTCTCGAAGCCGCTTTCGTCGATTTCGGTTCTGAGCGTCACGGTTTCCTCCCGCTCAAAGAAATCTCCCGCGAATACTTCAGCAAGGCGCCAGAAGGCCGCGTCAATATCAAAGACGTGCTCAAGGAAGGCCAGGAAGTTATCGTTCAGGTCGAGAAAGAAGAGCGTGGCAACAAGGGCGCAGCCCTGACCACCTTTATCAGCCTCGCCGGCCGCTACCTGGTGCTGATGCCGAACAACCCGCGTGCCGGTGGCATCTCGCGCCGCATCGAAGGCGAAGAGCGTAATGAACTGCGTGAAGCGCTGAACGGCCTGGTTGCGCCAAGCGACATGGGCTTGATCGTACGCACCGCAGGCCTTGGCCGCTCTAGCGAAGAAATGCAGTGGGACCTGGATTACCTGCTGCAACTCTGGACCGCCATCAAAGAAGCCTCGCAAGACCGCGCCGCACCCTTCCTGATCTATCAGGAAAGCAACGTCATCATCCGCGCCATCCGCGACTACCTGCGCCAAGACATCGGCGAAGTGCTGGTCGACAGCATTGAAGCGCAGCAAGAAGCCCTGAGTTTCATCAACCAGGTGATGCCGCAGTACGCCAGCAAGATCAAGCTGTACGAAGACAGCGTGCCGCTGTTCAACCGTTTCCAGATCGAAAGCCAGATCGAAACCGCTTTCCAGCGCGAAGTGAAACTGCCATCCGGCGGTTCCATTGTCATCGACCCGACCGAAGCCCTGGTGTCCATCGACATCAACTCGGCGCGCGCCACCAAAGGCAGCGACATTGAAGAAACGGCCCTGCAGACCAACCTGGAAGCGGCTGAAGAAATCGCTCGTCAACTGCGCCTGCGCGACATCGGCGGCCTGATCGTCATCGACTTTATCGACATGACCCCGGCGAAGAACCAACGCGCCGTGGAAGAAAAAGTCCGCGAAAGCCTGGAAGCTGATCGCGCCCGCGTGCAAGTGGGCCGCATTTCACGCTTCGGGCTGCTGGAAATGTCGCGTCAACGCCTGCGCCCGTCCCTGGGTGAAACCAGCGGCATCGTCTGCCCACGCTGCAACGGTCAGGGCATCATCCGTGACGTTGAATCACTGTCGCTGGCCATCCTGCGCCTGATCGAAGAAGAAGCGCTGAAAGACCGCACCGCCGAAGTCCGTGCGCAAGTGCCAATTCCGGTTGCTGCGTTCCTGCTCAACGAAAAACGCAATTCGATCACCAAGACCGAACTGCGCACCCGCGCACGCATCGTCATCATCCCGAACGACCACTTGGAAACGCCGCACTTTGAAGTGCAGCGCATCCGCGACGACAGCCCGGAGGCTCAATCCGGCCAGTCCAGCTATGAAATGGCCGTGACAGAAGCTGAAGAAGAGAAGCAAGCGTCCGCTACCCGCACCCTGGTTCGCCAGGAAGCAGCCATCAAGACCGCACCACAGCGCACCGCACCGACCCCGGTTGAAGCCGTTGCGGCACAACCGGTCGCGGCGGCCGAACCAAGCCTGTTCAAAGGCTTGGTTAAATCGCTGGTCAGCTTGTTCGCGAGCAAAGAAGAAGAAAAACCTGTCGTCATCGAGAAGAAAACCAACGAGCGTCCGCAGCGTGGCGATGAGCGCCGCAACGGCCGTCAGCAGAATCGCAACCGCGGTGGCCGCAGTGACGAACGCAAACCACGCGAAGACCGCGCACCGCGTGAAGACCGTGGCCCGCGGGAAGAACGCGCACCTCGTGAGGAGCGTGCACCGCGTGCTGGCCGTGAAGAGCGCGCACCGCGTGAAGAACGTAGCCCGCGTGAGCTGGTTGAAGTTCGCGAACCGCAGGAAGTGCGCCAATCGCGCCCACCGCGCGAAGAGCGTCAGCCACGCGACCGCAAGCCGCGTGAAGAGCGCCAACCTCGCGAACTGCGCGAGCCGCTTGATGCGGCTCAGGGCGACAGCGCCACCGCCAGCGACGAAGCCCGTAGCGAACGCCCGCAACGTGAACCGCGCCAGCCACGCCCACCGCGTGAAGAGCGTCAGCCGCGTGCCGAACACGCTGCAGCCGCCACTGACGAAGAGGCGCTGAACGCCGATGACGCTCAACTGGATGATGGCCAAGACAACAGTGAAGGTGGCGATCGCCCACGCCGTCGCTCGCGTGGCCAGCGTCGTCGCAGCAATCGTCGCGAACGCCAGAACGATGCCAACGGCAACCCAATCGAAGGCAACGAAGAAACCGCAGAGGCTTCGGCCGATGCCGACAATGCAGTCATCGCCGCAGCGGTAACCGCCGCGGTTATGACTGGCGCAGACGAAGCCGCCCCAGCAACCACAGCAATCGCACCGGTGGTTGTCGAGCAAGAGCAGCCACGTGAAGCCACTGCCGTTGAAGTAGCACAGGCCGTTGTTGAAACCACAGCAGCAGAAGCAGTAGCCAGCCCCACTTTCGAGGCCAGCGAAACACCTGCACAGGCCGCCGAAGTCAGCGAAAGCGCATCAGCACCTGCTCCAGCTCCAGAAGCGCTGGAAACACCAACTGTGGTTGCAACGCCAGAGCCGGTTGCCGAAGTTGCAGTGGCTGAGGTGGTAGCCGCTGAAGCCGCGCCCGCCGTCGCGCTGACCAGCAACGGTCGTGCGCCTAACGATCCGCGCGAAGTGCGTCGCCGTCAGCGTGAAGCCGAGCGCCTGGCTCGCGAAGCAGCTGAAACGCCAGCTGCCGCCGTTCAGGTTGAAGCGGCTGCACCAGTAGTAGAAGTGACTGCAGAAGCCGTCGTTGAAACTGCAGCCGAAGCACCTGCGAGCATCGAAGCCGTCGAGCCCAAGGCCGAAACCGCCGCGCACGTAGAAGCAGAAGTAAGCCAGGAGCCGCAAAGCTCACTGTTTACTGAAGTAGAAGCTGACGAGCAGGATAAAGAAGCGGTCAAACCACAGGTCTGATCCGCCAGGCAATAAAAAGGGGATGCTTAGGCATCCCCTTTTGCGTTCTGGCTTTTATTACAGCGCGATCAATACGCTGGTCGCAGCCTGCCGCCAAACGCCTTACAGCACGTTTGGCTCAATCTCCAACTCCACCGCAAAACGCTGGGCAATATCCGCCTGGATACGCTGCGCCAGTGCCAACAGTTGCGCCCCGGTGGCTGCGCCGTAATTCACCAGTACCAGCGCCTGCAAACGATGCACGCCCGCATCACCCTCACGAAAGCCCTTCCAGCCCGCCCGTTCGATCAACCAGCCGGCGGCCAGCTTGGCCTGTCCATCTGCCTGAGCATACGCCACCAGATCGGCATGCTCAGCACGCAAGCGTTGCGCCAGCTCACTCGATACCAACGGGTTCTTGAAGAAGCTTCCGGCATTGCCCAGCACAGCAGGATCAGGCAGCTTTTCACTGCGAATGGCACAGATGGCCTGACTGACATCCAGCGCCGTCGGAGCACCGATCCCCTGCTCTGCCAGACGCTGACGCACCGGACCATAATCCAGATGCAACGCTGCCGTGCGACTCAAGGCAAAGCGCACCCGCAGGATGACCCAGCGCCCGCTTTCTCGTTTGAAAAGGCTATCGCGGTAGGCAAAGGCGCAATCCTGCAGAGAAAACTCACACAACTCGCCGCTATAACGATCCAGGGCAGTCAACCCGGCAAACAGATCCTTTAGCTCAACACCGTAGGCACCAATATTTTGTACCGGTGCCGCACCCACTGTGCCAGGAATCAGGCTGAGGTTTTCCAAACCGGCAAAACCTTGCGCCAGCGTCCACTGCACAAATGGATGCCAGGGCTCCCCCGCCTCCGCCTCAATCACCACACGCTCGCCGTTATCGCTGAGTACGCGAATGCCACGACTGGCCATGCGCAGCACCAGCGCCTCAACGTCAGTGGTGAGCAGCAGATTGCTGCCACCCCCGAGCAATAACAGCGGCAACTGCCGCGCTTGCGCATAGCTCAGCGCTTCGCGCACCTGCTGATCGTTCTCGGCTTCGGCAAAATGCCTGGCCTGAGCCTCGACGGCAAAGCTGTTATAGGGTTTCAGCGATACCTGAGTGCGCACCTGCACGCTCATAAGCGCCCCTTGAGTTCGAGCACCAAGGCATCACAGGCCTGCTCGATCAGGTCCAGCACCTGCTCGAAACCGGCTGCGCCGCCGTAATAAGGATCCGGCACTTCATCCAGTCCCAGCTGATAACGGCGTAAAAACAGATCCAGCTCGGCCGCATCATTGCCCGAACGCAGCTGCTGCAGGTCGCGCAGATTGCTGTTATCCATCGCCAGAATCAGGTCGAAAGCATGAAAATCCGCCGCCTTGACCTGCCGGCCGCGCAACGCAGACAGGTCATAGCCGCGCTGCTGCGCCGCCTGACGCGTGCGCAAATCCGCCGCTTTGCCTACATGCCAGTCACCCGTGCCGGCCGAATCAACCTCAATATGCTCAGCTAAGCCAGCCTCACGCAGCTTGTGGCGCAACACACCTTCGGCCGTGGGCGAGCGGCAGATATTGCCCAAACAGACAAACAGAACGCGCATCAGGCCCCCCAGCAGGCGACGAACCCGCTCCAGGTCTTCCGGTGTGTCGACACCCGCAGGCGGCGCTTGCAGAGCATCGGCGACATGGATACGCACGCCATGCCAGAGCGCGCGCAGCTGCTCCAGGCACTCGGTGTCTTCCAGCCAGCACGGGCCCCAGGCGACGAAGTCATGCAGAAACTGCGCACGGTAGGCGTAGATGCCGATGTGACGACGGTACGGCACGCCGGCCGGCAACTCGTCACGGCTTTTGGCAAAGGCATCCCGCGCCCAGGCCAGCGGCGCGCGGCTGAAGGTCAGAGCCAGGCCGGTCTTGTCGCTGACCACCTTGACCACATTGGGGTTGAACAGCGCCTGAACCTCTTCAATCGGCTCGGCCAGGGTGGCGATGGCGGCCTGTGGATTGGCGGCCAGATTGGCGGCCACCTGATCGATGATCGCCGGCGGAATCAGCGGCTCATCGCCCTGCACGTTGACCACGATGGCGTCAGCCGCCAGGCCCAAAGCCGTAGCCACTTCAGCCAAGCGGTCGGTGCCTGAGTTGTGATCGACACGGGTCAACACCACCTGCGCACCAAAGCCCTGACAGGCCTCCACAATACGCGCATCGTCGGTGGCAACTACCACCTGCTGGGCGCTGCTTTTGCACGCCTGCTCCCAGACATGCTGAATCATCGGTTTGCCGGCAATATCCTGCAGCGGCTTGCCCGGCAGGCGGCTGGAAGCGAAGCGTGCCGGAATCACAACGGTAAAGGCAGTGCTCATTTACTTATCCAGACGCTCGTCGACGTTGAGGGTGCGGGCTTCGGTTTCCAGCATCACGGGGATGCCATCGCGAACCGGGAATGCCAGTGCGTCGGCCTTGCAGATCAGCTCACTCTTGTCAGCAGCAAGCTTCAGCGGGCCCTTGCACAGTGGGCAGGCGAGAATGTCGAGTAGTTTCGGGTCCATGGGAGATCCTTGATAGGAAGCAACTGCTGAGGCGGACGAGGCCGCCGAATGATCAGAACAGTCAGGCGCGCGGCACAAGACGCTGCAATTGCTGATCAAACCAGGCGACAAACGCGGCCGAAGGCTCGGCATCCACCGCCAGGTACCACCAATCGTCAGCCGCAAAGGCACGGCACTTGACCGCATCCTTTTCCGTCATCAGCACCGGTAGCGCCGGGCTGAAGTTCAGCAACTCGGCACTGTACGGCGCGTGGTCGGCAAAGGCATGCGCGACAGGCCGCCAGTGTAGCCCTTCGAGGGTGTTGAAGAAACGCTGCGGATTGCCAATACCGGCCACGGCATGCAGCGCCTGACCCGCAGGAAAATGCGTCAAGGGACGCACTTCGCCACTGCGCAGGTTGATCAGATTGCGTGGCTGCAAGGTAAAGGCGTAGCCATCCGACGAGTCCGCATTCGCGCCGTTATAAAGCCGTGCATCCACGCTTAAGAGACGCTCGACCGGCTCACGCAACGGACCTGCGGGCAGACAACGGCGATTGCCCAGGCCGCGCACGGCATCGATCAGCACCAGTTCGAGATCTCGGGCCAGGCGGTAGTGCTGCAAGCCGTCATCACTGAGGATCAGGTCCAGCGGCTCGGCCGCCAGCAAGGCAGCCACCGCGCGACTGCGATCAGGATCAATCATCAGCGGCACGCCGCTACGCTGCACGATCAGCAGCGGCTCATCACCGGCCACGCTGGCAGCCTGATCAGCCTGCACGCGCCAGGGCAGCTGCGGCGGCTGAGCGCCATAACCGCGACTGACCACGCCGACGCGCAGCCCCTGACGGCGGCAATGCTCGATCAGCCAGAGAATCATCGGGGTCTTGCCGGTGCCGCCGACAGTGATATTGCCGACCACCACCACCGGCACGGGAGCACGGTAGATCTCACCCTCACCCGCCAGAAAACGTGCGCGCTTGCGCAGCACCACCGCGCGATACAACCACTCCAGCGGACGCAGCAGGCCCAGCGCCGGATGACCGGCGTACCAGGCAGCAGTAAGGCGTGCGGACAGGCTCATCAGTGGGCAACCCTCAAGGCGCAGCTTGCGCCTCGATAGTGGTCATACGCAGATGGGCAAAACCCAACTTGCCGGCCGCATCCATGGCAGTGATCACCGCCTGATGCTGCGCCTTGGCATCGGCGCTGATGATCAGCGGAAGGCTGTTATCGCCTTCCGACTCCTTCTGCAGCGCAGCCATCAGGCTTTCCAGATCACTTTTCAGCAACTGCTTGGCATTCAGCGAGTAGCTACCGTCAGCGGCAATCAGGATTTCCAGCTGCTTGAGTTCAGTCTGCTCAGGTGGCGTGCCAGTGGCGGCCTCCGGTAGATCAACCTTGAGCTGGGTCTCACGGGTAAAAGTGGTGGTGACCACGAAGAACAGCAGCAGGATAAACACCACGTCGATCAGCGAGGCCAGGTTGATCTCGACGTTTTCCCGCGGTTTACGCCGGAATTTCACGCCTTGTCCTCGCCCAGATCGACGTCACGGTCACCCTGCACCACTTCCACCAAGCGGATGGCTTCCTGCTCCATGCCGACCACCAGTTCATCGACACGGCGCTGCAAGTAGCGGTGGAAGAACAACGCAGGAATGGCCACGATCAAGCCGGCCGCAGTGGTGATCAGCGCCTTGGAAATACCGCCGGCCAGCGAGGATGCATTGGCCATACCGGTGCCCATGAACGAACTGAAAATTTCGATCATGCCCAGCACCGTACCAAGCAGCCCCAGCAGTGGCGCGATACCGGCAATGGTGCCCAGGGCATTGAGGTAACGTTCCAGGTCATGGATGACCCGCGCGGCGGCTTCCTGAATGCACTCTTTCATGATCTCGCGACCATGCTTGGAGTTGGCCAGGCCAGCCGCAAGGATTTGCCCCAACGGCGAGTTGGCGCGCAGTTCCTTGAGCTTCTGATTATTGAGTTTTTTCTCTTTGATCCACTTCCACACCTGCCCCAGCAGGTTGGGTGGGGTAATGCGGCTCGGCCGCAACGTCCACAGGCGCTCGGCAATGATGCCGGCCGCAGCGATAGAACACAGAATGATTGGCAGCATCATCCAGCCGCCAGCTTTGACCAGTTCCCACACGGTGGCAGATCCCCTTCACAAAAGTGGCGCCACTCTAGCATAGGGCTGCGGCCTCGCCGACCGCCGCCGTTCTCATTTTTCCCGCCAAAAGCGTGCATGGTTACGCAAACCCTGCGCCGGCTCAAACGCCCCCAGGCGAATCCGCACCGCACCGTGCACAGCGGTGTCATACAGCTGTGCATCCAGCGCCCGGTAGCGCTCGACAACCTCAGCATGCGGATGGCCAAAAGCATTGTGCGCACCACGGGAAATCAGCGCAGCTGTAGGCCTGACCTTTGCCAGGAAAGACGCCGAGGATGAACTGCGGCTGCCATGGTGCGGCGCCAGCAGCCACTGCGCCGGCATTTCCAGGCCACTACTGAGCAGTGCCTGTTCGGCGTTAGCGTCAATATCGCCGGCCAACCACAGACGCTCGCCATTGGCTTCAATATGCAACACGCAGGAAGACTGATTGCCATCGCTGGCACTCTCCCAGCGCCAGGTACTGAGTTGCACCCCGTCCCATTGCCACTGCCGCCCACTGACACAAGCTGCAGCCTGCCACGCAGGTTCCAGCTTATCCGGCTCACCACTAAGTACCTGCCTGACGGGTAAACCGCGCCGGATTGCAGCAGCGCCACCGGAGTGATCGTTATCGGCATGACTGATCAGCAGCACATCGAGAGCACGCACATCCAGTGCCCGTAGAGAAGGCAGCACCACCCGCTCACCGGTATCGAACTCACCAAATCGCGGTCCAGCGTCATACAGCAAATCATGCTTCTGGGTGCGCACTAACACCGCCAGCCCCTGGCCGACATCCAGCATCCACACCTCCGCCCGCCCGTATTCAGGACGCTGCTGCGGGCTGAACAACAAGGGCAGCAGCAGTAATGCGCCCAGGCTGCGCATCGGCAAGGCGGCCGGCAATAGCAACACCAGCGCGCCCAGCACCACCAGCAGCCAGGCCCAGAATGGCAAGGCGCTCGGCAACCAGGCCGGCAGCCACAGGGCCAACTGCGTGAGTAACTCAAACAGCAGATCGAGCACCCAGCCTGCTACCCAGAGCAGTGCAGCACCGACCACAGGCAAGGGCAGCAATAGCGTGCCGATTAATGCCAGCGGCACTACCAGTAATCCGACCACGGGAACCGCTACCAGGTTGGCCAAAGGAGCACTGGCACTCACAGGCAAACCGAGGGCCAACAGCAGTGGCAACAAGCCGATGGCCATGGCCCACTGCGCACGCAGTAAGGTGTTCCACCAGGGCCAGGCACCCAGCCGACCACTGAAGGTCAGGATCAGCAGCATCACCGCGCCAAAAGACAACCAGAAACCCGGCTGCAAACTGGCCAACGGCTCACCCAGCAACACCGCAAGCAATGCCAGTAATACAGGCAACCATACGCCCAGATGGCGGAAACGCCAGCGCCAGAGCAGCACCAAACCGATCATCACGCAGGCACGCTGTACCGGCACCTCAAAACCTGCCAACCCCCCATAAGCCAAAGCGCCGGCCAAGGCCACTGCACAAGCACAGGGCAGCCAGGGCCAGCTGCGCGGCCAGAATCCCAGACGCGCCATGCCGGCAACCAGGCCATATAACAGCGCCGCCAAAAGACCGATATGCTGGCCAGAGATCACCATCAAGTGCACAGTGCCGGTGTTCTGCAGCACCTGCCAATCTGCTGTCGAAAGCCCCGAATCGTCACCCAACACCAGCGCTGCCAACGCGCCTTCGCGGCCATGTGCAGGCGTTGCTAAAAGCTGCTGACGCAAACGGTCACGCCAGGCCCCTGTTCCACTCGCTGGCGCGATCAACTCGCCGCTTTTTACGGTACCCGTGCCACCAATACGCTGCGCCAGCAGCCAGGCCTCGTAATCGAACGACTGAGGATTGACCAAACCATGGGGGCGCTTTAGCCGTACCGCCAGACGCCAGGTTTGACCCGCACGCACAGCCGGTCCGTCATACCAAGCCAGGCGCAAACGTGCGGGCAATTTGTCACGACGGGAAACCACCTGTTCCAATTCAAAGCGCACCACCCCCTCGCCTAATTGAGGCAGACCAACTACCCGCCCCTGCAACCATAGGGTTCGTGCATCCATTTGCTGCACGAGACGATCATCCAGCGCCCATTGCGCCGATACACATGCCCAAGTGAAGGCAAATAGAAACAACGCAACGGGATAACTGCGAAATGGCAATAACATCAAGCCGGCGACCGGCAGAACAGCCAGCAGCCACAAGGGTGGCAAAGCCGGAAGGAAGCGCAGCACCAGTAGCCCGGCTACCAGCGCGAAAATTCCTGTGCGCATAGACTCGCTCCATGAGTCGAATACCGCGTTTCACCTATCGATCAGCCTTTGCTTATTTGCTGTCACAAAGTGTGAAAGCAGGCTGCCATCAACGGGGGCATAATGTTCGCGCGTTTACCCGCCAGAGAGCCTTCATGCCGCGTCGTCTATTCAAGCGCTACATGCCCCACCCGGACAGTATCAAGGCCAATAAATCACTGCGCTTTCTTGGTAATCTGATCCACGACCCCAATCTCTGGCACCTCAACCGCCATTCCGTATCACGCGCCATGGCCATCGGCCTGTTCTGGGCAATGATTCCGATGCCGATGCAAATGATCGCGGCCGCAGCCGTAGCCATTCCGGCCCGAGGTAACCTGCCAATATCCATCGGGCTGGTCTGGCTGACCAATCCGATTACCATGCCGCCAGTGTTTTATTGCAGCTACAAGTTCGGCGCCTGGCTAATCAACACCCCAACCCTGCAAATGCCCGATGAAATCACCCTCAGCTGGATTGGCCAGGTCCTGCAAACCCACTGGCAACCGCTCTATCTCGGTGCCCTTGCGCTGGGCTTGCTATTCGCCCTGATGGGCTATTTCGGCACCCAGGCCTACTGGCGCTGGTGGGTGCGTCGCAGTTGGCGCAAACGTCAGGAAAATCGTCGCCAATCTCACTAAGACGTTCAGCACTGACATAAAAAAGCCGTTACTCAGTAACGGCTTTGGGGTTTCTGCCAGCGTAGCTTATTCGTAACGCAGCGCATCGGCCGGCTGAATCTGCGCGGCTCGCCAGGACGGGTAGACGGTGGCCAGAAAGCTCAGGCTGAAGGCCGCGCCGCAGATCAGCAGAACATCAGACAGCAGTAACTCAGACGGCAGGTTACTGATGAAATACACATCCGCGCTCATTACCTGCTGACCGCTCAGGCGCTCGATCCAGCCCACAAGTTGACTGACATTCAACGCAGCAAAAATACCCAGCACCGCGCCAATCAGCGTACCGATCACGCCGATCACCGTACCTTGCACCATAAAGATGCCCATGATCTGCCCCGGCGTCGCACCCAGGGTACGCAAGATGGCGATATCCGCGCCCTTGTCCGCCACCACCATGATCAAGGTGGCGATGATGTTGAACGCCGCCACGGCGACGATCAGCAGCAGCAACAGCCCGATCATGGTCTTTTCCATTTTCATCGCACTGAACAGGCTGCCCTGGGTCAGGGTCCAGTCAGCAGAGCTGTAACCTGCGCCCAACTCACCGACAATCTGCGCGGCCACTTGCGGCGCCTGGTAGAGGTCTTTCAACTTCAGGCGCACGCTCTGCACCTGGCCCGGCTGCATACGCTGGATATGTGCCGCATCGGCGACGTGGATTAACGCTAACGAGCTGTCCAGTTCGGCGCCGACCTTGAAGATGCCGACCACGTTGAGGCGTTGCATGCGTGGGCTGATGCCGCCCGGTACGCTGCTCAGTTCCGGCACAATCAACGCCAGCTTATCGCCCACCCGCAGTTGGAAGCGTCGCGCGGTGATCTCACCGAGCACCACACCGAACTCGCCTTCGCGCAAATCGCTCAGGCGGCCTTGCTGCATATGCTTGTCGATAATCGACACCTGCGGCTCCAGCGCCGGATCGATACCGTGAAGCTGCACCGGCTGCATCGCGCCACGCACCGAAAGCATGCCTTCCAGCTCGGCAAACGGCACAGCGGCGACCACCTGAGGGTTGCTCTTCGCAGCGGCGGCAACCTGCTGCCAATCATCCAGCGGTTGCGCCCCGGCGATGCTGGCATGCGGCACCATACCGAGGATGCGCGTGCTCATTTCCTTCTGGAAACCGTTCATCACCGACAACACCACGATCATGGCCAACACACCCAAGGCTAGGCCGATCATCGAAGTCATCGAGATAAAGGAAATAAAGTGGTTGCGCCGCTTGGCCCCGGTATAGCGGATACCGATAAAGATACTCAGCGGACGAAACATCAGGCGGCCACCAGCTTGCCGTCTTCCAGACGCAGGATGCGGTCCATCTGCTGGGCCAGCGCCATGTCGTGGGTCACCACCAGAAAGGCGGTCTGCGAGGAGCGGCTCAACTCCTTCATCAGGTCCTGAATGCCTTGCGCGGTATGATGATCGAGGTTGCCGGTGGGCTCATCAAGCAGCACCAGGCCCGGCTGATTGACCAAAGCGCGGGCAATTGCCACACGCTGACGCTCACCACCGGACAGCTCAGACGGCTTGTGCGCCAGGCGATGGCCCAGGCCAACACGCTCCAGCAGCGCAGTGGCACGCTGACGCGCCTCACTGATCGGCGTACGGCCAATCAGCAATGGCATACACACGTTTTCCAGCGCGGTGAATTCCGGCAGCAGGTGGTGGAACTGGTAAACGAAACCCAGCGCGCGGTTACGCAGCAGGCCGCGCTGTTTTTCATTCAGCGCCGACAATTCCTCGCCCGCCAGCCAGACGCTGCCGCTGCTCGGCGTATCCAGGCCACCAAGCATATTGAGCAAGGTACTCTTGCCCGACCCGGAACTGCCGACAATCGCCACACGCTCGCCAGGGTGCAGTTCCAGCTGCAGGTCCTGCAGCACTACAACCGATTGCGGACCTTCGTCATAGCTTTTACCGAGGTTGCGACAACTCAACACTGCACGATCTTGCATAACCGAATCACTCATAACCTGATCATTCATAACGCAGAGCCTCCGCAGGCTGGGTGCGCGCTGCACGCCAGGCCGGATACAGGGTGGCGAAGAAACTGAGAATCAATGCCGCACCGCAGACCAGCAGCACGTCCGCCAGCATCAGCTGCGAGGGCAGGTAGTCGATGAAATACACATCGGCATTGAGGAATTTGATCCCCAACAGCCCTTCCAGAGCGGCAATCGCACTGCTGATGTTCAAGGCGGCAAGGCAGCCCAGTACCGCGCCAATCGCCGTGCCGAACACGCCGATCACCGTGCCCTGAACCATAAAGATCGCCATGATCTGCCTTGGCGTCGCGCCCAGGGTGCGCAGGATAGCGATATCGCCCTTCTTGTCGGTGACCACCATGACCAGGGTGGAGATGATGTTGAAGGCGGCCACCGCAACGATCAGCAGCAGCAGCAGGCCAATCATCGCTTTCTCCATGCGGATCGCCTGGTACAGGTTGCCGTGGGTACGGGTCCAATCGCGGGCATAGTAATCACCTTCGCCGAGAGTTTGCGCCAGCGCCCAGGCAGTGCGCGGAGCCTCGAACAGGTCAGCGAATTTCAGGCGAATACCCTGCACCTGATCGGCCTGCCAGCGCTGCAAACGCGCCAGATCCTGAACATGGGTCAGGGCCAGGTGGCCGTCGATCTCGCCGGCGCCAACATGGAAGATGCCAACCACAGTAAAACGCTTGAGGCGCGGAAACATGCCGGCCGGCGTCACCGTGACTTCCGGGGCAACAAAGGTGACCTTGTCACCCAAGCCAACACCGAGCTTAGTGGCGGCCTTGTCGCCCAGCACCATGCCGAACTCGCCGGGCTTAAGGGCATCCAGCGAACCCTTGCCACCGTCTTCAAGCTTGAAGAAGTTGCCGATGATCGAGACCTTGGCTTCTTCAAGCGGATCGACCGCATTGATCAGCACTTTCTGCACCTTGCCGTCGTTGGTCAGCAGGCCCTGCATCTGGCTAAAGGGCGCAACCGCCAACACCTGCGGATTGCGCTGCGCCTTGTTGGCCAGGCTGCGCCAGTCCTTGATCGGCGTGGCGCTCTCGACCGTGGCGTGCGGCACCATACCGAGCACGCGGGTACGCATTTCATGGTCGAAGCCGTTCATCACCGACAGCACCAGAATCATCACCAGCACGCCAAGTGCCAGCCCGATCATCGAGGTCAGGGAAATAAAGGACACGAAGTGGTTGCGACGCTTGGCCCGCGTGTAGCGCGTGCCGATAAAAACGAACAGAGGTCTGAACATGTCGGGGCTGATTCGAGGGAAAAAGAAACGTCCTTGTGGGGGCTTGGCGAGCAGCCTTACACTCTGAACCAGGGTAAAGTCTGCTGCGCGTCGGACCTGCTACGTTGAAAACTGTCTCGGAATGCTCATTTACATTCGTAAACAGCGCTTCCTAACCACTTTTCGCCTTGCATGCCGCTAGCTCGCAAGACTTTGAACAGGTCCTTCGACCACTACTGCTGCCATGGGTTCGCCATGCCGACTCAAGATGAAGATGATCGCCGCGAATACTATCGTATCGACGATACGATCGCACTGGAATTCACCCAGCTTTCCGGGGCTGAAGCCCTGGCCAGTGACGAGCTTCACGACAGCTCGCCGCTGTTCAACCTGCTCAGCGATCTGCACTTGATGGACTTCGAGTCGCAGCACCTGCTGCGACACATCACCGAACGTGACCGCACCCTGGCCAGCTACCTCAAGGTCATGAACAAACGCATCGACCTGCTCGGCCAGGCCGTGGCGCAGAGCTTGCTGCGCGACATCGGTGCTCCACGCAAGGTCAGCCTGTCCGAGGGCGGCGTCAGCTTCAACAATGCCCAGCCGGTTGTCATTGGCGCGCATTTGGCGGTAAAGATGGTGCTCATGCCGCAAGCCCTCGGCTTGTTGCTGCGCGCCAAGGTCGTACACTGCAGCAGCCTCCCTTCGCAGCAATTTGAAATTGGTGCGGAATTCGAAGCCTTGACCGATGCCCAACGTCAGCTGCTTGCTCGACATATCCTGCAGCGCCAGGCCCTGGAGCGTCGCCAAGCACGCGAGCAACCTCTGCAATCCTGATAGCGAGCCATCATGCCCCGCCTGCTTTTGCTTCTCGCCGTACTCATGCCCGTCAGCGTCCACGCCGATAGCCTGCAAATACCCATCGGCCAGCAGGGGACCAGCAACCTGCAAGTACCGCAGCTTGGCGAATCACAGCGTGCCGTGTTGGAGCGATTCGGCCTCGCCGACGAAGAGCACCCCAGCGTCGGCAACCCACCGATCACCCGCTGGGACTATCGCGAATTCAGCGTCTACTTCGAGCATAAACACGTGATCAACAGCGTGCGCCACCATCAGCCCGGCGCCGCCCTGCCAGACAAGGAGCAACAGTGACAGTTATTTATGGACACCGCGGTGCCAAAGGCGAAGCACCGGAAAACACCCTGGCCAGTTTCCAGCAGTGCCTACAGCATGGCGTGCGCCGCTGCGAGCTGGATCTTCACCTGTCGCGCGATGGCGAGCTGATGGTGATTCACGACCCAACGCTCAAACGCACCACCGGCCACCGCGGCAAGGTGGTCGAGCACGACGCCGCCGAGCTGGTGACCTATGACGCACGTAGAGGTGGCCCCGGTGCCGTCACGCCTTGCCCGATCCCGCGTCTGGAGGAGCTGTTCCAGCACTGCGATTTCGAGCACTGGCAGCTGGAAGTCAAAAGCGCCTCAAAGGTTCGTTCGGCGCGCATGGTTAAGGCTATTGCCGAGCTGGCTGAGCGCTACAACCTGACCGACAAGGTCACCGTCACCTCCAGCTCGCGTGAAGTCCTCAGCGCCCTGCAACGCCTGACGCCGCACCTGCAGCGCGGGCTGGTGGCCGAATACGCCTGGCTCGACCCGCTCAAGGTGGCCAAGCACTACGGCTGCCATTTGCTCGCGCTGAACTGGACGCTATGCACCCCGGAGCGCCTGCTCAAAGCCCAGAAAGCGGGCTTGCATGTCTCGGTATGGACGGTCAATGAACCGGCATTGATGCGCCGCCTGGCGGACTTCGGCGTGGACAGCATCATCACTGACTTCCCCGGCCTGGCAGTGGCCACGCTAAGCGGGTAGCCCCGTGTCACCCACACGCATGAAAAAACCGGCCCATGGGCCGGTTTTTCGTTGCTGCCGCCTGAGAGGCTAGAAGCTCTCCCGATTCGGCCAGTGCCACTCGGAAGCCACTACCCAGCCTGCCTCCCCGACCGGCTCAGGCTGCCGGCCGGTGCCGCTCAAAAAAGCCGGTTGAGGCCGTCGAACGCCGCCACCCGATAGGCCTCCGCCATGGTTGGGTAGTTGAAGGTGGTGTTGACGAAATACTTGATGGTATTGGCCTCCCCCTTCTGGTTCATGATCGCCTGGCCGATATGTACAATCTCCGAGGCCTGGTAACCGAAGCAGTGCACGCCGAGTACTTCCAGGGTTTCCCGATGGAAGAGAAGCTTCAGCATGCCCACCGGCTCATGGGAAATCTGCGCACGGGCCATGCCCTTGAAGAACGCCTTGCCTACTTCATAGGGGATCTTGGCCTGGGTCAGCTCGCGCTCGGTTTTGCCGATCGAGCTGATCTCCGGAATGGTGTAAATGCCGGTCGGCACATCATCAACAAAACGCCAGCTGCCATTGTCGACAATGCTGCCCGCCGCCGAACGGCCCTGATCAGCAGCCGCACTGGCCAAACTCGGCCAGCCGATCACATCACCAGCGGCATAGATATTCGACACCGGGGTGCGGTAGTTCTGGTCGACATCAATCTGGCCGCGACTGTTGACCTTGATGCCGATATTCTCCAACCCCAGCTGATCGGTATTGCCGGTACGGCCGTTGCACCAGAGAAAGGCATCGGCCTTGATCTTCTTGCCGGACTTGAGGTGCAGGATCACCCCGTTCTCCAGTCCTTCAACGCTTTCGTATTCTTCGTTGTGACGAATCAGCACGTTGTTGTTGCGCAGGTGGTAACTCAACGCATCGGAGATTTCCGCATCAAGGAAGCTCAGCAGCTGATCACGGTTGTCGATCAAGTCGACCAGTACCCCCAGACCGCTGAAGATCGAGGCGTACTCGGAGCCGATAACCCCGGCACCATAAATGATGATGCGGCGCGGCGTGTGGGTCAGGCTGAGGATGGTGTCACTGTCATAGATCCGCGGATGGCGAAAATCCACATCAGCCGGGCGATACGGGCGCGAACCGGTGGCGATAACGATCTGCTTGGCCACCAGCTTTTCCACCACACCATTGGCGCACACCACTTCAACAGTACGCTCGTCGGCGAAACTGCCGGTACCGAAAAACACATCTATTCGGTTACGCGCGTAGTAGCCGGTGCGCGAACTCACCTGCTTGGCAATCACCCGCTCGGCGCTTTTCAGCACATCGGGAAATGAAAACCAGCGCGGCTCGCCGATCTGGCGGAACATCGGGTTGGTGTTGAACTGCATGATCTGCCGCACCGAGTGGCGCAGCGCCTTGGACGGAATGGTGCCCAGGTGGGTGCAGTTGCCGCCGACTTCGCGGCGGCTGTCGACCACGGCCACCTTGCGCCCGGCCTTGGCTGCGTTCATCGCCGCGCCTTCACCCGCGGGGCCGGAACCCAGCACCACCACGTCGTAGTTGTAGACCGCCATGTTTACTCCTTCAGATCACACCGGAGCACTTGTTCCGTACTCTCGGCAGGGCCAGTGCTGCGCACGCAGCCTGACAATCAATGCGTTAGAGGCCACTCACGATCTTGCGAGCTAGAGCGTTACAAGGCAAAAACAAGCAAGGAAGCAGAGTTTACGAGCTGTAAATGAGCATTCCGAGCTTGTTTTTAACGCAGTAGCGCCGACGCGCAGCAGATCGTGAACAGGTTCTTAGCTGCAAGCCTAGCCCTTCGGCGGCCGCAGGGCGATTAGCGTTTGGTCGCGTCGTACGCCAGGGACTCTGCCTTGGCCTGCGGATCGCTGTTGATTTCTTCGCATTTCTCGCGGCTACCGCCACAGATTGAGCATTCTTTCTCGATACCCAGGTTGGCGATGCCGCCGCAGGAACCGGCAATCGGCTTGCGCCCCATGATCACACCCACCGCCATCATGCCGACGACCAGCACCATGACCAGAAAAACCACCACGAATGTCATTGCTCTTCTCCTGCGGCAAACAGCTGCTCGAAAGCCTGAGTGCCCTGTGTGACGAAGGCGTCGCCTTCGCGGGTCACGAAAAACGCGGCGATACCCATACGTTCAGCAAATACCAGGCCACGCTCGGTGCCCATCACCATAAGTAATGTAGACAAGCCATCAGCGCGCAGGGTCGATTTATCGGCCACCGTGACGGCTGCCAGGGTGTGGGTGATCGGCGCGGCCGTCAACGGATCAAGGGTGTGCGAATAGCGCCGGCCATTCTCCTCGAAGTAATTGCGGTAATCACCTGAAGTGGAAATGCCGTAGCCATCCAGTGCCAGAATCCGCTGAGCCACCCGCTCACCTTCCTGCGGAGCTTCCAGGCCGATGCGCCAGGGCTGCCCATCCGGCTTGATACCAGCGGCCTTGAGTTCACCCGTGACTTCAACCAAGTAACTTTTGACTCCCAGCTCAGTCAGACGCTGCGCGATCCGGTCCACGGTATAGCCGGCAGCGATGCTATTGAAATCGACCTGCAGGTTGATTTCCTTGCACAGTTGCTGCCCGTCACGCCGCAGGTACTGCATCCCCGTGCGGGCACGCGCTGCGGCCAGCTGCTCGGCAGTCGGCACCTGCTCTGCGCGGCCTTGAGGACCGAACCCCCAGAGGTTGAGCAAGGGCTCCAAGGTCAGGTCGAACGCGCCCTGACTCTGCTCATTGAGGATGCGTCCGGCCTCGACCAACTCCAGCACCGGTGCTGGCATGGTCTGGCAGGTGCCTGCAGGTGCCTGGTTGAACTGTTCGATCAGCGAGTCATCACGGTAGGTCGACATCTGCTGATCGACTTCGCTGAGGATCGCATCGGTTTCATGTTTGAGCTGGTCAAGGCTTGGAGCGCCGTCACTGCGCACGTACTTGATCGAGTAGGTGCTCCCCATGGTCGGGCCACCGAACTCTTCTATTCGCTCTGAAAACCAGCAGCCCGTTAGGGCTGCCAGCAGGCTGACAGCGATAACGGGCCGTAGTACCGCATTGTTCATGATCAGCCTCCGAAGTCGTCGAGCAGGATGTTCTCCTCCTCCACACCCAGCTCGACCAACATCTTGATCACAGCGGCGTTCATCATGGGCGGGCCACACATGTAGAACTCACACTCTTCCGGAGCCGGGTGGTCCTTCAGGTAGTTCTCGTACAGCACGTTGTGGATGAAGCCCTTGAGGCCGCTCCAGTTATCTTCCGGCTGCGGATCGGACAGTGCCAGATGCCATTGGAAGTTCGGGTTTTCCGCTTGCAGCTGATCGTACTCTTCAGCGTAGAACGCCTCGCGCATGGAGCGTGCACCGTACCAGAAGCTGATCTTACGCTTGGACTTGAGGCGTTTGAGCTGGTCGAAGATGTGCGAACGCATTGGCGCCATACCCGCACCACCGCCGATAAAGATCATCTCGGCATCGGTGTCCTTGGCGAAGAACTCACCAAACGGCCCGTACACGGTGACCTTGTCACCCGGTTTGAGACTGAACACCCAGGAAGACATCTTGCCTGGCGGCAAGTCGTCCTTGCCCGGAGGTGGCGAAGCGATACGGATATTGAACTTCACCAGACCGACTTCTTCGGGGTAGTTGGCCATGGAGTAGGCACGGATCACGGTCTCCTCGACCTTGGATACGTACTTCCACTGGTTGAACTTGTCCCAGTCGCCACGATATTCCGGCTGAATGTCGAAATCCTTGTAATGCACCTCGTGCGGTGGGCATTCCAGCTGCACATAGCCACCGGCGCGGAAGTCAACGTTCTCGCCTGGCGGCAGTTTCAGGGTCAATTCCTTGATGAAGGTGGCCACGTTGGGGTTGGACTCAACCGTGCATTCCCACTTCTTCACGCCGAACACTTCTTCCGGCACGTCGATCTTCATGTCCTGCTTGACCGGGGTCTGGCAGGACAGGCGCCAGCCAGCCTTGGCTTCACGACGGGTGAATGCGGCTTCTTCGGTCGGCAGCATTTCGCCACCGCCGCTTTCCACCACACACCGGCACTGTGCGCAGGTACCGCCACCACCACAGGCCGACGACAGGAAGATGTTGTTGGCCGCCAGGGTCTGCAGCAACTTGCCGCCAGCCGGCACGACAATGGTCTTCTCGCCATTGATCTCGATGCTCACGTCACCGCTGGAAACCAGCTTGGCGCGCGCAGCAAGAATGACCAGCACCAACGCCAGCACAATGCCGGTGAACATGCCGATTGCGATAAAAATCTCGTTAGTAATCATCTAGGCATCCGTCCTTACAACTGCACACCAGAGAAGGACATAAAGCCCAGAGACATCAGACCGATGGTGATAAAGGTGATGCCCAGCCCCTGCAGGCCTTCCGGCACATCGCTGTACTTGAGCTTCTCACGAATCCCCGCCAGAGCAGCAATCGCCAGCGCCCAGGACAGACCGGAGCCGAAGCCGTACACGGTACTTTCCGCCAGGTTGTAGTCACGCTCGACCATGAACAGGGTACCGCCCATGATGGCGCAGTTCACAGTGATCAGCGGCAGGAACACGCCCAGGGCGTTGTACAGACTCGGGACGTACTTATCCAAGAGCATCTCAAGGATCTGCACAATCGCCGCGATCACCCCGATGTAGCTGAGCAGCCCAAGGAAGCTCAGGTCCACTTCCGGCAAACCCGCCCAGGCCAGCGCACCGTCTTTCAGCAGGTAGGTGTAAATCAGGTTATTCGCCGGCACGGTGATGACTTGCACCACAACGACAGCGATACCCAGGCCAATCGCCGTTTCAACCTTCTTGGAGATGGCGATGAAGGTGCACATGCCGAGGAAGAATGCCAGGGCCATGTTCTCAACGAACACCGCCTTGGCCAGCAAGCTGAGGTAATGCTCCATCAGTAGGCCTCCTTATTAGATACCTGAGGCGCCATTTTGAAGCTCGGTTTCTCGACTTGGTCTTTCTTCCAGGCACGCAAGGCCCAGATGAACAGCCCGATCAGGAAGAATGCCGAAGGCGGCAGCAGCAGCAAGCCGTTGGGCTGATACCAGCCACCGTCGTTGATCACCGGAATGATCTCGTAGCCCATCAATTTGCCCGCACCGAACAGCTCGCGCACGATACCCAACACGATCAGCATGGCGCTGTAGCCCAGACCGTTACCAATACCGTCGAAGAACGACAGCACGGGCGGGTTCTGCATGGCAAAGGCCTCGGCACGGCCCATCACGATGCAGTTGGTGATAATCAGGCCGACAAACACCGAGAGCTGTTTGGACAGGCTGAAAGCAAAGGCCTTGAGCACCTGATCGACCACGATCACCAGTGACGCGATGATCACCATCTGCACGATCATGCGAATCGAGCTGGGAATCTGGCTGCGAATCATCGAAATGAATAGGTTGGAAAAGCCGGTTACCAGGGTCAGGGCAATCGACATCACCAACGCGGTTTTCAGGTTCGAAGTGACTGCCAGTGCAGAACAGATACCGAGAATCTGTAAACCGATGGGGTTGTTGTTGAAAATCGGGTTAAGCAGAACTTCTTTAATAGTCGGCTGCGACATGATCAAGCCTCCCCTTTTTGCAGATTGGCGAGGAACTGGGCAAAACCGTTCTCCCCGAGCCAGAAGTGCAGCAGGTTATTCACACCATTGCTGGTGAGGGTTGCACCCGCCAGACCATCGATCTGATGGGTCGCCTGTGCGCTCTGCGCATCGACGTTACCTTTGATGATCTGGATGGCCAGCTCGCCCTTGTCGTCAAACAGGGTCTTGCCCAGCCACAGGCTCTTCCACTTCGGGTTGTCCACTTCCCCGCCCAGACCCGGTGTTTCCGCGTGCTGGTAGAAGCCGAAGCCTGCCACGGTGTTCAGGTCGCCCTGCAGCGCCATAAAGCCATGCAGAGTCGACCACAGGCCGTAACCACGCACGGGCAGAATCACGGTCTGCAATTTGCCGTCCTGCTCAACCAGATAGACGGTGGTGAAACGCTCACGCCGCTTGATCGAGGCAATATCCTCGGCGCTGCTGAGGGCTTCAGACAGTTTCGGGTCTTTGGAGGCTTTCAACGGGTCGAAGGTCAGCGGGTCCTGAGCGTCGCTAAAAGTACCGCTGTCCAGATCGACCACGCGGGCGCTGATCCGCTCAGCAAACAATGCCTTGACCTGCGCAGCGCTCATGCCTGACTCGCCCAGCCCGGCAATGGCCAGAATGCTGCGCTGCTTGTCCAGCTGACGGTTTTCCACCTGGGTCGGCTTCAGCGCCACGGCGGCGCCGGCGACGAAAATCGAACACACCAGGCAGACCAACAGGGCCACCACCAAGGTACGGACGGTGGATTCTTTTTGACTAGACATTGCGTGCCAGCCTCCGCTTGATATTGGCTTGAACGACGAAGTGGTCGATCAGCGGTGCAAACAGGTTGGCGAACAGGATCGCCAGCATCATACCCTCCGGGAAGGCCGGGTTGATCACGCGGATCATCACCACCATCACACCGATCAAGGCACCAAAGATCCATTTGCCGGTGTTGGTCATGGACGACGACACCGGGTCGGTTGCCATGAACAACATACCGAAGGCGAAACCGCCCACGACCAAGTGCCAATACCAAGGCATGGCAAACATCGGGTTGGTATTGGAGCCCAAGACATTGAGCAGCAGGCTGAAGCCAATCATGCCCAGCATCACACCCGTCACAATGCGCCAAGAGGCAATCTTGGTGATCAGCAACACACCACCGCCAATGAGGATCGCCAGGGTGCTGGTTTCGCCCATGGAGCCGTGAATGGTGCCGACAAAGGCATCCACCCACGTGATGCCATTGTTCACCACGTTCTCGATGCCGCCAGCTGCAGCCAGGCTCAACGAGGTGGCGCCGGCAAAGCCGTCAACCGCGGTCCACACAGCATCACCGGACATCTGCGCGGGGTAGGCGAAGAACAGAAAGGCACGCCCTGTCAGGGCTGGGTTGAGGAAGTTCTTACCGGTACCGCCGAACACTTCCTTACCGATCACCACGCCGAAGCTGATCCCCAGGGCCACCTGCCACAGCGGAATACTCGGCGGCAGGATCAAGGCAAACAGCACGGAGGTGACGAAGAAACCTTCGTTGACTTCATGCTTGCGGATCGAAGCAAACAGCACTTCCCAGAAACCGCCGACGATGAAGGTCACCGCGTAGACCGGCAGGAAGTAAGCCGCGCCCTGGATAAAGTTGTCCCACAGGCTGCTGGGATCAAAACCGGCCAGTGAGCCGATCAGCGCAAAGCGCCAGCCTTCCTGGGCGGCCAGCAGCTCAGGGCTGTTGGCGAAAATCAGGTTGGCCTGGTAACCGGTGTTCCACATGCCAAAGAACATGGCCGGAAAGGTGCATAGCCACACGGTGATCATCATGCGCTTGAGGTCGATGCCGTCGCGCACATGTGCCGTGGTCTTGGTCACACTGCCGGGCCGATAGAAGAAGGTGTCGACCGCCTCATACAGGGCATACCACTTCTCGTATTTACCGCCTTTTTCAAAGTTGTGCTCGATCTTGTCGAGAAATGCACGGATACCCATGACTTAACCTTCCTTCTCGATACGGGCGAGGTTGTCGCGCAGAATCGGGCCGTATTCATACTTGCCGGCACACACATAGGTGCACAGCGCCAGATCTTCTTCGTCGAGTTCCAGGCAGCCGAGTTTCTGGGCCATCTCGGTGTCGCCGACAATCAAATAGCGCAGCAATTGCGTCGGCAGGATGTCCAGCGGCATCACCGCTTCATAGTTACCCACCGGAACCATGGCACGTGGACTGCCGTTGGTGGTGGTGGAGAAAGCAAACTTCTTCGCCGCCAGCAATTTGGAGACAAAGATGTTCATCACCGAATGCTTGTTCACCCCAGCACGCAGGTAATGCAGCATCTCGCGGTCATTGCCTTCGGCCAGGCAGGAGACCTGCAGGTGATAGCGACCGAGAAAGGCAAATGCGCCCTTGGCCGTACGACCACCCAACACCGAGCCGGAAATGACCCGATTGACCCCAGATTGCAGCTCACCGGCCGTCAGCTCACTCAGGTTCGCACCCAGGCGGGTACGCAGCAAACGCGGCTGCTCCACCACGGGACCTGCCAGTGCAACGACACGCTCGGTCCACAACTGCCCGGTGGTGAAGACTTTGCCGATGGCGATCACGTCCTGATAATTCAGTGACCACACGCTCTTGTTGGCACTCACTGGGTCCAGGAAGTGGATGTGCGTACCGGCTAGACCGGCTGGGTGTGGACCGGCAAAGGCGTGCGTCTGCACCTGGCTCAGTTGCTCGCCTGGCAGGTTGCTGCCAGCAGCCTTGCACAGAAAAACCTTGGCCAAATTGCCCAGTACCTGCAGGCCATGTTCAAAATCAGCGGCGTACTCGGCAATCACCACCGCCGGATCAGCGGCCAGCGGATGAGTATCCATGGCGGTAACAAAAATCGAGCGGGGCTGAGCATCAGCCGCAGGTACTTTGCTGAAAGGGCGCGCGCGCAATGCGGTCCATAGACCGGACTGCTGCAGAACTTCGCGCACTTTTGCCGCACCAACACTTGCCAGCTGAGAGGCAGCAAAGGATTCAAAGGTGATTTGCTCATCACCTTCAACATCGATTACCACCGATTGCAGGACGCGCTTTTCACCGCGATGAATGGCGCTGATTACGCCGGCAGCAGGCGCAGTGAACTGCACACCTGGCGACTTCTTGTCGGAGAACAATACTTGCCCAAGTTTGACGCGATCACCGACCTGGACCTCCATGGTCGGCTTCATGCCGTGATAATCGAAGCCTATGACGGCGACGCTGCGCACGGGCCTTGCGGCTTCTATACGCTGCACCGGCGCGCCGGTTATGGGCAAGTCAAGCCCATGTTTTATCTTGATCATAGGTTTGCCTAACCACTGATTTATAAGCTTTTTAGAATACGGAAGACATCAGTACAGCAAAAACTGCAACGCAACACCGATGCATGATCAGGTGCTGGGCAAGATGTCAGTCGCGGGGAAAATCTGCCCGATTATAGAGCCCACCCTCCGCCACTGGCCACCCGAGCGCCGGCTTTTGACCTTTTTACGTAACAGGAGGCAACAGATCGCAGATTGACTGAAGCTGATCAACAGGTGAAATAACACCCATCCCCCACTGGAGTTCTGCCATGCGCCTTTTACTGGTGCTCACCACCCTACTGCTACTCAGCGGCGACCTGTTCGCCAATACCCGCGAACGCCTGCAGGAGGCCAACTTCGCCACCACCCGCGAACTCGCGCAAAACAGCCTGGAACGCAAGAACCAGAGCGTGCTCACCTACCTGTGGGCCGATGTTTACGCGGCAGCCTTCTACGCACCGGCCCAAGCCAGCGCCAGCCAGGCATTCACCCAACCTCTTAACCAGCGTCTGGAGCTGTACTATTTCCGCAATATAGACAGCCAAGACGTGATCAAAGCTGCCTGGGTCACGCTTGAGCGCCAACATAACGCCAAGACACTCGACCGCCTGCGCCCAGGCCTCGATGCCCTGCACGCCACCTTCCGCGACATTCGCCCGGGTGACCGTTACGCCCTGAACTTCAACATCGAAAGCGGCCTCACCCTGGAAGTGAACGGTAAGACCGCCTTCGCTAGCCAGGACAAGGAGCTGGCCAAGGCCTACCTGGGCATCTGGCTGTCGCCTAACGGCCTGTCCGACAGTCTGCGCACCAGCCTGCTGGCTGACGAGCCCGGTAAATCTCGCGAATAAAAAACGGGAGCCGAGGCTCCCGTTTTTTATGCGACCTGCGCTTAGCGCGGGAAAGCTGGCGGGTTGACCCCAGCCATATCTTCCATCACACGCACCACCTGGCAGCTGTAACCGAATTCATTGTCGTACCACACGTACAGCACAACGCGGTTGTCATTGCAGATGGTGGCTTCAGCATCGACCACACCGGCGTGGCGCGAACCGACGAAGTCGGTGGACACCACTTCCTGCGACTGCACGAAGTCGATCTGCTTCTGCAGATCCGAGTGCATGGCCATCTGGCGCAGGTACTCATTGATCTCTTCGCGGGTGGTGGCTTTCTCAAGGTTCAGGTTGAGAATGGCCATCGACACGTTCGGCGTCGGCACACGAATAGCGTTGCCGGTCAGTTTACCCTTCAACACAGGCAGCGCCTTGGCAGCTGCAGTGGCGGCACCGGTCTCGGTGATTACCATGTTCAGCGGCGCGCTACGACCACGGCGATCGCCCTTGTGGAAGTTGTCGATCAGGTTCTGGTCGTTGGTGTACGAGTGCACGGTTTCAACGTGACCGTTAACGATGCCGTACTGATCATTCACCGCTTTCAGCACCGGCACGATGGCGTTGGTGGTGCAGGAAGCCGCCGAGATGATTTTGTCATCTGCGGTGATTTCGCCGTGGTTGATGCCGTGCACGATGTTTTTCAGCGCGCCCTTGCCAGGCGCAGTCAGCACTACGCGGTCAACACCCGGGCAAGCCAGGTGCTGGCCCAGGCCGTCTGCATCACGCCACACACCGGTGTTGTCGACCAGCAGGGCGTTCTTGATGCCGTACTGGGTGTAGTCGACTTCTTTCGGGTCCTTGGCGTAGATCACCTGGATCAGATTGCCATTGGCCGTCAGGGTGTTGTTCTCTTCGTCGATAGTGATGGTGCCGTCGAACTTGCCATGTACCGAATCACGACGCAGCAGACTGGCGCGCTTGACCAGGTCATTGCTGGCACCTTTGCGCACAACGATGGCACGCAGACGCAGGCCGTCGCCGCCACCGGTTTTCTCGATCAGGATGCGTGCCAGCAGGCGGCCGATACGACCGAAGCCATACAGCACCACGTCAGTGCCTTCGCGGGCTTCACCGTTCTGCTTGCCCACCACTTCAACCAGTTCATCCTTGACGAACTGTTCGATGCTGCGGTTCTGGCCATCGGTCTTGAACTTGCTGACCATCTTGCCGAGGTCCACGGATGCGGCGCCCAGCTTGAGCTCGGTCATGGCTTTGAGGACCGGGAAGGTATCGTGCACCGACAATTCGCTGTCACCCACCAGACGGTGGCGCGCGAAGCGGTGGGCCTTGAGAATATCGATCACCGAGCGGTTGATCAGACCGCGGCCGTAGATCGAGGTGACCACGTTGTTGTTACGGTAGAGCTGGCCAATCATCGGAATCATGGCTTCCGCAAGGGCTTCTCGATCGATCCACTCACCGAGACACTGGTCGGGCTTCTGAGTCACGGGCAGTACCTTCCACATGTAGGGGCTGAAAAAAGGGGCTACATTATGACGGCGAGCGCAAGCATGAGCAATGCACGACTGTCGTAACTGACACCGAGCATCAACGCCCGCTACAATCGCCGACCTTGTGTCTTGACCGTGAGCCGCCTGTGTCTGTGCCGACCGCGTCCGTACTGCGCCTACCGTCCCTGCCCGCGACTGCCGGGAAACAACACTGGGGCAACCTCCCCGGAGCTGCGCTGAGCCTGGCCATTGCCGAAGCCGCCAGCCATGCCAAGCGTTTTACCCTGCTGCTGACCGCCGACAGCCAGAGTGCCGAGCGCCTGCAAGAAGAGCTGAGCTTTTTCGCTCCGGATTTGCCCGTGCTGCATTTCCCCGACTGGGAAACCCTGCCCTACGACCTGTTTTCACCGCATCAGGACATCATTTCCCAGCGTATCGCGGCACTCTATCGCCTGCCTGAGCTGAAACACGGCGTCCTGGTAGTCCCGATCACTACAGCCCTACATCGTCTGGCGCCCAAGCGCTTTCTGCTGGGCAGCAGTCTGGTGCTGCAGGTAGGCCAGCAGGTGGACGTCAATCAGATGCGCGGCAACCTCGAAGCCGCCGGTTACCGCTGCGTCGATACGGTCTATGAACATGGCGAGTTTGCCGTGCGCGGCGCACTGATCGACCTGTTCCCGATGGGCAGCGGTCAGCCCTACCGCATCGACCTGTTCGATGATGAAATCGAAACGCTGCGCACCTTTGATCCGGAAAGTCAGCGCTCCATCGATAAAGTTGACTCGGTCAAGCTGCTGCCGGCGCGCGAGTTTCCGCTGGAAAAGAAAGCCGTTACCGATTTTCGCGGACGCTTTCGTGAGCGCTTTGATGTGGACTTTCGCCGCTGCCCGATCTATCAGGACCTGAGCACCGGCATCACCCCGGCCGGTATCGAGTACTACCTGCCGCTGTTTTTTGAAGAAACCGCCACGCTCTTTGACTACCTGCCTGCAGACACTCAGGTGTTTTCCCTGCCGGGCATCGAGAAAGCCGCCGAGCAGTTCTGGGTAGACGCACGCAGCCGCTATGAAGACCGCCGCGTTGACCCGGAGCGCCCACTGCTGCCGCCGGGTGATATTTTCCTGCCGGTAGAAGACTGCTTTGCCCGCCTGAAAAACTGGCCGCGCGTGGTGGTCAGCCAGGATGACATCGAAGAAGGCGTCGGCCGCACCCGCTTCAATGCCCGCGCCCTGCCCGATCTGGCCATTCAGGCCAAGGCCGGTGAACCGCTGGCCGCCCTGCGCCGCTTTATCGAGGAGTACCCGGGCCGCGTGCTGTTTTGCGCCGAATCGGCCGGCCGCCGTGAAGTGCTGCTGGAACTGCTCGCACGCCTCAAGCTCAAGCCGAAGGAAGTCGACGGCTGGCCAACGTTTGCCGCCAGTAAAGAGCGCTTAGGCATCTGCATCGCGCCGCTGGATGAAGGTTTGCTGCTCGATGAGCTGGCGCTGATCGCAGAAAGCCCGCTGTTCGGCCAGCGCGTCATGCAACGCCGTCGCCGCGAGAAGTCGCGCGACGGCGGCGACAACGTGATCAAGAACCTCACCGAACTGCGCGAAGGCTCACCGGTGGTGCACATTGATCACGGCGTCGGCCGTTACCTGGGCCTGGTCACCCTGGAAATCGACGGCCAGGCCGCCGAATTTCTCGCCCTGATGTACGCCGAAGAAGCCAAGCTCTACGTGCCGGTGGCCAGCCTGCACCTGATCGCCCGCTACACCGGCAGTGATGATGCCTTGGCACCGCTGCACCGCCTGGGCTCGGAAACCTGGCAGAAGGCCAAGCGCAAAGCGGCCGAGCAGGTACGCGATGTGGCGGCCGAGCTGCTCGACATCTACGCCCGCCGAGCCGCCCGCGAAGGCTATGCCTTCAAAGACCCCATGGCCGACTACGCCACCTTCAGCGCCGGCTTCCCCTTCGAGGAAACCCCGGACCAACAGACCGCCATCGAAGCGGTGCTGGCCGACATGCTCGCGCCCAAACCCATGGATCGCCTGGTCTGCGGCGATGTCGGCTTCGGCAAAACCGAAGTGGCCATGCGTGCAGCCTTTATAGCCGTGCACAGCGGCCGTCAGGTGGCGGTCTTGGTGCCCACAACCTTGCTGGCCCAACAGCACTACAACAGTTTCCGCGACCGCTTTGCCGATTGGCCCGTCACGGTTGAGGTCATGAGCCGTTTCAAGTCCGCCAGGGAAGTGAACGAAGCCGTGGTCAAACTGGCTGAAGGCAAGATCGATATTGTCATCGGCACCCACAAACTCTTGCAGGACGATGTGCGCTTCAAGGACTTGGGCCTGTGCATCATCGACGAGGAACACCGCTTTGGCGTGCGCCAGAAGGAGCAGCTCAAGGCCCTGCGTAGCGAAGTGGACATCCTCACCCTGACCGCCACGCCGATTCCGCGCACCCTGAACATGGCCGTGGCCGGCATGCGTGACCTGTCGATTATTGCCACCCCGCCAGCACGCCGGCTGTCGGTGCGCACCTTCGTCATGGAACAGAACAACCCGACGATCAAGGAAGCCCTGCTGCGCGAGTTACTGCGCGGTGGGCAGGTGTACTACCTGCACAACGATGTGAAGACCATCGAGAAGTGTGCCGCCGACCTCGCCGAATTGGTGCCCGAAGCGCGCATCGGCATCGGCCATGGGCAGATGCGCGAGCGCGAGCTGGAACAGGTGATGAGCGACTTCTACCACAAGCGCTTCAATGTGCTGATCGCCTCGACCATCATCGAAACCGGTATCGACGTGCCGAGCGCCAACACCATCATCATCGAGCGTGCCGACAAATTCGGCCTGGCCCAACTGCACCAACTGCGTGGCCGTGTTGGCCGCAGTCACCACCAGGCCTATGCCTACCTGCTGACACCACCGCGCAAGCAGATGACCGAAGACGCACAAAAACGCCTCGAGGCCATCAGCAATGCACAAGACCTCGGTGCAGGCTTTGTGTTGGCCACCCATGACTTGGAAATTCGCGGAGCCGGTGAATTGCTCGGCGACGGTCAAAGCGGCCAGATCCAGGCCGTCGGCTTCACCCTCTACATGGAAATGCTTGAACGCGCGGTGAAATCAATCCGCAAAGGCGAGCAGCCCAACCTGGATCAGCCACTGGGTGGCGGCCCGGAAATCAACCTGCGCGTGCCGGCCTTGATTCCTGAAGACTACCTGCCGGATGTGCATGCACGGCTGATCCTGTACAAGCGCATCGCCAACGCCGTCGACGAGGACGGGCTCAAAGAGTTGCAGGTGGAGATGATCGACCGCTTCGGCTTGCTGCCCGAGCCGACCAAGAATCTGGTGCGTATCACCCTGCTTAAACTGCAGGCCGAAAAGCTCGGCATCAAAAAAATCGACGCTGGCCCACAAGGCGGGCGTATCGAATTTGCCGCCGACACCTGTGTTGACCCGCTGACCCTGATCAAACTGATCCAGAGCCAGCCCACGCGCTATAAGTTTGAAGGCGCCACGCTGTTCCGCTTCTCGGTGCCGATGGAGCGCCCGGAAGAACGATTCAACACCCTCGAAGCCCTGCTCGAGCGTTTACTTTCGCACTCTGTAAAGGACTGACCCATGCGCGCACTCCGCACCCTGGCCTTGCTGCCGCTTATTCTGCTGGGACTGCTCAGCAGCACTGCTGCCCTGGCTGAAAGCCTGTACCAGGTTGAAGTCATCGTATTCCGCCAGGCCGCCACACCGATTTCCGCCGGCCAGCTACCGCCGGACAGTTGGGCGCAGAACGCACTGCCGGTGGACGGCAGCAACAGCCGCAGCACCGCCCTGAATGCCGAAGCCGGCAAACTCAGCCCTGCCAGCGGTTATCAGGTCTTGCTGCACAAAGCCTGGTCACAAAGCCTGGGCGAGTCGAGCAGTCGCGTCGCCATCAGCACCGGCACTGAGCAGTTCGGCCACTACCCCGTCGAAGGCACCATCAGCCTTAAAGCCAGCCGCGTGATCGAGCTGGACAGTGATATCTGGGTCAACCAGCTCGACGCAAGCGGCATCCTCAACGACAGCGAGCGCATCAAGCAGAGCAGCCGTCTGAAAAGCGGCGAGCTGACCTTTGTCGATAATGGCAGCCTTGGCATGCTGATTCGCGTCAGTCCACTGTAGAACCTTCTTACGATCAGCTGCGCGTCGGCTCTACTGCGTTAAAAACAGGCTCGGAATGCTTATTTACATCAGTAGACTCCGCTTCCTCGCCTGTTCTTGCCTTGCATGGCTCTAGCTCGCAAGAGCGTAACTAGCTTCTGAGAACTCAAAAAAGGCCGCATTGCGCGGCCCTTTTTTATTGCAGCATGCCCAGTCAGCTGGCCAGCACCCGCGCCAATACGGCCTTGACCGTACCCATCCCTTCGTCCAGAGCGCGCTCGATTTCCGCCATGGTGATCAGCGCACGGGACTTTCCGGCAGCAGGGTTTACCACCAGCGCCAAGCAGGCATAGGGTAAAGCCAGCTCACGGGCCAGCACAGCTTCCGGCATACCGGTCATACCGACGATGTCACAGCCGTCACGCTCCATTCGTGCGATTTCCGCAGCGGTTTCCAGGCGCGGGCCCTGGGTACAGCCGTACAGCCCATGACTGCTGAACGCACAGTGTTCGGCAGCCAGTGCATTGGCCAGCTTGGTGCGCAGCCCAGCGTCATAGGGATGGCTGAAATCGACATGGGTGACATGTTCCAGCTCACCCTCAAAAAAGGTGTGCTCACGCCCGTAGGTGTAATCGATGATCTGATGCGGCAGGCAGAAGTGCCCGGTGCCCATGGCCGAGTGAATACCGCCTACGGCGTTCACGGCGATGATAGCCTTGGCCCCCGCCTCACGCAGCGCCCAGAGGTTGGCGCGGTAGTTGACCTGATGCGGCGGAATACGGTGCGGATGGCCGTGACGCGCGAGAAACAGCACCTCGCGGCCGGCATAGTCGCCTTTGAGCACCGCCGCAGAGGGCGCGCCATAGGGCGTATCGATATGCAGCGCGGCCTTGATGGTCAGGCCGTCCAACTTGGTCAGCCCCGTACCGCCGATAATCGCGTAAACCGTCATCCCTTACCCCTAGTCGATTAATTGCGCATCACGCAGGCTGCCAAGTGCTGCCTGCCAACGCGGGCTCTGCCGATACTCGATACCCGGGAAGGCCTGTCGGCGCATCCGTGCCAGGCCTTGCGGTGGTTCTACCTTGAGTCGTTGCAAGGCGCTCAGGGCCTGCTCCGCCGCTGCCCGGTCATTGCACACCAGGCCCATATCACAACCTGCTGTCAGCGCTGCCTCAATACGGCAGGCCGCATCGCCGACCACATGAGCGCCGGCCATGGACAAATCATCGCTGAAGATCACCCCATCAAAGGCCAGCTCGCCACGCAGAATATCTTGCAGCCAGCGCCCGGAGAAACCCGCCGGCTGACTGTCCACCTGAGGGTAGATCACATGGGCGGGCATCACCGCAGCCAACTGCCGGCTCAACTGTGCAAAGGGCTGCAAATCGACTGCACGAATCTGCTCCAGACTGCGCTCATCCACTGGGATGGCCACATGGGAATCCGCTTCCGCCCAGCCATGCCCGGGGAAATGCTTGCCGGTAGCGGCCATGCCAGCGGCATTCATCCCACGGATAAAAGCGCCGGCCAGCAAAGTCGCGCGCCGCACATCGCCCTCAAAGGAACGGCTGCCGACCACGGCGCTGCGCTGATGATCGAGATCCAGCACCGGGGCGAAACTCAGGTCCAAGCCTGCCGCCAGCACTTCGGTCGCCATGACCCAGCCGCACTGCTCAGCCAGATACTCGGCATTGGCGTTATCGGCCAACGCACGCATCGCCGGCAAGCGCACAAAGCCCTGACGCAGACGCTGTACGCGCCCGCCCTCCTGATCCACCGCCAGCAGCAGGTCCGGACGCACCGCGCGAATCGCAGCGGACAGCTCACGCACTTGGCGCGGGTCTTCAATATTGCGGGCAAACAGAATCAACCCGGCAACCTGCGGCTGACGCAGGATCTGGCGATCCTCAGCGGTCAGCCAGGTGCCGGCGATATCCAGCATCAATGAACCTTGCATGCGTGTACTCACACCCCGTCCTTAAATAAGAGGCGCCGTTGCCCAGTCGGGGCAGGCGGCCTCGTCAATTTGTACCGCACATTGAACCGGGACACGCGCAAAGAGTTCCAGCAGGTCGCTGTTGCGAAGGCGCACACAGCCATGTGACAGCGCCACGCCCATAGGCTCGCTGTCCGGCGTACCGTGTATGTAGATATAGCGGCGAAAGGTATCAACAGCGCCCAGACGATTGCGCCCAGGCTCACAACCACTCAACCAGAGAATGCGCGTAAGAATCCAGTCGCGCCCGGGAAATTGCGCATGCAACTCGGGCGACCAGACTTCGCCGGTCCAGCGCCTACCGCGGAGCACGGCAGCGCTCGGCAAGCCCTCACCAATCTTCGCCCGCACCTTGTGCAAGCCACGCGGCGTACAGCCGGAACCATTACGCTCACCGGCACCATTCAGCGCGGTGGAAACACTCAGGCGCAGCCGCAACTGCCCATTGGCAAAACCATACAGGCACTGATCGGCGAGGGAAATATGCAGAAAATCGAGAGTAACCATGGGCGGCTAGCTTAGCGGATCAAATCCACCAAGCCCACCCGCCAAGGTCAAACTTTGCTAGGGATGGCTGGCATCTTGGTGCGTGGTTTGAGCTGTGCGCTGGCCAGGGTTTCATCGGTCAGGCCGGTTTCCGAACGCATGCCGGCAGCCAGAAATGGCACCATCAGGCGCATCACCTGCTCAATCGAGGTATTAACGCCGAAATCGGTTTCCGACATCGCGCGCAGAGCCTTGATCCCGGACATGCTGAACGCCGCAGCGCCGAGCATAAAGTGCACACGCCAGAACAGTTCCAGTGGCGGAATACGCGGAGCGGCCTCATGCACCAGCTGCATGTAACGGCGGAACACCTTGCCGTACACCTCTTCGAGGTACTTACGCAGGTGTCCCTGGCTCTGACTAAAAGCCAGGCCCAGCAAACGCATAAAGATTGACAGGTCGTTACCACTGCGCGGCTTTACTGCCAGCGCCTGCTCGACCAGTAACTCCAGCAGCTCCTCGAGACTGGCCTTGGTTTCCGGCTTGGCCTGACGACGATCCAGTTCACGCTCCAGGCTTACGCAGAAAGGCCCGAGAAAGCGCGAGAACACCGCCTGAATCAGGGCCTTTTTCGAGCCGAAGTGATAATTCACCGCCGCCAGGTTCACCCCTGCCTTGCTGGTGATCAAACGCAGAGAAGTTTCTGCGAAACCTTTCTCCGCAAAAAGCTGCTCTGCCGCATCGAGAATGCGTTCAACGGTTTCCGACTGGGCCATGACTCTTTTCATCTGAACAAACACTTGTTTGAAACATACGTTTCAGCTGCCCGCCTTGTCAAGCCGAGCAAACCATCTTGTGGCCGGGTGGTCACAGACATCCGGCAAAGGCACAGGTCAACCCTAGCTAGACGCCCCATAAACGGCCTGAGTAACAGTGCACTGAACAGACGATGTAAAGGTCAATTGAGTAGAGTTCACAACACAAGGATTGCCAATCGCCGATCACTGTATATAATTCCAGTCACTGTACAAAAAAACAGAGCCGACCATGCTAAAACTGACGCCGCGACAAGCTGAAATTCTCGCTTTCATCAAGCAATGCCTTGAAGACAATGGCTACCCGCCTACACGAGCGGAAATCGCCTTGAAACTGGGTTTCAAATCCCCCAACGCAGCGGAAGAACACCTCAAGGCACTGGCTCGCAAGGGGGCCATCGAAATGACTCCCGGGGCGTCGCGCGGTATTCGCATCCCAGGCTTCGAGCCCAACGCCGAAGAAGAGGACGGCTTACCGGTGATTGGGCGCGTCGCTGCAGGTGCGCCGATTCTGGCGCAGCAGCATGTCGAAGACTCCTGCAAGATCAACCCTGATTTCTTCCACCCCAAGGCTGATTACTTGCTACGTGTAAGCGGTATGAGCATGAAAGACATCGGCATCTTCGATGGTGATCTGCTGGCCGTTCACACCACCCGTGAAGCCCGTAACGGGCAAGTGGTGGTGGCGCGCCTGGACGATGAAGTTACAGTCAAACGTTTCAAGCGTGAAGGCAACAAGGTCTGGCTGATTGCAGAAAATCCGGAGTTCGCGCCGATCGAAGTAAACCTGGAAGAACAGGATCTGATTATTGAAGGTTTGAGCGTCGGCGTTATCCGCCGCTAGCAGGACGTTGAAAACGTAGGCGAGGCAGGCGAGACATTTTTAACGCAGTATCGACAACACAGGTAGTTTTCAACTACCTGATAGTGGAGGATCTATGCAGTTCCCACATTCACTGAACCGTACACAACTACCTTTGTTCGATGCATTTCTGGCATCGACGGTGACGCCATTACTTGCCGATAGCGCTGAGCTACCCTGGCAGGATAATGAGACAGAGAAGTTCAGTGAACTGTCGCTGCGTGGCGCGGCCGGGCACTGCCTGAACCTTCTAGCACCAATTCTGCGTGAGCTTAGCGATAACCACGATGAGCGCTGGCTAACCCTGATTGCGCCGCCGTCGAGCCTTACCCAAACTTGGCTACGCAAAGCGGGCCTGAACCGCGAACGCATTCTGCTGCTGCACCCACGCGGGGCACAAAGCGCGCTGGAGCTGGCACAACAGGCCCTGACACTGGGTCGTAGCCATACTGTAGTCAGCTGGCTGCACCCACTGGAACGTCAAGCGCGGCAACAGCTTGAGCAAGCGGCCCACCAGGGCAAGGCGCAAAGCTTGAATATCAGCCTTGGATAATTGGCCGAAAGCCGCGCACAAGGACAGTGCGGATTAGCCGAAAGAAGCCTAGACAACAAAACAACAACGCTAGCAGATCGTTGTAATTTCAGACCGCAAGAACTCTGTAATCAATGCAGAACTCGAGGGCCTTCTTCCTGCTGAAAATTATTTTCAGCCAATCGCCCTGCCATCTGCACACCCACATTGAGCATGGCTTTGGCCACCTCAACATGCTGCCCCTGCAGAAAGGCCTTGGCATCGGCAGAGAAATCCAGCACCACCAGCGACTCCTCATCCTCTGCACGACGCAGGGCAATACGCCCGTCGGGCAATTCTACAATTTCCAAGAATGATGTAGGCATTGGCTTAGCTCTCCACAATAGGCCGACAGTGTAACAGCCGACTCGGGCTCGCCCTAGTCCGCCGGTCCAATCAGCGCCTTACCACTCGATCAAGGTTTCTCGAAACCGCTGCGCCAGAGCCTTCAGCTGCTGACGCCACGTCTCCAGCGTTTCCTGCGTTAACGGCATGACTTCTTCATCTAGGCTGACCGCGGTAATCAACGGTGTAGTGGGATCGACCTTAGCCTTCTTTCCAGCCTGCGGTGGCTGAAACAACTCGGCATAGCCTTTGAGCAGTTGCGCGACCCAACTATCGGCTGACTGCGCCAGTTCAACCAGCTCGCCCAACTCCTGGCTTGGCGCCGCCTGCAGCACGTCCTCCGTGAGAAAGCGCTCTGCACGTGGCGAAGTGCTGTCCGGCAAACGGTAGTAACCGGCAATCTCATGGCACAGACCGAGCAGGGCACCATAGAGATGAAACAACGCAGCCTCACGCTCAGCCTGGATCAAAGCCAAGGCATTCATGCTCTGACTTTGTTCAGCCTTACGCCAGGACTCCAGCGCCAGACCGGCATAGAAGATTTTCTGGTTGGTGCGGGTATAGAGTTCATTGGCCATTGCGGCACCCTCCACAGCGGATTGGATAAGCATACGCGTGCCAGTCAATGGCCGACACGCGCTCCGCTAGATCAGCTCTTGTCTTCGACTTTCCACTTGCCGCCATCAAAAAACGCACGCCATCCTGTAGGCTTGCCATCAACCTCAGTCTGTACGTACTGCTCTTTGGTCTTGCGGCTGTAACGCACCACGGCGGCGCGCCCTTGCGGGTCCTTCTGAGGCGCATCGCAGAGGAAGTGGTACTTGGGGTCGATCTCATCACGGTGCGGAATCAACTCGACCACCAACGGCGCGCGCGTCTCTCGGTTTTTCGGGAATTGACTGGCAGCGAGAAACAGACCCGAAGCACCGTCGCGCAAAATATAGGTGTCGTTGACCTTCTCGCATTTGAGTTCCGGCATCTTCACCGGATCCATCTTCGGCGGCGCCGCTTCACCGCTTTTGAGCAGTTTGCGGGTGTTCTTACACTCGCTGTTGGTGCAGCCGAAGAACTTGCCAAAACGGCCTGTCTTCAACTGCATCTGACTGCCGCACTTGTCGCAATCGAGACTCGGGCCTTCATAGCCCTTGATGCGGTACTGGCCCTGCTCGACTTCATAACCGCTGCAATCCGGATTGTTGCCACAGATATGCAACTTGCGGGTTTCGTCGAGCAGGTAGGCGTCCATCGCGGTCGAGCAGATCGGACAGCGGTGCTTGCCGAGCAACACGCGCGACTCCGACTCACCCTCATCGTCCGCAGCGATTTCATCGCCCGGCACCAGATTGACGGTGGCCTTACAGCGCTCTTTCGGCGGTAGGGCATAGCCAGAACAGCCAAGGAATACGCCAGTGGAGGCAGTTCGAATGGTCATCGGCCGACCACAATCACGGCAGGCGATATCGGTCAACGTTGGCTGATTGGCACGCATGCCGCCCTCGCCTGCTTCCGCAGCTTCAAGCTTCTTCTTGAAGTCACCATAGAACTCATCCAGCACGTGCTTCCACTCGCGTTCGCCCTGAGCTACATCGTCCAGATGCTCTTCCATGCCGGCGGTAAAGCCGTAGTCCATCAGGTTGGAGAAGCTTTCTGCCAGACGCTCGGTGACGATGTCGCCCATCTTCTCCGAGTAGAAACGGCGGTTGTGCAGCGCCACGTAGCCGCGATCTTGGATGGTGCCGATAATCGCCGCATAGGTAGATGGACGACCGATACCGCGCTTCTCCATTTCCTTGACGAGGCTAGCTTCCGAGTAACGCGCTGGTGGCTTGGTAAAGTGCTGGCTGGGGTCGAGCTTGACCAGTTTAAGTACTTCGCCCTGAGTCATTTCCGGCAACACGTCGTCATCACCAGGCTTGCTCAGCTGCGGCAACACGCGGGTATAGCCGTCGAACTTGAGGATACGGCCCTTGGCACGCAACTCGAACTGCGCCGCCGTGACAGTCACAGTGGTCGACAGGTATTCAGCCGGCGGCATCTGGCAGGCGACAAATTGGCGCCAGATCAGCTCGTACAGCCGCTCAGCGTCACGCTCCATGCCCGACAGCTGAGTCGGCTTGAGGTTGACGTCGGAAGGACGAATCGCCTCGTGCGCTTCCTGCGCGCCTTCTTTACTGCTGTAAGCAATTGGGCTGGCCGGCAGGTACGTCTTGCCAAACTCATTTTCAATAAAGCCCCGCACCATGCTCACGGCATCGGCCGAGAGATTGGTCGAGTCGGTACGCATATAGGTGATGTAACCGGCCTCATACAAGCGCTGGGCCATCATCATGGTCTTTTTCACCCCAAAGCCCAGGCGGTTACTCGCGGCCTGCTGAAGGGTGGAGGTAATGAACGGTGCCGAAGGCTTGCTGCTGGTCGGTTTGTCTTCGCGCTTGGTGATGCTGTAGCTAGACGCTTTCAGCGTAGCCAGAGCCGCCATGGCCTGGGCCTCGTTCAGCGGCTTGAAGGCATTGCCGTTCTCGCGTGCCACTTCAAAGCGCACATTGGCGCCTTTGGCGGTGCCCAGGTCGGCGTGCACTTCCCAGTATTCTTCCGGAACAAACGCGCGGATCTCTTTTTCACGCTCGACCACCAGCTTCACGGCTACCGACTGCACACGACCAGCCGACAGGCCACGGGCGATCTTGGCCCACAGCAGCGGCGAAACCATGTAACCCACTACACGGTCGAGGAAGCGCCGCGCTTGCTGGGCGTTGACTCGATTGATATCCAGTTCGCCAGGCTTGGAAAACGCTTCCTGGATGGCCTTCTTGGTAATTTCGTTGAACACCACGCGCTTGTAGCGGCTGTCATCGCCACCAATGGATTCACGCAGGTGCCAAGCAATGGCTTCCCCCTCGCGATCCAAGTCGGTTGCGAGATAGATGGTGTCGGCGTCCTTGGCCAAACGGCGCAATTCCTCGACCACCTTCTCCTTGCCTGGAAGGATCTCGTACTTGGCTTTCCAGCCGTGCTCGGGATCAACCCCCATGCGTGCAAATAGCTGACGCTTGGCTTTTTCCTTGGGCGACAGCGCCGGTACTTCACCTGCAGCGGCTTTACCACGCTTGACCGGTTCTTTGGCGGTACTTGCCGAACCACTGGTGGGTAGGTCACGGATGTGGCCGATGCTCGACTTCACCACGTACTCGTTGCCCAAGTACTTGTTGATCGTCTTGGCCTTGGCCGGGGATTCCACGATGACCAGCGATTTGCCCATGGATTGGAAAATTCCTGAAATTCGATAAAAAAATGCGGAAGACGCTGTACTGCCTGCTAGCGCGGCACCGCTATATATAGTGGTGGTCCGGCAGAGGTCAAGCGCAGCAGTGGCCCGATGTCAGCTCAAGGCCGAGTAAACAGTGCGGTTTCAGCCTGAATCAAAGCAAAGCGTGGAACCGTCTCGCCGTCCACTTCAACGCTTTCGCAAAACATCTCCAACGGTCGCACCCACACGCCAAACTCGCCGTACAGCGCCTGATAGACCACCATCGCCTGCTCCGTTTCGGAATGCTGGGCAACGCCAAACACGCGGTATTCAGGGCCTTTGTAGTGACGATAGAGGCCGGGCTGCAACTGCATCGGTAAATTCCTTGAAGATTTTAAACTGATAAACAAAAACCGGGGCACTTGGCCCCGGTTCTTCCATCTCTGACGCCAGTGAAGCTTAGAGGCGTTCGAAGACGGTGGTGATGCCTTGGCCGAGACCTACACACATGGTCGAAACACCGAAGGTGCCACCGTTCTGCTTCATCACGTTCAGCAGGGTACCGGAGATACGCGCACCGGAACAACCGAACGGGTGACCCAGAGCGATCGCGCCGCCATGCAGGTTGACCTTCTCTTCCATTTTGTCGAGCACTTTCAGATCCTTCAGCACAGGCAGGGCCTGGGCCGCGAAGGCTTCGTTAAGCTCGAAGAAGTCGATGTCATTGATGGTCAGACCGGCACGCTTGAGCGCTTTCTGAGTTGACGGTACAGGACCGTAACCCATGATCGCCGGATCAACACCGGCCACGGCCATGGCGCGAACCACGGCC
This sequence comes from Pseudomonas sp. SL4(2022), assembly GCF_026625725.1. NCBI lineage: Bacteria > Pseudomonadati > Pseudomonadota > Gammaproteobacteria > Pseudomonadales > Pseudomonadaceae > Pseudomonas > Pseudomonas sp. SL4(2022). The sequence continues at coordinate 117,377 of NZ_CP113060.1, forward strand.
ATGGGCTGAATGCCGAGGTCTTGGGCGCGCTGGGCACTCATGACGATCATGCAGGAAGCGCCGTCAGTGATCTGCGAGGACGTACCTGCAGTCACGGTGCCGCCTTTCGGGTTGAACGCAGGCTTCAGTGCAGCCAGGCTTGCCAAGGTGGTTTCCGGGCGAATGGTTTCGTCGTAGTCGAACACCTTCAGGAAGCCGTTCTCGTCGTAGCCTTGCATCGGGATGATTTCATCCTTGAACTTGCCTTCGACGGTAGCTTTGTGGGCCAGACGGTGCGAACGCTCACCGAATGCATCCTGCTGCTCACGGCTAATGCCATGCATCTTGCCGAGCATTTCAGCAGTCAGACCCATCATGCCCGAGGCCTTGGCCGCGTAAAGCGACAGGTGCGGGTTTGGATCAACGCCGTGCATCATTCCTACGTGGCCCATATGCTCCACACCGCCGATGACGAACACGTCACCGTTGCCAGTCTGGATCGCCTGCACAGCAGTGTGCAGAGCGCTCATGGACGAACCGCACAGGCGGCTCACGGTCTGGCCGGCACTGGTGTGCGGGATCTGGGTCATCAGCGACGCCATGCGCGCGATGTTCCAGCCCTGCTCCAGGGTCTGGTTGACGCAGCCCCAGATCACGTCTTCCACCTCGGCCGGATCGACCTTGGTGTTACGTGCCAGTACGCCACTGATCAGGTTGGCCGACATGGTTTCGGCACGGGTGTTGCGATGCATGCCGCCCTTGGAACGACCCATCGGGGTACGACCGAAGTCGACGATGACTGCATCTCTAGGATTCAGGCTCATAAATTCACTCTCGCTCTAGTCGTTGCGCGATTAACCGAAAAACTTCTGGCCCTTGGCGGCCATTTCGCGAAGCTTGGCAGTCGGGGTGTACAGCGCGCCCAGCTCGGCATATTTGTCGGCCAGGGCAACGAACTCGGCTACACCGATGCTATCGATGTAACGCAGTGCACCACCGCGGAACGGAGGGAAGCCGATGCCGTAGATCAGGCCCATATCGGCCTCAGCTGCGGTATCCACGATGCCGTCTTCCAGACAACGCACGGTTTCCATGCACAGAGGAATCATCATGAAGTTGATGATGTCTTCATCAGTCACTTCACGCTGCTCAGTCACGATGGACTTCAGCAGATCGTAGGCAACCGGGTCGGAAACCTTTTTCGGCTTGCCGCGCTTGTCCATTTCGTAGGCGTAGAAGCCTTTGCCGTTCTTCTGGCCCAGGCGATCCGCTTCATACATCACGTCAACCGCGGTACGACCTTCAACCGCCATGCGATCCGGGAAGCCTTCAGCCATGACGTCACGGCCGTGGTGACCGGTGTCGATACCGACCACGTCGGACAGGTACGCCGGGCCCATCGGCCAGCCGAACTTCTCCATGACCTTGTCGATACGCACGAAGTCGACACCAAAGCTCAGCAGCTTGGAGAAGCCACCGAAGTACGGGAACAGCACGCGGTTAACCAGGAAGCCTGGGCAGTCGTTGACCACAACCGGGGTCTTGCCCATTTTCTTGGCGTAAGCAACGGTGGTAGCCACGGCTACGTCGCTGGACTTCTCGCCACGAATCACTTCAACCAGCGGCATCATATGCACCGGGTTGAAGAAGTGCATGCCGACGAAGTTTTCCGGACGTTTGAGGGCCTTGGCCAGCAAGTTGATGGAAATAGTCGAGGTGTTCGACGCGAGAATGGCGTCTTCTTTAACTACGCCTTCCACTTCAGCCAGCACGATCTGCTTGACCTTGGGGTTCTCAACCACGGCTTCAACCACGATATCAACAGCGCCGAAGTCGCCGTAGGACATGGTTGGACGAATCGCAGTAAGGGCTTCAGCCATCTTCGCCGGGGTCATACGACCTTTGGCAACGCGACCGCCGAGCAGCTTGGACGCCTCGGCCAGCCCCATCTGAATACCCTCTTCACGGATATCCTTCATCAGGATCGGGGTGCCCTTGGAAGCGGACTGGTAGGCGATACCGCCACCCATGATGCCTGCACCGAGTACGGCAGCCAGTTTCACGTCTTTGGCGATTTCGTCGTACTGTTTAGCTTTCTTCTTCAGTTCCTGGTCGTTCAGGAACAGGCCGATCAGGCTGGCAGCAACCGGAGTCTTGGCCAGTTTGACGAAACCTGCCGCTTCAACTTCCAGGGCTTTATCGCGCGCCATATTGGCGGCTTTCTGGATGGTCTTGATGGCTTCAACCGGAGCCGGATAATTCGGGCCAGCCTGGCCTGCAACGAAACCTTTGGCGGTTTCAAAGCACATCATCTGCTCAATGGCGTTGAGCTTGAGTTTTTCCAGTTTCGGCTGACGCTTGGCCTTGTAGTCCAGCTCACCGGAGATGGCGCGCTTGATCAGGTCCAGGGCTGCTGCTTGCAGCTTGTCAGCAGTCACTACAGCATCAACGGCGCCTGCCTTGAGGGCCTCAGCTGCTTTGTTTTCCTTACCACCGGCAATCCACTCAACGGCGTTATCGGTACCGATAACACGTGGCAAACGCACGGTGCCGCCGAAGCCTGGGTAGATACCCAATTTGACTTCTGGCAGACCAACCTTGGCACTGTCAGCCATGACGCGGTAATCCGCAGCCAGGCACATTTCAAAACCACCGCCCAGGGCGATGCCATTGATCGCGACAACAGTCGGAACATTGAGGTCTTCAAAATCACTGAAGATCTTGTTGGCTTCGAGGTTGCCAGCCACCAGCTCTTCGTCCGGCAACTTGAAGTTGTCGACGAACTCGGTGATGTCGGCACCGACGATAAATACGTCTTTGCCACTGGTGACAATCACGCCCTTGATCGAACCATCAGCCTTGATTGCATCAACGGATTGACGCAGTTCATTGAGGGTAAGACGGTTGAATTTGTTGACGGATTCACCCTTGAGGTCGAAATTCAATTCGACGATGCCACTCTCAAGAGCCTTAACCGTGATGGCTTTACCTTCGTAAATCATCAACTGATCTCCACGGTATGGAAGCTGAACAGTACACATCGGAGCCAACCAGCAAGCTACTCCACGGCATAGCCGTCTAAGAGTAGCCCCAATCAGCCTGGCACACCCACCGACGCGATAATCGGGCTGTAAAGGCGGCGCCTCTGAAGGCAAACGCTCAATTCATACGCCCGTTTGATTTGGGTGTGCACACCTTCAAGGAAAAGCCCGAACTTGTCAATTGGCCTGTAGTGACTCGTAGGCCGTACAAAAATTTACGTTCGGGCCCACAACTCGCCGCTAACAACGGTGCCTTGAACGAGCGCACATCCGCAGCGATATATGCCGACAAGGAGCAGTCAACCATCCAAAGTGTGACAGTTCGCATACCTAGCAAAATGATTTCGCTACAGGTACAGTCGTCTCAATACGGCCGTTTTAGACCGACCGTAATCAAAACAAAAACAATTAGAGCCCAATCAAGGGCGCACGGAGTTTCGCCATGTCGAGCCGCATGCTTGCCATCGTCTTGAGCACCCTACTCACCCTCCCCCTGTTCAGTGCTACCACTCAAGCTGCAGATGCCGCCACCAACCTGCTGAAACTGCACCAACTGCGTCTGGCTGCGCAAAAAACCCTGGGTGACTTCTACATGTTCAACGGCATGGAGGGTGATCAACGTTATGCGCGCATGATCAACGAGTCACTCACTGAGGCCAATAATCACTTGAGCGCCCTGGGTGACATGCCGGGAGAAGGTTCAAAGGCGCTTCGCGCACAACTGGATCAACAATGGAAGGGTTATCAGGGTGACCTGAATAACCTGACCAACGCACTGAAGAACCAGGGCTACACGGATCTACAGCCGGTAGCCGACCTGGCCACGCGCAATCAACAACTGATGAACATGAGCCAGGAGCTGTACAACAAGATTCAACAGGAGAGCAGCTACAGCGTGCCCGCGCTGACCCAACTCAGCCGCGAGCAAAGCTTGCTGATGCAGGGCATTGCGGTCGATTACGCGTCCCGTAGCGCTTCAGTGGGCGCTACATTCATGGGCGGCGGAGATGCGCGCCCCATGGAGGATTTAGTCAGCGAGTTCGCCAACAAAATGGCAGCACTGGAAGAAAATCCGAAAAACACCCCACAACTCAAACAAGCCTGGGATGGGGTAGGTACCAAGTGGCGCTATATCGAAAAATCGCTGATCAATTACAACGAGAACAGCGTGCCATTCCTAGTCAACAAGTATTCCAACACTATCATTCAGGGCATTGAACAGATTGCAGGTCAGTACTCGACCGCCAACCTCTAAGCAACGGCTTACTTAACCGGCCTGCCTGGCCGCACTCCAGCCCAGTGTTCGCATTGGGCTTTCTTTTATTGGCTGCACCAGCGCAGATCCACCACCAGAAACCAACAGAAGACCGACGCGTCAGGCGTTAGCCTTGAGAAAACTTACTATTCTCTCCAGCGCCTCGCGCGCACCACGCTCACCCCAGCACACAGAAAGCATCTGCGTGGTCGCCTCGACCTTGTAGACATCTACGGGCAAGTCTTGCAACTGCGCCAGCAAGGCATCATCCGAGCAGGGTTCACGCCACCTATTGACCCACTGCCCTGGCCCCAACTGCCAATAACACCAACTATCAATCTGCCCACGTCGGCGCGCCCGGTGATATTGCGGGCATGAGCCTGGCGGTTGGCGCAACAACCAATGCGGCCATTCTTGGTGCGATAACTGCATTGCCACTCCCATCTGCCGGGCTTGCAGGCGCACATCCATCTGCCCACGCTGATGGCGCGAAGGCACCAGCCAAGCCAGAGGACTGAGCAGAAAAGCCAGGAGTAACAGCAAAAACCAGGGACTCATATCGTTATCTCGCAGGCAAAACCTGTCATCAACGCTCAGGACGACCATACTAAGGTCATTGAACCACTTGCACGGAGAGTCACCCCATGCCCTACCAGCACATACTGGTCGCTGTCGACCTTACTGAAGAGTGCGACCCGGTCATGCACCGCGCGCAGAAATTGGCCGCCAGCAGCGGAGCCACATTATCCGTAGTGCACATTGTCGAACCTATGGCCATGGCCTTTGGCGGCGACGTGCCGATGGACCTGTCGATGCTGCAGCAGCAGCAATTCGACCAGGCCCGCGAACGCCTGGACAGGTTCGCAGGCAAATACCCCGATGTGAGCAGTGACCATCGCCACCTAGCCTACGGCCAACCCCGCCAGGAAATCCACCGCCTGGCTACCGAACAGCAGTGTGACTTGATCATCGTTGGCAGCCATGGCCGTCATGGATTGGCCTTATTACTGGGCTCCACCGCCAACGACGTGCTGCATGGCGCCCCCTGCGATGTGCTTGCTGTACGCCTAAAAAAAACTGACTGAGGCTCGCTGCCGGCGCACCACCAAAAACTCAATCGCCGGCATCACCAGAACTCATGACCAGAGGCCGGATCTTCTGCAGCTGGGTTTCCAGCGAATAAGTCATGCTAGAAGCCATGGAGAAGAAGGTCAGAAACGCCTTAAGGTTCGAATCCCCATCACAAGTAGCATGAATGCGCTGCCAGAAAGCCTGATTGACCAGCTGTAACTGCTGGAACATACGTACCAGCCCCTTGAGCTCCCAATCTGCCGCGCGCCCTTCGCGCAAATTGAAATACTGCTGGGTCAGGTACAGCGACACTGTGCGCAGAGTGAATTCCTGAGTATTGGCAAAGGGAAGATGGTGCTGCGCCATAGGCTTTAACTTGCCTAAGACAGGGCAGGCGCTGGTGGCCATGATCACCCCAAGCAGTGCACGCAAGCCCTCTTCTAAGCCGAGCAATTTGGTGTACTCGCGCTCAGGGGTTCGTACCCACACAGACACTTTCTTGAAAGCCGGCAACCCCTGAAAGTCCTCAATCACTCGATGCAGATCAACTGCTGCAGGACAGTGACTAAAGTTATCTTTGCTCAACGGGCAATTACTGCACTGCTGGTAGTCCAACCGTGTCCAGGCCGGTGCGCGCTGCGCCACCTCAACGTCATAAACGCGATCCAGCTCAATCCGGTAGCTGAACTGATGATCGTCGTCGAGAGTGATGCGGTACTCGATGGCCATAACGGTCTCCGGCAGAAATCTCAAAGTCCTGTTTGAGGATATTGCTTAACCTTCCAGCTCAGCCCAACGCTCGACCAACTGATCAAGCCCCTGCTGAGCCAACTGCAAAGCCGCCAACACTTCAGCCGTCTTGTCTGCCGACTGCTGATAAAAGGTTGGTGCAGCAATCTGTTCCTGCAGCTCAGCTACCCGCACTTCCAGAGCATCGATATGCCCAGGAATGGCTTCCAGTTCACGCTGCAGTTTGTAGCTGAGTTTTTTCTTGTTTGCGACGGCGGCCACTACGGGTTCGGCAACCACCGGTGTAGGCACCACAGCTGAGGCTAGTTCAGGCTTGCCGGCTTTGCTCTCACCCACCCCAAGCAGGCGCGGCGAACCACCCTGACGCAGCCAGTCCTGATAGCCACCAACATACTCACGCACCTGACCTTCACCTTCAAACACCAGCGTGCTGGTCACCACGTTGTCGAGGAAAGCCCGGTCGTGGCTGACCATCAGCACAGTGCCCGGAAAAGTCAGCAGCACCTCCTCAAGCAACTCCAGAGTTTCCACGTCAAGGTCGTTGGTGGGTTCATCCAGCACCAGCAGGTTGGCTGGCTTGCTGAACAGCTTGGCCAGCAAGAGGCGTGCTCGCTCACCACCGGACAGCGCCTTGACCGGCGTGCGCGCACGCTGCGGGCTGAACAGGAAGTCGCCCAGGTAGCTCAGCACATGGCGGTTCTGCCCATCGATCTCGATAAAGTCACGACCTTCTGCGACGTTGTCGATCACAGTTTTTTCCAGATCGAGCTGATGCCGCAATTGGTCAAAATACGCCACATCGATACGCGTACCCTCGGTCACCGTGCCTTGGGTAGGCTGCAGTCCGCCGAGCATCAGCTTGAGCAGCGTGGTCTTGCCGGTGCCATTGGCGCCAAGCAGACCGATGCGGTCGCCGCGCTGCAACACCATGGAGAAGTCCCTGATCAGGAACGGCCCACCCGGATGCGCAAAACTGACGTTTTCCAGCACCATGACCTGCTTGCCAGACTTTTCTGCAGTATCCAGCTGGATATTGGCCTTGCCGGTGCGTTCGCGGCGCTCACTGCGTTCAACACGCAAGGCTTTCAGAGCGCGTACACGCCCTTCGTTACGGGTACGACGAGCCTTGATGCCCTGCCGGATCCACACTTCTTCCTGGGCCAATTTCTTATCAAACAGAGCATTGGCAGTTTCTTCCGCCGCGAGCATGGCTTCCTTGTGCACCAGGAAGCTGGCGTAGTCGCCATTCCAGTCGATCAAGCCGCCACGATCCAGTTCGAGGATGCGCGTGGCCAGATTTTGCAGAAAAGAACGGTCGTGGGTAATAAACAGGACTGCGCCCTGAAAATCGGCCAAGGCTTCTTCCAACCAGGCAATAGCGCCAATATCCAGGTGGTTGGTCGGCTCGTCGAGCAGCAGCAAATCCGGCTCGGAGACCAGTGCTTGAGCCAACAGTACACGCCGCCGCCAGCCGCCAGACAACTCGGCCAGGGTCTTGTCGGCCGGCAACTGCAGGCGACTCAGGGTGCTGTCGACCAGCTGCTGCAAACGCCAACCATCACGTGCCTCGAGGTCCTGCTGCACATGCATCAACTTGTCCAGATCGGCATCGCTGTGAATGTTCTGACTAAGGTGATGGTACTCAGCCAGCAGCGCCCCCACACCATCCAGACCTTCGGCCACAACATCAAACACCGTACGGTCATCGGCTACCGGCAATTCCTGCGGCAACTCGCCGATCTTGAGACCTGGCGCACGCCATACGGTGCCGTCATCGGCCTTCTGATCCCCCTTGACCAGCTTCATCATGCTCGATTTGCCCGTGCCATTGCGGCCGATGATGCACACCCGCTCGCCCCGAGCGATCTGCCACGACACCTTATCCAATAGCGGCATCGCGCCATAGGCCAGGGAAATTTCGGTGAATTTGAGCAGGGTCATGGCACGCCTCAACAAAGCAGCAGGGGTTCACACAATGCCGTAGCCAGGCAATTGAATATCGCCTGAGGTCTGCAGCGACCGCTGAAACACCTAGATAATCATTTGTGGATGCCGCAGCACCTACAAAACAGGGCGCGCATTCTAACCGAGAAGCATACAGGCCGAGCAGGCAATTTCAGCGCCAGGCCCACTAATTTCACCCATTCCCGGCGTTAACCCCCATCAACGCACCTATCCCCTAGTGACTCAGCGATGCCTGCTATCAGGAGCGGCTCTTCGGACAATGCGCGATGAGCCTTCACCGCCTACAGGCAAAGGACTAAGCTAGAGCGATATGCACTATTTGCCTGGAAGTATCATGCGCGGTCCTTTGTTCAGCCTGTTGTCCTGTCTGCTGGTTTCCTCTCTGAGTTTTTCGGCGGCGCATGCCGCGACCCTGGCGCAACAACGTCAATATTACGATCAGGCCAAAGCCGCGCTGGCCAAAGGCGACAAGGGACCTTATCAGCGCTATGCCAGCGCCTTGCGTGACTACCCACTGGAGCCCTATCTGGCCTATGACGAGCTGACTGCGCGCCTGAAGTGGGCAAGCAATGACGAAATCGAGAAATTTCTGGCCGAACATGGCGACCTGCCGCAGATCAGCTGGATGAAGTTGCGCTGGTTGCGCTGGCTGGCCGAGCGCGGCGAATGGCAGACTTTTATCAACTACTACAACCCGGCCTTGAACTTCACCGAACTCGATTGCCTGTATGGCCAATACCAGCTCACCCACGGTATGCAGAAAGAAGGCAGCGCGACCGCGGAGAAACTCTGGCTGGTGGGTAAATCCCAGCCCAATGCCTGTGATCCGCTGTTCGAGCGCTGGGCCGCTACCGGTCAGCTCACCGAACAAAAGCGCTGGCAACGCGCCAAGCTGGCAGCCGAAGCGCGCAACTATGGCCTGGTCACCCACCTGATCAAGACCATGCCCACCTTGGGCAACCACGGCAAAAGCCTGCTGGAGGTGGCACAGAAGCCAGAGTTGCTGAAACAGACCGCACGCTTCACCCAAACAGACCCGGCCATGGCCGATGTAGTAGGCCTCGGCCTACGCCGCCTGGCCCGCCAGGATCCGGAAAACGCATTGAAATTGCTGGACGGTTATGCCCAGCGCATGAAATTTTCCAGCGAGGAACAGGTCGCGATAGCACGCGAGATCGGCCTGACCCTGGCCAAGCGTTTCGATGCTCGTGCCCTGCCAGTCATGGCCAAGTACGACCCCGAACTGCGTGACAACACCGTCAGTGAATGGCGCGCCCGCCTGCTACTGCGCCTGGGCCGCTGGGAAGAAGCCAATCAGCTGACCCGCAAAATGCCGGCCGAGCTGGGCAATACCAACCGCTGGCGCTATTGGCAGGCGCGCAGCCTGCAACTGGCACAGCCCAACAGCCAGGAACCCAAGGCCCTGTATCAGGCGCTGGCCAAGGAACGCGACTTCTATGGCTTTATGGCTGCCGACCAGGTGCAAGCGCCCTATCAGCTGAATAACAAGCCACTGGCCCTGAGCCCGCAAACTATCCAGAAAGTGCGTAACTCGGCAGCCATTCGCCGCGCCCTGGAGTTCCACGCCCGTGGCCAGGTCGCCGATGGTCGGCGCGAGTGGTACAACGTCAGCCGCCTGTTTAGCCGTGATGAGATGGTCGCCCAAGCGCGCCTGGCCTATGAGATGGGCTGGTACTTCCCGGCCATCCGTACCATCAGCCAGGCGCAGTACTGGGACGATCTGGATGTGCGTTTCCCCATGGCCCACCGCGACCAACTGGTGCGTGAAGCCCGTAACCGCGACATTCACTCCAGCTGGGTCTTCGCCATTACCCGCCAGGAAAGCGCCTTTATGGCCGACGCCAAATCCCATGTCGGCGCCATGGGCTTGATGCAGTTGATGCCGGCCACCGCCCAGGAAACCGCCAAGCGCTTCGGCATTCCGCTGTCATCGCCGCAACTGGCGTACCGCCCGGAAATCAATATCCAGCTGGGCGCCGCTTACCTGAGCCAGATCTATGGCCAGTTCAATGGCAACCGCGTGCTCGCCTCCGCTGCCTACAACGCCGGCCCAGGCCGTGTGCGTCAGTGGCTGCGGGGGGCGGACCATCTGTCGTATGACGTGTGGATCGAGAACATTCCGTTTGATGAAACCCGCCAGTATGTACAGAACGTGCTGTCCTACTCGGTGATCTACGGCGAGAAGCTCAACGCGCCGCAGCCCCTGGTGGCCTGGCACGAGCGTTACTTCGACCAGTAAGCCGATACGGCTCAACCGCAGAGGTTGAGCCGCCCTTTCTAGGCCAGCACTTCTACCGGCATACCCAGCGTCAGTGGCCCTTCGCCACAGGCGATCAGGTTCTGCCCGAAATACACCTCACCATCACGCTCACGGTAGGTTTTCAGGGTGATCAGCGGTTCGCGATCGGCGCTGCGCTCCCCTGTCTGCGGGTCGAGGGTGGTCATGATGCAGCGCGAGCAGCCCTTGACCACTCGAAACTCCAGCTCACCGATACGGATGCGCGTCCAGCTGTCTTCGGCATAGGGCGCTGCACCACTGACCACCAGATTCGGACGGAAACGCAGCATCGGCAATGGTCTGCCCACGCGCGCCGAGAGATCATCCAACGAAGCCTGACCGATCAGCAGCAGCGGGAAACCATCAGCGAACGCTACCTTCTCGCCCACTTCGGCATAGGCCGTATCGACCTGCCGCGCGCGCGGCTCCGAGACCTGCACCAGGCGGCAGGCGCGACCGAGAAACCGGCTCAACCACTGAGCCGCCTGATCACCGGCATCCGGAACCTGCAGGCTGTCACGCCATATGGTCACCCCGCGCAGCGGTGCCTGGGCGTCCGGCATCGCCACCGGCAGATCAGTCATACCGGGCGCACTCAGCTGCAGGTGCGTACTGTCCAGCCAGCGCGCCTGCAACTGGGTCATCTGTGCCAGCAGACGCTGAGTAAAGAAGCGTCCTGTTTCTGCATCGACTACCATCCAGCGACGATCACCCTGCACGCCCAATGCGTCCAGCATCGTTTCATGCAGCGCTTCACCCGCTGCTGATTTCAGTGGATAACGGTACAACCCGGAGAGATGCAACATGAACCCAGCTTCCCTTTGGCAAAAAGCACTTATACGAGTAACCCGCCGTGCTCACAAGCCTGCCTTAACCTTACCGCTCCTGGTGGTGCTGAGCGCCTGCAGCGGCACACCCCCTGAAAATCTGGGGCTACACAATGGCCGTCTGGCTGCCTGCCCGGACTCACCGAACTGCGTCAACAGCCAGGCCAACGACCCACGCCACGCCATTGCGCCACTGCCTTTGAAGGGCACGCCTGAGCAGACACAGGCGCAGTTAAAGAGCGTACTTGACAGCGAGCCACGGGTACGTGTGGTGGAGGAAGCGCCGGGATATCTGCGCGCCGAGTTCAGCAGCAGATTGATGAGATTTGTCGATGATGTGGAGTTCAATATCGGCGCAACAGCTGTCGATGTACGCTCTGCGTCACGCCTGGGCTACAAGGATTTTGAGGTCAACCGCGAACGCATTGAACACCTGCGCCAGCGCCTGAGCGAATAGCACAGCACTGACCAGAGTTACTTCTGCGGGTGGATCAGCGCCAAGCGCTCGTGCACCACATCTACCAGTTTGTCCGGCTGGAACTTCGACAGAAAGCTGTCGCAACCGACTTTCTTCACCATGGCCTCGTTGAAACTGCCGGACAGCGAGGTATGCAGCACCACATACAAGTCCTTGAGACGTGAGTCATTGCGGATTTCTGTAGTCAGGCGGTAGCCATCCATCTCGGGCATTTCCGCATCGGTGATCACCATCAGCAGCTTCTCGTGCACATCCACTCCGGCGTCAGCCCAACTTTTCAGCAGGTTGAGGGCGCGCAGACCATCGCTAGCGGCATGGCAACGGATATCCAGTTGCGCCATGGTGCCCTTGAGTTGGCTCATCGCCACGTTAGAGTCATCCACCAGCAGCACCTCACGTCCGCGTGCATGCTCAAGCAGCGGATCAGCGAGTTTTTCAGGGGACACCTTGGTGCTCATCGGACTGATTTCCGCCAGCACCTTCTCCACGTCAATGACTTCAACGATCTGATCCTCGACCTTAGTGATCGCGGTCAAGTAATGCTGCCGCCCTGCTCCGCCCGGTGGCGGCAGGATGGATTCCCAGTTGAGGTTGAGGATGCGCTCAACTCCACCCACCAGAAAGGCCTGCACCGAGCGGTTGTATTCGGTGACGATGATGGTGCTGCGCTCATCCGGCACGATTGGGCGCATACCGATGGCCTGGGATAAGTCGATCACCGGCAAGGTCTGCCCGCGCAGGTTGACCACCCCGCAGACAAACCGATGGCGCTGCGGCATCAGGGTCAATTTGGGCATCTGCAGGACTTCCTGCACTTTGAACACGTTGATCGCAAACAGCTGCCGGCCGGTGAGGCGAAACATCAGAATTTCCAGGCGGTTCTCGCCCACCAGCTGGGTGCGTTGGTTCACTGAGTCGAGAATGCCGGCCATCATGCGCTCCTGTTTACTTATTGATCTAGCCTAGCTCAAATAGCCATGAGCGGTGTATCGACCAGATACCGCATATCTGAAGGCGGATAACGCAGCACCATCATGCGTCAAGCACAGCGCACTGCGCTCGCCAGCCCCATGCCACACCGCCTAACCCTCAACCAGAGGAGAATGCACAGGCAAATGCATGACTAACGCCGCGGGCAAGACCACAAGGCGTAGCTTACGACTTTCCATGGATTCGCCGTCGAGATTGAGGTCAAGACCTTCCGGTGCGTCCACGTCCAACCAAGGCAGCCGAGCACTAATGGACACGCTGTGCAAACCATTGATGCCAGCCGACAGCAAGGTACCCAGGGTGCCGACCACATCAGCAGCAACCGGCACAATGCAGGTATCCGGCAAACCATCGCTGACCTGCCCTGAGTGCACAACATATGCCTAACACCGACCTGACGGCCATTACCAATACCGCGGGCAAGAAAATCATCGTTCAAGTGAAAGAAAGGCCCTGTGAACCCGCCAAAGGAGGAGCGTACCTAGGCCAAACGAGCCAGTCCGGTGAGGAAATATGCCGCGCCGCCAAACAGTCGCTTAAGCGCTTCCGGCGTGTTGACGCGGACATTCGAGCCAAAACCGCCAGTAGCCCTGTTTAAAAATCTTGTCTTCAACTTCGTCCAGATCTATCGAGTCGGTTGGTCTGTCCAACAAAGCCAAGGCAGCCCATGGCTCAAGCGGTATACCGGCAGCACGGGCAAATCATGGGCCGCGCCCAATGGCAACAGCGCCATGGCTTCAGCCACTTCGCGCGGCGTGCCATCACCCGCAATCGGGGGCGGATAACCTACCTGCAAGGCCTCCTTAACCAGATACTGCACATCGCCGCCCTCCAAGGTCACCCGCACATCCAGCTGCCAGCCCTACTCACGGCGCGCCTGTACGGCAGCGCGTACCTCGGCATAAAAAACTTACTGCCATGCAGAATCAGCAGCGCTTTACGTTATTGCACTCAAGACATCCCTTCACGCGTCAAGATAAAGATTCAGCAGCAGGACTGAGGCTGCGCCAGCCTGCAAACGACGATATACATCTAATAATTAGATTAATATTCTCAATATTTACGCATTTTCAATCGCATCGATTTATTGGATCATCCTTTCATCGCCAATGAACACCGCTGCTGAAAGCCGGTGTTCCTTAAATGAGGATATGCAGATGATCGAAGTACGCCCCTTCGCCGAGCTCGGCGGTGCCCATCACGGCTGGCTGAATGCCCGTCATCACTTTTCCTTTGCCGAATACTATGACCCGGCGCGCATGAACTGGGGGCCGCTGCGGGTCTGGAACGATGATGAAATTGCACCGCACACCGGCTTTCCAACCCACCCGCACCGCGACATGGAAATCATCACCTATGTACGCCAAGGGGCCATCACCCATAAGGACAACCTGGGTAACCATGGCCGTACCGAAGCTGGTGATGTGCAGGTGATGAGCGCCGGCACCGGAATTGCCCACAGCGAATACAACCAGGAGGACACCACCACCAAGATCTTCCAGATCTGGATTCAACCCAACCAGTGGGGCCTGCCACCGTCCTGGGGCACCAAGCCGTTCCCTAAAGGTGAACGTGCCGGTACCTTCGTCACCCTGGCCAGCGGCTTTGCCGAAGACCAGGACGCCCTGTCGATCCGCACCCATGCGCGGATGGCCGCGGCCACCCTGCAAGCGGGCCAAAGCACCGAGTATCCGATTGGTGCTTCTCGCAAGGCGTATCTGGTGGCCGCCAGCGGCAGCATTGAGGTCAACGGCGTCAGCGCCCAAGCCCGTGATGGTGTGGCGGTCAGCGATGTAGAAGTGATCCGGGTGACCGCTGTCGAAGACAGCGAAATCATCCTGGTGGATGTGGCCTGACCCATCACTGCGGAACCTGTCCAAAGGCTCGCGCTAGAGCCCTGCAAGGCGCTACGTTAGTAACAGCCTCCGGCTGGTCAAAACAGGCGAGGAAGCGGAGTGTACGAGTTGTACATGAGCATTCCGAGCCTGTTTTAACGCAGCAGGGCCGACGCGCAGCAGCCTTTTACGCTGGATAGCCGGTGATTTTGCGAATCGTCTGATACAGCGGCTTCAGCTGCTTGTACATGCGCTGATAAACCTGCGTGTACAGCTGCTGATAAGTGCGCTGTGCCTCCGCATTAGGCTCGAATACCTGACCCACCCGGGTCATCGCAGCAATGGCTGTTGGGTAGTCCGGGTACAAACCCAGCCCGACCGCACAATTGATCGCCGCGCCCAGGCCGCTGGTTTCATACAGATGCGGACGCTCGGCCGGCAGGCCGAAAATATCGGCCGTCAGTTGCATGGCCGCATCACTCTGCGAGCCACCTCCGGAAACCCGCAGGCGGGTGATTCGCGTGCCCGAACGCTTCTCGATCTTTTCCTTGCCTTGACGCAGTGCGTAGGCCAGCCCTTCCAGAATCGCCCGGTAGATGTGTGCGCGGGTGTGTACGTCACCAAAACCGATGATCGAACCCTTGGCCTCCAACCCCGGTTCGCGGATACCCGGCGACCAGTAGGGCTGCAGCATCAGGCCCATGGAGCCGGCCGGTACGCTGTTGACCAGCTCATCGAACAGCGCCTCGGGCTCAACGCCCAGCGCCTTGGCCCGCTGCATTTCGCGCAGACCGAATTCCTGTTTAAACCAACTGACCATCCAGAAGCCGCGATAGATCATCACCTCGGTGTTGAAGTGATCGGGAATCGCCGACGGGTATGGAGGAATCAGCGGGATGGTTTCCAAGTACTGACTACGCGTGGTGTTGATGGTCGCCGTGGTGCCATAGGAGAGGCACGCCATGCTCGGCTCCACGCCTCCGGCACCCAGCACCTCACAGGCCTTGTCAGCGCCCGCCGCAATCAGCGGCAGACCTTCGGGAATCCCGGTATGGCGGCTGGCCGCTGCGCTGATATGCCCAAGCAATTCGCCGGGCTTGCGCAGCTCCGGCAGTTGTTCGCGCCGCACCGGCATGGCCTGCCATTTCCAGTCGCCGGGCTTGGCCCACTGCAAGCGTTTGTAGTCGAACGGCAGGTAAGCCACGCAGCTGGTCAGCGAGTCGACAAACTGGCCGCACAGGCGGTGAGTAAGAAAGCCCGAGAGCAGCAGCACCTTGTGCGTCTTGGCCCAGATGTCAGGCTGGTTCTGGGCGACCCAGTTGACCTCAGCCTGGGCGCGAAAATAGTCGACCGTGGCTTGTACCCCAGCGATCTTGAACAGCCAGCCCCAGGGACCGGTGATCCGTCCTTCGACCTTGGCCTGACGCTGATCGAGCCAGAGCATCGCGGGTCTCAGCGGCTGGCCTTGCGAGTCAACATTGATCAGGGTGCCACGCTGGGTAGTCAGCGCCACCCCCGTGATCAGGCTGCGGTCGATATCCACCTGCTGCCACAACTGCGCGCAGGCTTCACCGAGGCTGGTCCAGTAGTATTCCGGGTCCTGCTCGGCCCAGCCGGGTTGCTTGGAGTAATAGGCCTCAAGTTCCACCTTGCCCTTGCCAAGCAGGTTGCCCTGAAGATCAAACAGCAGCGCCCGAATGCTCTGGGTGCCATTGTCGATGGCCAGCAGATAACTGTTCTCGCTCAAGACGCCGTCCTTCCTCGTGATCCATCTTCTGCCGGCAGGCTGTAGCAGCGCTGCCAGAGTTGCCGATAAGCCTGCTCTTCCTGCTGCCAGCGCGCGTCATCCCACCCCAGACGGTGCTGACACAACGCGCGAATACGTGGCAGTTCGTCGGCCGCACCGCGTGCCAACAGCAGACCCAAACGGGTACGGCGCAGCAACAGGTCATCCAGATGCAGCACCAGCTCCTGTTCGGCTGCCCAAGCCAGTTCGGCCCACAGCGTATCCGTGCCGGCCACCAGCTCGACACCCAGCTCATCGACCAACGCCAGCACCTGCGGCAGCGCACGGCCATAACGACCGATCAGGCGTTTCTGCTGAGCAGGGCTTAACTGCGGCATCGGCTGCTGGGGTACAACGGCAAAGGTCGCTGCACCTTGATCATCCACACTGCGCCCGACCATCGGTGCACAGGCCTGCAACACTTCCAACGCCAGCAAGCGGAAGGTGGTCAGCTTGCCGCCCGCCAGGGTTACGCAACCGGGTTCCACCCAGAGCGCATGCTCACGCTTTTCATCCGAGGGTTTGCGCTCCGACGCGCCATCGCTGACCACCGGGCGTACCCCGGCCCAGGTCGAGAGCACATCCGCCGCCGTAATCTCGGCCACTGGAAACTGCTGGGCACAGGCGGCCAACAGGTAATCGACTTCATCCGGGCTGATTCGCGCTTCTTCGGCCAATGGCGCCGGGTGATCCAGATCAGTGGTGCCAATTACCGTTGCGCCTTCCCACGGGAAGACAAACACCGGGCGCTTGTCCGCCGCATGCATAAAGCTGAACGCATGGGCCACCGGAAGGCGCCAGGCCGGCACCAGCAGGTGGCTGCCGCGCAGCGGACGGATATGTTCCAGCCCGGTCTTCTGCCGCAGCTGATCGGCCCAAGCACCTGTGGCCTGCGCCACCGCGCGGGTCTTGAAGCCATGGCGCAACCCCGTCTCACTGTCTTCGGCGAGCAGGCCGGTGACGCGTCCGTCTTCGCGCAGCAACTCGACCACGCGCATGCCGTTGAGCGCTTCACCGCCCTCGGTACGGGCCTCGCCCAGCACGCGCTGCACCAGCCGTGCATCGTCGGTCACCGCATCGAAAAAGCGCGTACCGCCGAGCAGGCCGTCTTCCTTGATGCCAGGTGCCAGGTAGCGCAATTGCTGCAGCGGGTAGTACAGATGATTGCGCTTACCGGCCAAGGCGTCATACACCGCCAGCAGGCCGCCGAATACCTTGGGGCCGGGAAAGCCGCCCTGGTAGTGGGCCATGATAAAACTCAAGGGATCGACCAAGCCCGGCGCTTCCTGCAACAAGCGCTGGCGCTCGCGAACCGAATCGCGGGTCAGGCCGAACTGGCCCTTGGCGATATAACGCAACCCGCCATGCACCATCTTCGAGGAGCGACTGGACGTGCCCCAGGCAAAGTCGCGCTGTTCCAGCAGCAGGCATTTCCAGCCGCGCCGCGCCGCTTCACGCAGAATCCCGGCACCGCTGATGCCGCCACCGACGACGATCAGGTCCCAGTCGCGTGCAGCCAGCTCAGGCAGTGCCTGTTCACGCCAGGCGGCGTTCCACTGGCTCATCATCAATCCTGCAGCAACACGCCAGGTGCCAGGCGCTGCTCGGGGTCGAAGTGCCCGGCCAATGCCTTGAGCGTGGCCATACCCAGCTCGCCCTTCTCCACCGGCAGGTAAGGCGCGTGATCGCGGCCGACACCATGCTGATGACTGATGGTGCCGCGGTTCTCGGCGATGGTCAGGCTGGCGGCATGCTTGAGCTTCTGCCAGCGCGCCATGGCCTCGGCGTAGTTCGCACCCGGGCGGAACACGTAGGTGGTGTAGATGCTCGAGCCTTCGTTGTAGACGTGGGACAGGTGGGTAAACACATGCACCTGCTCGCCCTCTTCGCTCAAGCCGTTGCGCAGGCTGGTTTCGACCTTGTTCAGCAGGTTGTCGACATTGCTCCAGTCGGTGGCGGTTTCCAGGGTGTCCACCGCATAGCCAGCGGCCCACAGGCCATGGCGCAGGTAGGGGAAACGGAAGCGGTTTTCTGCCCATTTTTTGCCCAGCAAGGTGCCGGTAAACACGCCGTCAAAGCGCTTCAGCAACGTCTTCGCCTGCTTCAGCGAGGCGGCGTTCTGTGTGCGGCTACCGGTTACGCCGAAGGTCAGCATGCACTTGCCCTCACGCGCGCCGCGCAGTGCCAGGTATTTCTCCAACCAGGCGATCTGCTGCGGATGACCGGCCAATGCAAGTTGAGTTTTAGTCTCGATGGCGTTGGACAGGCGCAGCATCGACAGCGGCACCCGCGCCTGAGCCAAGCTGCGAATGGCGCTCAGCGCTTGCTGCCAGTCGGGCAAAAACACCGCGTAGAAATTCTCCTGCTCGGCCAGGCGGGTGATGCGCACCTTGACCTCGGAGATGATGCCGAAGCGCCCTTCGGAGCCCATGAGGATTTCGCGCAGGTCCGGGCCGGCGGCTGAGGCCGGGAAGGTTGGAATCTCCAGGGTGCCGGCAAAGGTCTCGACCTTGCCGCCGGCAAACAATTGCTCGATGCGCCCGTAGCGCAGCGACTGCTGGCCACTGGAACGGCTGGCGACCCAGCCACCCAAAGTCGACAGCTCCCACGACTGCGGGAAATGGCCGAGTGTATAGCCCTGCGCGCGCAGCTGGCTTTCCACTTGCGGACCATTGGCGCCAGGGCCGAAGGTGGCGATTAGGCTGTCGTGGTCGATCTCGATCAGCTTGCTCATGCGTGCCAGCGACAGGGTCAGCACCGGTTTGCTGCCGGCCTGCGGGTTGATATGGCCGGCCACCGAGGTACCGCCGCCGTAGGGAATCACGATCAGGTCATGCTGGCTGGCCCAGGCCAGCAACTCGCGGATCTGCGCGGCGCTTTCCGGATAGGCTACGCCATCGGGGAACACCCCGAAATCGCCGGAACGCATCGCCAGCCAGTCCGGCAGGCTCTGGCCACGGGCGTGACGCACACGGTCTTCGGCATTCAGGCTGATCAGCGGATGGGCCTGCAGACGCGAGGCCGGCACCTGCGCCAGCACCTGTTCCAGGCTAGCATCAGCAAGCACCTGGCCCGGTCCGACCAGTTCGGCCAGAAATGCCTCGCCATGAGCCGGCAGCTCCACCACGGTTGCTTCATCACCCCAGCCATTCCAACGTCGCATCTGTGTCTCCCGGATATTTCAGTCACCCTTGATGGCTGCCTATACTAGCGAGCCGTTGCAGGGCGTCACTGTCTGATCGAGCCAGGCGTTATCGCCAATCAAGACAATCAAAATAAGAACCTGTCTCGGATCTGCTGCGCGTCGGCGATACTGCGTTAAAAATGACCTCGGAAGCCGCTAGCGGCTAACGCACTTTAGTGCGGCTTCGAAGGAGCGAGTGAAACGAGTAATGCTCATTTACAGCTCGTAAACTCCGCTTCCTCGGCCATTTTTCCTTGTCTCGCTCTAGCTCGCGCGATCCGAAACAGGCTCTAGGAACTCAGAATAAGAACAGCTCATGGAAAACCTCGGCTATACCTCCGTCCCCTCCCTGCTCAAATACCTGCGCCATGCCGAGCAATTGGGTGTGGACATCGACCAAGCCTTGGCCGCCGCCGGTATCAAGGCCGACGAGTTGACCGACAACAGCAAGCGCCTCCCCAGTGAAACCCACGAGCGCCTGCTCGGCCACCTGTTGCAGGTCTCCGATGACCCGCTGTTTGGCCTGCACTGCGCGCGCTTTGTGCAGCCAGGCTCATGGAGTGTGTTGGGCTATATCACCATGAACTGCGCCACCCTCGGTGAGGCCATGAGCCGCATCGTGCCTTACGAGAAACTGGTGGGCGATATGGGGGTCAGCCGAGTCGAAGCCGGCACAGATCACGTTCGCCTGATCTGGACCTGTCGTCATCAGGCTGAGCCAATTCGCCGGCACATGGTGGAGAACGTACTGGCCTCCTGGCTACTCTATGCGCGCTGGATCTCCGACTCAGACAGCTCGCCGCGGGAGGTGTGGTTCGAGCACGCCCTGCCTGAGGGGGCGGATTTGGCGGAGTATCAAGCGATTTTCGGCTGCCCGATCCGCTTCGAGCAAAGCTGCAATGCGCTGATCGTGCCGCTGGAATACCTCGCCGTGCCGCTGCGCCAGGCCGATGCCAACTTGCTGCGCACCTTGGAAGAACATGCCCTCACGCTGATGGCCGGGCTGGACGACAACGAGCCGCTGCCACACCGGGTAAAGAACGCCCTGCGCCTCCTGCTCAAGCATGGATTGCCGCGCAAGGAACGGGTGGCAGAGAAATTCAACATGACGGTGCGCACCCTGCAGCGCCACCTGCAACTGGCCGGCACCAGTTACCAGCAGATTCTCGATGAATTGCGCCAGGAACTGGCCGAGCACTACCTGCTGCGCAGCGACCTGGCGATACAGGACATCGCCAGCTACCTGGGCTTTACCGAATCACGCTCCTTCCACCGCAGCTTCAAGACTTGGACGGGGCAGACGCCGGGCGAGTTTCGCGAAAGCCGGCGTACGGGTTAACCCGCTTGGTTGATGGTTGAAACGCCATCCAGCTCAGTGCCACGCGCCAAGCGTAGGGTGGATGACGCTGTTTTCATCCACCACAAGGAGACAGCAGGTGCGCCGCCCTACCCGAGGATTTCACTCAACGGAATAAAGCGCAGACTATCGCCCTCGGCCAAGGTGGTATTTTCCAACACTTCGGCAAGCCCCTCAGCCCAGGCCGCGCTGCGCAGCACCCCGGAGCTCTGGTTCGGGTAAGGCACCACCCGGCCATTTTCCAGGCGCGCGCGCAGGTATTCACGGCGGTTGCCCGGTTTGCTCCAGGTGAAACCCGCGGGCATCGGAAAGCCCAACGGTTCGACCCGCTGCACACCTAGACGGCGCAACAGATAAGGCCGCGCCAGCAGGCCGAACGTCACCAGGGTCGAGGCCGGATTGCCCGGCAGACCGATCACTGGCACACCGCGAAATTGCCCACAGGTCAGCGGCTTGCCCGGTTTGATCGCCAGCTTCCACAGCGCCAGCTCACCCTCTTCACGCAGGGCCATACCGAGGAAATCCGCCTCGCCCACAGACACGCCACCAGTGGAGAGAATCAGGTCAACATCACTCAACGCAGCCAGCGCCGCACGGGTCTGTTGCAGGTCATCAAGCAGAATGCCGCCATCCACCACCTCACAGCCCAGACGCTGTAGCCAGGCGATCAGTAAACGGCGGTTACTGTTGTAGATCTGTCCTGGCCCCAGCGACTGACCAGGCTCGACCAGCTCATCGCCGGTGGACAACACAGCCACCCGCGGCCGCCGGCGCACCGTCAATTCGGCGCAACCCAGGGAAGCCGCCAAGCCCAGTTCGATCGGGCCTAAACGAGTACCGGCCGGCAAGACGGAATCGCCAAGACGGGTTTCCTGACCCTGGGCACGCACGTTCTGCCCGCGCTTAAGCGGCTCGCTAAAGGCGACTCGGCCATCTTCACCGAGCACGGCGTTTTCCTGCATTTCCACCGTATCAGCGCCGGCTGGCAGCGGCGCGCCGGTAAAGATCCGCGCACAGGTGCCGGGCAGCAACGGCTGCGGCGCAATGCCGGCCTGAATGCGCTGGCTGACGACCAGCGGCTCACCCTTCCAATCGGCCAGGCGCAGGGCGTAACCGTCCATGGCGCTGTTGTCCCAAGGCGGCAGAGCCAAGCCGGCCACCAGCGGCGCAGCCAAAACCCTGCCCGCGGCATCGCTCAAGGCAACTGGTTCGGTCTCAACAATCGCACTGGCCTCGGCCTGCGCCAGCAAACGCGCCAGCGCCGCCTCGACGGGCATCAATCCGGGTTTGTCACAGCAGCTCATCCACGGCTCTCGCAGGCGGCCACCGACTTGAGGTGCGGAACGAAATTGCACGGGCGATGACGGTTATCCAGCTGTTCGCCAAGAATACCGTCCCAGGCGGTGCGGCAGGCGTTGGTCGAACCAGGCAGGCAGCACACCAGCGTGCCGTTGGCCAGGCCGGCCAGAGCGCGGGATTGAATCGTGGAAGTGCCGATATCAGGCACGGAAATCTGCCGGAACAGCTCACCAAAACCATCGACCTGTTTGTCCAGCAAACAGCTCACCGCTTCCGGGGTGCTGTCGCGGCCGGTAAAGCCGGTACCGCCGGTAATCAGCACCACCTGCACCTGATCCTCGGCAATCCAGGTGGCGACCTGGGCGCGAATCTTGTAAAGATCATCCTTGAGCAAAACCCGAGCGGCGAGCTGATGGCCGGCCGCCTGCAGGCGATCAACAAACAGCTGGCCGGAGGTGTCAGTCTCTAGGCTGCGGGTGTCACTGACGGTCAACACCGCAATATTCAAGGGCACGAAATGTGCCTCGGCCTTGTGGTTCATGGCAGGCTTCCGGTTATGGGCGATAATGCCCGCCGTTATATCACAGGCCCGCCGCTGGAGGCTCCGCCATGCCCGCCCCCGATAACCTGCCCGGCTGTTCCGTATTGCTCCTGGCGGGTGGTCGCGGCCAACGCATGGGCGGTGCCGACAAGGGTTTGCTCGACTGGCAGGGCCGCCCACTGATTGCCTGGCTGCATGAGCGAGTACGGCCGTTGACCGACGACCTGCTTATCTCCTGCAACCGCAACGCCGAGCGTTATGCGCCCTTTGCTGATCGTCTGGTCAGTGATGAGGCCGCGGATTATCAAGGCCCGTTGGCAGGCATTCGTGCTGGTCTGCGTGTGGCCCGACATGCCAACCTGCTGATCCTGCCGTGCGATGCGCCACAGCTGGACAACGCACTGCTTCAGGCCCTGCTGAGCCAGGCCGGTGAGCGCGCGGTGGTGATCCGCCAGGGCGAGTTTCTCGAGCCGCTGTTCAGCATCATCCCCTGTACGTTGCGAGCGGATCTGGAGCGCGCCTGGCAGGCCGGAGAACGCAGCCCGCAACGCTGGTTGCGCAGCCTGGCCCCCCTGACCATCGACTGCCTACCCGGTGATCAGCGCCTGGCCAATCTGAACACCCCGGAGCTGCTTGCAGCGGCTGATCAGCCACCGCCAGGGAACTTGGCTGGAAAAGTTTCGTCACACGCAGGGTAAAAATTCTATCAATCAAGGAGAACCCTATGACTCAGCGGATTATTCCGGCATTGCTGCTAACCCTGGGCCTGCTCGCGCTGACAGGCTGCGCATCACCAGCGGTCATAACCCTCAATGACGGCCGCGAAATCCAGACCATCGACGAGCCGCATTTCGACAAGCATTCGGGCTTCTACGAATTCGAACAACTTGATGGTAAACGCGCCAAGGTCAACAAAGACCAGGTACGTACCGTCAAGGAACTCTAAGCTCAGCTCCCAGACGCTTGCACAAGTGGCGTCTGGGTCTATCACGGCCTCTCCAGACGGCATTTCGATAGAAAAATTAAGCGCTAACCCCTTGTGCAGTAAAACTTTTTCAGTACAATCTCGACGCATTCGGAGTGTAGCGCAGCTTGGTAGCGCGTCTCGTTCGGGACGAGAAGGTCGCAGGTTCGAATCCTGTCTCTCCGACCAAACCGCATAAAAAAACCCGCTTTAAAGCGGGTTTTTTTATGCGTATCAGAAAACACGTTACGACCTGCACCTACTCCAGAAAGACTGCGTCCAGCGTTCAGAAAACACGCAAAAAATCGACAATCTGCTCAGCCTCAAATGGCCAACTGAGCTCGGCACCCGTATCAACGCGGCGCAACACAGGGATGCGCAGACCGTAGTCAGCAACCCAGTGCTCCTTATCAGCAATATCGATCAGCTCGACCAGCAGCCCCTGTTCGACAAAGGGCATCAGCAGCGCCTCAGCCACTTCACAGAGATGGCAGCCGAGTGTGCCGAGTAACTGACATTCCGGAAGCATCTGCCTCCCTCCAATCATGATCGGAAGGGCAGTCTAACATTGCCTCGGGCTAGGCACTCAGTGACTTGCTGCCATCCAATGCCTGGGGGAGAAGGTTTTGCAGGCCATCCAACAAACGGCTGTTGAGCTGCTCAGCCTTATCAAGACGACCGCTGTCGAAGCGTTCATCCAGCGAGAAACCGCCTTTGAGCAGATCGAGCAAACTGCCTTTGGCACCACCTTCTTCGGTCAACTGACTGGCACTGCGCAACGCTTCAAGCAGACCCTGGGCGTAATCCATCAGTGAAGCATTGACTGCGCTGGCCGCCTGACCGCCATCCTGAGCCACCGCACTGTATGCATCAGTGGCCTGGCGCACTGTGGTTTGAGTCAGGCGTAAGGACATCGATGCCAGCTGTTCGCCATCCATGTCCAGTGCCATCGCACGATCAAAGGCACCTGACAAATCGCCAGCGTAGAATTTGTCGGAGAGTTCCTGCACCTGACCGAACAGTTTTTCCAGTGCACCGCGCTCCTCATCGTCCAACTCGCCTTCCACACTGACCTGCCAGGCACCGATCTGCAGGCTGCCGGACTGGCTGCTGGCGACCAGTGCACTGCTCGCGCCATTGCTACTAGCGGCCACTGCACTCTGCGACCAATTGGCTGAAGCCTGGGCAATGGATATACGCAAACGATCACCGTCACGAGTCGTCACCTCCATATCGAAGGTTTCTGCCTGCGCAGCAAAGCGCTCGCGGTAAGCGGCCGCAGCAACAGTGCCAGAGCCGGCGGGCGTGGACGGTTTGAAGCGGTTATCCAGGGCACTGAAACCATCCTGGATTTTCTGGTAGGTGTCGTCGATATCGCTCGCCACCTTGCCTTGCAGCACACCCATGCCGTCGAGAATCTTGCGGGCTTCGGCAAAGCCCTTTTCCACACCACTGCGCGCCTGCTCCAGCAAACCCTGCAGCTTGCTCGGATCCGCTCCAGCCGCTTGTTCACTCTGCAAGCGCTGCTCGATAAAGCCGAGAATCCGCCCGGCAACTTTCTCCGGGGTGTAGTCATTGGCTTTACCCGCCAGGGCGCCGGGTTCAAGACCAAGGCGTTCGGCAAGACGATTGGCCAAGGTGGCCTGTGCATCGGCAGCCGAATTGCGAACGGACGGCTGGGCAGTGGCCGCAGCAGAACGGGATGGGGAGGATGAAAGCGAGGCCAGCGGATTCATGGCAAAGTACCTGGGCGGTGTATCTGACTGGTTGGCGGCCGCCAAGGGGGAAACTTTAGCGCCAGCCTCACCCAACCGATCAACGGCATAGTTCGCCTACTAGAGCGGTTGCTCACACGCGCCTGCGCTGCTCTCGCTGAGATATCGGCCGACGGGCCGAGCAAAGCCTAAGAGCCACGGGCTGTCACCCCATGTTTTATTGCGCCTCGCCGTAACAGATCGGCCATAAAGCCGACCCGCACACACGAGGAGCTAACAATCATGACTCAATCTCCCCTCGCCCGTGCTGCGGCGCTCGCCACACACACTGGGTACCTGCCTCACCCTGCCATCGCTGGCCCAAGCAGAATTTATCAAGGACAGTAAAGCCACAGTCGAAGCGCGTAACGCCTACTTCAACCGATGAAAGCCGCAGCAACATCGATATCAAAGCGTTTGGGCCGATGGTCACCTAAGGCATTCAGGGCCACAGCTTTGACCTGGGCTACCAGAAAATGAGCGGTGACACCGGCTTTGCCTACATCAACAGCACCGACCCGTTCCTGATCAACTATGTGCAGATCAGCGACTTTGCCAACAAGAACGAAAAGTCCTGGCAGGTGCGGTATGACTTCAACTCCGCCGGCGTCGGCATTCCGGGGCTGACGTTTATGACCCGTTACCTGACTGGTGACAACGTCGAACTGGCCGCCAACCGCTCCGAAGGCAAAGAGTGGGGACGCAACACCGAGCTGATGTATGTGTTCCAAGAAGGCGCCTTGAAAAATCTGGGCGTTCGCTCGAACGTTGCCAACGACCTCGATGAAAACCGCCTGATCGTCAGCTACACCCTGCCGCTGTTTTAAGCCTCAACACTTAAGCGGTTGTCATAAAAAAGGCCCGGACACTGTCCGGGCCTTTTGCATTAACGCTAATGCGATCAATCCTGGCTGACGGCGCCAATCTTGTGCACCGAGAGGTCAGCACCGTAGTACTCCTCCTCCTGGCTCAGGCGAATACCCACGGTAGCCTTCAGCACACCATAAACCAGAACACCGCCAATCAAGGCCACCACCACGCCCAGCGCGGTGCCGACAAACTGGCTGGCCAGGCTGACGCCGCCCAGGCCGCCCAACATCTCTTGGCCGAAGATGCCGCAGGCAATACCGCCCCACACGCCGCACAGACCGTGCAGCGGCCAAACACCGAGCACGTCGTCGATCTGCCATTTCACCTGGGTCGCGGTAAACGCCCAGACGAACAACGCACCGGCAATCGCGCCTGTAACCAGAGCGCCGACAGGGTGCATCAAGTCAGACCCGGCACACACCGCCACCAGGCCAGCCAGCGGACCGTTGTGCAGGAAGCCTGGGTCGTTACGGCCAACAAGCAACGCCGCTACTGTTCCGCCGACCATCGCCATCAGGGTGTTGACCGCCACCAGACCACTGACACTGCCCAGGGTCTGTGCGCTCATCACGTTGAAGCCGAACCAGCCGATGATCAGAATCCACGAACCCAGCGCCAGGAACGGAATATTTGACGGGGCAAAAGCAACCAAGCGGCCATCACGGTAACGCCCGTTACGGCGCCCCAGCAGGATCACCGCGCCAAAGGCCAGCCAGCCACCCATCGCATGCACCACAACGGAACCGGCGAAGTCATGGAAGGTTGCGCCAAACTGCGCCTCCAGCCAGGCCTGCACGCCGTAGTTGCCGTTCCAGATCATGCCTTCGAAGAAGGGGTAGACGAAGGCTACGATCAGCACCGTGGCGCACAACTGCGGGCCGAACTTGGCGCGCTCGGCGATACCACCGGAAATAATCGCCGGGATGGCCGCCGCAAAGGTCAGCAGAAAGAAGAACTTCACCAGCGCATAGCCGTTGCCTTCCGTCAGCACACTGGCGGGCTCTAGGAAGGTCACGCCGTAGGCAATCCAGTAGCCAACAAAGAAATACGCCAGGGCCGACACGGCAAAGTCGGAGATGATCTTCGACAAGGCGTTGACCTGGTTCTTCTGCCTGACCGTCCCCACCTCGAGAAAGGCAAAGCCGGCATGCATGGCCAGCACCATCACGGCGCCGAGCAGGATAAACAAGGTATTGGAGCCGTGAATCAGGGTTTCCACAGCACTGTTGATGTTTTCCATCTGCGAAGAAAACTCCGTCGCGGGGAAAAAGCACCAAAGCGGATCACAAGCCAATAAAGACGCACCATATGGCGGCATTCATCATGATCCAGCTTGCCGAGGTTAAGCCTGTACAGCACCAAGCCGGTGCTGACTGAACCTTACCTCGAAGTACTTATTCCATAGTTATTAATAAGTTATTGGTGCACCACGGCGTCCTGGCCAGAACCCTCGCAGCCCCATAAAGGAGCGCATCTGCAAGGGCGCGCACCAGCACAATGCAAGCGCTGTACCAGCCGATCAGTCGGCAGCACCCGTCCTGCACCGAAGAAAAAAGGAACCACTGCCCCGCAGAAGACTCGAACCCCCTACACTGCCCCGTCATAAGGAGAGACACCATGGCTCGTAAGACCCCCGTATCGTCCAGTTCGGATCAGTTACTCGACGAATTCCAAGCGCTGGTGCGCGACACCGAAAGCTTGTTGCAGCATTCCGCCAGCCTCGCCGGCGAGCAGGCCGAGGAGCTGCGCGAGCAGATCCGCAGCAGCCTTGGCCGCGCGCGCAGCACCCTGCACAACGCCGAAGACGCACTGCATGCTCGCGGCAAGGCGGCTCTTGAAGCCACCGAGGGCTATGTGCAGACTCACCCATGGCAGACCCTCGGTATTGCTGCCGCCATTGGCCTGCTATTGGGCATGCTGATTACTCGGCGCTAAAGAGAAACCTTAATGGATGCAACACCGCCCACCCCGCCAAGTCGGGGCAGTTCGCCACGGCGATTTGCCAGCGCCTTGCTGGGGTTATTGCAGGGCCATATCGCGCTGTTTGGCGAAGAGCTTAAAGAGCAGCAAAGCCACACCCTCAGCCTGCTGGTTCTGACCAGTCTGAGCGTGCTGTTCGGTCTGCTGCTGATCATCGGCCTGTCGGCTGCGCTTCTGATTGCCTTCTGGGAGACGCATCGTCTACTGGTTATCAGCGCTCTGTGCGCCTTCTATGCATTGGGCCTGCTGGGCGCCCTGATCACGCTGTTGCAGCGTGTACGCAATGCCCCTGCGCCTTTCAGCGCCAGCCTTGAAGAACTGGCCCGCGACCGTGAGCAACTACTGCCATGACGATGCCCGAGCTACCCGCCAAGGCCTCGCGCCGCGAGCTGCGTAAAACCCTGCTGCGCATGCGTTTGCAAATGCACCGCCAGGAGTTGCGCCACGAAACCCTGGTCATGCTGCAGCCACTGCGGCAGGCACAGTACTGGCGCCACCACTGGCGTGAAGAACTGGGCAACAGCAACGCCCCACTTTGGGTCGCTGGCGGCGCACTGCTGCTCGCCACCATCGGCATCCGCCGTGGCCACTGGCGCCGCTGGCTGCGCATCGCCCTGATCGCCTTCCCGCTGCTGCGGCGCAATCCGCCACGACGCCCCCCGGAGCCATCTCCCGACACGACTAAAGATACCCGCGCAGGGGATTAAACTGGCCACGATCTTGCTTAGTCACCCGGCTACGCCGCCCACCGGGGCGTCTGCCTGGCTAAGGAACTGCGCAGTGTTCAACGGTCAACCGCTTGCTGTTTTCCAACCTTTTATTGATACCGCCACCGGACGCATTGCCGGTGTCGAGGCACTCGCGCGCCTGCGCAGCGCTGATGGCCGGCTGCACTCGGCAGGCCCGCTGTTCAGTGACCCGAAAACCCCACCGACGGCCCTGCGCCGCCTCGACCGCGCAGTGCGCGAACAAGCCCTGACGCGCTTTCATGAAGCCCCGCAAGACTGGTTTCTCAGCCTGAATATCTCGCCACGCTGGATAAGTCGGCTGCGCCCCGAACAAGCCTTGCCCAGCCTCAAACAGTTGCAACGCAGTGGCATCGACCCTGCACGTATCGTCTTTGAAATCACCGAACTGGGCGGCGCCAGCTCACGCCTACCGGGTGTGGTGGAACGCTATCGAGAAGCCGGCGCACGCATCGCCATCGACGACTTCGGTGCCGGCTACTCGCAACTAGACCGCGTGCTGGCCCTGCAGCCGGACATCCTCAAGCTGGACATGCGCCTGTTTCAGCAGGCCGCACGCGGCGGCCCGAGCAGCGAGATCGTCAAGGCGCTGGCGCAGATGGCGGAAAAGACCGGCTGCTGGATCATTGCCGAAGGCGTGGAGACTGAGGCCGAGCTGGATTTCGCCCTGGAGTGCGGCGCGCGTTATGTGCAGGGCTATCTGTTTGCCAAACCCGAAGAGGCCTTTTTCAGCAGCAGCGCATTCGTCAAACGTTTTGCCCAGCTGCGCGACCACTATGTGCAGCAAAAACTCGCCGAACGCGCACGACTGATGACCCTGCGCCAGCAGCTCGGTGAGCTGATGAACAGTTTCAAGACCTGGATCGAAAGCGGCTCAGAGCCTGATCAGCTACCGCAACCGCACACCTCCCCCTGGCTGCTGCGCATCTACCAATGCGACCGCCACGGCACCCAACTGACCGCCAACCTGGAGTGGCGCGAGCACAGCTGGCACAGCGATGCGCGTTACGTCGGGCATAACTGGTCCTGGCGGCCGTACTTCTATCAACTGCTGGCCGAGGGCTGGGAGGAACGCCGGCTGATTCTCTCCAGCACCTACCGTGATGCCACCACCAACCAGTACTGCATGA
Organism: Pseudomonas sp. SL4(2022); assembly: GCF_026625725.1. Classification (NCBI taxonomy): domain Bacteria; kingdom Pseudomonadati; phylum Pseudomonadota; class Gammaproteobacteria; order Pseudomonadales; family Pseudomonadaceae; genus Pseudomonas; species Pseudomonas sp. SL4(2022). The sequence goes on from NZ_CP113060.1 coordinate 147,478, forward strand.
CGGCCGGACAATTCATCGACAACGGTAAACGCTTGTTGCTGATTGACATCGACGCTGCCGGTTTTTAGCACCACCTCGCCTTGCATCATCGGCATAGAACCCCGAAGCTAGCTGCCACAGCCAGGTAACGGCGAGGATCTATCTTGGATTGGCAAACCCTGCTCAACCGTGAACGACTCGGCAAGCCGACGCACAGCGTCGCCGAACTGGGCCGCACCCCGTTTCACAAAGACCATGACCGCATCATCTTCTCCGGCGCCTTCCGCCGCCTAGGCCGTAAGACCCAGGTGCACCCGGTCTCCAGCAACGACCATATCCACACCCGCCTGACCCACTCGCTGGAAGTCAGCTGCGTGGGCCGTTCGCTGGGTATGCGCGTTGGCGAGATGATTCGCGATGCCCTGCCGGACTGGTGCGAGCCGAGCGACCTGGGCATGGTCGTGCAGTCCGCCTGCCTGGCCCACGACATTGGTAATCCGCCCTTTGGCCACTCTGGCGAAGACGCCATCCGCCACTGGTTCCAGCAGGCCGCCGGACGCGGCTGGCTGGACTCGATGAGCGCGGCCGAGCGCGGTGACTTTCTCAGTTTCGAGGGCAATGCCCAAGGCTTTCGTGTACTCACCCAGCTGGAATACCACCAGTTCGACGGCGGTACCCGACTGACCTACGCAACCCTCGGCACCTACCTCAAGTACCCCTGGACCGCACGCCACGCCGAGGCGCTGGGCTACAAGAAGCATAAATTCGGCTGCTACCAGAGTGAGTTGCCGCTGCTTGAGCAGATCGCCAGCAAACTCGGTCTACCGCAACTGGAAGAACAACGCTGGGCGCGCCATCCGCTGGTCTATCTGATGGAGGCGGCAGACGACATCTGCTACGGCCTGATCGACCTGGAAGACGGCCTGGAAATGGAGCTGCTCGATTACAGCGAAGTCGAGGCGCTGTTGCTCGATCTGGTCGGCGATGACCTGCCGGAAACCTACCGCCAGCTTGGCCCGGACGACTCCAAGCGGCGCAAACTGGCGATCCTGCGCGGCAAGGCCATCGAACACCTGACCAATGCCGCCGCCGAGGCCTTTGTCGAGCAGCAGGACGCCCTGCTTGCCGGCACCTTGCAGGGGGATTTGGTCGAACATATGCACGGCACCGCCAAGCGTTGCGTGCAGAGCGCAAAGGACATGGCCCGGCAGAAAATCTTCCAGGACAAGCGCAAAACCCTGCACGAAATCGGCGCCTACACCACCCTGGAAATTCTGCTCAACGCCTTCTGTGGCGCTGCACTGGAGCAGCATGGTGGGCGCACGCCATCCTTCAAGAACCGGCGTATTCTCGACTTGCTCGGCAACAACGCACCTGATCCAAACTGGCCGCTGTACCGCTCATTCCTGCGCATGATCGACTTTATCGCAGGCATGACCGACAGCTACGCTACTGAAATGGCCCGTGAAATGACGGGCCGCTCGAGTCCGGTGTAAGTCATGAGTAGCGTGCTGCGACAAACCTTCAGCTGGCATGCCGGGCCTCCTGCCTGGGGCCCGGCCATGGTCGCTGGCCTGGGCTGTGCCCTGCCTTTGCTCCTCGGCTTGTTCAGTGCCCACCCCGGTTTTCTCTGGGCCTCGGCGGGCGCCTTCCAGGCTGCCCAGGCCAATCCACTGCACCGCCTGGGCATGTTGCGCATGCTGATGCTATGCGGCCTGGGCGCCTGCAGCGCTGGACTGGGCTTCTGGTCGGCCAGCCATCCCTATGCCAGCTTGTTGATCTTTGCCCTGTTCGGTTTTCTACTGGCCTGGTTGCAGCGCTTTGGCAGCGAAGCCGGCAAACTGGGTATCGGCCTGGCCATCTGCCTGTGCCTGGGCCAAGGCCAGCAAGGCCTGGGTTCACTGAACAACCCCTACGCCATCGCCATGCTGTTTATCCTCGGTGGACTCTGGGTGATGCTGCTGGCCTTCGGCCTACGAGGCATGCATGGCCTGCGCATGTGGCCGTACATGCCGCGCTTTATCAGCATCTTCAAGGTGCTCAGGCATCACGCCAAGCGCCTGCCGCAGCAGAAGTGGCGGCTGCATGCGCTGGGCTGCACCTTGGCATTCGCCCTCTCCGGACTGATTGTCAATCTGGCCGAACTTCACCGCGGCTACTGGTTGACGCTGACAGTCGTGACCACCTTGCAGCTGGATTTTCAGGGCAGCCTGGTGCGTGCGGTGCAGTCAGTGCTCGCCAGCCTGGGTGCTGCAGCACTGCTGATCCTGCTCGGCCACAGCCTGCAGAACCCGGCACTGATGGTCGCCACGCTGCTGCCATTGATTGCCCTGAGTCGCGCCTTGCAGGCCAACCACTATGGGCTTTTTGTGCTGCAGACCACCGTGTGTTTCGTACTCCTCGCCGAAAGCCTGGCGCATGATTGGCAGTTGCCCCAGGTACGCCTCTTCAACAGCCTCATAGGCGTCGCCCTGGCCTTGCTGGTGGCACTGCTGGTGCATGGCCTGGAGCGCTGGCTGCAAAGGCGAAATCCGCCCTCGACACGCCACATGCCTCGTTCTGACACACCAGCCTGAACACTCAGCTGTACACAACCCACCTCCCCCACAAAGCCCTTGGCAGACGCACCGAGGTCGTGAAAAAGCGCTTATGCGCCCGGGCAAAGCGATTCAGGCTTCACTATGCTTGGCGCTAGGTCAGAGCACTTAAGGAAGGGCGCAATGCAGCAGAAATCTGGATCAAGCGAACGGCGTTTTCCGCTTCATATCCACATCAGTGTGCTGTTTACCCTGTTACTGCTCGGCTCAGGCATCGTGCTGGGCCTATTCAACTATCAGCAGACCAGCAACATCATTCTGAGTAGCAGCGACCAGCTTTTCACCCAAATGCGCAAGGACGTGCAGGCGGATCTGCGTAATACCTACCAACCGATTCGCTACATGATCAACCTGCTGGCACGTAACGAGCAGATCAACGGCCGTGACCGCCACGAACGCATGGTGATGTTGCCAATCTTCGCCCAGGCCCTGCGCGACAACCCCAAGCTCGCCTCGATATATGTGGGTTATGGCGATGGCAGTTTCTTTATGGTGCGCCCACTGCGCAGCATGAAGCTGCGACAAATCTTTTTTGCCCCGGACAACGCCGCCTATCAGGTCTGGAGCATCGACCGCATCAGTGGTCAGCGCCTGGACTCGGAATACCTGTTCTTCGATACCCACCTGAAGCCCATCAGCCGCCGGCAGAACCTCAAAGAGACCTACGACCCACGCAAGCGTCCCTGGTACCGCGGCGCTCAGCAGAGCCTGGAGCACTTCACCACAGCGCCCTATGCATTTTTTTCCACTGGCGAAATCGGCACCACAATTGCTCGCAAAAGTGCGGAAGCCACCGTGGTGGCCGCCGATCTGACCCTTGATGATCTCTCCGCCACCCTGGCAAATCATCGCCTGACCCCTACCACAGAGTTGGTTCTATACAGCCCCGATGGCAGTGCCGTGGCGTACCCGGATAGCTCGCGCCTGGTGATTCCCGGTAAAACCCTGCAACTGGCGCAGGTCAGAACGCTGAGTCCGGTGCTGGCCAGTTTTCTCGACCTGGGTCTGGAAAAGGATCGCCAGGGTGCAGTCATGCTCAATCAGCAGCGCTGGCAGGTTTCCTACACCCGGCTCAATGAAGGCGGCCCGGAAGGTCTGTATTTGGCCGTAATGGCCCCGGAGCATGAGCTGCTGGCCGATGCTTATCGTATTCGCTGGCAAGGTGCAGTGCTGACCCTGAGTATCCTGCTGTTGTGTATTCCAATCGGCTGGCTGCTTTCCAACATCCTGGTGAAGCCACTGCGCCTGCTGGTTGCAGAAGCCGAGGCCATCCGTAGTTTCAACTTCGACTACCCGGCCAGCGGGCGCTCTTTCGTCATGGAAGTCGACCAGTTAGCCGTGTCGATGCAACACATGAAAGACACGATCGCCAGCTTTCTCGACATCGCCGCCAGCTTATCGGCAGAAACCCGCTTTGATGCCCTGCTGCGACGGGTACTGCGGGAAACCGTCGACCTCAGCGAAGCCAGTGGCGGCTTACTCTATCTGCGCGATGTCAACAGCGGGCGCCTGGAGCCTCACGGCCTGTTTATCAACGAACAAGAGCACAATCTGGAAGAGCACCGCATCCCCAGTTTCGACCGCACTGACCCCAACACGCCTCACTGGCTGGTACAGACTGCTGAAGGCGGTAACAGCATCACCGTAGCGCTTGGTTTTGAGCAGGCGCTGGGTTTTCAAAGCCTGCTGCACACCCTCGGCAGCCCACATGTGCACCTGGTCTGCACCGGCCTGCACAACCGCCAGGGACAGACCTTGGGTGTCTTGCTATTGCTGCACCGTGACAACTCAGATGACACCGAACTGGCCATGCTGCGTCCAGAGCGGATTGCTTTTGTCGAAGCAGTTTCCGGCGTAGCGGCGCTGTGTATTGAAAGCCAGCGCCTGCTCGACCAGCAGAAGAAACTGCTGGATGCCTTTATCCAACTGATCGCTGGCGCCATTGACGCCAAGAGCCCCTACACCGGTGGCCACTGCCAGCGCGTGCCTGAACTGACCCTGATGCTGGCCCGCGCTGCGGCCGACAGCGAAGACCCTGCATTCAACACCTACCAGCCCAGCGAGGAAGAATGGGAGGCTTTGCATATCGCTGCCTGGCTGCATGACTGCGGCAAGGTCACCGTGCCCGAATACGTGGTGGACAAGGCCACCAAGCTGGAAACCCTCTGCGACCGCATCCATGAAGTACGCATGCGCTTCGAGGTGCTCAAGCGCGACGCCTGGATCAGTTACTGGGAACATCTCAGCCAGGGCGGCGACGCCAGTAGCCTCGGCCAGCTACGTGACGAACTGCTCGCCACCCTGGATGATGAGTTCGCCTTTATCGCCCGTTGCAATCTGGGTGGCGAGGCCATGGCCGAAGCTGACCTCGAACGCCTGCGCAGCATTGCTGCGCGCACCTGGACACGCACCCTGGACGATCGCCTGGGAGTTTCCTGGGAGGAGAACCTGCGCCAGTCGCGCACCCCGACACAACCGTTGCCGGTGCAGGAAACACTGCTCAGCGACAAAGCCGAACACCTGATTGAACGTCCCGAAAGCGAGCTGATCGCCGAAGACAACCCCTGGGGCTTCAAGCTCGATGTGCCACGCTACAAACACAACCGTGGCGAGCTGTACAACCTGGGCATTACCCGCGGCACCCTGACCAACGAAGAGCGCTTTATCATCAACGGCCATATGGTGCAGACCATCCGCATGCTCAGCCACCTGCCCTTCCCGCCGCACCTGGCCAACGTCGCCGAGATTGCCGGCGGCCACCATGAAAAGATGGACGGCACTGGCTACCCGAAACGCCTGAAGCGCGAGGACATGAGCCTGCCGGCCAGGATGATGGCGATTGCCGATATCTTCGAAGCGTTGACCGCCGTGGACCGCCCCTACAAAAAAGGCAAGCTATTGTCCGAATCACTCAACATCATGGCGGGTATGTGCAGAGGCGCGCATATCGACCCTGAACTGTTCGGGCTGTTTGTGCGGGAAAAGATCTACCTCAGCTACGCCGAACGCTTTCTACGTCGCGAGCAGATTGATCAGGTCGATAACGCTGCGCTGCTGGCCAAGGCTGGCCTGAGCGACTGACGAGAAATTACAGAAGGGAAAAGCAGCAGGGCATGCGCGATGCATGCCCTGCTTACAGGTTTTAAGCCTGATTGATCGTGTTGTCCGGGTACCAGACGTCGATCAGCGGGCTAGCAGTGAAATCCACCAGCTCGTTACGGCCTTTAAGCCAGGCTTCAACGGCAGCGCGCTGCTCTTCGCTGACCGAGCCACGCTTGCCCAGGCACACCAGGCCGAAGTCGTCGCCGCCGACATAACCCAGGCCATTGGCGGTCATGGCGTCACGCAGAAAGTCTTCCAGGAAGGTATCGATGGCTGCATCAGCCAGGTCTTCCTTGAAATTCAGGTTCAGCTCAAAACCCAGCTCCTGGAATTCATCCACGCAGAGTTTTTTGCGCAGACGGCGGGAACGGTTAGTAGCCATGGAACAATCCTCAAAAGTGATATCGCGCGGCACTCTAGCAGTTTCGCGGCCTACGTGCCTGCTTCAAAAGACGGCAGGTAGCCGCCCCCTTCCGCAAATACCCCACCAAAGGCACCGGCAGACACGCCGCCAGCACTGGAATGGGGCATAATCACGCCCATCATTCCAAGCCGCGACGAGCTCTCAATTCATGCCTCGCCCCATCGTTGTTGTCCCTCAGCTGGAGGGTTGCCGCCCATGATCACATCCCTGCGTCGCCTGGCCATTGCCAGCCTGTTGCTGCCTATTTGCCTGCCGCTGGCCGCCGCGAATGGCGGCCTGTCGAACAAGGTTCAACAATCGCTGAAAGCCAACAAGATCAGCAGCCAGTCGCTGTCGGTGGTCACCGTGCCGCTCAACGGCCCCGGCAGCAGCACCTTTTTCAATGCCGACATCTCGGTCAACCCGGCCTCCACCATGAAGCTGGTCACCACCTACGCAGCACTTGAACTGCTCGGCCCGACCCACCAGTGGAAAACCGAATTCTTCACCGATGGCCAACTGAAGAATGGCGTGCTCAACGGCAATCTGTACCTCAAGGGCGGCGGCGACCCCAAGCTGAACATGGAAAAGCTCTGGCTGATGATGCGCGACCTGCGTGCCAACGGCGTGCTGCAAGTGACAGGCGACCTGGTGCTCGACCGCAGCCACTTCGTACAGCCGCAGCTGCCCAGCTTCAATGACGACGGCGGCGACGCCAACAAGCCGTTCCTGGTCGCCCCCGACTCGCTGCTGGTCAACCTCAAGGCACTGCGCTTTATCGCCCGCACCGAAGGTGGCAAGGTGCATATCGCCGCCGAGCCGCCGATTGCCAATATCCGCATCGACAACCGCGTCAAAGCCCTGCCGGCAGCCAAATGCCCGGGCTGGCCGGATGTGCGCTACAACCCGGTCACCGAATTCGACGGCACCACGGTCATCGTCACCGGCAAGCTGGCCGAAGGCTGCAGCTCGCAGACCTACCTGTCGCTGCTGGATCACCCGAGCTACGCTGCCGGCGCCATCCGCGCCATCTGGCAGGAACTGGGCGGCAGCATCATGGGCAAGGACCGACTCGCTCCAGTTCCAGAGAAAGCCCGCCTGCTGGCCCGCGCCTACTCCCCGGACCTGACCGAGATCATCCGCGACATCAACAAGTACAGTAACAACACCATGGCCCGGCAGCTGTTCCTCAGCCTCGGCGCAGAGTTTCGCACCTCCGCCGACCAGGACGACAGCAAGGCAGCACAACGGGTGATCCGCAGCTGGCTGGCACGTAAAGGCATCACCGCACCGCACCTGGTGATGGAGAACGGCTCCGGGCTGTCACGTGCCGAGCGGGTCAGCGCGCGGGAAATGGCGACCCTGCTGCAGGCCGCCTGGAAGAGTCCTTACTCCGCCGAATTCATGGCTTCACTGCCGTTGGTAGCCATGGACGGCACCATGCGCAAACGCCTGCACCGTACGCCACTGGTAGGCGAGGCGCGGATCAAGACCGGTACGCTGAACAACGTGCGCGCCATCGCCGGCTTCAGCCGCGACAGCAACGGCAACAGCTGGGCCGTGGTGGCGATCCTCAACGATCCACGCCCTTGGGGTGCCTCGTCGATTCTCGATCAGGTGCTGATCGATTTGTACAAGCAGCCTAAGCTCAGCGCCCAACGCTAAAACAGCGGCGGCTAAACAGCGGCAACGCCAGGCCGCGCCTACTCCCAAGGCGCGGCGTTTTACTCCATTGCCCCACACTGCTGCGCTGCACGTCACAACGCAGCGGTCAGACTGCTGCGCCCCTTCGATCAGGACGCTTGAAGGGGCGCGCGCATCCGGGCAAAGTGACGGCATGACGCGGGGCCGGATCAGGCCTCAGATAATAATATTGAGGTCGGTGAATGCCTCGGATTTGTCTGGCGGTGGTGCTGTTCTGGCTGTGCGGGCCGGCGTGGGCGCTGCTGCCTGCAACGCTGAACAACACCGACCTGCGTCTGTCACTCGGCCCGTCTATGGCCTACCTTGAAGACCCGCTGGGCGAACTGAACGTCGAACAGGTCGGAGCCCTGGCCGATGAGCGCTTTACACCCGCCTTGGGCGAACATGCCAACCTCGGCAAGAATGATTCTGTCTGGTGGTTCAAGGTCCGTCTGAACAACAGCCTGACGCAAAATCTGGCCGGATACCTGGAGGTTAACTACCCCCTGCTCGACCATCTGCAGGTGTTTCTGGCCAGCGCCAATGGCCAGTGGCAGATGCAGGAAAGCGGTGATCGCTATGCCTTCTCCCAGCGCCCGGTGCAGGTACGCAACTTCTGGTTTCCACTTGAGCTGACACCCGGTGAAAGCACCCTGCTGGTGCGGGTCGAGACCACCAGCACGATCTTTATGCCGCTGTTCTTCAGCACCTACCAGGCCAGCGCCGCCGCTCAGGAAACCCTCATGGGTTTCAATGGCGCGTTCTACGGCGTGCTGTTTGCGATGTTCTGCTACAACCTGTTCCTGTTTATCTCACTACGCGAATCCGCCTACCTCTGGTACCTGGCCTACAACCTCAACGTCGGCCTGCTAGCCGCCTGTTTCGACGGCATGCTGTTCAAACTGCTGCCCGAGCATGTGGCGTTCCAGTCGGTGAGCATCTACATCCTGATGTACCTGCACTGCCTGACCGCCATTCAGTTCAGCCGCCACTTCCTGCATGCCCCGCAGTACTTTCCACGCCTGGATACCGGCCTGCGCCTGTTGATGCTGGCCTGCGCCGGCTGCCTGCTGTCGCTACCTCTGATTGGCTTCAACGCCTGGAATATCCTTGCCAGTGTCACCGTTTCGCTGGTCTCGCTGACCCTGCTGCTCACCGGCCTGTATATCTGGCGCCGGGGTGTACGTTACGGCTCTTACTACACCCTGGCCTGGGCCATCTTGCTGTTCGCCTTTATCCAGGCCACCACGGGTTCGCTGGGCGTGGAAGTCTTTGGGGTATTCGGCGCCACGGCCGTGAAAATCGGCGTGACCATCGAGCTGATTACCCTGTCCATCGGTCTGGCCGACCGCATCAACCTGCTCAAGGAAGAAGGCTTCCAGTCACGCCGCGCCGCCGAGCAGGCGGAAATCGAAAACCAGGCCAAGAGCCGCTTTCTGGCCAAGATGAGCCACGAAATCCGCACGCCACTCAACGGCGTACTGGGCATGCTGCAGCTGCTCAAAGAAACCCCACTGGACCGCAGCCAGCGCTTCTACGTCGACACCATTTCCAGCTCCGGCAGCTCGCTAATGGCGGTGATCAACGACATCCTCGATTACGCGCGCATCGAGTCCGGCAAGCTCAGCCTGGAACATATCGAGTTCGATCTGGAAGAGCTGATTTCCGACACCCTCAGCCTGTTTACCGGGCAAGCTCTGGACAAACGCCTGCGCCTCTACGTCAGCCTGGAAAGCGGCGTACCGCGCCGCGCTATGGGCGATCCGACGCGGCTAAAGCAGGTGCTGATGAACCTGCTCAGCAACGCCCTGAAATTCACCGCCGAAGGTCACGTGGCGCTGAATGTCTGCCTGCGCAATGACTCCCAGGGCAAACCGCATCTGGTGTTCGCCATCAGCGACAGCGGAATCGGCATCAGTGACCAGGCCCTGACCCAGCTGTTTGAATCTTTTGCCCAGGGCGACTCCAGCACGACCCGCCGTTACGGCGGCAGCGGCCTGGGCCTGGCGATCAGCAAGGAGCTGGTGGAAATGATGGGCGGCCGTATTGAAGTGCAAAGCACGCCGGGCCAAGGCACGCGCTTCGCCTTCGATATTCCGCAGGAGGATGAACCGCTGTCCGTCGACCCGCTGCACGAGCTGCTCAAGGGCCGTACCGCGCTGCTCACCTCACTCGATGGCCTGGGCCTGGATGCCTTGAGCCGCCTGCTGGGGCGCTGGGGCATGCACACCGAACGCTGTCAGAACCCGGAGACCCTGCACGGCTACCTGGAAGACTTCGCCGCACCGCCGCTGCTGGTACTGATGGCGCCCTGGCCGGGCAGCATTCAGCACTGGCTGGATTCGCTGCGCCCGCTGCTGCAACCCGGGCAACGGGTACTGCTACTCTGCGCACCGGAACAATGCCAACAGCTGCCCAACGCCGCCGGCCTGCGCCTGCTCGGCCTGCCCCAGCCGCTGGCGATCAACGCCCTGCGCAGCGCCCTACTCGAACTGTACGAAGAACCGCGTATCGTGGAAATCAAAACACAACCCAACACTCATACCAATATAGGCAGCACGCCCTGCATCCTGGTGGCGGAAGACAACCCGGTGAATCAGCTGGTCGTACAAGGCTTTCTGAAAAAACGCGGCTACAACGTGCGCCTGGTAACCAACGGCCTGGCCGCCCTCAACGAATACCAGCGCGACCCGAGCGCTACGCAACTGATCCTGATGGACTGCGAAATGCCGGAGATGGATGGCTTCGAAGCCACCCGGCAGATCCGCCGCCTTGAACGCCTGCACAACCTGCCGGCCGTGCCGATCATCGCCCTGACCGCACACATCCTCGATGAGCACCGCCAGCACGGGGTCGAGTCTGGAATGAATGATTTCATCGGCAAGCCCCTGGACAGTGCCAAGCTGTACAGCACCCTGGAAATCTACCTGCGACCAGCAGAACCGTCCGCCCAGTAACAGCACGGCAGCCATGGCCAGGCAGCGCCATGCGCGTTAGCATCCGGGCTGCGCTCTGGAGGCAATACTGTGCTGATCCCCTATCACCTGCTCGAAGCTGACACCCTGACCCGCCTGATCGAAGACTTCGTCACCCGTGACGGCACCGATAACGGCGATGAAACCCCGCTGGAGACGCGGATCGAACGGGTACGCCACGCCCTGAGCAAAGGCCAGGCGGTGATTGTGTTTGATGCGGAGAGCCAGCAGTGCCAGCTGGCGCTGAAGCGCGATGTGCCGAAAGAGTGGCTGAATGCGCTTGAGGAATAAACACCGTAAAGGCAACCTCATCCTCATAGGTTGGTGCTGAGCACAGCGAAGCCCAACAAAGCGGCATGCTCGTTGGGCTTCGTCGCTGCGCGCCTCAACCCAACCTAGCCGCGCAGCCCCCCCTCGCGCTCCCACGCACAACGCACACGCAGCTCGCCCTCCTGCGGACTGTGAAAGCCACTATCCGACTCCCAGCGAAAGGTGTGCGTACCGTTCAGCTCGGTTTCCAGATGCACCACCGCGCTGGCCCAGTACAGACGTTTGAGCAACGCCTCGAATTGCTTGATCCACAGGCCCCACTCGTACTCCACCGTACGATAGCTGGCACCGAAGTGGATCACCTGGGTCTGGTACAGGCCATCGCCCGGCTGCTCGCAACAGGCAAACATCTCCCGACCGAGAAAGCTCCAAGCATCGCCCGTCGGCAGTTCATCAAGCACTTGCCGATTGATTTCACGACGCAGACGGCTTTCCGCCGGACTGTCCGACGGCCAGTCACGGATGCAACCATAAACGATGGATTCGGACTCCACGCAGGCACTCCAGCAAATCAAGGCTGCCTTCTATCACAGCCTCCAAGGCCAAGGAAGGAACTGCTGCCAAATAAGCGCTATGAGGATTTAACTGCCTATCAGGCAGGGTGGCGTAATGGGCCACGGCGCATCAGCCAGGCCAACAGCGTCATCAGCAACGCCAACGCCGTGAGAACCATGAATGGCAGCTGATAACTGCCCGCCAGATCACGCGCCAGACCGGTCAGCACTGGGGTCAGGCACGCCAGGCTGTAGCCCATGCACAGCATCATCGCCGTCCAGCGACTAACCGCCAGCGGCGAGCCTGCTTCATACAATGGCAACACCAGCGACAAGGCAAACGAGCCACCGAGGCCAAAGCCAATGGTGACCGCCCAGAGCTCAGGCAGCAGGGTCGGCTGGAACGTGATCATCATCAGGCTGATCGAGGTCAGCAAGCCACAGCCCATAAGCAGCACATAGCGATTATGCAATCGCTGCGCCAGCCAAGGCAGTAGGAATGAACTGGGCAAGCCCATCAACATCGACACGCTGAACAAGCTGTTACTGTGCAGTAAACTCAGCCCGGCCTCGTGATAGCGCGCCACCGCCCAGGTAGCCAAGGCATAGAACAGCCCAGCCTGAATGGCAAAAAATGCACTGATCAGCCAAGCCCGCGGGTTGCGCCAAGGCAAGCCCGCGCCTGCAGCATCCGCCTCACACTCAGCTCGATTGGGCAAGCACAGCCAGAGCAGCCCCCCCACCAACGCCGGCAGGGCCCATACGGCCAGACCATGAGTCCAGTCATCATCCAGCCACTGGGTAGCCGGCACTGTCAGCACTGCGCCACCGGCTCCGCCAATTGCCATGCTCAGCGAATACCAGCCCACAACGCTGCCCATGCGTCCCGCGAAATGGCGCTTGATAAACCCAGAGAGCAAGGGCCCGGCAACCGCGATGGCTGCCCCCAGCAGCACCGCACTGCCAATCAAGATGCTGCTGGCATGTCCAAACAGACGAACCAGCAACGCAACGGCAATCAAGGCCATGCACAGGGCGATAGTCCGTTCAAGCCCCAGACGCAGAGCCAAGCGCGGCGCAAACGGTGCGAGTAACCCCATGCACAGTACCGGCAAAGCGGTGGTCAGACTGATCAAACCGCGGCTCAAGGCTAATTCTTCAGCAATCCGCTCGATCAGCGGTGCCAGGGAGGTGATACCAGGGCGCAGATTGATTGCAGCCAGAACAAGGGCCAGCAACAGCAAGGCCCGCGGGAAAGGTTTCACAGAAATACCATCAGTTTCGCGGCCATGCCGACATGGCCGCAAACCCTAACGCCCGAGCCAGGCCCAGGCAAGTCCGCCGACCGATTAAGCTGATCGTGCGATCAACAAAATCGATCGTAGGCCCCATCACCTGTTGCGCGGGGCACGCATCTTGTCAGCCATGGCAGTCATTTCGTTGTACAGCAGCTGTGGGTTTTTCTGCTTCACGGCCCAGGCCATTCGGCCCTGTTCATGAGGCAGAATCATGAATTCACCTTTGCCGACTTCCTGGTAAATGTAATCTGCAATATCCGCAGCACTGATCGGCGAGCTTTCCAGCAATTTGCCAACCTGGGCCTTCATCGCCGGGGTCGGACCGCGGAAAGAGTCCAGCAGGTTGGTCTGGAAGAACGATGGACACACGACATGCACGCTGATTTCATGCAGTTTCAATTCAATCAACAGACTTTCCGACAACGCTACGACACCAGCCTTGGCCACGTTGTAGTTACTCATCGCCGGCCCCTGCATCAGGGCCGCCATGGAGGCAATATTGACGATTTTGCCTTTGCTTTTTTCCAGCAGTGGCAGGAAGGCCTTGCAGCCCTTGACCACGCCCATCAGGTTGATCGCGATCTGCCAATCCCAATCTTCCAGTGACAGCTCACTGAAGAACCCACCAGAAGCCACACCGGCGTTGTTGACGATCACATCAATGCCACCCAACTTCTCTTCACAGGCCTGGGCAAACGCCGTCAGCTGGCTGTAATCACGCACATCGCAGCGCTGGGTAAAACCATCACCGCCCGCCTCACGCACCAGTTGCAGTGTCTCCGCAAGGCCTGGTTCATTGACATCCGAGAGCGCCAACTGCCAGCCCTCTCGCGCCCAGCGCAACGCAATTTCACGCCCTAAACCTGAACCTGCGCCAGTGATCATCATGCGATTTTGCATAGGAAAGCTGCCTTCTGATGCCGTGGTTGATAAGGCCAGTGTAGCCGGGGATATTATCTAGCCTGTACACCATCATTCATCTGAATAAGCCAGCCTAAGCCCCACTCACGACCGCCGCCAACGCTGCCAAAGCAACACCCCATAAATCAGGCCATTGAGCAGCAGTACGATCAGCCCTAACAGCACCTGAATCTGCGGCGTCAAACCCGCTGGATAGATAATCGGCAACACGTAGTGTTCGACAAAACTATCGCGATACCCCGCCTGCCCGGCAGTAAGCCGCAAACGCTGCTCCAGCGGCGTGAGCGGACAGGGCCAGTGCATCAACTCAACCAGCACACCCCACACAGCCGCAGGTACATGCAAGCAGACCAAGCCGCGCCATCGCCACACCAACAGGCCGCCCAGCAATGCAAACAGAATAAACAGCAGATGAAATACCAGCACCGCATCGGCCGCGACTGCAGACCACACCATAAGCGCCTCGCTGTTAGCTCCTTGCAGTTGATGCAGAAAACAAAAAGGCCGGTTGATAACCGGCCTTATTCAACACAACAACTCAATGCGTCAGTTGATACTCAACTTGTCGCGATTTTTCTCCAGCGTCGCCTCACCAATGCCCTTGACCTCCAGCAATTCATCCACCGACGCAAAGTCGCCGTGCTCATCACGATAAGCAACAATCGCCTGCGCCTTGACCTCACCAATACCTATCAGCTCGCGCTGCAAAGTGACGGCATCAGCGGTGTTGAGATTGACCTTGTTGGTAACAGCGACTTCAGCTGACTGGGCAGTGGTTTCTGCGGATGGCGCAACTTCAGCGGCACTAACAGTCAGCGAAAGCGAGGTAATAACAGCGAACAGAAGGGCGTTAAACGTTGATTTCAGCATCATTCGTATCCTTACGTTGGTTTTTATCGAGGCATGGGACATCCATCTCCACACCTAACTCAAACCTAGACGCTGCAGCAGCACTGTCAAACAACCAGTAGCAAATTTCAGCGGATAAACCCTGTTACTCACTACGGCGCTGCAGGTGAAGCCAGTCAACAATCTCACCCTCAGGTTTATAACCGCTCACCGTCTCGCGCAACAACTGTCGAACGCGCTCATAGTCATCCTTGTCCACTGCCAACAATAACTGTTGAAGCATGCCCTTGAACGTCTCCCAAGGCAGATGTTCTTCACTGGCTCGCATGATCATCGGATGCTCGGTCGGGCTTACGTTGTCACCGATCAGCAGCTCTTCATAAAGCTTTTCACCCGGTCTTAAACCGGTGAACTCTATTGCTATATCACCCTGGGGCGTCTTGTCGGAGCGCACACTTAATCCGCTGAGATGAATCATCTTCTCGGCCAGTACAGCAATTTTCACCGGCTGGCCCATATCCAGCACAAATACGTCACCGCCCTCCCCCATGGCTCCGGCCTGGATAACCAACTGTGCCGCCTCAGGGATGGTCATAAAGTAACGTGTAATATTCGGATGAGTAACCGTCACCGGCCCGCCCTTGCGAATCTGCTCATGGAACAGTGGGATAACGGAGCCAGATGAGCCCAGGACATTGCCAAAACGCACCATGGTAAAACGCGTTTTGTTGAGTTGATGCACAGTGTCATCATCAGCAAACAACACCGGCGCAGACTCACGACTGAGCGCCTGGAGTACCATCTCAGCCAAACGCTTGGTACTACCCATGACATTAGTCGGACGTACGGCCTTGTCAGTGGAAATCAGAACAAAACTAGTCACACCTGACTTGATCGCTGCCTGCGCGGTATTAAGCGTGCCCATTAGATTATTGAGCACACCTTCGGCAATATTGTGCTCGACCATAGGTACATGCTTATAAGCCGCCGCATGGTAAACCGTGTCGACTTTCCAAGTGCGCATCACATCAAACAAACGTGATGCATTGCGAATAGAACCGAGAATAGGTACCAGGCGAAGTGGTAAAGACTCGCGCTTGACCCGCGCTTCAAGCTCACTGTGAATGCTGTACAGGTTGAACTCACTATGCTCAAACAGCAGCAGTGTTGCTGGACCTGTCAGCAGAATCTGGCGGCACAGTTCCGAGCCAATCGAGCCACCGGCACCGGTAACCATGACCACCTGATTACGAATGCAACGCTCAAACAATGCTTGCTGCGGCGGTACTGCATCACGGCCCAGCAAATCAGCAATATCGACTTCCTGCACATCCTCGACTTTTACGCGACCACTGGCCAAATCCATAAAGCCCGGGATGCTGCGCACATGCAGAGGAAATTTCTCCAGCGTTTCAAGAATTTCACGTCGCCGTCCACGAGAAGCAGAAGGCATGGCCAATAGAATTTCATCAGCGCCTGTTTCATCAATCATTTGCGAAATGTGCTTAGGGGTGTATACGCGCAATCCAGCAATAGTGCGATTGGCAATACTTGGCTCATCATCAATAAAAGCCACAGGACGCATGGCACGCCCCATACGCAAAGCAGCAACCAATTGATTTCCAGCGGAACCAGCACCGTAAACAGCAACCCTAGGCAAGAGCGGAGCTAATGCTGCTGTTCGTCTTGGATTTAACTCAAACCAATTACCTGCAAAATACTGGCGCATGGCGAGACGCAAACCGCCTAAAAGTAAAAGGCTCAACCACCAATAATTGAATACCATCGAACGTGGTACCAGAGCCGTAGGCCCCCGATACCAGTAGACTGCCAAAGCCAACACCAGGGCAGATACCGTAACAGCCTTGGCAATAGCGATCAGTGCATCATTACCCACATAACGCATCACCGCACGATACATACCCAAACGGATAAAAATTGGCAAAGCAATAATAGGTGCCAAGAGGAATAGCCAACCATGACCGTCAAACGGCTGGGCTGCATCCCACTCCCCCAAACGCAAAGCAAATGAAAGCCAGAGCGCCAGCCAGATTAGTGCAATATCAGTGACTACCTGCAAGAAACGTTTCTTTCGACGCGATAATTGCAAGAGGTTCTGACGTAAAGCGTCTACCCACTGGCGAACCATATTTATCCCTTAATAATTGGCTTGCAATACGGTGCCAGGAGCAACCACATCACCTGATGACACGCTAACACCATAGCCTGCATTACAACCGGCCTGAAGCCATGCTGAAGCGCCCACCTGAACACCACCAGCCAAATTGACACCGACTCCGAGCGGGCCAAAGTCACCGATGCACACATCGTGATCCACCACAGCACCGGCATTTACAATTGCACCTTGCCCCAGCCTCGCCTTAGTTCCAATCACCGCCATCGCAAGTACAGCAGATCCCTGCCCGATGTGAGCCGACGGACTAACCCATGCGCGCGGATGCACGATGCTGACCAACTCGATACCGGCACCACGCTTCACGCAAAGAGTTTTTACCCGCAGCGGCCCCTAGCAGCCTGGCTCCAGCAAACTGTAGAGATTACCAATCACGTCTATTCCAAAGGCCGCCTCTAATTGCGGTCATCGAGAAAACAGACGCGTTGCCACTCACCAGCTAGCAGTGCCGCTTCCGCAACAGCCTGGCCATGTCCGCCTGCGCCTAGCACTAACAATGTTCGTAACTGGCTCATACTCACTCCAGCGCTCCAGCTCGAAACCTGATAGCCAATATCACTAGAGGTGTATAGGCCAACAACAGTCCAAACAAGCCTTCACCGCCTGACACAACCCAGAGCGCAATTGGTAATAGCCATAAAAAATTGATCACAAGGACTGCCAAAGTCACCGGTAAATGGCGCCCGAAGTAACGTGAGGCATATTGATAGGCATGACTACGGTGGGCTTCATAAACCTTATCTCCACGCAACAACCGCCGGAAAAGAGTAAAGGTTGCATCGACAATAAAGACCCCCAGCAGAATCAACCACCCCCAAAGTAATGATGCGTCGGTCCAGGCGGCTTGCAGAGAGAGAATGCCCAATACGACGCCGAGGAAACCACTTCCTGCATCCCCCATAAAAATACGCGCGGGAGGAAAGTTCCAAATCAAAAAGCCCGCAACCGCCGCAGCCAACAACAACGGCAAGAGCAGCATATTTAAATGCCCGAGAAAGCCGTACATCAACGCGCCACCAAGGCAAACACAGATAGCCTCGACACTGGCAATACCGTCAATACCATCCATAAAGTTATAAAGATTGAGCAGCCATACCAAATAGAGGGAGGCCAACAAATAACCGAACCAACCCAGGTCAATCACATGGTCGAGTACTTGTACAGGTGGCAAACCATTGAGCCAGAACAGCACCCAAGCAGCAGCCGTGAAATGCCCAAGCAAACGCCAGCGGGCTGCGATATGCCCATGATCATCAAGAAATCCAAGCACTGCGATAAGCGCACCAGCACCGCTCAATGCATAAAAGTACTCAGTTTGAACTCCCATGCCCATGGAGAAAGCTATAAACAACGCAAACAGAAATGCCACAACAATCGCCATCCCACCGCCCCGCGGCGTGGGTTGGCTATGGGAACTACGTGCATTAGGAACATCCATCAAGCTGCGGGACAACGCATAGCGCCGTAACCAAGCGGTCAATATCCACGACAAGGCAGCCACTAAACAGCTAAAGATCAGAACAGTCATGAATGGGCGTCTTCTAGAAAGTGTGCAACGGTTTTGGCCAACGCCTGCTCCACTGTAAGTGGTGGCGCCCAGCCTAGACACTCGCGAGTTTTATCTATATTCACCTGTAAGGAGCCACATAATCTCTGGCTCAGTGCGCGCTGCCCCAATAACACCGCACCATACTCAATCCAAGACTGAGGGACAGCAACTAGCCTGGCCGGGCGCCCCAAGGCACTACTCAAGCGGCGCAACAACTCAGTAGTGGACAGATCCTCACCATCGCTCACAAGAAAACGCTGCCCAATTGCCGCCGGATGTGTAAGACATAACACCAGTAAATCCACCAGATTATCCAGCGCCACAAAACTACGATGATTATTGATGGCACCCAAGGGAAGTGGTATGCCGCGATGCAGCCAACGCAGCATGCTGTGGAAATTAGCCTTCACCCCCGGGCCATAGATCAGTGGTGGACGAACAATAACCACCTCCAGCCCACTCTCGGCAGCCAATGCCTTCAACCCTTCTTCGGCCTCATGTTTGGATATGCCATATGGGTCTACGGCCTCAGGCAAGTCATCAGCACTGTAGGAATGCCCCGGCAAAGTCTGCTCACCATTGACCTTGATTGAGCTGACGAAGATAAAGCGGCGCACACCAGCCTCCACGGCCTGACGAGCCAGCCGCAGCGTGCCCTCAACATTGACCTGACGAAACTCGGCAAGCGGGTCAATGGATTGCTCGTTCATCACATGCACCCGAGCAGCACAATGGATGACAGCATCAACATTGGCCAATGCCGTCGACCAATCCGCATCCGGAGACAACTCTGGAGACAGGCAAACTTCGCAATTAACCGAGGAAGTCGGCGGCAGCTGACGCATGGCGCAGCGCAATTCATGTGCACCATCAACTAGCAGGCGTGCCTGCACTGCGCGCCCAACGAAACCGCTGGCACCCGTAAGCAAAACACGCATGATTTTAGCCCTTGTGCCAGACAGTACGATTTACATAGTCCGTGTAGCTGAGCACGACTCGCACGACCTGCAACGAAACCGGGCCACCTTCATAATCAGGAACCAGCGGAATACGGCGCGAGCCGGGTTGATGCTGACTCGTAATGACCTTGACCGCCTCCAACACCGAATCCTTCTTTAATCCACTCATTATCAGAGTGCCCTGATCCATGCCTTCCGGACGCTCATGAGCGTTGCGAAGCGTCACTGCTGGCAGATTCAGCAACGAAGCTTCCTCGGTGATGGTGCCGCTGTCGGAGAGCACGCAGAACGCATTCATCTGCAGCTTGATGTAGTCGAGTAGGCCAAACGGCTTAGAGAAGCGGATCAGCGGATGCTCCAGCGACTCACCCAGCGCCTCCAGGCGTTTACGTGTGCGCGGATGAGTCGACACGATCAGCGGGAAACCATACTCGTCGGCCAACGCACGGAGAGTGGCTAGCAGATCGCGCAGATTGTCAGGGGTATCGACGTTCTCCTCACGATGGGCACTGACAATAAAGAACTTTCTAGCCCCCAGCCCCTCGCGCGCAAGCACGTCAGAGGCCTCGATCTTTGGCCGGTAGTAATCCAGTACTTCATGCATGTGCGAACCGCTCTTGATGATGGTCTCAGGGCGAATGCCCTCAGCAATCAAGTATCGACGTGCATGTTCGGTAAGCACCATATTGATATCGGAGAGGTGATCGAGCACTTTGCGGTTGAGCTCCTCCGGCACCCGCTGGTCAAAGCAGCGGTTACCCGCCTCCATATGGAACACCGGAATCTTGCGCCGTTTGGCCGCAATGACCGCAAGACAAGTATTGGTGTCGCCGTAAAGCAACAACGCATCAGGCTTTTCTAACTCGAACACCGCATCGGCCTTGGCGATTACCTCAGCGATAGTTTGTGCAGCAGTCTCACCGGCAGCGCCAAGAAAGTGATCCGGTTTGCGGATTTCCAGGTCATCGAAGAAAACCTGGTTCAGCTCATAGTCGTAATTCTGACCGGAGTGCACCAGCACGTGATTAACCTGGCGGTCGAGTTCGGCAATCACCCGACTCATTTTGATCAGCTCAGGACGCGTCCCGACCAGAGTCATAACCTTAAGCATCGAGTTGCTCCTTGATGTAGTCGAGCTTGAGCAGCAGTTGCTTGATGCCCTCGATGTCCAGGCGCTCGGTGTTGTGCGAGGTGTAATCATCGAACTCGGCGATCTTCTCCTCGCCCTCAACGAAGTACTTCTTGTAGTTGAGATCGCGGTTGTCCGCAGGAATGCGGTAGTAACGGCCCATGTCCTCGGCTTTAGCCATCTCTTCGCGTGAAACCAACGACTCGTAAAGCTTCTCGCCATGACGAGTGCCGATCACCCGCACCGGGTTCTCGCGACCGAACAACGCCTTGAGCGCCAGGGCCAGATCACCAACGGTTGAGGCTGGCGCCTTCTGCACGAAAAGATCCCCCTGCTCACCATGCTCGAAAGCGTGCAGCACCAGGTCAACCGAGTCTTCCAACGACATCAGGAAACGCGTCATATTGGGATCAGTGACGGTCAGCGGCTCGCCGCTGCGTAGTTGCTCGATGAACAACGGGATCACCGAACCGCGCGATGCCATCACGTTGCCATAGCGAGTGGCACAAACCACGGTGCCGCCGGCCGGAATCATCCTCGACTTGGCCACCATCAACTTCTCGGACATAGCCTTGGAGATGCCCATGGCGTTGATTGGATACACCGCTTTATCAGTAGAGAGCACCACCACGCGTTTCACGCCACTGGCAATGGCAGCATTGAGTACGTTCTCTGTGCCATTGACGTTGGTGCGCACGGCCTCCATCGGGTAGAACTCACACGAAGGCACCTGTTTGAGCGCCGCTGCGTGGAAGATGTAATCGACGCCAACCATAGCCTGCTTGAGGCTGTCGTAGTCACGTACATCACCGATGTAGAACTTGACCTTGTCGTTGGCCAGAGCGATGCGCATATCCTCCTGCTTCTTCTCGTCACGGGAGAAGATGCGGATCTCGCGCACATTGGTATCGAGGAAACGCCGCAACACCGTATGGCCAAAGGAACCGGTGCCACCGGTGATCATCAATACCTTGTTATCAAACATATAACCTTCCAGAACGTGAACGCAGCCCGGAGGCTGCGTGGTTTCCTTTTCACCAGCAAACCGGAGTGATTACCGGCGCTGCTCGTACATACGCCGGATCAGCTCCGGCCACTCGGGTGCCACATAGCCGGTCGCTTCGCGGAAACGCGAACCGTCCAAAGAACGGTCGATCACCAGCGCATCTTCAGGCCGGATATCGATAGCCTTGCCATACTGCGCAGCCACCAGACTGAGCAGCCGGAACTTGTCGATCGGCTTAGCGGCGACATGATACAGGCCATTGAGCTGCGGGTGCGAAACAACGAAGTCCTTTATCACCCGCGCTAGTTCGACCGTGGGTAGACCAGAGAAGATCGCCTTGGTAAAACCTTTAACGCCCTCCTCCTGGGACAGGAACCAATCCACCAGAGCATAGTTAGAGCCCAGCTCGTGGCCGATGATTGAGGTACGCAGAGTAATCGCATGTGGTAGATCATGCAGTTCACCAATGTACTTGGACTTACCGTAGAGGTCTTCGGCGTCCGACAAATCACTCTCCAGGTACAAACCCTTGCGCCCGGAGAACACGCAGTCAGTACTGATATGGATGAGCCTTGCACCAGCCAACTCGCATAGGCGGGCCAACCGGTGTGGCAGCATGGCATTGATTGGCAGCGCCGTTAGCGGATCCTTGGCATCGTCAAGTTGCTTAATTAGCCCAACGCAGTTGATCACGATATCTGGCTTAACTCTGACCATCACTGAAACCAGTATGTCTTGGTCGAGTACATCGATACCTGTCAGGAGACGTGCACAGCTTGACTCTGGAAAGTATCGCAATGCTTCGCGTCTACGCAGCGTACCCCATGCTTCGTACTCTGAATGCAAATCAAACATACGAAAAACAGTACTACCCAACATACCGCTAGCACCTAGGATCATAACTTTCATATTTTTAATAAACTCGCAAAAATTAATATTTTAGCCAGCGCGCAATCTTTTCTCTGGCAATACGCAGAGCAAAAACTCTATCTTGAACTGGCACAATCAAAAACAAGAAAATAAAAACTGGAAAAAATAGCAGCATATTTAGCCACTTGAAAATCATTAAATCCCAAGCAATTAAACTAACCAAGAAAACCAACAAGAACCCAGCAAACCACTGAAAGAGAACATCAAAAGGAACCAGCAAGTTGTGGACTAAGTATAGCCGCAGAAAAAGAAATAATGCATACCCTATATAGGCAATAAAATATGCCATGCCCACCCACGCTAAACCTTGTTCAAGAAAGCAGATAGAAAGCATCAAAAAAATAGCACTCCAGACAAGCTCAGCAAGCATAAAACCTTTCATGTCCGCTCGAGCCATTAGAGTACTTGCTATGACCCAACCAAATACTTTTACGCAGTCACCCAAAAGTGTCCAGCGCAAAATCTCCAAAGCAGCAAAAAATCCATCGCTATACAATAAAAAAATCACAAAAGGCTTGAATAAAATTAAACCTATTATCATAGGAAAACATGCAATTAATGCAAACCGAAAAGCTCGTGCCAAGGAGGATTTTAAATCTTGCCCAGAAGAGCCTCGAGCAAATACGGGTAGCAAATAACTTTGCAGAGAAGCAAGAAAAACCCCTAAATATAAAGCACTGATACTCCAAGCAGCGTCGAATATACCAACTCCTTCCAACCCCTCCTGATTAACAATCAAGCCTCTGACAATTAATAAACTACCCATTGTAAAAAAAACAGAAAGCAATGTAGGAAATGCCAATTCCACGAATGCACGAAGCTCAGAAAGCTGCATTAATGACCAAGAAAAATAAACAGTCTTACTTACTCGTTGTTGACAGAAAAAAAACCAACCAGTCAAAAACCCAGCCACCGGGGTTGCAGTGACCAACATAACAAGCCCACTATAAGAGCCCTGATTATATAAATAGCCCGCAGGAAATACTAAAAGCACCCCCCAAAACCTGAAATTGCATTGATCAATGCAATTTCGTTAAATTTCAAATGAGCGTTTAAAATCCCCCTTAAGAAAAACAGCCCACTGCCTGCAAGCACGGAAATCGTCAACCAGCGCAACGAAGATGTGTAGCCACCTTCGAACATCCACTCAGAAATTAAAGATGCAGAACACAACATGAAAATAGCAAGCAGCAAACCAAGGACAACAAAGACCGCACAAACATGGCGCTGAAACACTTCTCGTTGCTCTTCCTCACGACTACTCAACCCTTGAATAATTGCAGCTTGACCACCCAAAGAAGCAACCAGCGATAGTGATTGTTGTAAATGACGAAAAAGAGAAAACAAACCAACTCCTGAAGGGCCGGTCATAATCGCTAAAATTTTTAATGTAATCGCACCAAATATAAGCCCTGCTAGCTGCCCTAGAGCTGATCGCAGGGTTGAAGAAATCATGCCGCTGCTCAAAGGCGCACCGCAATTTCATCATTTGAAGCGGAGTCATCAGACGGGAGAAATAGGGCAAGTATTACAAAAATAGCCAAGCCACCACTAAGCAGCGTAGCTGTAAGTGGGCTTACCACGACCACAAGAAATGAATTTATACTCGCCAGCTTTAATACGAGATTAGACGATGAAAAAATAATTGCAGCACAGAAAACCAGAACAAACGAGTATATGACAACCCCAAGCCATCCGAAGGCTAGCTTTGCGTCAATCAAAAATAGCGTATTGGCAGTACCAGCCCCCCCCGGTGAAGCACCTCGTTGGTAAGCATAGATAATTTTCTCAAGCTGCATTTTAGGCTCACCAAATAAACGATGCACAAGACTTACTGAGCGCCCCATTGTCAGCCTACCTTTGAGACCTACATCCTGAAAAACCAGCCAATCATAAGCAGTTATATACGGCACCCACAAAACTCTATCGACAAGGACTAAATCGAGAGTGTATGCACTATCAAAGCAGTCAAAATCTTCTTTATTCAAAAACATCAGAGGCACAACACATTTAAGATAAAGTCGCTCTGAATTTTCAACAGGCCCCTTAATCAGAACACCCTCGGGAAACTGCAGCGAAGAACTAACTGACTGGTTTCTAGAGTCCTCAATTACTTGTCCTTCATGCAGACCTCCATATGAGATCCAGGACAAAAGAAAAATCAAAGAAAAAATAGATAAAAAAACATAAAAACAAGCCAAAAACTGCCTACTTAAAAAATAAAAAACAAACAGCGGAAGCATCGCAAAGACCGGAACAACCTTCTCAAGAGTCAGAGAATAAATAAACATCACTGCAATCAAGAAGAAAAAACGCAGCTCGTTCCGCCAAAAAAACAAATACAGAACAACCATAGGAATAATAGCCCTACTTGCAATAAATGAAACATAGCGAATAATGCTCTCATACCCTTCCCGTGAAGAAAGGTAACTTGCGCGGGCGTTGGCAATATCCATTTCCGAACCACCGGAAAACGCAACAATTAGTGGCACCGCGTCAGCAGTAACTATCGCATAAGCAGTAACAATTAAATAGACAAGTGACACAAAGGCTAAAAACAAACCAAAATTAAGTACCCTCCCCCTCGACAGGATACTTCTAATGGCATCTGTAGCAATAGCGGCCCATCGATAACCAATTAAATATATAGCCAAAAATAGAAATAGAATTAACAATAAATTTAACGCATACCTATCTTGAAATGCAAAAATACCTAATATAGACGCAGGAAGATAAACCGCCAAAACAAGGAAAATTGGAATATAACGTAAAAAATTTAAAGTATTCATTAACAATTAGCACTCAAGTGAAACTTAAAA
This sequence comes from Pseudomonas sp. SL4(2022), assembly GCF_026625725.1. Lineage (NCBI taxonomy): Bacteria > Pseudomonadati > Pseudomonadota > Gammaproteobacteria > Pseudomonadales > Pseudomonadaceae > Pseudomonas > Pseudomonas sp. SL4(2022). Next base: position 172,695 of record NZ_CP113060.1, read on the forward strand.
ACAAGATAAATAAATAACACGCACCACAAAAAATCATATAGTTTTCTTGCCGTAGGCGCTAATCCGGAGCGAATCAAACACCCGCCTGACGATACCAAATTATAAAGTTAATCCATCGCCAAGCTTGCCAAGAGAAAGTTTTTTTATTACTTAGCATCTGATCAAACTCAATAACAACTCGCTTTTGATCAAAAAAAGGCAGCGCAACATCTTGACTTATAAGCTCACGCACATCGCCCGCAATGTCATTCAACCAACTTTGCTCCGGAGTTGCAAAGCCAACCTTGTCTCTACGCTCTAAAATTTTTGAAGGCACTATCCCACGCATCGCAGCCCTAAATATAGACTTAGTTTCCCCTAGGTTCGACACTAGATAGTGTTCAGGCAACCCTAAAGAATAATTGACGAGATCTAGAGTTAAGAATGGCACCCTACTCTCCACAGAAAACCGCATAGAGTTACGATCACCGTGACGCAAAAGTGCAGATAGACCGCGTTCACTTAATGAAGTCGCCAGTTCGGCCATGAGACGCCGGCCTGTTGCATCGTCGGTTCGACGCATACGTGGGTAGAGACAGCGCACACCCATTTCGGACAAAATATTTCCTCTCATCCAGACAGGGTTGTTTTGCATGCCATTAAGACTTCTCAACTTGTCATATAAAAAATCCGGGGCGACTTCTGCCACAAATCGCTGTATTGCACCCCATCGGCTGCGATTAGGCCATTGAGCCCATGAGCCCAAAAACTCCCAAGCGCGAGCATACTCACCTTTTTCAAGCAAACTGCGTAATCGCTGACCTGGGTAACCTATATATCCCCCAAGCATCTCATCAGCACCTTGCCCTTCCAGAAGCACTTTGAATCCATTAGAACCCGCATGTTGGCAGACACGGTACTGGGCATAAATACTACTACTGCCAAAAGGCTCTCCCTGCGCTGAAATCATATCGGGCAAATCGCGAAGAAGCTCTTGTGCATTAGCAACAATCTTGTTGGGAATAGCCCCGACATATGAATTGACTTGATCAACCCACTGTTCCTCGGAACTAACATGGCCCTCAGCGATGTAGCTGAAGCTGCTAATAGATCGATCGGGTGCGACATGACGCATAGCACAAACAATTGCTGAAGAATCTATCCCACCAGATAATGCCGCTGCGATAGGTACATCACTACGCATGTGCAAGCGCACGCTTTTTAGAAATAGCTCTCTCAACTCATCTGCTGCATCCGCAAACGTAACTGACGGACGCTCGATGATCGATGGTCGCCACCAAAACTCTGGCTCAGAAACCACGCCATCACGCAGGCTTAGACTCAGTAGATGTCCAGGTTTCAGCGAAAGAATATCGGTGAAGAATGTCTGATCACCGCTGTCGTAATCACCATGGACCAAATAATCATAGGCACGCTGAACATTCAACGAGTCTGATTGACCGGATAATTTTCTGAGGGCCCCTATCTCGGAGGCAAAAATAAACTCCTCGCCTACACACTTGTAAAATAGGGGCTTCACCCCAAAGGCATCACGCACACATGTCAGTTTAGAGCTTTTTCGATCCAACACAGCAAAAGCAAACATGCCCGTAAGCTTTTCCAAGCACGCATGCCCCCAGTGACGCCATGCACACAAGAGAACTTCTGTATCGCTGTCGGTTGAAAATTTAAAACCATATAATAGAAGTTCCTCCCTCAACTCAACATAGTTATAAATTTCCCCATTGAAAACTATGCTTAAGCTGCCATCACAACTGTGCATTGGCTGAAGAGCATTATCGGTAAGATCTAGAATAGCCAATCGATTGTGCGCTAAGCATACTTCACTACGCCCTACAGACTCTATTAGAATCCCTGCACCGTCCGGCCCTCTGTAACTCATTGCATTCAAGCCGTCTTCAACAGCTTTTCTGGAGCGTGCTTTACCACTGCCCCAACGCCCCCCTAGAATTCCGCACATATTCCCTCAAAGCACTAATCATGCCGATTTAAAAATTAAAACTCAACAACACAGATATTAATCAGCTAATATCTGAACAAGATCTTTCACTCGAACACCCATTTCAAAATTCTTATAGAAATACTCTTTTCCAGACTTCCCTAAAGCATTACGCTCAACAGAATCAAGCCTCTTTAAGCAACGAATATTATCCACTAATGGCATAACTTGCTCTGCCGCCGAGACAAGCCCAGCACCGGCCTCAAGAACAACTCGAGCACCCTCACCATTGATACTTGCGATAATTGGTCGCCCTGCAGCTAAATATGCCTGAATTTTGCTAGGTATTGTCTGAGCAAATATCTCTTCATCATTAAGCGAAACAAGCAGCGCAGAGGAACGCTCAAATATCGCAGGCATCAGCTCCAGAGGAAAACGCCCTGGCAGCACCAAATTACTCAAACCCAGCTCCTTACACTGAGCCTTGAGCCATGACAAACGACTACCGCTACCAACCAAAACCAACCGAATTTCCGCATCATCACGTAACAGTCGTGCAGCCTGAATTACGGTATCCAGCGCCTGCGCAGTTCCGAGATTACCTGCAAATACTACACAAAAGTATTGCTCAAGCAGTTCACTCAAATCTTGCGGTATTGTAATATCAGCCTTACTTTCACTGACACGTATAGAATTAGGATAATAAAAAATCTTATCACGACAGGCATATCGCAACATAGGTTCAACAAAAGCACGCGACTGTACTAAAAGCTTATCACAACAAAAATAGATAACCCGTACAATACAACCTACTATATTGAGCAAATATGGTTTTTTTATGAAACCCGTTGCAGACAGGCTTTCCGGCCATAGATCCTGCACCCACAATACCAACTTAGCTTTTTTTAGCCATTTAAGGAGGATAGCAGGTATGGCCTGAGTGATCGGCGAAGGAGCAAACACTAGAATCGCGTCAAACCTGCGCCCTTTCAACATCCAAGGCAAGTAAAATAAACCCGACATCACAAAAGATAGATAATTGATAATCAAGTTTACACTACCACCTTGCCCTCTAGGCCATAGCGGTACACGAACCACATCGATATCATTCTGATAAAGCTCGCGCAAGGTCCCACCCGCACGATACCCATCATAAACTTCGCCATCAGGATAATTAGGTTTTCCTGTTGCAACTACAACGCTATGTCCTTGCTCACTTAATGTCTGAACAATATCATTAATGATAAAGTTTTCTGGCCAAAAATACTGGGATAGCACGAGAATACGCATAACTCAGAAAGCCTGCTCAGAAGACACTAAGATCTTATATAGATCGAGCATATGACTCGCATTAACATTTATCGAAAATGTTTTCTCTGCCCAAGTTTTTGCTTGTTTGCCAAGTTGACGACGCAAAACTGGATCCTCCACCAAACGCTGTAAGGCATCAGCAATTAATACAGGCTTCGATTCCGGAATAGCCAAACCTGTGACCTCATGCAAAATGGCGTCTGGTACTGGGTTTGCTATTGCCACAACACTCGGAACTCCATAGAAAGCAGCTTCAAAAACAGGGCGGCCTGCCGCATCTAGGTGTGAAGGGAAGCAAAGGATGTCTAGCTGCGGATAGAGCTCTCGAACGTCGCTAACAAAACCAAGTAACTTAACATGCGCCTGTAAATTGTCACGCTGGATCAACGCCTCAATTTCAGTTTGTACGTCTCTTGCAAATCCAAACTTTCCTAACAGCCACGCTTTTACGCCAGAAAGCCGTCGTGCATTTTCGCCCGCGATCAAACACTCGATATTAATGCCTCGCAACTTAAGTAGATGCATCGCCTCTACCAATTCGAAAATACCCTTGAGAGGAATCAGCACTCCTAAAAACCCAACCTTGACAGGCCCACCGTTGAGAGCAGAGCCAAAATCAACTGACTGGCCAGCTACATCGAGCCCGTTATGGATGATCCTCAGTGGCAGATCCGCCTCCAGCGTGGCAGCCACGGTGTAATCAATCGCAACCACCGCATCGGCATATCGCCGAAGTAACGCATTTACCCAGCGAGTACGCATGCCAGAGCCCGGCTTACGCTGAAGCGAGCGAACATGTACCACCATCGGCACACGCAGCAACCACTTCGCAAGGATCCCCAACGGCAGAAGCGTGATCTCGTTGATGTGGACTAGGTCGAAAGGCTCGCGGCGCAAGCGCCAAAGTCCGGCAAGTGCGAACGGCAGCAAGAAGAGCTCACGCAGCAGAATCAGCCAGCGAACCTTGCGATAGTAGCCATAGCGGGTATTGTCGAACTGGCTAAGCCCCTTGACAGAACAAACTCGCATGCCCGCCTTTTCGAATGACTGGCAAACGGCTCCGGCAGGAGTGAGAACAGTACCTCGAACCCCCCCCGCATGTAGCACCATATAGAGCTCGATAAGGCTTTTGGATGCACCACCGAATGCAGCAGCAGGATGCAGAAACAGAATATTCAAATGGGAAGACCCCTTACTGTGGTCCCTGTCAAACTGAGCTTAAGTGGCGCGCTTCATCTGATAGATCTTTCGAATCAAATCCCAAGCGAAGCGCTCACTTGGGTATGTATCGTGCGGCTTAGCTGGGCGACGCAGGTAATCCTCGAGCTGACTCTCGGACCACCCCATCTTCTTCAGGAAATACTTGCGGTCTCGGTCAAGCTCCCCAGGTGTGGCATAAGGCGAATCTTGAAGGTGCGAGACCGCCTGCTCACGAGTCATCTGCCCGCTCATCACAAGTGTCGACAAATGCAACTTGCGTTTATCCACATCAAATTTATTGGGAAGGATGTAGCCCTGATAAAAACGAGTGAACACAGACTCATAGTGCTTATAGGGATAACGCTTATACGCATACTTCTGTTCAAGCAACTCGAGCGCCGCTTCTTTCTGGTAGTCGTAGAGATCGAGAAATGACGCCCAGTGAATTCCACGCAAGACGCGGTTATATACATAACCGAACGTGCCCATTATCGGGAAGGATCTGATTTTCACCGAATTGAGCCGAGCAATTGCCTTGATGTTGCGCTTATCCCATTTGCGCCAGTTCCAGCCCTCCGGCATCGGCATTCCTTCTGTCGCGGAATTGCTTCCCGAAAGAATGTACTTAATACCGTAGCGCCGCGCCTGCTCATAGTTCACCGCCAGCATCGCGTTGTCATAGAGCAGTTCAACGTCGATCACATCAGCATCAAAGAAGGCCTGCATCAACCCTTTGTATTCAGGCCAATCGATGACATGGGTGTACAGATCGACGCCCAGGTTAGTCACCAGATTCTTGATATTGTTAACCGCAAGCTCAGAATTCCAATTGTTATCCATATGAACAGCAAGCGGACGCAAGCCTTCGCTCAGGGCCAAATGCAGCACATAGGAACTGTCCACACCACCGGAGAGACCGATGATACAGTCATACTTCTTGCCCTTTCCGGCAGTCTTCACCTTCGCCAAAAAATCCTTGCGCTGTTCGGCACGCTCGAGTTCAGGGGCGAAGACCACGCTATTTACACGTTGCTGGAAGTACGTGCAGTAGTTGCAAACACCCGCGTCGTCGAAAGTTATTTCGGATGCGCTGTCGTCCATCACGCACCGCGAACAAATCCTGTGCTCTTTAGGAAACATCTTTACCTCTGAAAAGCGACTCGAGTTCTGAATAATTGGGATAGCTGATGAGTACTGCACGATGTGGCCCCTGCAACACGAACAGACTACCGGCGGCCACCGCTGAAGCGCCGGCTTCAATCGCACTGGCTAAATGCTCCAAATCTGCGGCGCCGCCCAAGGCGATCAGCGGCACACCAACTGCATCGGCAGCTGTCTTGATCAAACGCAGATCATACCCCTGCTGCATTCCGTCACGATCCACAGAATTCAGCAGGACCTCGCCAGCTCCGGCAGCAACAATCGATCGGAGCGCACTCAACCAGTCAGTAGACAGCGTTTTGCGAGAAGAGGACGACCAAAGCCGATAACGGCCAAGCCAGTCGCGCTTGACATCTACGGAAACGACAACACTTTGGCTACCGAAGCGCTGGGCGATCTCCGTGACCAGTTCCGGCTTTTGCAATGCCATAGTTTGCAGCACAATCTTCTCCACTCCAGAAGAGAAGATTCGCCGCGCTTGCTCAATAGTAGATATTCCACCGCCATAGCCAAGTGGCATGAAGCATTCGGCAGCGATGCTCTCAATCAGCGCATAATCCGGCTCACGACCCTGCCGGCTTGCATCGATATCGAGCAATACCAGTTCATCCACTTCCTTCTCATTGAAGATACGAATGGCATTGATCGGATCGCCGATGTATTTATGCTTGCCGAACTTCTGGGTTTTTACCAGGCCACCGTCGCGCAACAACAGGGCCGGTATCACACGATGCTTGAGCACCTCATACCTCCAGAAAGTGGCGAAAGAGTTCCATGCCGAATCGATGACTCTTCTCCGGATGAAACTGGAAGCCCCAAATGTTCGCACGGCGAAAGGCCGCTACAAAAGTCTCACCGTATTCGCATTCAAGCAGCACATCAGCTGGGTCAGCGCATTCGACCCGGTAGGCATGCACAAAGTAGAAACGGCGCAGGGTGGTTGACTCCGGCAAAAGCTCGTCAGCACGCGCTTGGCTTACCTCGTTCCAGCCCATGTGCGGCACTTTGAGGCGAGGGTCCTTTGGCCGAAAGAGTCTTGCCTGAGCATCGACCCAGCCCAACCCCGGCTCCTGGCCTTCCTCACTACCAAGCGTAAGCAACTGCATGCCCAAACAGATGCCCATGATGGGTACCTGACGCAAGTGAACGGTTTCTTCCAGCGGCTTGATCCAGCCTCCTTTGCGCAAGCTGCCGATACCGTGATCGAATGCACCCACGCCCGGCAGAATGAGCTTAGCGGCGCTGTCCAACTCGGCGGGCGAACGGATAATGCGCGCCTCGCCCCCCACGTGCTGGATCATGTTGACAACGGACGCAAGATTGCCGCACCCATAGTCGATGACAGATATGGCCTTGAACATCCTTCAGGATCCTTGACTTGAGGCATTGGCACTACTGAAACCGGCCGCACGGCTGAGATTCTCGACAAAGCCGTGAGTACAGAAAAGTTCTGTCTCATCACCGCTTGGCCCAGCCTCAAACGCCTCAAGCTGAGCAGCCAGTGTGGTTGGCAAATCTGCAAACCGAGCAGCGCCCATGGCTACCAACGGCCGCATCAGCTCATGGCCGGGTAAGCCGAGCACGATCGTTGGTACTCCAAGAGCCAAAGCGTCGTAGTGACAGGCTGAAGAAATACTGAGATGGATGTCGCTTTCAGCAATGAGCTGGTGTGTGGGCGTGCTATGAGCCGAATCCAGAATGTGAACCCTTTCATCGCTGGCCAGAATCGCATACGACTTCGCATCATCATAAATTGGATGCAGCTTGATATTGAGCTCGATCGGTCGCATCAGACGAAACAGGACCTCCTGAATGAAGCCCACTAGTTCAGACACCGCGAAGCCCTGCGCTGTGAGCAATACCCGCAGGGGACGTACGGATAGGCCTCCGGCATGCACCGCGGCACGCAGGATCCGGTACTCCTCAATTGCGGCACAACCGCAAGGCACGATCCGTTCGAGGTTTGACAGTGCGCTAGTCGACAGACAATCTCGCCAGTACCGCCCATAAACTGCGAGCACATCCGGAAGCAACAAGTCCCCACCAGCCTGAGTCAGCGCCGCAGCAGGCAAGGCGTCAGGATGATCCGGTGAAAAGATACCGTGTTGAAGCTCCACAAAGCGGATGCCCTTCAACTGCGCCGCACGCATCAACGCGTATTCGCCGGTATCAGCTACAAAAATCGCCGTCGGCTGCAAACGTTCGAGCAGCAACGAATAGAACCAAACTTGCCAGCGAAATTTGGCGTAGGCTCTTCGGACCTGTCTATTTTCTAGGGTTCCATCACCGAAGGCCCGGTTTGCTGCTGAAGCCAACTGCGCATACTCGCTGGCGGACCGGTAAAACGGGAAAAATTTGGCTAGAACGGCTGCAGCGATTTGGATGAAGGTGGTGTCCAGATCGATCCGGATACTCGCTTGTCGCTCGCGCGCTGCAAAGGCCGAACTATTGCAAAAGGACCATTTGCTGCCTCCTGGAACCTGCTCTAGAAACTCGTCAAAATAAACATCGGAGTATCCGTAAAGCCGCCGGGTGCGCAATGCAGAGCTGTATGTCTTGACGATATACAGCCTGCGACTGCCAAGCAGAGCGCGGCAGACTCCCAGCAGCGAACGCATACCACGCTTCGCAAGCTGAAACCAACCACCATGTCCCCGGGACTGCAAGCCCAGCCCCTGCAAGGAATGTCCAACGGCTGCACGCAGCAACCTCCATAAAGACACTCCACCGAGCGCAAAAGAGAACAGACTCTGGGATGCCTCCGCATCGGCAAGCTGCTGTGCCACTTCTTTTTCCGTCAGCACGACAGGTTCAGGCTCCCATGTTGAAGATGCGGGCAACCAGTTCCATCGACTTCAGGGCATCATCCAGATCTGCCAGTTCGGCTGGCTCTCCCCGACAAGCACGGATCGTCTGCTGCGCCTGGAATAGCAGACCAGGCTTGTACTGGGTATCAACTGGATCGATATCCAGCGACTCGCTTCGACGTTCGCCATAGAGCTGCACGGACACCTGTTCCAGAGGGCGCATTTCCAGTCGTTCCTGGGGAGTATTGACTGTCACGACCCAGGGACCAGGACCGTTCCAGATGCCCTCATAAAGTCCCTTGTCACCACTGGAAAATGTCACAAGTGCCAGCACCACGCCTGGGTTTTGCGGATCCCAGCGGCAAATGTTTTCTACAGAAACGACATCCCCACGGCCCAATACCCGGAAATAATCAATCAGGTGAATCGAGTTGGCGAACATATAGTTCTCAACCATAAGCGGTGGATTCTTATGGATGGTCAAAGCCGCATACTGGTCCTGCTGATCGAGCACCTTGATGAAGCGCGGACCTCCATTGCAGACAAGGCGCTGCAAGGCCTGGCGGGTACTCGAATAAGCACGGCGATTCAGGGCGACATAGACGCGCGCCTGATGCTCCATGGCAGCTGCGTGAATACTGGCAGCATCAGCCAAGTTGTAACCTGCGGGTTTCTCGAGAAGAACCAGCCAGGGAAACTGGAAACAGCGCTTGGCAATATCCGCCATGTACAGCTCGGTGACGGTAACCACCACAATATCGGCCAAGGTGTGCTGATACATTTCTTCCAGACTGTCGTAAACGACTACGTTCGGAAAGTCGGCAACCAACTCCTCCGCTCGTGCGCGGGCTCTGGAAGTGATGCCAACAACCTCGGCATCGCTAATCGCCATAAAAGCCTTCAGATGCTCGGATGCCATGTATCCAGCACCGACAATCGCTACTTTTAATTTCTTGCTCATTATCATGCCCAACTAAAGGTTTTCTGTTTCGGTAGCGCATCATCGACAGGTGTAAGCACTGCACCGGCTTCACCGGAGAGGTATGCAGCCACCAGCACCGCCAGCGCATGACGGCCAACTTGCCCATCAGGGAAAGGTTCACCAGCCAGCATCGCGCGCAACACACAAGCCGTAGGCTCCAGAACATCGGCGGGTGCTATCGAGAAGCTCTCAACGTCGACTGGCATGCCATAGCGCGTGGTCGGCAGATCGGCAAACTCCGCGTTGCGACGGATCGCCCTTACGCAGCCTGCCAACTCATCGACAATGATCTGCCCATTGCGGCAGCCATAGATCACCTGGATACCGTGGCCGAGATCACCGCCGGCCTCCAGGTTAAAACGAACACCGCTTGCACTGAGACCGCGCAACTGACCAGAATAATCCGAATACTCCGGCCCCCGCGGATTGGGAACCTTCTCGTTGTCAATCCAGCACTGTACACTCGCGAGAGTTTCACCGGTCACATAGCGAAACATCTCAAAGTAATGCACGGCGTTCATCGCCAATCCGAAGTTGGAAGCATGCACGGTAATGCTCCGCAGTGGGCCAAACTCACCGCCGCCGATCATTTCCCGAATCTTTGTGTACTGTTCCATAAACTGCATCTGGTGGTTTACCGCCAGCTGAACGCCGTGCTTTGCGCAGGCAGCGACCATGGCATCGGCCTCGGCTAAGGAAACTGCCAGTGGCTTTTCGCAGAGGATGTAGCGAAAACCAGTTTCGGCAGCTTTGCAAACGAACACGGCATGGCTCGGCGCGGTGGTGGAAACGGTCAGTAACTGCGCGCCCGAGTGTTCCAGAAGGTCCTCTGCGCTGCTGAAAACTTTGTCGGCCAGCGCCGGAAACTCCTTCAGAGTCTCATCGATAGCCACTTGTGACAGATCGTAAACACCAACGACTTCAAAACCCAAATTGAGAGCAACCTGCACATGCCGACGGCCCATGCGGCCCAGCCCGATAATTGCGAACTTCATTGTTATCGCCCCTCGCTAATATGCTTAAAAATCTGTTGTGCCAAGTGCTCATGTCCGGTTGCTCGAAAATGGTGACCGTCGCTCATGAACAGCTCATCTGCGAACTTGATCTGCATCAAGGCGCTACCTAGCTCTTCGCGAAGGATGCCGTTCGCCTGAGCTATCTTTTCGGTAATGCCGGGTAGAATTTTTTCATACGAGCTTGACCCCATTACGGGAATCCAGAGGAGGCGCGTACCCTGGTTTTGGGTTTGTCGACGAAAAGCCTGCACATTTTGACGAAATCGCTGCGGTTCCACATAGGAAATCCTACGCCAGCGCCGCAGGCGTTCGAATATCTCCCGCCCCAACCAGGGAAACAGACGCGTGAACAATGCCAGCGCCTTTTGCGGGATGACTTCGTTGCGACTGAAGGCCCGAGGTGCCCAGTCAACGATGCCCGCCTGGATGATCAGCCAGTCAGCACTCCGCGCCGAATGCAGCCAATATTCCGCCTGCGCGAGCAGATCGCTGGAAGTCGCGCCCCCTATGGAGCACTGTACCCATTCAGCGTCAGCTAGCTCACGCAGACGATATGCCCACGATTCCTCCAGCAGTAAAGATTCAGGGGTCACCCGAGCAAGCGCCAAGCTGTCCGACAGGATCAGAATCTTGCGTTTCATTTACCGAACCATGGCATTGAGTAAGCCCGTGCGGAGAAAAACCAAGTAAGCACAAAGAGAGTGACCTGCCCCAACAATGCACCTTGTGCTGCACCCAGAGGCCCGTTTACTTGGATCAGTACATAGCATGAGACCGGCATGAAGATGGCCGTCGCCCCGGATGCATATGAGAGGAATTTGTTCTTGGCGGCGTAGTTGATGTACAACCCGACCATGTAATACATGCCCGTAAAAGCCCCTGCGAATAGTAGCCAAGGAACATAATTTTTTGCCGCGGCGTACTCCGGACCAGCAAGAAGTACAATGAAAGGTGGTACTAGAACAGACAAGACGACTGCGGCCAGCAGCACCAGCGCGAAATACAGGTAGGAAAATCCGACTAAACTCGATCGGACCGATGCCTGATCCAACGCCAGGCGTGAATACAGCCAAGGTACGTATGCTTTATTCAAAGAGTCCACCGCAATGGCCATAATCATCGCTACTTGAGCAGCAACGGCGTAGATACCTAGAACTGCGGCACTTTCAAGATGAGCCATGACCATTCGATCCGACATAGAAATAATCACGCCGCTAATTGAATGGGGAATGATCGGCAAACCGAACAGCAGCAGCCAGCGTAAATAGCCGCGATCGAGGCGAAACACCAACCAGCCGCTACGCCAAAGGCTATATACGGCGATCATGGCGAAGACAGCGAAAGCAAACGTCTGCCCCAACACCCGCCCCAGGCCCCGCATGTCAAGTAAGACGACCAGCAGCAGCGAAACACCTACATTAAGAAGGGTCATGGATACTTGGAATAACCCATAATGCAAGGGCCGCGAACGAACTTGCGTACATGCCAGCCATGCATTGCATACTGCCAGTGCCCCCGCCGAAAGGATCGCTTGGTTGATCCACGACACAGGCAGCGGCAACCAATCACCATAAAACAGCGCAATAGGCTGGAACAATGTAATGGCGGCCACGGTAACTAATACAATCAGCAAGACGCTGGTACCGGCAAAAACGCCGAACTGTTGCTTGTCGAGATAGTAGTACTGCCGAGTAAAGGCACCGCCAATGCCAAGACCGATAATCGCCGTAGTGCATGCGCAGAAAATCGTAAAGAGCGTGACATAGCCATACTCCTGCGGACCCAAAACTCTTGTGAGTATCGGTAGCAACGCAAAGGGCACCATGGCATTAGCGATATTGCTGGCGAAATAGATTGCGGCGCTAGCACCCAAGCCTTGCTGCTTTCTCACTCGTTAGCATCCAGTCGCTGACGAAATGCTTGCAGATCGGCCGGCGTATCTATGTCTAGCGAGCGGCTACGGGGCATGACGTAAGCTACCGTTCCATCCCCTAGGAAGCCCCGGTTAGTTGCAAACCAGTGGGTATCCGCAATATAAACTGCCCCATTGAGCACATATACCGGAGGCAGTTCCTGCCGTCGCGCATAGCGGTTCGCCAAAATCGGCTTAAGACTGCCATTCGGTTCCAGCGTGTACATCCAGAACGGACTTTCCTCGACGTCACATACGGAGACACATGCTGGCGCATCGCCGTCGAGGCAGGTGCGAATGGCGCCATCGATGTCTTCAACGGCGCGCAATGGAGAAGTCGGTTGTAACAGCACTAGGTAGTCGTACCCTGGTAAACGCTTCAAGCAGTCCAGTACCACCTCCGCACTACCAGACACATCCGCCGCCAGCTCCGGCGGACGCATAAAAGGAACTTCACACCCAAAGTCATGTGCTACCGCAGCGATTTCTTCGTCATCGGTAGACAGCACAAGGCGATCCAGCAACTCCGAGTTCCGAGCCGCCTCGATAGTCCACGCGATCAGCGGCTTATCTCCCACCTGAACAAGGTTTTTGCGTGGTATGCCTTTAGAGCCGCCACGGGCGGTTATAAGACCGAGGATGCGCTTACCCTGATACACGGGTTAACTCCACTCCCTTTGAGCACGCTCGTACTCTTCCAGCCGGCCAATATCCAGCCAGTACTCTCGCAACGGGTATGCGGCTGCCTTGCAGCCCTTGGATGCGAGATCCTGAAACAGGCTTGGCATGTCGAAGAAGGTGCTGGGCGGGATAACATCAAGAACATCGCGGCCAAGAACGTAAATGCCACCGTTGACAAAGAAGCGATGAATCGGTTTTTCCTCTATCGACGCAATCCTTACTCCATCAACCTTAACCACGCCGTATGGCACCTGCAGATCATACTCCCGCACAGCCATTGTGGCCGCTGCCTGATGTTCCTCATGAAATTCAAGCATTGCCGCGAAGTTGGCCTTGGTAATAAGGTCGCCATTCATCACCACTAGGGGTGCCACGGGTTTCTCAGGTAGTAGGGACAGGGCCCCTGCAGTTCCCAGGCGCTCCGTTTCATGCAGGTATTCGATACGCGCGCCCCATTTTGCCCCGTCGCCAAAGTAATCCTTGATCACCTCGGCCATGTAATTGACCGACAAGAAAAAGCGGCGAAAGCCCTGCTCCATAAAGCTTTCCAGAATACTTTCCAGAATCGGTTTGCCACCGATACGCAACATCGGCTTTGGGCAGGCATCAGTAAGGGGGCGCAACCGCGAACCCAGCCCACCCACCATCAAAACCACCCAATTTTCACGCTCCACCACGCCCATAAAATCATCGAGCATAGCCAGTCCACCCAAACGGCCATCGTCATCGATCAAAGGCAGATGGTGGAACGTAAAGCGGCGCATCATGGCCAGCACTTCAGCGCGAGGCGTGTGGACGGATCCGGTTTTCGGATATGAATTCATAGCCCGTAAAACTGGCCCATCAAGGTCGATACCGTTAAGGATGGACCGGCGCACATCACCATCGCTTAACACGCCGCGAAGGCGCATGTCGGCATCGGCCACTAAGGCCATCTGAATGCCGGAAGCATCAATACGCCTGATCGCTTCGCGCAGGCTAATCTCCGGCGAAACGACTATATCTTTCCAGTTTTTCATAATCTACTTAACGGTTCGGGCCGGATTTCCTACGGCCGTGCATCCTGCTTCGACTGAGCGCATGACGACTGCGCCAGCCCCGATTATCGCATCCTCACCTAGGTGAATGCCCGGTAAAATAATGGCACCTGCACCAATGAAGGCTCCACGATCAACCTTAACGGTGCCACAAAGCACTGCGCCCGGCCCGACGAATACATGTTCGCCCAATTGACAATCATGATCTACTGTCGCGCGCGTATTGATCACAACACCTGCTTCCAACCGACAGCCTGGCTGTACCACGGCACCGGCCATCAGCTGGACGCCATAAGCCAGCCTGGTATCCGAAGCACACAGACTCGACGGATGCTCCAGTGTCAACCAAGAGTAACCGCGCGCTAAATATGCCTCTTGAATCCGCCGGCGAACCATGCGTTTCAGAGCAAGGCCTACTCCATTCGCCAGCCAAACATCATCACAGCCCAACTCGTCAAGCACCGCGTCGTCTCCAAGCACATCTACGCCGTGCCACTGACTGCCTGCCGGTAACTCAGGCGCACAAACGCCCCGGAGTTGATATCCGCGTAGTCGAAGAACGTCCAATACCACACGCGCATGCCCACCGGCGCCCATCAGAACTACAGGTCTCTCGCTGCTCACGCCGGGTCCCCCGCTTTGAAATCTCGGGATGCTCGATTCCCAATGAAGTCCCAGGCACACATTGGTGAGGTGCCACAGCCCTGGCGGGCGGCGCCAAGATCACCTGCCACAATCACCTGGTTTTGAGATACGTCTCGCACGAAGGTCAAGCTTTGGCGGGCAGCCTTACGGGTATCCCATTCACTCGCTTGGGGCACTTTTGCAGCAAGCCCCATCATTTGCTCAACGAGTCGAATCTGATCAACCATTTCCTTGAGCTCGTCCGGTACCAGTGATGCAGCATGATCCGGCCCCGGCAAAGTGCGATCCAAGGTAAAGTGTTTTTCCACTATGGAGGCATTGCGGGCTACTGCTGCGACAGACGCAAGGACACCCTCAGTATGATCCGAATAACCCACAGGCAGCCCGAACGTGTTCATCAACACATCCATGGCACGCAAGTTGACCTCCGCTGGCCGCGCTGGGTATTGCGAGGTGCAATGCAGCAAGGCCACTCGCGTCGCCACCCACGATCTTGCCTCAGGGCGAGTCCAATTAAGCCATACTTCTTCGAGGCCTTGCGGTGGTGTCTCAAACTCCAGACCATGGGCTAGGACCGCCAGCGCCTGGTCGATTTCTCCCAACGTTGCCATTCCGGTAGAAAGAATCATTGGACGCCCACTCCGTGCAATACTCCACAGCAGCGGGCCATTGGTGATTTCACCGGAAGGAATCTTGTAGACAGGAAGGTTAAGCTGATCGAGAAATGCCAGACTTTCATGGTCGAAGGCGGTAGACAGGAAATCCAGCCCCAATTCGCGGGCACGCGCCTGTAGTGGGTAATGCCAGACATGTGGCAACTCAAGTTTGAGGAGCATTTCCAGTTGGCTATCGTCCTCGCCCGTAGTGCGTTTCTGATAAGCAGCCTTCGGTGCACTGGATAAAGCCAACAAACGCGCATTGAAGGTTTGAAACTTGACGGCATCGGCACCGGCCTGGGCAGCAGCTTCGACTAATGCCATTGCCTTATCATAGTCGCCATTGTGGTTAACACCTGCCTCGGCAATGATGTATACACTATCACGTTCGAAATAATTCATTGCTCAAACCAGGTCATGAAAAGTTTTGTGGGTGGCGCCAACGAACCGCTCCAGTACAGCCACAGTATCAGCCGCAGCACGGCCTTGCCCGTAGGGGTTGTATGTATGCCGGCAACGCTCGGCGAATGCATTGTCCAGAGCCATCAATAGTGCTTCACTGATCGAGTCGGCGCGAGCTTTGCAGTGCAAGACAGAATCAGCAGCCAAACGCCCCTGCTGCCTGACGCCGATGTTCACACTCGGAACACCGAAAGCAGGAACTTCAATGATCCCACTGGAGGAGTTACCGACAACCGCCGACGACAAGGCCACAGCACTGAGGTATCGCTTAAAACCCAGCGAAGGTATTGCGAGCACGCGTTTAGGGTTTCCTGCTGCATAAGTTTCAAGTAATGGGATGATAGCTCTGCCACCATTATCCGCGTTGGGATAGGTGAGTATGACTTGATGGTCAGGGAACATATCCAGCGCTTTTAGCAGCTCCTGAAAAGCGTGCGAGGCATCATTTTGCACTGCGGTTTCAGGGTGATAGGTCACCACGAAGAACGGTTTGTCGAGAACGAAGCCAAGACTCTCGCCCAGCGCCTGCCGATCCATACGGGGGGTACGCAACACATGATCCAAACCGAACGCCCCGACATTAAACACCCGCTCGGGCGCTTCTCCCAACTGGATCACACGCTGCCTGTAAGGCTCTGCAGCAACAAAATGCAGGTAAGACAGTTTACTGATGGCATGGCGGAATGCATCATCGTAAGCACCTTCGGTGATTTCCCCACCATGTAAGTGGGCCACCGGAATACACATCACCGTGGCAGTCTGTACTACCGCAAGAGCCTCGTAACGGTCGCCCAAAACGACCAAAATATCCGGTGCCAACCGAGCTAGCGCATCGGCAAAACCGAGTATGCCCAATCCCATGGATTTGGCTACGCCAACCGCCGTGTCGGATGAAAGCAGCATCTCCACCTTGGCATCAATGATAAAGCCGTCATTAATGATACCTTTCCAAGTCTCGCCAAACTCAGGCGACAAGTGCATACCACTGACTAACACCTGCAACTCCAGCGTTGGATTTGCCTGAATGTCCTTCATCAGCCAGAACAGCAGTCCGTACTCCGCGCGCGTAGCGGAGAAGACCGCTACCTTTCGTTTCATGAAAGATGCTCCGGCAATACACTGCTCGGCAGGTTGACAATCCGCTCGGAAAGCCAGCGCGATTGGGCAAGACCATCGTGACGACAATGCGCATATATCGGCAGGTCACACATCAGTTGCCAGATAGGCCGAGTCATGACCCCTGCTTGGTTGCTGGCATTAAGCAGGCCGTCACGCTGTGTGCGATCCGGACAAATGACAGCATTAAGCCAATAGTTGGAGCGACAATGCTCAGGTTCACGGAAGAACTCGAAGTCACTATCTGCAAAGTGATCAGCGTAACGCGTAGCCAACTCTCGCTTGGAGGCTATGAACAACTCTAACTGTTCAAGCTGGGCACACCCCAGCGCAGCATTGAGATTGGGCAGACGGTAATTGAAGCCCAGCTCATCGTGGACATACTCGAACGGATGCGGACGCTTCGCGGTAGTGGTGAGGTGCTTGGCACGTATGCCCAGCTCTTCGTTGGCCAGGATCATCCCGCCACCGCCAGTGGTGATGATCTTGTTGCCGTTGAAGCTTAAGGTGCCTAACAGTCCAAAGACACCGGTATGCTTGCCTCGGTAGAGGCTCCCAAGACTTTCGGCTGCGTCTTCCACCATCGGCAGATTCCAGCGACCACAGACAGCCAACAGTCCATCCAGATCAACAGGGTGTCCAAATGTGTGCATGGGAACGCAGGCAGCAATTCGGCGATCGCTGGATTTATCACGGCAAGTGCCATCGTCGTCGAGACGAGCATTACTCTCAAGCCAAGCCTGCAGGGCAACCGGAGACAGGCCCAAAGTATATCGGTCAACGTCAACAAATACCGGTTCCGCCCCGCAATACGCAATTGCATTGCAAGTTGCGACGAACGTCAGTGCCTGGGTAATTACCAGGTCTCCACGCTCAGTACCCGCCAACAGCAGAGCCGCGTGCAACGCGGCCGTACCGTTTACGGTGGCTACCGCCCTTACTGCACCGGTGTATGCAGCGGTATCACGCTCAAAGCGGTCGACGAAAGGACCAACACTGGAAACAAAAGTCGAACTGATGGTTTCCTGAACGTATCCCGACTCATGCCCTTGGAAAACCGGAGCATGTAAGGGGATGAACTCCAGGGTTCGGTATTGCTCACGCACGAACTGCACTAGGGCATCAAACATGGAGCCTCACTCAGACGTTGTAGATGTCAGCCTTGTACTTGCTCAGGTTTTTAGGGCGAACCATCCACTCGATGGTTTTCTCCAACCCCTCACGGATGCTGTATGCAGGCTTGAAACCCGTCATGCCATTTATCTTTGTGTTGTCACACCAAAGCCGGAACACTTCAGACTTTTCAGGACGCAGACGTTGATCATCGGTCAAAAACTCTACATCACTGCCCATGATGTCCTTGATGAGATTAAGCGTATCGCCCACAGATATCTCGAAGTTAGAACCAATGTTCACGGTCTCGCCGACTGCCTTCTCGCTGCGAGCCAGTTCGAGGAAGCCACGACAGGTGTCTGCCACGTAATTGAAATCGCGTGTCGGAGATACATCGCCTAGTTTGATCTGCTTCTGACCACTAGCTATCTGCGTGATGATAGTAGGAATGACCGCTCGAGCAGACTGGCGCGGTCCATAGGTATTGAACGGCCGTGCGATGGTCACAGGCAGGTCAAATGCGTTGAAGAAGCTGATGGCCATGGCATCTGCACCGATCTTTGAAGCGCTGTAAGGCGATTGCGCCTGAAGTGGATGCTTCTCATCGATCGGCACATACTGGGCAGTACCGTAGACTTCACTGGTTGAGGTATGGATGACCTGCTTGACACCGTTTTCCTTGGCCGCCTGACAAATGTTCAGAGTGCCCTTGACGTTGGTATCCACATAGCTGTCAGGGGCTACATAGGAATAGGGAATGGCGATCAACGCAGCGAGGTGAAAGACCAAATCAATGTCTTTAGTTATGTACTTGCAGAAGTGCGGGTCGCGCACATCACCGCTGACTACCTCAATCTTCGCCAAGCAGTCGATGTCTTCCAGCCATCCCCAGTTATTGAAGGAGTTGTACTGCGACAACGCCCGGACTGAATAACCTTCTCGAACCAGCAGTTCGACCAAGTGAGACCCGATAAAACCATCAGCGCCAGTAACGAGAGCTTTCATATGCTTTCCATATATGACTTTATTAAATCCAACCCAGACACACCACTTTTTTCAGGGTGAAACTGAAATCCAGTAACATTAGCGCTTCTAACCACAGACACTATATCAATCTCACCATACTGACATGATGCAAGACAATTTGAATCATCTTCCAACACAGCCATGTAGGAATGAACAAAATAAAAACTGCCTTCCAAATTCAATCCAACATTACCAGCGGGACGCACCTGCAACTCGCCCCAACCAGTATGGGGAACCTTGAAGGACTTTTCTACTTGACTTGGAATACGCTGGACACTTCCAGAGATGAAACCAAGTCCATCACTAACAACAAACTCCTCACTTCTGTCCAACAGCAGTTGCATACCTAAACATATTCCTAGCAGAGGGCGACCGTTAGCCACTGAAGCCTGCAACGCCTCAACGAACCCACGCCGATGCAATTCAATCATTGCCCCATTAAAGGCACCCACCCCAGGAAGCACAACAGCATCCATCTCTAAAATCTGTTGCGGAGAGCTCAAAACTTCAGGTGCAGCACCACAAAACTCAAACGCACGAGCAACATTGAGAATGTTACACATGCCATAATCAACAATACCAAGCCTCATTATTCTCGCACCGGAAGCTTCATAGACAGAGCCAAACGCTTAATTTCTTTCAGCTCGAATCGGTTATAGTGAATTATATCAGCCAACGCCACCGCATCTGCGCCCGCTTTGCAGTAAGCCTGTTCAATATCACTCATTGAGCCAACACCACCACTGGCAATTACCGGCACAGTCGAGATCGCGGTAACCATTTCTAGGAGCGGCATATCTAAGCCTTTACGTGTTCCCTCTCGATCTATCGACGTGAGAAGAATTTCTCCAATACCAAGTTCAAGCGCCTGCAGAATCCAATCCTTAACGTCCAGACCAGTGCGCTCACGGCCATTATCAGTAAAAACATCCCACTTATCATCGGACACCCTCTTAGCCTCTACCGAAAGCACCACCGCCTGAGAGCCAAACCGCAAAGCTAATTCACGTAAAAGCTGGGGAGAACCGACCGCCGCAGTGTTAATCGCCACCTTATCAGCACCACACCTCAGCAGGGTTGCCGCATCCTCAACAGTCCTTATACCCCCCCACAGTCAATGGAATAAAGATATCCTTCGCAGTTGCGCTCACTAGATCAGCGAGACTATTTCGACCGTACAAACTTGCCACCGAATCCATATATATAATTTCATCGGCACCTTGCTCGTAATATCGCATAGCAAACTCATGTGGATTACCTACAACCCGTAAACCCTCGAGCTGCACGCTTTTGATGAGATTCGTCCCCTTAATATCTAAACGAGGAATAATCCGAAACCGGGACATTAAATTTCCTCGTTCCAGATCGGGCTCCGCAATACCCATCCTTCATCTGTAAGACTCCATATGTGATCAGAGCGCCAACTATCAACTACTGCATGAAATTCTTGATCAGTAATTCCACAATAAGAAAGAAAATCCGAGTAATATTTTTGCGGAAATTCACCATCAAAGCGACGCACCAGCGCAACACCCTCTTCCCGAGAAATTTTAGAGTCACGTATCTCATGCGCCGTATCAGAAGTTGCACGCCCGATACCGAATTTTACAAAACCCAAATAATAGTGATACCCATCCAGGCGGTCATCAAGGCTTGCATATTTGGAATAAGTACCTTCTGAGCGCTCCGCATTAGCGGTAAAACCAGTATGCTCTTGACAGTAATAAAAATTCTCCTGCGGATCCCAAAAATGATAGTATCCAAGAAAATGTATTTCTGTCTTGTTGGCCAAAATATCTTCATAGCGAGGAGCCATAAAAGGCTTTAAATCCGCTTCAGAAACTCCATGATTCAGCCAAAAAGATGGCGGCATACCCGAAAAATAGTGTTTATCATGATCCTGAATATCACGCGTTGGGCGGAAAGCATTTTTCATATCTCCACCATACTCTACCTCCCCATTCTCCCCGTACATAATCAGAGATACGTTATGCCTAATAGCAGCATGCATAGGGTAGTTAGTCTGCCCATAGATAAATGGTTGAAATGGATCACCTAGATACTGGAAGGACAATCGTGTCAACTTGCGAGTTACAACGCCATTAGGCGTACCCAAAACATTGTCAAACCCCCCAACCCTGATAAAACTATCAAGATTATTACGACCAATATCAGTTGCAAGAAGAGGAGCCCATGTTACTGTCAGGGGATTCATACCGTATTTGTATTTTAGAACATGCGCTACAAAGCTACCGTCTTTACCCCCACTACACGGGACGATAACGTCATACTCACCATTTCCCTTCCTGTGCTTATCGCACAACTCTTTAAGCTCATTCTCTCTTGCACTCCAATCAATCTTAGTGCGCTTGAACTCAGCAAACTGACACGCAGAGCACACACCTTCCTTATTAAAAGTTATGCGTGGCCGCTGATTAGAAACAGTGCACTTCACACAAAATTTTATCTCGCTAGGCAGACCATATAGACACTGAACATCTTTCTTCTCAACAACCATCATGATGACCTCACTAAAATATTAAATCGCTTTCCGGATATCAAAATAGACAACTCTGAGTTTATGAGCGACATGAGCTTGCTGTTCCGGTATCAAATATGGGTGCATCGGCAGACTCATGACCTTATGCGCAATCGCATCGCCTACCTGCAGACTTGCCCCGTCATCCTTCACCGCCGGCTGACGGTTGAGAGGAATGGGATAATGCACGGCCGTGGGTACGCCTGCGGCCTTGAGGTGCTCCTGCACCTGATCACGCACTTCGACCTGCACCGTGTATTGAGCCCAGGCGCTGCGGTTGTAGTCTTCGATGAAGGGTGCTGCGATGCCGGCCTCACCCAGCAAATGCGAGTAACGCTGCGCAACCTGCTCACGCAGCTCCAGCTCGCGCGGGAAAATTTCCAGCTTGGGCAGCAGGATGGCGGCCTGCAGTGTATCTAGGCGACTGTTAACGCCAACACGGATGTGGTGGTAACGGCGGTCCTGCCCGTGCCGGGCGATCTGGCGCAGAACCTTGGCCAATTCTTCATCGTTGGTGAAGATCGCGCCGCCATCGCCATAACAACCCAACGGCTTGCTGGGGAAGAAACTGGTGCAGGCGATGGTTGTCAGGTTGCACGAACGCTTGCCCTTGTAGGTGGCACCGAAGCTCTGCGCGGCGTCCTCGATGACCGGGATGCCGTGTCGCTCGGCAATGGCGTTGATGACATCGAAATCAGCGCACTGGCCATACAGCGAGACCGGGATGATAGCCTTTGTACGCGGAGTGATGGCGGCTTCGAGCAACGCCGGATCGAGGTTGTAAGTACGCGGATCCACATCCACGTACACCGGCTTGGCACCGAGCAAAGCGACGGTCTCTGCGGTGGCAATATAGGTGAAGCCCGGTGTGATGACCTCGTCGCCGGGCCCGATGCCGAGCGCCATCTGAGCAATCTGCAGGGCATCAGTGCCATTAGCTACGCTGATGCAGTATTTCGCACCGACAAAGGCCGCGAGCTTTTCTTCCAACTCGCTGACTTCCGGGCCGAGGATGTATTGACCGTGCCCCAGCACGCGCTGGATGCCAGC
Organism: Pseudomonas sp. SL4(2022); assembly: GCF_026625725.1. Lineage (NCBI taxonomy): Bacteria > Pseudomonadati > Pseudomonadota > Gammaproteobacteria > Pseudomonadales > Pseudomonadaceae > Pseudomonas > Pseudomonas sp. SL4(2022). The sequence continues at coordinate 195,348 of NZ_CP113060.1, forward strand.
GTCGATTTTTTCCTTTATCAGCGCCTGCTGAGCCTTGAGGTCGATAAACTCGATCACGCCACTTCCTCCTTGCTCAATACATTGCCACGCAGCACGTAACACGCACCGGTATGAATACAAGGCGCACTACCGTCTCCCTTGAGAGGTAGCTCAAGTTGTTCGCCAAACTCGCTCATCCAGCCAATCTGCCGCGCCGGTACGCCAACCATCAGAGCATAAGCAGGTACATCATTGTTAATTACAGCGCCGGCACCGACAAAGGCGAACTCGCCGATGGATACACCACAGACAATTGTGCAATTGGCACCGAGCGTTGCGCCTTTCTTCACAAAGGTGTCACGATACTCGCTCTTGCGCTCGATCAACGAGCGCGGGTTGTAGACGTTGGTGAAGACCATACTCGGACCGCAGAACACGCCTTCCTCCAGAGTGACGCCGTCATAGACCGAGACGTTATTCTGGATCTTGCAGTTGTCACCGATGACGACCTTGTTGCCGACGAAGACGTTCTGCCCCAGGGACACGCCCTGACCAATACGTGCACCGCCACAGACATGCACGAAATGCCAGACGCGCGAGCCTTCGCCAATTTGTGCGCCGTCATCGACGATGGCGCTGGGATGCTGGTAATGGCTCATGGTTCAACCCAGCAGGCGTGCAAGAAACGGGTGACCTTCGCCATCCTCGGCGCGACTGGGCGCCAGGCTGCGGATAGTTTCGACGGTTTCCACGCAGTGCCGAGCATCCTCGATGCCGTAGCCCTTGCCATCGAGAATGGCCTGGTAGCTGACGGTGTGCAGATCGGTAAACCCTTCGGAAAACTCGATCTCGGCGCCGTCGCAGGTGATCGAGCGATAAGTTGGCTTCTTGCCCTTGACTGAGTCCGGCAGGTCGTTGGCGTCGATGGAGAGGAACCAACGCACCCGTGCGTTCTCGTATTCCAGATAGCCCGCAGCCTTGAACTCGTTGACGTAGTGCACGACGTTGCGCTGCAGTTTGCCGAAGATGAAGTGCAGCATGTCGTAAAAATGCACACCAATATTGGTGGCTACGCCGAAGGATTTGCGCGGGTCGCCCTTCCAGCTTTCCATGTACCACTTACCGCGACTGGTGATGTAGGTCAGCTCGACATCGTGCTTGTGGTCTTGCTTACCCGATTCAACCCGATTTTTAAGATCAATGATCGCCTGATGGTGGCGCAACTGCAGGATATTCCACAAACGACGACCAGTTTCCTTTTCAGTTAGGAGCAGGTCATCGAGCATTGCTGCGCTGGGCACCAGTGGCTTCTCGCAGATCACATCGCAACCTAAACGCAGGCCAGCAGTGATATGCGGGTGGTGCAAGTAGTTGGGCGAGCATATCGAAACGATATCCAGCGCAGTCAACGGATCGCGCTTAAGTCGCCAGACGTGGTCGTAGAAACGCTCGAACTCGGTGAAGAACTCACTCTGCGGCGAAAGGCTGTCGATAATACCAACCGAATCATTGATGTCGTAGGCACAAGCGAGCTCGTTGCCGGTGTCCTTTATGGCACGCATGTGGCGCGGGGCGATATAGCCGGCAGCGCCGATAAGGGCGAATCTTTTCATGCTGTCTCTCGCAAACGGTGGGAGCGAGCCATCAACGCACAGAACGACCTGCGTCTCGCGTGTGGCACGCGCAAAAACACTCAGGCCTTGATGACGTTCGTCTGAGCCGCTCGATACTTACCCCGACTATCGACCAGCAAGCGCGCGTGAGCCTGGATCAGCGAGTAGTCGAACTTGTCATGATCAGTAGCAAGTACCACCGCATCGAACGAGACCAAATTCTCTGCGGTAAGAGGCTCGCTGGAGAGTTCGAAATGATGTTCGCGCATCTTGGGGAAAACCGGTACGTGCGGATCACTGTAGGCAACAATGCCGCCCTTGGCCTCAATCAACTCCATAATTTCCACAGAGGGAGATTCGCGCATGTCGTCGACGTTCTTCTTATACGCAATACCAAGCACCAGTACGCGGCTACCCTTGAGCGCCAGGCTGCGATCATTGAGCCCGTCCATCAGCTTGCCCACCACGTATTCGGGCATGGCCTTATTGACCTCGCCAGATAGCTCGATGAAGCGGGTGTGCAAACCGTACTCCCGAGCCTTCCAGGTCAGGTAGAAGGGATCGATCGGGATGCAGTGACCACCCAGGCCTGGACCGGGATAGTAGGCGGTGAAGCCGAATGGCTTAGTCGCCGCGGCATCTACCACCTCAAAGATGTCGATACCCATTCGGTCAGCGACAACTTTCATTTCGTTGACCAGACCGATGTTCACCGCTCGATGAATGTTCTCCAACAGCTTGGTCATCTCTGCGGCCTTGGTAGAGCTAACCGGCACAACATGATCTATCGCCTGCTCATAGAGCGCGATGCCTGCCTGTAGGCAATTTGCAGTATGCCCGCCAATGACTTTGGGAATAGTACGAGTCTCGAAATCCGGATTGCCCGGATCTTCACGCTCTGGCGAATAGACTAAGTAGATACTTTCGCCCACTACTAGACCACTTTCCTGCACGCGCGGCAGCAGCTCTTCCTCGGTAGTGCCGGGATAAGTAGTACTTTCCAGCGACACAATCTGACCAACACGCAGGTATGGCTTAATGGCATTCGTAGTATCGATCACGAAGCTCATGTCCGGCTCGCGATATTTGTTTAGCGGTGTAGGGACGCACAGGATCAGGGCATCACATTCGCTGACACGACGAAAATCGCAAGTCGCTTCAAAGCCAGAGTTGCGTGCCCTGGCAACGTGTTCACAGGCTATGTGCTCGATATAGCTAAGGCCAGAGTTGAGTTTATCGACCTTACTAGTATCAATGTCGATCCCCAATACTCGAAAGCCAATCGCGTTGAAACGCAGCATCAACGGCAGACCAACATAACCGAGACCAACGATCCCAATAACTGCTTCTCTGCTTTTGAATTTATCGATACACGCCTGCAGCGAATCAGCTATCACAATCACACTCCATTTTCAATACTTAAAAAGACGCTTTCCAAAGAACGGCTATGCTGTCGCTATAATGCTTGCAAAAAACATTAGCTAACTCATGCTTGACCGCAGAATCACCTGTGAATGACACGAATCGCAGTTTGTTATGCCTACCCGACCGCAAAGCTTACCAACCCGCTCTAGTCGAAATGGGTCGTGTAGCCGCATATGGTAAGCACTCGAACAAAAATCACATAGCGCTGCCCGTCAATTTCCTTAAATCTCCCCTACGAATACAGTGCTGGACTTAACGGCAACACAACCCACACCCCGATTAACCCACGAACAGCAGGTCATGGCGGTCACCAGCACGCACAAGCTCAAAAAATACAAAACAAGGCAAGCTCAACAGTGAGCCTGCCTGAGTCTGTCGCCCTTGCCAGGGCGAAGATAATGAATTTAATACCCGCAATCGATCAACACACTGCCGCCAGAACTTACAAGCAGCCATGACACTGCCTGCACACCGGGCACAGCTCAATGACAAGATAAACGAAAAGGGAAGAAACACGTCGGCTGACCCATTAACTCAGAGCGGCAACATCCATAACCGATCAATAGCAAGCAGCAGAGACCCACTGAATGCGGGCATAAAAGAGAAGGTATTACGCAATGAAAAAACCCGGAATCAGCCTACGCAACTGACATCAAATAGCGTTATTCAAAGGCATTAACTCGGGTGAAGAGCTGAGTTTTGGCCTGCCTAGCTCGCTACTCGTCCTCATTCACCCGATCCCGCAACTCCTTTCCTGGCTTGAAATGCGGAACAAACTTACCATCTAATGTGACCGAGTCACCGGTCTTGGGATTACGCCCAACCCGCGGCGCGCGGTAATGCAGCGAAAAACTGCCAAAACCACGGATCTCAATCCGATCGCCAGTGGACAACGCCTGCGACATTTGCTCAAGCATGGTCTTGATCGCTAACTCAACATCCTTGGACGAGAGCTGCCCCTGATGGGTGACGATGCGCTCGATCAACTCCGACTTGGTCATGGTTTTCCCTTCTTTTTCAAGCGGCTAGATCACTAGATAAAAAGGTTTTAGCACGCCGAGCCAGATTTGAACAGCCTATAAAACAACACCTTAGCGATTTTTAGGTACAAAAAAGGGCGACCGTAGTCGCCCCTTTTCTGGATCACCTGAACTTAGTTCTGGTTTTCCATTTGCGCACGGATCAGATCACCAATGGTGGTCGGACCAGCAGAAGCAACTTCGTCCTGCTTAGTACGCATTTCTTTGATGGCTTCTTTTTCGTCTTCAACGTCTTTCGACTTGACCGACAAGCTGATTACGCGGCTCTTACGATCAACGCTGATGATCTTGGCTTCTACTTCTTCGCCTTCTTTCAGCACGTTGCGCGCGTCTTCAACGCGGTCACGGCTGATTTCGGAGGCTTTCAGGGTAGCTTCGATGCCATCAGCCAGGGTGATTACAGCGCCCTTGGCGTCAACTTCTTTCACAGTACCGCGAACGATAGTGCCTTTGTCATTGACTGCAACGTAGTCGGAGAACGGATCTTCTTCCAGTTGCTTGATGCCGAGGGAAATGCGCTCACGCTCCGGATCAACGGAGAGGATAACGGTTTCCAGCTCGTCGCCTTTCTTGAAGCGGCGTACAGCTTCTTCGCCTACTTCGTTCCAGGAGATGTCGGACAGGTGAACGAGGCCGTCGATGCCGCCATCCAGACCAATGAAGATACCGAAATCAGTGATCGACTTGATGGTGCCGGAGATTTTGTCGCCCTTGTTGAACTGACCGGAGAAATCTTCCCACGGGTTAGTTTTGCACTGCTTGATACCCAGGGAGATACGACGACGCTCTTCGTCGATATCCAGAACCATAACTTCCACTTCGTCGCCGACGTTAACGACTTTCGAAGGATGGATGTTTTTGTTGGTCCAATCCATTTCGGATACGTGCACCAAGCCTTCCACGCCTTCTTCCAGCTCTGCGAAGCAGCCGTAGTCGGTCAGGTTGGTTACGCGCGCAGTAACACGGGTGTCCTGCGGGTAACGCGCTTTGATGGCAACCCACGGATCTTCGCCCAGCTGCTTAAGGCCGAGGGAAACACGGTTGCGCTCGCGATCGTACTTGAGGATCTTAACGTCGATTTCATCGCCAACGTTGACGATTTCAGAAGGATGCTTGATGCGCTTCCACGCCATGTCGGTGATGTGCAGCAGGCCATCGACGCCACCCAGATCCACGAACGCGCCGTAGTCGGTGAGGTTCTTGACGATACCTTTGACTTGCTGACCTTCCTGCAGGGATTCCAGCAGAGCTTCGCGCTCGGCGCTGTTCTCGGCTTCCAGCACGCTGCGGCGGGAAACGACAACGTTGTTGCGCTTCTGGTCCAGCTTGATGACTTTGAATTCGAGCTCTTTGCCTTCCAGGTGAGTGGTATCACGCACCGGACGGACATCCACCAAGGAACCTGGGAGGAACGCACGGATGCCGTTAACGTCGACAGTGAAGCCGCCCTTAACCTTACCGTTGATAACGCCCGTAACCACTTCCTCAGCGGCGAAAGCTGCTTCCAGAACGATCCAGCACTCGGCACGTTTGGCTTTTTCGCGGGACAGCTTGGTTTCACCAAAGCCATCTTCAACCGCGTCCAGGGCAACGTGAACTTCGTCACCGACCTTGATGGTCAGCTCGCCAGCGTCGTTGTGGAACTGCTCAAGCGGGATGAGGCCTTCGGACTTCAAACCAGCGTGAACGGTTACCCAACCAGCTTGGTAATCGATGTCGACGATGATAGCGGTGATGATCGAGCCAGCCTGAAGATTCAGGGTTTTTAGGCTTTCTTCAAACAGTTCAGCAAAGCTTTCGCTCATTTTAATTCCTGTTGATTCAGGGCAGGGGATCCGCCCAAACCACACTCCAGACAATGTGGGTACGTTTATGTAGAAAGAAACAGTCGGGACAAGGACTGGGTTCCCGAGCGTTTCCTTGGCGAGCTGGTCAGCTTAAAGCAGCTGTAGCTCTGGTCATCCAGCGAGGTCGCGAATGGCGACTTCACTGAGAATTCGTTCAAGCACTTGTTCGATGGAGAGCTCAGTAGAATCCAGCTGTATCGCATCGGCTGCCGGCTTGAGCGGCGCCACTGCACGCTGGGTATCGCGCTCATCGCGCGCCCGAATCTCATCAAGAAGACTCGCGATATTAACATCATCGCCCTTGGCCTTCAACTGCAAGTAGCGGCGGCGGGCTCGCTCCTCGGCGCTGGCGGTGAGGAACACCTTCAGCGGCGCATCGGGAAATACCACCGTGCCCATGTCACGACCGTCGGCAACCAGCCCCGGCATTTCCTGAAAGGCCTGCTGACGCTGCAGCAGAGCCTCACGCACGGCAGACAGCGAAGCCACCTGCGAGGCACCAGCACCAACCTGCTCATTACGGATCAGATCAGTGACCTCCTCTCCTTCAAGAATGATGCGCTGGCCATGACCATCACCGGCAGCAATAAATTGCACATCCAGATGAGCGGCGAGCAGCTTCATCGCTTCTTCGTTGGTCAGATCGACGCCGTGATTGCCCGCAGCAAAGGCCAGCAGACGATACAACGCACCCGAATCCAACAGATTCCAGCCCAGCTGTTTAGCCAGCAAGCCGGCAATTGTGCCTTTGCCCGAGCCACTCGGCCCGTCGATGGTAATAACCGGCGCGACGATCATGCCTTGCCCTCCTCGGCCACACGAATACCGACCTGAGCCGACAACGCGAGAAAATTGGGGAACGACGTGGCGACGTTGGCGCAGTCATGAATGCGGATCGGCGCCGTAGCGCGCAACGAGGCCACGCTGAACGACATGGCAATGCGGTGGTCGCCGTGCGCCCAGACTTCGCCACCACCGATGCTGCCGCCTTCGATGATGATGCCGTCCGGCGTTGGCTCGGCCTTGACGCCCAGCGCAATCAAACCATCAGCCATCACCTGAATCCGGTCGGACTCCTTGACCCGCAGCTCTTCGGCACCACGCAACACAGTGCGGCCTTCCGCCACCGAGGCAGCGACAAACAGCACCGGAAACTCATCGATGGCCAGCGGCACCAGATCTTCCGGAATATCGATGCCCTTCAGCTTGGCGCTGCGTACACGAATATCAGCCACAGTCTCGCCGCCGACTTCACGCTGGTTTTCCAGGGTGATGTCGCCGCCCATCAGCTTGAGGATATCGATGACACCGGTACGGGTCGGATTGATGCCGACGTGCTCCAGCACCAATTCTGAATCTTCAGCAATGCTGCCGGCGACCAGGAAAAACGCCGCCGAGGAGATATCCGCAGGCACTTCGATATGGGTCGCGATCAGCTTATGGCCCGACTCGACACGGGCGGTGCTGCCATCCACTGTTACCGGATAACCGAAGCCGCGCAGCATGCGCTCAGTGTGGTCGCGGGTCGGCGCAGGCTCGGTCACTGAGGTGGTTCCGGCGGCGTAAAGCCCAGCAAGAAGCAGGCAGGATTTAACCTGAGCACTGGCCATGGGCATTTCGTAATCCATACCGGTCAGGCGCTGACCGCCCTTGATCATCAGCGGTGGGCGACCTTCCGGGCCGGTCTCGATCACTGCGCCCATTTCGCGCAGCGGCTTGGCGACACGGTTCATCGGACGTTTGGACAGCGACGCATCACCAGTCAGCGTGGTATCGAACGGTTGTGCCGCCAACAAACCCGAGAGCAAGCGCATCGAGGTGCCAGAGTTGCCCATGTAAAGGGGACCGGCCGGCGCCTTCAGACCATTCAGGCCCACACCGTGAATGGTCACGCGACCATGATGCGGACCTTCGATGACCACCCCCATATCGCGGAACGCCTGCAGCGTCGCCAGGGCGTCTTCACCTTCCAGGAAGCCTTCGACATGCGTAGTGCCTTCACCCAGCGAGCCGAGCATGATCGAACGGTGAGAAATGGACTTGTCACCGGGAACGCGGATACGTCCGGAAAGTTTGCCGCCAGGATTAGCCAGAAAAACCAGATCGTTCGAGTGCATAGCATCCACATAGGCCCTGCGGGCCAAAATTTTGCCGAAATGCTCACGGGCCACGCGGGCGCGAGTGAATACGCCCAGCAACTGATGCCCATCCCCTGCGTCAACCGCGTCGCGCAAGGCGTCGAGGTCGTCGCGAAATACCTCCAGCGTGCGCAGTACCGCCTCGCGGTTGGCGAGGAAGATGTCGTGCCACATGACCGGATCACTGCCGGCAATTCGCGTGAAATCACGGAAACCACCAGCAGCGTAACGAAAGATCTCCAGGTTCTCACTGCGCTTGGCCAGCGAGTCAACCAGGGTAAAGGCCAGCAAATGCGGCAGATGACTGGTCGCAGCCAGCACCTGATCGTGATGCTCGACCTCCATATGCTCAACATCCGCGCCCAGCTCGCGCCACAGCGCATCGACCTGCGCCAGGGCGGACTCATCACTCTGCTCGCAGGGCGTGAGAATGACCTTGTGCCGGCGGAACAGCTGCGCATTGGAGGCCTCCACCCCACTCTGCTCGGAACCGGCAATCGGATGCCCGGGCACAAAGCGCACCGTCTTGCCGACAAAGGCCAAACGCGCCGCACGCACTACATTGCCTTTAGCGCTGCCCACATCGGTGAGCACCGCCGCGCCCAGCTCAAGCTTGGCCAGTTCGGCTAGCAGCTTCTCCATGGCCAGGATAGGCACCGCCAGCTGGATCACATCAGCCCCCTGACAGGCGGCAAGCAGATCAACTTCGCAGCGATCGACCACCCCCAACTCGACGGCCAACCGACGCGATTCCGGGTCGAGATCGACACCGATCACTTCGCGAAACAGGCCGCGCTCACGCAAGCCTTTGGCGAAGGAGCCGCCAATCAACCCCAGGCCGATAACCACCAGGCGGCCGAGCTTAGGGGCAACAGATGGCATCTGAGTGACAGCAGATTTGGCCTCACTCACGCGCTCAGCACCCTGCCCAAAGCTTCAAGGAAGCGCGCATTCTCGGCCGGCAAGCCAATCGATACACGCAGGAAATTCGGCATACCGTACCCAGCCACCGGGCGCACGATCACCCCGGCGCGCAGCAGCGCCTGATTGATCGCAGCCGTATCGCGACCAAAATCGACGGCAATAAAATTGCCTTTCGACGGAATCCAGCTCAGGCCCAACTCACGCAAGCCAGCTTCCAGTTGCACCATGCCGGCATCATTGAGCTGACGGCTTTGCGCCAGGTAATCGGCATCATCCAGCGCCGCACAGGCGGCCGCCAAGGCCAGGCTGTTGACGTTGAATGGCTGACGCACACGGTTCAGCACATCAGCGATCTGTGCCGAGCTGAGCGCATAGCCAACACGCAGCGCCGCCAAACCATAGGCCTTGGAGAAGGTGCGCGAGACCAGCAGGTTGTCGTAGCGCGCCAGGTACGTGAGACCGTCCGGCAGCTCATCACCTTCGGCGAACTCGATGTAGGCCTCATCCAGCACCACCAGCACGTTGCCGGGTACGCGAGCGAGAAAGCGCTCCAGCGCGTCGGGGCCGAACCAGGTGCCAGTCGGGTTGTTCGGGTTGGCGATAAACACCACGCGGGTGTTTTCATCGATGGCCGCGAGCATGGCTTCCAGGTCGTGACCGTAGTCCTTGGCCGGCACCACTTTGCCCTGAGCACCTACGGCCTGGGTCGAGATGGGGTAAACGGCAAAGGCGTACTGGCTGAACACCGCATTAAGGCCAGGTGCCAGATAAGCACGGGCAACCAGATCGAGAATATCGTTGGAACCATTACCCAGGGTGACCTGATTGATCTGTACGCCACAGCATTTGGCCAGACGGCTTTTCAGCTCGAAACCATTGCCATCGGGGTAACGGGTCAGCTCGGCCAACTCGCTGCGAATCGCTTCCAGCGCCTTTGGGCTTGGACCTAGCGGATTCTCGTTGCTGGCCAGCTTGACAATGCTGGCCGGGTCCAGATCCAGCTCACGGGCCAGCTCATCCACCGGTTTGCCCGGCACATAGGGCGACAGCTGCTGTACACCTGGCTGGGCCAGGGCGAGGAAATCGGTCATAGCAATGCCTCACGCTTAAAGCCGCAAGCCCCAAGTACAGCCCGGCGTCGATGCGCGTGTAGCTTGAGACCTGAGGCGTGCCGCAGCAGTTTTAAAGTACCGCTTTGGGATAGGAGCCCAGCACCTTGAGCGCCACGGCTTCCTGATTGATTTTTTCCAGCACGTCTTTGATCAGCGGATCGCGGTGGTGACCGACGAAGTCGATAAAGAACACGTAGGTCCACTTGCCGCTGCGCGACGGGCGGGTTTCGATGCGCGTCAGGTCGATGCCGTTGTTGTGGAACGGCACCAGCAGCTCGTGCAACGCACCCGGCTTGTTGCGCATAGAGATGATCACCGAAGTCTTGTCGTCGCCGGTTGGCGGAACTTCCTGGCTGCCGATGATCAGGAAGCGCGTGGAGTTGTCCGGACGGTCTTCGATCTTCTCCGCCAGCTTGGTCAAGCCATACAGACTGGCGGCCATATCACCGGCAATCGCGGCACTGTTCCACTCGCTTTTCACCCGTTTGGCCGCATCGGCGTTGCTCGATACTGCCACGCGCTCGACGTTGGGGTAATGCGCGTCCAACCACTTGCGGCACTGGGCCAGGGACTGGGCGTGGGAATAGATGCGGGTGATCTTGTCGGTCTTGGTGGTTTCACCGACCAGCAGGTGGTGGTGAATGCGCAGCTCGACTTCGCCACAGATGACCATGTCGTGTTCAAGGAAGCTGTCGAGGGTGTGGTTGATCGCACCTTCGGTGGAGTTCTCCACCGGCACCACACCGAAGTTCACCGCACCAGCGGCCACTTCACGGAACACTTCATCGATCGCCGCCATCGGCACACTGATTACCGCGTGACCGAAGTGCTTCATCGCCGCCGCTTGGGAGAACGTGCCTTCCGGGCCGAGGTAAGCCACCTTGAGCGGATTTTCCAGGGCCAGACAGGAGGACATGATTTCGCGGAACAGTCGCGCCATTTCCTCGTTGCCCAGCGGGCCCTGGTTGCGTTCCATGATGCGCTTGAGCACTTGGGCTTCACGCTCAGGGCGGTAGAACACCGGGGACTCGCCTTCCGGCAGCGCCTTCATCTTCACTCGCGCGACTTCTTCGGCGCAGCGGGCACGGTCGCTGATCAGCTCAAGGATGCGCTCATCGAGGTTGTCGATGCGCAGGCGCAGGGCTTGCAGTTCCTGTTCGGACATATCAGCCATGCTCCTTCTCGAACTCGGCCATATAGGCGACCAGCGCCTCGACGGCATCCAGCCCCACAGCATTATAAATAGAGGCGCGCATACCACCGACCGAACGATGGCCTTTCAGATTGAGCAGGCCGCGCGCATCGGCACCAGCGAGGAACGGCTTGTCCAGTTTCTCGTCAGCCAGACGGAACGGTACGTTCATCCAGGAGCGGGCGTTGTGAGCAATCGGGTTGCTGTAGAAATCGCTGGTATCGATGGCTTTGTAGAGCAGGTCTTTCTTGGCGCGGTTCTGACGCTCCATGGCGGCCACCCCACCCTGCTCTTTCAGCCACTCGAACACCAGGCCAGAGAGGTACCAGGAGAAGGTCGCCGGGGTGTTGTACATCGAGCCGTTATCAGCGGCGATCTTGTAATTGAGCATGGTCGGACAGACGCTGCGGGCACGGCCGAGGAGGTCTTCACGCACGATGGTCACGACCAGGCCGCTGGGGCCGATGTTCTTCTGCGCGCCAGCGTAGATCAGGCCGAACTTCGACACATCGATCGGGCGCGAAAGGATGTCGGAAGACATATCCGCCACCAGCGGCACGTCACCGACTTCGGGAATCCAGTCGAACTGCAGGCCGCCGATGGTTTCATTGCTGGCGTAGTGCAGGTAGGCGGCGCCTTTCGACAGCTGCCACTCGTTCTGTCCAGGAATGGCGAAGTAGTCATAAGCCTTGGCGCTGGCAGCAACATTGATGTTGCCGTAGCGGCTGGCTTCTTCGATGCTTTTCTTCGACCAGATACCGGTATCGATATAGTCGGCAACGCCGTCTTCCGGTAGCAGGTTGAGCGGGATTTCAGCGAACTGCTGGCTGGCCCCGCCCTGCAGAAACAGCACCTTGTAATCGGATGGAATATCCATCAGGTCGCGCAGGTCCTGCTCGGCCTTTTCCGCGATGGCGGTGTACTCATCGCTGCGGTGGCTCATTTCCATGACCGACAGGCCTTTGCCTTGCCAATCAAGAAGCTCCGCCTGGGCGCGTTGCAGAACAGCTTCAGGAAGCGCGGCCGGGCCGGCGCAGAAGTTAAAGGCTCGCTTGCTCACATCCACTCTCGCTCAAAATAGTGGGCGGGCTGGTGCGTGCCAGCAGCCGCCAAATCCTACGCTGTCAGAGGCGAGCGCACTCGCCCCGACAGATCACTCTTCGCTGATCGGGCTTTCGTCAGCAGCCTCAGGTGCATCGCCTGCATCCTCGATAGCACCGTCAACACCCTCCTCGCCTTCCAGCAGCTCTTCGTCGTCTTCCGCCGAAGGCTCCTGCACACGCTCAAGGCCCACCAGGGTTTCATCCTTGGCCAGCTTGATCAGAGTCACGCCCTGGGTGTTGCGACCGAGGCTGGAGACTTCACTGACGCGAGTACGCACCAGGGTGCCTTGGTCAGAAATCAGCATGATTTCCTCGCCCTCCAACACCTGCACGGCACCGACCAGCTTACCGTTACGCTCGTTGCTGACCATGGCGATCACGCCCTGACCACCACGACCGCGACGCGGGAACTCGGCCATCGCCGTGCGCTTGCCGTAACCACGCTCGGACGCGGTGAGAATCTGCGCATCGCGCTCCGGGATCAGCATGGAGATGATGTTCTGCCCCTCTGGCAGACGCATGCCGCGTACACCGCGGGCGGTACGACCCATGGTGCGCACGTGTTTTTCCTTGAAGCGGATGACCTTGCCGCCATCGGAGAACATCATCACTTCACGGGCACCATCGGTGATGGCTGCCGCGATCAAGGTGTCACCCTCTTCCAGCTTCAGGGCAATCAGGCCACTGGTGCGCGGACGGCTGAACTGCACCAGCGGGGTCTTCTTCACGGTACCGAAGGCGGTTGCCATAAAGATGTAGGCACCGGTCGGCTCATCCTGCTCGTCGTCGGCCACATCGGCGTCGCCATCTTCAGCCACATCGGCTTCGATCACTTCACCTTCCAGCACCACGCCTTCGCTGTCATCCAGTTCTTCATCACCCGCGCTCTGCTGCAAGGCTTCCAGATCGACCTGAAGCATGGCGGTGATGCGCTCGCCTTCATCCAGCGGCAGCAGGTTGACCAGCGGACGGCCACGGGCGGCACGGGACGCTTCGGGAATTTCGTAGGTCTTCAGCCAATACACCTTGCCCTTGCTGGAGAACAGCAACAGCGTGGCGTGGCTGTTGGCTACCAGCAGGTGTTCGATGTAGTCCTCATCCTTGACCCCGGTGGCGGACTTGCCGCGACCACCGCGACGCTGCGCCTGGTAGGCATGCAGCGGCTGGCTCTTGGCATAACCACCGTGGGAGATGGTCACGACCCGCTCTTCTTCGGTGATCAGATCGGCCATGGTCAGGTCCATGCGCGAGGCAACAATCTCGGTGCGACGGGCATCGCCGAACTCGGCCTTGACCGCTTCCAGCTCTTCGCGGATCACTTCCATCAGACGCACGGCACTGGTGAGGATGCGGATCAGCTCACCGATCTGGGTAAGGATTTCCTGGTACTCGGCCAGCAGTTTTTCATGCTCAAGGCCAGTCAGGCGGTGCAGGCGCAGCTCAAGAATGGCCTGAGCCTGATCCGGCGAGAGGAAGTACTTGCCATCGCGCAAGCCGTACTGCGGCTCAAGGTCTTCCGGACGGCAGGCATCGGCACCTGCGCGCTCGACCATGGCCTCTACAGCGCTGGATTCCCAAGCTGTGGAAATCAGCGCTTGCTTGGCTTCGGCCGGAGTTGGCGAGGCCTTGATCAGGGCAATCACCGGATCGATGTTGGACAGGGCAACCGCCTGCCCCTCGAGAATATGACCACGTTCGCGCGCTTTACGCAGTTCGAACACAGTACGCCGGGTGACCACTTCACGACGGTGCAGGATGAAGGCTTCAAGCATGTCCTTGAGGTTGAGGACTTTCGGCTGACCGTCGATCAGCGCCACCACGTTGATGCCGAACACACTCTGCATCTGGGTCTGGGCGTAGAGGTTGTTCAGCACCACTTCCGGCACTTCACCACGGCGAAGCTCGATGACCACACGCATGCCGTCCTTGTCGGACTCATCGCGCAGCTCAGTGATGCCTTCGAGCTTCTTCTCTTTGACCAGCTCGGCGATCTTCTCGATCAATCGTGCCTTGTTCAGCTGATACGGCAGCTCGGTGACGACGATCTGCTGACGACCGCCGACCTTGTCGATGTCTTCAATTTCAGCGCGGGCACGCATGTAAATGCGCCCACGACCGGTGCGATAGGCTTCGATGATGCCGGCACGACCATTGATGATGCCGGCAGTCGGGAAATCCGGCCCTGGGATGAACTGCATCAGGTCATCGACCGTCAGGTCGCCGTTGTCGATCAGGGCCAGGCAGCCGTTAATCACTTCCGTGAGGTTGTGCGGCGGAATGTTGGTAGCCATCCCCACGGCAATACCGCTGGAACCGTTGACCAGCAGGTTGGGGATCTTGGTCGGCATGACCGCCGGGATCATTTCCGTACCGTCGTAGTTCGGCACCCAGTCCACGGTTTCCTTGTGCAGGTCAGCCAGCAGCTCATGGGCCAGCTTGGTCATGCGCACTTCGGTGTATCGCATGGCGGCGGCGTTGTCGCCGTCCACCGAGCCGAAGTTGCCCTGGCCGTCGACCAGCAGGTAACGCAGGGAGAATGGCTGCGCCATCCGCACGATGGTGTCGTATACCGCGGTATCACCGTGCGGGTGGTATTTACCGATGACGTCACCGACCACACGGGCGGACTTCTTGTATGCCTTGTTCCAGTCGTTACCCAACTCGCTCATGGCAAACAGCACACGGCGGTGCACGGGCTTCAAGCCATCACGCGCATCCGGCAGTGCGCGACCGACAATTACGCTCATCGCGTAATCGAGGTAGGACTGCTTGAGTTCGTCTTCAATATTGACCGGGAGGATTTCTTTGGCCAGTTCGCCCATGAGTAGCCTGGTTCCTTTTTCTGGTGAAACTCCGCGCCATTCGTCCTGAACGAGGTGGAGCCTGTCGCTGCGCCTCAAGGCTTACAGCGACTCACGACAAATCAATAAGTTATGCCATGTATCTGCGCAGGTAAGAGGCCCATAACAGGCACCCCTGAAAACCGCCGGAGCTTACCACAATCACTGCGGCGCACCTATCCCCAGCACCAGCGGCACGACTAGGTGCGCCGGCACGCAGGAAAACTCAATGCAAGCGCTTGCGGCACATCAATTGCGCCATCTTTTCCGCATCCGGACGATCGACCACGCCCTTTTCGGTGACGATAAAATCGATCAGGTCGGCCGGAGTCACATCAAACACCGGATTGAACGCCGCCACGCCGCGAGCAATCGGCATTCCACCCAGTTCCAGCAACTCACTGGCGGCACGCTCTTCGAGGATGATGTCATCACCGTGCTCCATGGCCATATCGATGGTCGAACTGGGCGCGACCACCATAAAGCGCACGCCGTGATGCATGGCATTCACGGCCAACTGGTAGGTGCCAATCTTGTTGGCCACGTCACCGTTGGCCGCAATCCGGTCGGCACCAACGATGACCCAGGTGATGCCACGAGTCTTCATCAGGTGCGCGGCGGCCGAATCGGCATTCACCGTCACCGGGATGCCATCTTCTGCCAACTCCCAGGCAGTCAAGCGCGAGCCCTGCAGCCAGGGCCGGGTTTCATCGGCATAAACCCGCTCCAGCAACCCATCATGAAAGACTGCGCGAATCACCCCCAACGCCGTACCGAAGCCACCAGTGGCCAGGGCGCCGGCATTGCAGTGGGTCAGCAGGTTCTGTGCATTGCCCTGATGCTTGCGAATCAGTTCGGCACCGAGCTGAGCCATAGTCAGATTGGCCTCACGGTCACTCTGGTGAATGCCGATGGCTTCAGCTTCGAGTTGAGCGACCAGGTCATCGCCGCCCTTGAGCCGATCCAGGCGCTCACGCATGCGATTGAGCGCCCAGAACAGATTGACCGCCGTCGGCCGCGACGCCGCCAGCAGGTCAAAATCCGCCTGCAAGGCAGAGCGCCAATCGCCACCCTCCTGCAAACGGGCACGCAACGCCAGCACCACAGCATAGGCGGCGGCAATACCAATGGCCGGCGCGCCACGCACCACCATACTGCGAATGGCCTCAGCGACATCGACGGCCGAGTGATAGCTGAGCCAGGTTTGCGCAAAGGGCAGCGCGCGCTGGTCGAGCAGGTGCAGAGCGCCATCACGCCAGTCAATGGCCGTCACCTTCTCTGCCGCTAGCAATTGCTCGCGCATCACACACCTCCGCCGGAAAAAGCCGACCATTATACGCACAGCGCGAAAGCTGTCGGGTTAGATCAGGCCATGCAGCTTCAAGCCTAGGGCGTTCCCCTATAAACTCGCCACTTTAATGTCCGCCGGAAGCGCCACCATGCCCCAAGCACCGCTCGACTTGCTGCTCCTGCCCACCTGGCTGGTCCCGGTCGAACCTGCTGGCGTGATCCTGCTGGAACATGGCCTGGGTATCCGTGACGGGCGTATCACCCTGATCGCCCCGCGCGCCGAAGCCCTCAAGCACAGCGCACAGCAGGTACTTGAACTACCTGGCAGGCTGCTCACACCAGGGCTGGTGAATGCCCACGGGCATGCGGCAATGACCCTGTTCCGCGGCCTGGCCGATGACCTGCCACTGATGACCTGGCTGGAAAAACACATCTGGCCGGCCGAGGCCAAGTGGGTCAGCGAGCAGTTCGTTGAGGACGGCACCGAGCTGGCCATCGCCGAACAGCTCAAGGGCGGCATCACCTGCTTCTCCGACATGTATTTCTTTCCGGAAACCGCCAGCCAGCGGGTGCACAGCAGCGGCATTCGCGCGCAGATCACCATTCCGGTACTGGATTTCCCGATTCCCGGCGCGCGCGATGCAGACGAATCGCTGCGCAAGGGCCTGGCGCTGTTCGATGATCTCAAACACCACCCGCGCCTGAGCGTAGCGTTTGGACCGCATGCACCCTACACGGTCAGCGACGACAAGCTGGAGAACATCCGCATGCTCGCCGAAGAGCTGGATGCTGGCATTCACATGCACGTGCACGAAACCGCCTTCGAAGTGCAGCAGAGCCTGGAACAGCGCGGCGAGCGTCCACTGGCGCGTCTGGCCCGCCTTGACCTGCTCGGCCCACGCTTTCAGGCCGTGCACATGACGCAAATTGATGACGCTGACCTGGCCTTGCTGGTGGCCAGCAACAGCAGCGTGATCCACTGCCCGGAATCCAACCTCAAGCTGGCAAGCGGCTTCTGCCCGGTGGAAAAACTCTGGCAGGCCGGCGTCAACGTGGCCATCGGCACGGATGGCGCAGCCAGCAATAACGATCTCGACCTGCTCGGCGAAACTCGCACCGCCGCCCTCTTAGCCAAGGCAGTTGCCGGCTCGGCCACCGCCCTGGATGCCCACCGCGCACTGCGCATGGCCACCCTCAACGGCGCTCGCGCCCTTGGCCTGGATGAGCAGATCGGCTCACTGGAACTGGGCAAGGCCGCTGATATGACTGTATTCAACCTCTCCGGCCTGGCCCAGCAACCGGTCTACGACCCGGTATCGCAGCTGCTTTATGCCGGCGGCCGCGCCTGCGTTGAGCACCTCTGGGTCGGCGGCAAGCAGTTGCTCGACGGCGGCCAACTGACACGCCTGGACGAACAACGGATCATCGCCAACGCCCAGGCCTGGGGGACCAAAATTGCCGGCCAATAGCGGCAAACCCGGAAATGTGAGCACTGCGACAAACTGACATACATTGGTCGCACAACAGGCGTCCAATCCACCCGGCGAAACTGGCAACATGAGCACCTTGCGCTCCCACTCTCGCCGCAGCCTGATTCAGGGATTTATATGAGCAACGTCGACCACGCCGAAATCGCCAAATTCGAAGCCCTCGCCCATCGCTGGTGGGACCGCGAAAGCGAATTCAAGCCGCTGCATGACATCAACCCGCTGCGCGTCAACTGGATCGACGAGCGTGTCGGCCTGGCCGGTAAAAAGGTCCTGGATGTTGGCTGCGGCGGTGGCATTCTCAGCGAGTCCATGGCCCAGCGCGGCGCCAGCGTCACCGGCATCGACATGGGTGAAGCCCCGCTGGCGGTAGCCCAGCTGCACCAACTGGAATCAGGGGTCAGCGTCGAGTACCGGCAGATCACCGCTGAAGCCCTGGCTGCCGAAATGCCCGGCCAGTTCGACGTGGTCACCTGCCTGGAAATGCTGGAGCACGTACCCGATCCATCCTCGGTCATCCGCGCCTGCTACACCTTGGTCAAACCAGGCGGCCAGGTGTTTTTCTCGACCATCAACCGCAACCCCAAGGCTTACCTGTTCGCCATCATCGGCGCCGAGTACCTGATGCGCCTGCTGCCGCGCGGCACCCATGATTTCAAGAAGTTTATTCGCCCCTCCGAGCTGGGTGCCTGGAGCCGTGACGCCGGTCTGCAGGTCAAGGACATCATCGGCCTGACCTACAACCCGCTGAGCAAACGCTACAAGCTGGAAGCCGATGTCGACGTCAACTACATGATCCAGACCCTCAAGGAGGCCTGATGCGCCTGCGCGCAGTTCTTTTCGATATGGACGGCACCCTGCTCGACAGCGCGCCAGACTTTATCGCCATCAGCCAGGCGATGCGCGCCGAGCGTGGCCTGCCGCCGATTGCCGACAAGCTGATCCGTGACCAGGTGTCCGGCGGCGCGCGCGCCATGGTCGCCGCCAACTTCGCCACGGACCCCGAGGCTGACGGTTTCGAGGCGCTGCGCCTGGAGTTCCTCGAACGCTATCAGAGCCATTGTGCAGTGCTGACCCGCCCCTTCGATGGCATGCATGAGCTGCTCGATGATATCGAACACGCCAAGCTTGTCTGGGGCGTGGCCACCAACAAACCGGTGCGCTACGCCGAACCGATCATGCAACAGCTCGGCCTGGCGCAGCGCTCGGCGGTATTGGTCTGCCCGGATCACGTCAGCCGCAGCAAACCGGACCCGGAGATGATCCTGCTGGCATGCGCGAAGATGGGCGTGGAACCTGCCGCCACCCTGTTTATCGGCGATGACGAGCGCGATATAGAAGCCGGCCGCGCCGCCGGCTGCAAGACCGCCGCCGTCACCTACGGTTATATCCACCCGCAGGACAACCCACGCAACTGGGGTGCCGATGCCGTTGTGGACCATCCACTGGAACTGCGCGCCGTACTTGAACGGGCCGTGTGCCGCTGCTGATAGTGTTCACTGATCAATCCAGGCTGGCCCACTGTCAAACCGGCCACACCTGAAAACACGAGGCTTTACCCATGCGTAACTATTCCGCTCGCCCCGACCTGCTCAAGGGCCGCGTGATTCTGGTAACCGGCGCCGGCCGTGGCATTGGCGCAACCGCCGCCAAGACTTTCGCCGCCCACGGCGCAACCGTACTGCTGCTGGGCAAAACCGAAGACAACCTCAGCCGCGTCTATGACGCTATCGAAGCCGCTGGCCACCCGCAGGCTGCCGTCATCCCGTTCAACCTGGAGACCGCCCTGCCGCACCAGTACGACGAATTGGCGGCGATGATCGAAGCCGAATTCGGCAAACTCGACGGCCTGCTGCACAACGCCTCGATCATTGGCCCACGCACACCGCTGGAGCAGCTGTCCGGCGACAACTTCATGCGTGTCATGCAGGTCAACGTCAACGCCATGTTTATACTCACCAGCACGCTGCTGCCGCTGCTCAAGCTCTCGACTGACGCCTCGGTGGTATTCACCTCCAGCAGCGTTGGCCGCAAAGGCCGCGCATACTGGGGCGCCTATGCCGTCTCGAAGTTCGCCACCGAAGGCCTGATGCAGGTTCTGGCAGATGAAATCGACGGCATCGCCAGTGTCCGCGCCAACAGCGTCAACCCTGGAGCGACCCGCACCGACATGCGCGCCCAGGCCTACCCTGGGGAAAACCCGGCCAACAATCCGCTGCCAGAAGCCATCATGCCGGTGTACCTGTACCTGATGGGGCCGGACAGCACGGGAGTGAATGGCCAGGCATTTGACGCACAGTAAGGATTCGCTGAGTCCGCCGGTTTTCCGGCGGACCTTGAATTAACCGACATCAGATTGCCAGCAGCACCGTCAGTTAACCGGCAAGAACTTGCCACCCCGCCTCTAAAAATAATCACAAGCCACTGAAAATAAAGAGCTTTTAGGAATTATAAAAAGCTGGCATGGATTTCGCTGAAGCCTCGCTATCGCCGCGTATAGCGCTAGAGGTAAAGCTTCATGGCCCCGCACAACCAGTCCAACACCATTGATTTCGACGCCGCCAAACTGCAACGTCTCGGTTATGCCAGTCGCCTGCAAAAAAGCCTGAGGCCAGTTAGCCTGGCGCAGCTGCGTCAGCAATTGAGCCTGCGCCTGCAGACCTCGCTGGAAGCCGAACGCATCCTCGAGCTGTTCTATACCGAAGTGCAGCGCCTGGTGCCCCTCAGCGCCCTCAGCTATCAGCTGGCCTCCTGCGACCTGCGCCTGGAACTGGGCGAGCGTGCCAGTCACTCAGCTGGCTACCGCCTGAACCACGATGGCGAATTCCTCGGCGAGCTGACCTTCCGCCGTAACCAGCGCTTCAGCGAGGATGAACTCGGCCAACTCGAATCACTGCTCGCCAGCCTGCTCTTCCCTCTGCGCAACGCCCTGCTTTACCGCGCAGCTCTGCAAACAGCACTGCGCGATCCGCTGACCGAAACCGGCAACCGCATTGCCATGGAGCAGACCCTCAAACGTGAAGTGGATATTGCCCGGCGCAATCTTCAGCCGCTTTCAGTACTGATGGTCGACATCGACCACTTCAAGCGGATCAATGACAGCCACGGCCACATCGTGGGCGACCAAGCCCTCAAGGCCGTCGCCAGCGCCCTGAAAGACAGCCTGCGCAATGTCGACATGGTGTTCCGCTACGGTGGCGAAGAATTCATGGTGCTGCTCTCCAACACCAGCCGCGAGGCGGCTTCGATGATTGGTGAGCGTCTGCGCCTGGCGGTACTGGGCATTCAGTACCTGGTGGAAAACCGCGCCATTGAACTGTCGGTTAGCCTGGGCTGCGCCACCTTGCTACCGGGCGAGTCCATGGACAGCCTGCTGCGCCGCGCCGACAGTGCGCTGTACGTATCCAAACGTGAAGGCCGCAACCGCCTGTCGATGGCCGGCTAACGCCAACGCAGACAATAAAAAAGGCGACCCTCGGGTCGCCTTTTTATTGTCACTCAGAATGCCTTATTCGGGCTTGCGATCACGGCCAAAGCCTGGACGCTGGCCATCACGACCAGGTTGGCTGCGACGTTTAACCGGTGCACCTGCCGGCTTGCGCGACGGGCGATCAGCCAGCTCAACGCCAGGACGCTGTGCCCCCGGTTTGGCCGGACGCTTCTTGTTAACGTCACTCGGGCGCTCAGCGACCGGCGTGCCCTTGCCTTGATCGGCACGTGGGCTGCGCGCCGGACGCTCAGCACCGTCACCACGGGCAGGACGCGAACGGCCTTGATCACCTGCGGTTGCTGGCGCACCGTGAGCCGGACGCAAAGTACGCTCCGGACGCGCAGCACGACCCACCGGCTTGGCCGATTTGCGCTGCAAACGGTCGAGTTTGTCGCGGGTTTTCTCTTTCATCTCCGGCAGAGCGACCGGCTTGAGGCCGACCTCCTCGCTGAGAATATCGACTTCGCGCTGGCTCATTTCACGCCAGCGGCCCATGGTCAGGTCCGAGGTGATAAACACCGGGCCGAAACGCACGCGCTTCAAGCGGCTGACCACCAGCCCCTGGGACTCCCACAGGCGACGCACTTCGCGGTTGCGACCTTCCATCACCACGCAGTGATACCAGTGGTTGAAGCCTTCGCCACCCGGCGCTTCCTTGATGTCGGTGAACTTGGCCGGGCCATCTTCAAGCATCACGCCGGTTTTCAGGCGCTCGATCATCTCTTCGTCAACTTCGCCACGTACGCGCACGGCGTACTCGCGGTCCATCTGGTAGGACGGGTGCATCAGGCGGTTGGCCAGCTCACCGTCGGTGGTAAACATCAGCAAACCGGTGGTGTTGATGTCGAGGCGACCGATATTGATCCAGCGGCCATCTTTCGGCCGTGGCAGACGGTCAAATACCGTCGGACGACCTTCCGGGTCGTCACGGGTGCAAATCTCACCTTCAGGTTTGTTGTAGATGATGACGCGGCGCACGCTTTCGGCAGCTTCTTCACGGCGGATCACCTTGCCATCGACGGCAATCGCATCGTGCAGGTCAACGCGTGCACCGAGGCTGGCGACTGCGCCGTTGACCTTGACGCGGCCAGCAGTAATCCAGGCTTCGATTTCACGGCGTGAAGCCAAGCCCATGCGCGCCATGACTTTCTGCAGTTTTTCGCCTGCGGGGCTGTATTCTTCGATTTCTTCACTCATCTGGGCACCTCCCGGTGTTTTCTTTAGTGATTAGGACGATTCAGGCCAAGCCTATTCGTCAAAGGGGCGCGGAGCATACGCGAAACACGGCGCGGACGCACGGGTTGAGGCTAGCCGCCTGATCGGAGGCCGTCAGCCTTTACGCCGACCGATGGTCGCCAAGCTCAGCAAACGCATATCGGCTTCGGCCAAAACAGCACGCCGGGCAGCCTTGCCGAGCTTCTTCCAGCCTTTGATCTCGGCCTTGCTGCGCCCGCAACCGAGGCAGATAGCGCGCTCGAACTTGCACAGTCTGATGCAGGGATCTTTCACCGCACTGACGCCTTAACTGATACGACCTGCTTGTTAGTCAGGCAGCTGTTCTTTATCCAGGGTTGCGCGAGGCTCTTCGGCATCATCACGCTCATCGTCCTGCTCGGGTAAATCATCGAAGTCGGTTTTCAGCCCCTGCTCCATCGAATCGAGTTCAGCCAGCAGGCTGCTGAAGCTGGTTTCCTCGCTCGCTTCCACCGCAGGCTCATCGGCCAGGGCCAGGTCGGCACGCGCCTGCAGGCTTTGCGGTGCCTCCAGATCATCTTCAAAAGCCAGCACAGGCTCGGGTTCCAGTTCGCGCAGGGCGGCCAGGGGCGGTAATTCGTCGAGGCTTTTCAGGTTGAAGTGATCGAGAAAGGCCTTGGTGGTGGCGAACATCGCCGGCTTGCCCGGCACATCGCGATACCCCACCACGCGAATCCACTCGCGCTCCAGCAAGGTTTTGACGATATGACTGTTCACCGCCACACCGCGCACATCTTCGATTTCGCCACGGGTAATCGGCTGGCGATAAGCAATCAGCGCCAGGGTTTCCAGCATGGCGCGCGAATAGCGCTGCGGCCGCTCTTCCCATAGGCGACCCACCCAAGGCGCAAATTTCTCGCGCACTTGCAGGCGGTAGCCGGACGCCACCTCGACCAGCTCGAAGGCACGCCCTTCGCAGGACTTGCCCAGATGCGCCAGCGCCTTTTTGAAAACCGCCGGTTCCGGCCGCTCGGCTTCTTCAAAAAGCTCGAACAGGCGCTCCAGCGATTGCGGTTTGCCGGAGGCCAGCAGAAAGGCTTCGAGCAGGCTGGCCAGCTCACGAGGTTCATTAAGATTCATGCTTATTCAGCCCGCGCACGCACATGGATTGGCCCAAAGGCCTCATTCTGCACCAGCTCAACCAGGGATTCCTTGATCAACTCAAGCACCGCCATAAAGGTCACCACCACGCCTAGTTTGCCTTCTTCGGCGCTGAACAGGCTGACAAAGGGCACAAACGCGCCACCCTTGAGGCGTTCGAGCACTTCGCTCATGCGCTCGCGGGTCGACAGCGCCTCACGGGTGACCTGGTGGCTTTCAAACATATCGGCGCGGCGCAGCACCTCAGCCATCGACAGCAAAACCTCCTCCAGACTGACATCCGGCAACAGCTTGCGCGCCCGCGCTTCGGGCGCGTCCAGACGCGGCACAGTAAGGTCACGACCGACCCGGCTAAGGCCATCGATACCTTCTGCAGCGGCCTTGTAACGCTCGTATTCCTGCAGACGGCGGATCAGTTCGGCGCGCGGGTCGTCTTCCTCGGCTTCGACCTCACTGGAGCGCGGCAACAGCATGCGCGATTTGATCTCGGCGAGCATGGCCGCCATCACCAGGTACTCGGCCGCCAGTTCCAGGCGCACCGCCTGCATCAGCTCGACATAGCCCATATACTGACGGGTGATTTCCGCCACCGGGATATCCAGCACATCAATGTTCTGTTTGCGGATCAGGTAGAGCAGCAGGTCCAGCGGGCCTTCGAAGGCTTCGAGAAACACCTCCAGGGCATCCGGCGGGATGTACAGATCGAGCGGCATTTCAGTGACCGCCTGGCCATACACCAGGGCAAATGGCAGCTCCTGCTGGGCATTGGCCTGATCCTGGGGATGGCTCTCGGGATGTTCCTGGGCTGGCACGCTGGACATGGTCACTCTCGAAGGTAGGTTCAGCGGTAATTCAGGCCAAGGGCCAGGCGCACTTCACTGAGGGTTTCCCGCGCCTCGGAACGCGCGCGATCGGCGCCATCGGCGAGAATCTGCCGGACCAGATCAGGATTATCCTGATAATCCGCAGCACGCGCCTGCAGCGGCTGCAACTCCTGCTGCAGCGCCTCGACCAGAGGTGCCTTGCACTCCAGGCAGCCGATGCCGGCGCTGCGGCAACCTTGCTGCACCCACTCGCAGGTGGCATCGGACGAGTAGAGCTGGTGCAACGGCCACACCGGACAGTGTTGCGGATTGCCGGGATCATCACGATGCACCCGCACCGGATCAGTCGGCATGCGGCGGATCTTCTCCTCGATCGCCGAACCGCTGTCACGCAGGAAGATCGCATTATTGTTGGACTTGGACATCTTGCCGCCATCAAGCCCGAGCAGTTTGGGCGACTCGCCGAGCATGGCCTGCGGCTCAACCAGGAGAATCTTGCCGCCACCTTCCAGATAGCCATACAGACGCTCACGGTCACCCAGGGTGATGCTCTGCTGATCCTTGAGCAGCGCACGCGCGGTTTCCAGCGCCTCAGCGTCGCCCTGCTCCTGATAAGCCCGGCGCAGGTGGTTGTAGAGCGTCGCGGTTTTCTTGCCCAGCTTGATGATCGCCGCCTCGGCCTTTTCCTCAAAGCCTGGCTCGCGGCCATACAAATGGTTGAAGCGCCGCGCCACATCCCGAGCAAACTCGATATGTGCCAACTGGTCACCGCCCACCGGCACCACGCCAGCGCGGTACAGCAGGATGTCAGCGGCCTGCAGCAAGGGGTAACCGAGAAAGCCGAAGGTGCTCAGGTCTTTGCCGTGCAGCTGCTCCTGCTGTTCTTTGTAGGAGGGCACGCGCTCCAGCCAGCTGAGCGGACAGATCATCGACAGCAGCAGGTGCAATTCGGCGTGTTCAGGGACTTGCGACTGGATAAACAACGTCGCCGAGCTGGGGCTGACGCCGGCCGCCAACCAATCCGCGGCCATGTCCATGACCCGCTGGGACAGCGGGCCGACATCGTCGTAATCGGTGGTCAGCGCGTGTAAATCGACGATGCAGAAAAAGCATTCATAGGTGTGTTGCAGCTTCACCCAGTTCTTCAGCACGCCCTGATAATGCCCCAAGTGCAGCAGACCACTCGGACGCATCCCAGACAGCACGCGGCGTTCAGCGTCAACAAGACTCAAAACGGACTACCTGAATAATCGAAAGAGCCCGATTATATATAGCCAGGCTCAAAGGTCATCCGTAAAAGGCGACGGATCACCGCACCCCACCCGAAACACCTCAGGCTCATCGTCGGTCAGGCTGACCACGGTGGAGGCCTCCAGCCCACCGAAACCGCCATCGATGATCAGATCGACCTGGTGCTCCAGGATCTGGCGCATTTCATAAGGGTCGCTCATCGGCAGCGTTTCACCCGGCAGGATCAGGCTGACGCTCATCAGCGGCTCATCCAGCTCGGCCAGCAAGGCCATGGCAATCGGATGACTGGGCACGCGCAGACCGATGGTGCGGCGCTTGGCATGCAGCAGCATACGCGGCACCTCACGGGTGGCATTGAGAATGAAGGTGTAAGGCCCTGGTGTATGACTTTTGAGTAGGCGGAAGGCGGCAGTATCGACCTTGGCAAAGGTGCCGAGCTGCGACAGGTCGCGGCAGACCAGGGTGAAGTTGTGCTTGTCGTCCAGTTGGCGCAGGCGGCGAATACGCTCTACCGCGCTCTTGTCACCGATATGGCAGCCCACGGCATAGGAGGAGTCAGTCGGATAGATCACCACGCCGCCGTTGCGGATGATCTCCACGGCCTGCTTGATCAGGCGCGCTTGCGGGTTTTCCGGATGAATCTGGAAGAATTGGCTCACGCTTGGTCCCTGGTCAAAGTGCAGTAGGCTGCTGGACATGTTGAAACCGTGCCCACAAGGGCGGTAGATCCTCGGGCACCGGGCGATAGACACCCAGCTCAGACCACTGGCCGGGCGCGTGAAAATCACTGCCTGCGCTGACGAACATACCGAATTCCCGCGCCAGAATCGCCAGACTGCCAACCTGTTCGGCCGGCTGCATACCATTGACCACTTCCAGCGAATGCCCGCCTGCGCCAACAAAGTCGGCAATCAACTTGCGCCGCTTGGTACGCGTAAAGTCGTACTGCCAGGGATGCGCCAGGCTGACCCAGGCGCCTGCACGGCGCAGCGTATCCACAGCTTGCGCCAGTTCCGGCCAGTGCTGTTTGACGTCACCCAGCTTGCCCGAACCGAGCCACTTGCGGAATGCTTCGGCGCGATCCTTGACGTAACCGTTGAGCACCAGAAAGTCCGCAAAATGCGGCCGCGCCGGCGCATTGCCACTGTCGCCCAATTCCTGCTGCAAGGCCCGTGCGCCCTCTAATGCCCCTGGCATGCCCTTGGCTTCCAGACGCCTGGCAATTTCTGCCGCGCGCAACCAGCGCCCCTCGTGTAGATCTGCAATGGCCTGCTGCAGGGCTGGCGCCTCGCGGTTGAAGGCATACCCCAGCACATGGATGGTCGCACCACCCCAGGTGCAGGACAGCTCGATGCCATTGACCAGCTGTATACCCAGCGCTTGCGCCGCCAGCGCTGCCTCGTCCAATCCGTCGAGGGTGTCGTGATCGGTCAACGCCAGCAGACGCACACCCCGTTCGAATGCCCGCGCCACCACCACAGCGGGCGCCAGGGCGCCATCCGAAGCGGTGCTGTGACAATGCAAATCAACGTCCATAGGGGGCACTTTCCGAGTCATTTATGTTTGTTATTATGCCGGCAGATGTGGATTCTTGCTGGCTTGCACCAAGATTTACTCGACTTTGCCCGGACAGGCTGCTTTTCTCCCTTGGCGGCGACCTGTACCCAACACGTTTTTAAGGACTGAGATGCTCTACGCGATCATTGCCACCGATGTGCAAGACTCCCTGGACAACCGTCTGAGCGCCCGCCCGGCGCACTTGGCGCGCCTGGAACAACTGAAAACGGAGGGCCGCCTGATTCTCGCCGGGCCGCACCCAGCCGTCGACAGCAATGACCCAGGCCCAGCAGGGTTTTCCGGCAGCCTGATCGTCGCCGAGTTCGAATCACTGCTGGCCGCGCAGCAATGGGCTGATGCCGACCCCTACCGGGCCGCCGGGGTGTATGCCAGCGTCGTGGTGAAACCTTTCAAACTGGTCCTGCCTTGAAGCCATTCCTTCGTTGAACCACCCGATAACAACTAGAAGATAGGAGTTCCGATGCGTCCAGGCCCGCTGTTTCTGCTCTTGACCCTGTGCTTGCCGGCCACCATCCAGGCCGAGGAAATTCCGCCGCAACCACTGGCAGAAGCCACGTCGGTACAGGCGCAAATCGATGATCTGGAACAGCGCCTGGCACTGAGTGAAGAGCAGCGTGAAGCCCTCAGCGCAGAACTGCAAAGCACGACAGATGAGCGCGAGACCCTGCAACTGCAGCGTCTGCGCCAGGAAAATCAGCGCCTCAAGCTACAACTGAAAAAACTTCAAGCCAGCGCCCCGCCACCCCTGATCAGCGAACAGCAGATGTGGTACGCCATCGGTGCCGGCTCTACCCTGCTCGGGGTGCTCATCGGAGCCCTGCTGCGCCGCGGGCGCCGCTCGCACAGCGAGTGGCTTAACTGACCCATGAGCCGCCTGCTACTGATCGACGACGACGTCGAACTCTGCGAACTGCTGGCCAATTGGCTGACCCAGGAAGGCTTCCAGGTCAGCGCCTGCCACGACGGCAGCAGCGCCCGCCAGGCGCTGGACATATCCAGCCCGGACGCCGTCGTACTGGATGTCATGCTGCCTGACGGCAGCGGCCTGGAATTGCTCAAGCAACTGCGCAGCGACCACCCTGAACTGCCGGTGCTGATGTTGTCGGCCCGTGGCGAGCCGCTGGATCGGATTCTCGGCCTGGAGCTGGGGGCTGACGACTACCTGGCCAAACCCTGCGACCCCCGCGAACTCACCGCCCGACTGCGCGCCGTGTTGCGCCGCAGCCTGCCGACCAGTTCCAGCAGCCCGCTAGATCTCGGCGACCTGCATTACAGCCAGATACGCGGCACCGTGACCCTGGGCGAGCAGGACGTACTACTGACCCTCTCGGAAAGCCGCATCCTCGAAGCGTTGCTGCAACATCCAGGCGAACCGGTGGATAAACAAGTACTGGCGCAACTGGCCCTCGGCCGCAAGCTGACCCTGTATGACCGCAGCCTGGATATGCACGTCAGCAACCTGCGCAAGAAACTCGGCCCGCACGCCGATGGGCGCCAGCGCATCCTGGCGCTGCGCAGTCGCGGCTATTACTACAGTGCCTGAGCACTGCTTGGCTAAATCCACCGCGCCCCGCTCTTTACCGAAGCTTTACCTTGCCCTGACTGCCCTTGACCTTGACCGCCCTAGACTGGGCTCATCCGGTACTTACCGGTTTCAGACAAGGAGACACACCATGCGCAAGACCCTGACTGCTGTACTGCTCGCCATGACCCTGCCAGCCCTGGCCATGGCAATGCCCGAGGGCGGCCCACGCCACGGCGGCGAGCACGGCTCCCGTCTGTTTAAAGAGCTCGACCTGAGCAAAGAGCAACACCGCGAAATCCGCAAACTGATGGGCGAGCAGATGAAAGGTCGCCACGAGATCACCCAACGCTACCTGAGCAAACTGCCAACGGCTGAACAGAAAGCCATGCAGGATGAGCTGAAAGCGGCCGAGGGAAAGCAACACACGGCCATCCGCGCGCTGCTCAAGCCCGAGCAACAGAAAGCCTTTGACGAACACCAGCTGAAAATGAGCGAACGCCGTGCAGAAATGGCCGAGTTCCAGGCCTGGAAAGCCGAGAAGGACAAACAGGCCAACTAAGCCTGAAGCCATCCCACCACCGCCGAGCCACCGGGCTCGGCGGTTTTTTGCATGAGGAATAGCCGTGCGTTCACTGTTCTGGCGCATCTTTGCCAGTTTCTGGCTGGCGATCGCCCTGGTTGCGGGGCTGTCCATGCTGCTTGGGCGCATGATCAATCAGGACGCCTGGCTGCTCAGCCAGCACCCGGCCTTGGAACACTTTGCCGAAAAGTGGACACAGCGTTACGAGAGCGAGGGCCCGCATGCAGCCCAGGCCCTACTGGAGCAACGCAAACGCAAGTTTCG
Source organism: Pseudomonas sp. SL4(2022) (assembly GCF_026625725.1). Classification (NCBI taxonomy): domain Bacteria; kingdom Pseudomonadati; phylum Pseudomonadota; class Gammaproteobacteria; order Pseudomonadales; family Pseudomonadaceae; genus Pseudomonas; species Pseudomonas sp. SL4(2022). Next base: position 225,205 of record NZ_CP113060.1, read on the forward strand.
CATCGACGTGCAGGTGCTTGATGACAGTGGCCAGCCACTGGTCGAAGGCACCTTTCCACCACGAGCGGCGGCATTCGAAGCGCGTCACCGCAATGAAAAACGCCTGCCCTGGCGCCGCCTGAGCGCCGAGTACACCAGCCCGCAAAGCGGCGAAACCTACCTGCTGATCTACCGTATACCGCTGCCGGAGATTGCCGCCTGGCAACGCGACAGCCTGCTATGGCCGCTCAGCGCCTTGGGTATCGCCATGCTGGTATTGACCCTGTTCAGCCTCTGGCTGACGCTGTCGATTACCCGCCCGCTGAACCGCCTGCGCGGCGCCGTACACGACTTGGGACAAACGGCTTACCAGCAGAACAGCCTGGCACGGCTGGCCGAACGGCGTGATGAACTGGGGGTACTGGCGGCTGACTTCAACCGCATGGGCGAGCGCGTGCAGGGTTTGATCAGCAGCCAACGCCAACTGCTGCGTGACGTCTCCCACGAACTGCGCTCGCCGCTCGCGCGCCTGCGTATTGCCTTGGCCCTGACCGAGCGCGCCGACGCAACCGAACGTGAGAAATACTGGCCACGTCTGAATCAGGAATGCGACCGCCTGGAAGCGCTGATCAGCGAAATTCTCGCCCTTGCACGCCTTGATGCCGACCTTGGTGCAGCTCAGCCGGTCCAACTCGACGATCTGCTGCGCAAGCTGCAAGACGATGCTCAACTGGATGCACCAGACCAGCCACTCACCATACAGCTAGACCAAGACCTAACGCTCAGCGGCTGGCCGGATATGCTGCAACGCGCATTGGATAACCTGCTGCGCAACGCACTGCGTTTCAACCCGACAGATCAGCCGATCGAAATATGCGCTCGCCGCGAGGGCGAAATGCTGTGCCTGAGTGTGCGCGATCACGGCCCCGGTGTGGCCCTCGAACAGCTGGCCCATCTTGGCGAACCCTTCTTCCGCGCACCCGGACAAACCAGCAGCGGTCATGGCCTGGGGCTGGCCATCGCCCGCCGCGCTGCCGAACGGCATGGGGGTCAGCTTGAGCTGGAAAATCATGCGCAAGGCGGCTTCATCGCCACCTTGCGTCTACCGCTTACTCAGCCACAGGCCAGGCCCTGACAAAGTCACTGACCTGCACCTGGGGCACCGCGCGCAATTCGCGCTCCGGGGTGCCCAGGTAGAGGTAGGCAATCAGCTGTTCATCGGCCGCCAGGCCCAGACCGGCAGCCACCTGTGGGTTATAAGCCATATCACCGGTACGCCAAACCGCGCCGATACCCTGGGCATGGGCCGCCAGCAGGATCGCATGCGCTGCACAGCCAGCCGCCAGCACCTGCTCCTGCGCCGGCACCTTCACACTGGCCTGCACCCGCGCAATCACCAGCACCAGCAACGGTGCCCGTAGCGGCATGGCGCGCGCTTTGGTCAAGGCTTCAGGGCTGGCGTCGGCGGGTAAAGCGCTGGCAAACAGCTCGCCGAGCTGATTCAGCGCCTCGCCTTCCACGGTGAGAAAACGCCAGGGGCGCATTTGCCCGTGGTCGGGTGCGCGCAAGGCAGCGCGAAACAACAGTTCACGCTGAGCAGCATCAGGTGCCGGCGCGATCAGGCGCGGCGCGGAAACACGGTTAAGCAGCGCATCAAGAGCGTCCATCAGCCACCTCAACGATTTATACAGGTGAGCATTCTAGTGCTTGAGCGAGGCTGGCGGGTATCCGCAGGCTCAGGCGACCCGGTCCGGCGAGACACAGGGCATGATCGGTGGCGTCAGCGGCGGCAGACCATGAGCCTGGCGCGCGGCATCGCAGTGCGGATTATGTTCGCCGTTGGCCCATGACGCTTCAAACTCGCGGCAAGTACTCGAACGCTGCTCATACAGGGTGCAGCGCACACCCTGCCCTACTTCGCCCATCAATGCGTTGCAACGTGGCGGCTTACCTTCAGTGCCACGCATGGCGACACGGTGCGGGGTGATCAGCACCACCTGATCATCCGGCATCAGTCCGCCGGCCGATTGGCACTCACCCCAAAAGAACGACACACGAAAATAGGCGCAGCAGGCGCCACAATTCAAACAAGGATTGCTATCAGACATGATGGAAGGCTCAGAAACCGGCAAGGGCCGGCACCTGGCGGCTATTCTATGCAGTGCCAAGCGCTTGTAAAGCGCGCAATGCAGCAGCTGTACAGCGGCTTCAGCCCGCGTAGAATGACGCCCCTTTGCCCCATAGCCCGAGTTCGCCTCCATGTCATTGCCGACACTGCGCATCATCGCTTTCATCCTCGGCATTTTCCTGATCACCCTGGCCGTCAGCATGTTGATTCCCATGCTGACGCTGCTGCTCTATTCGCGCACGGATGACCTGGACGCCTTTCTCTGGTCGAGCCTGGTAACCGCCGTCGCCGGGATTGCCATGATCCTTCCCGGGCGCCCCAAGGAAGCACAGCTGCGCCCACGCGACATGTACCTGCTGACCACCTGCAGCTGGTTGGTGGTGTGCGTCTTCGCCGCGCTGCCGATGGTGCTGATTCACCATATCAGCTACACCGATGCCTTTTTCGAAACCATGTCCGGGGTGACCACGACCGGCTCCACCATCCTGGTCGGGCTGGACAAGGCCTCCCCCGGCCTGCTGATCTGGCGTTCGATGCTGCACTGGCTAGGCGGCATCGGCTTTATCGGCATGGCCGTGGCCATCCTGCCACTGCTGCGAGTCGGCGGTATGCGCCTGTTCCAGACCGAATCCTCCGACTGGGGTGAGAAAGTCATGCCGCGCTCACATATGGCAGCCAAGTACATTCTGCTGATCTACAGCGCTCTTACCTTGCTCGGTTTTTTGGCGTTCTGGATCGCCGGCATGACGCCCTTTGAAGCCATAAATCATGCGATGTCGCTTATCTCAACTGGCGGCTTTTCGACCTCGGACTTGTCGCTGGCCAACTGGCCCCAACCGGCCGTGCACTGGGTCGCGGTGGTGGTCATGATCTTCGGTAGTCTGCCCTTTACCCTGTATGTGGCAACCCTACGCGGCCATCGTCGAGCACTGTTCAAGGACCATCAGGTACGCGGCTTTCTCGGCTTTCTCGTGGTCACCTGGCTGGTGTTCGGCACCTGGCTGTGGCTGCACTCGGATAACAGTTGGCTGGATGCGTTCCGCATCGTTGCGGTGAACGTTACCTCAGTGGTCACAACCACGGGGGTTGCATTGGGCGACTACACCACCTGGGGCAGTTTCGCCGTACTGCTGTTCTTCTACCTGACCTTCGTAGGCGGCTGTTCGGGCTCCACCGCCGGCGGGCTGAAGATCTTCCGCTTCCAGGTGGCTTATGTGCTGCTCAAGGCCAACCTGCAGCAACTGGTGCACCCACGCGCGGTGATCAAGCAGCAGTACAACAACCACACCCTCGATGAAGAGATTGTTCGCTCGCTGATTACGTTCTCGTTCTTCTTCGCCATCACCATCGGCGTCATCGCGCTGGGCTTGGCGCTGATTGGTCTTGACTGGGTCACCGCCCTTACCGGTGCAGCGACAGCGGTGTGTAACGTGGGCCCGGGGCTGGGTCCGATCATTGGCCCTGCGGGTAACTTCTCGACGCTGCCTGACTCTGCCAAGTGGCTGCTGACAGTCGGCATGCTGCTGGGCCGCTTGGAGATTCTCACCGTACTGGTACTGTTCACCCGCGCATTCTGGCGGCATTGATGCTCACTGAACGCTAGGGCAAACGGCATGCCCTGACTCGTACCTAGACCTCTGGTCTACAGACATGGAACCACGTAGATGGCTTGGCCGACCTTACGGATCATCACGTTCATCAACGGCATCTTTCTGCTGACGCTGGCCATCAGCATGACCATCCCGATGCTGACCCTGGTGCTGTTTGGCCGAGCGCATGAGCTCAACGCCTTTCTCTGGTCAAGCCTGATCACCTTTATCGCCGGCATGGCGATGATTGTTCAGGGCCGACCCAAGGATCTACAGCTGCGTCCGCGCGACATGTACCTGCTGACGGTATCGAGCTGGATATTGGTGGGGCTGTTCGCCGCCCTGCCGTTTATGTTCTCCCAGCACCTGGGGCTGACCGACGCTGTGTTTGAGAGCATATCTGGCATCACTGCAACAGGCGCCACCGTGCTGGTGGGGCTGGACAGCATGTCGCCGGGCATTTTGATCTGGCGTTCATTGCTGCATTGGCTGGGCGGTATTGGCTTTATCGCCATGGCCGTGGCCATTCTGCCGATGCTGCGCATCGGCGGCATGCGCCTGTTCCAGACCGAATCCTCGGACCGCTCCGAGAAGATCATGCCGCGCTCGCACATGGTCGCCAAATACATGGTCGCGGCCTACGTCGGCATCAGCATCATCGGCTTCCTGGCCCTGTGGAGCGCCGGCATGGGTGGCTTTGATGCGATCAACCACACCATGTCGGCCATCTCCACGGGCGGGTTTTCCACGTCAGATCAATCGGTGGGCAAGTGGGCCGAGCCGGCCGTGCACTGGGTCATCATCGTGCTGATGATCCTCGGCAGCGTACCCTTTGTGCTGTTGGCGTCCATGCTGCGCGGCAACTACATGGCCCTGATCAGGGACCAGCAAGTGCGGGGCTTTCTGGCGATTCTGTTGAGTATTTGGCTGGTCTTGGGCACCTGGTACTGCCTGAGCACCGAGCTGCACTGGCTGGAAGCCATCCGCCATGTGGCCTTCAACACCACCTCGATCATGACCACCACCGGCTTTGCCCTGGGCGATTACACCCTATGGGGCGGTTTTGCCGGCATGCTGTTCTTCTATCTGGGCTTTATCGGCGGCTGCTCGGGTTCGACGGCGGGGGGGTTGAAAATCTTCCGCTTCCAAGTGGCTTATGTGTTGCTCAAGGCCAACCTGATGCAGTTGGTCCACCCGCGTGCGGTGATCAAGCAGCAGTACAACCGGCATAACCTGGATGAAGACATCGTTCGTTCGATTCTGACCTTCTCATTCTTCTTCACCATCACCATTGCCCTACTGGCCCTGGCTCTGACCCTCTGCGGTCTGGACTGGATCACCGCGCTCAGCGGAGCCGCCAGCACCGTCTCCGGCGTCGGCCCCGGCATGGGTCCGATCATTGGCCCGGCGGGTAACTTTTCCAGCTTGCCCGACACTGCAAAATGGCTGCTGACATTCGGCATGCTGCTCGGTCGCCTGGAAATTCTTACCGTGCTGGTGCTTATGCTGCCGGCTTTCTGGCGACACTAAGAATCTATTTACGATCTGCTGCGCGCCGGCCCTGCCGCGTTAAAAACAGAGCGGGATGTGGCGTCTCGAAATGCTCATGTCCAAGAACACACTCCGCTTCCTCGCCGTTTTGACCAGCCAGAGGCGGTTATTACTGTAGCGCCTCGCCCGGCTCTAGCTCGCAAGATCGTAAACAGATTCTGAACACCACGATGCATAGCTACAGACGCGCGCGGTACTCACCCGGTGTGCTGTCAAACCAGCGGCGGAAAGCGCGGAAGAAATTGCTCGGATCGGAAAACCCCAACAGGTAGGAAATTTCCAGCAGTGTGAGGTTAGCCTGGCCCAGGTACTGCCCTGCCAGCTCACGGCGGGTGTCATCGAGTAACTGCTGATAGCTGGTCCCTTCATCCTGCAGGCGTCGCTGCAAGGTGCGCTCGGACAACAACAGCGTCTGCGCCACAACTTCACGTTTGGGCTCACCCTGGGGCAGCAAACGACAAAGCACCTGACGCACCTGATGGGTCACCCGTGAGCCAGAAAACCGCGCCAGGTAGTCACCGGCAAAACGGTCATGCAACTGCGCCAGCGCCTCATTCGCCGACGGTAACGGTGCATCCAGGTCAGTGCGTTCGAACAACAGAGCATAGTGCTCGGCATTGAATTTCAGCGGGCACTGGAATACCGCCTCATACGGGGCCAGGTCGTCCGGCGCAGGCCCCATCAGACTGACCAGGCGTGGGCGCAGCGGTCTGCCGGTCAGCCAGCGGCAGAATGCCAGCGAGTACGCCAACGATGCCTCGGCACTTTGCCGCGCCGAGGGCAGGCGATCACCGTGAATCGCCAGGAGCATTTCATAGCCGTCGGCTGTGGGGTGGAAACTGAGGTCGGCGCCCTCCCCAATAATCCGCTGATAACGCACCAGACGAGCAAAACCCTCCTGCAGGTTGCGGCTGCTCATCACCGCATATCCCACCACATTGAATGAGGATGGCCGCAGGATTTTTGCCATATTCAAACCAATGGCCGGGTTACCAGAGGCTTCCACTGCCAGATGCCAGAGCCGAGTCATGGCATCCTGGGCGAAGCGTGCATCGGGATTGGTCAATGCGGCATAGTCGAGGCCCAGCTGGACAAACAAACGGCGGCAATCAACTCCGCCCAACTCCAGTGCCGCGACAATCCCCGAGGCCCAACTGGATGAAGTGGTACGTTCGCTCATGACGTGTTCTGTTCTTATTCTGAAGGGCGACAGAAGGATACTAAACTGGCACTGAATGTCAGTGGCCCAGTGCGTCAGTCGACCTAGACTGCAAGTAAGCCGCCGCGGCTGCAACCCTGGCGGCGTGCAAAACAATAAGAGGAGGCCCAGATGAGCAGCGAAACCCGCGAGCGCTACAGCAGCTTCGCCGAGTTCTACCCCTACTACCTGCAGGAGCACAGTAACGCCACCTGCCGACGCCTGCATTATGTCGGCAGCCTGCTGGTGCTCTGTATGCTGGCCTACGCCCTGGGGACGCAGCAGTGGCTGTGGCTGCTGAGCATCCCGTTGATTGGCTACGGCTTTGCCTGGATCGGTCATTTCGTCTTCGAAAAGAACCGTCCGGCCACCTTCGACTACCCGCTTTACTCGCTGATGGGCGACTGGGTGATGCTCAAGGATGCCTTTACCGGCCGCATCAAGTTCTAGAGCCCAATGCTGCAACGCAGCCAGGCCACACTGCCGTTCGGCTGCAACGCTTGGCGGCCGTGGTGGGCTTGGTTATGATCCCTTGCTATTTTGCACGCCAGCCATGGCGTGCAACCCAGGCACCCGGTAGAGGTGCATGAGAACGCAGTAGGGATAGCCCCAACGGATGAATGTCAAAAGCGCCCCCCGACTTCCTGCATTGCCGGCGCCGCCGCTGCGCGAGTATTACTCCCGCACCCTGGCCTACATTGCCATCGCCGCCAGCATCGCCGCTGGCACCTACACCAAACATTTCAGCTATGACATTCTCTGGATGGTGCCCTACGCCCTGCTCTATCCACACTTGGCACATCATCTGAGCCTGCGCTTCAAGCGTGAACACCCCCAGCGCACCGCCCTCAGCCTGTTGTTTATTGATGCCGTGCACTGCGGCGGCGCCATCGCCCTATTAGGCTTTTCGGTAGTCCCAAGCCTGATGGCGCTGCTGATCATGGCGTTCAGCGCGCTGGTCATCGGCGGCCTGCGCTACTTGGGGCTGTCCGCTCTGATTGCCCTGAGCGGCGCCGTTTTTATGCTCGCCCTGATCGAAGTGAAACCCAACGTACACACACCCGCGCTGGTGGCACTGGTCAGCATTGCCTTTACCACCCTGTATATCTGCATCACAGCCTACTTCGTGCACCAGCAGGGTCTGCGCCTGGCCCAGGTGCGCAGTGAAATCAGCCGTGAACAGGAAAAAGCCGCACGCCTGGCGCGCAACCTGGCCAAATACCTGTCGCCGCAAGTGTGGGAATCGATCTTCACCGGCAAGAAGAGCGTGCGCCTGGAAACGCAGCGCAAAAAACTCACGGTGTTCTTCTCCGACATCAAGGGCTTTACCGAGCTGTCCGAGGAACTGGAAGCCGAAGCCCTGACCGACCTGCTCAACACCTACCTCAACGAAATGTCGAAAATTTGCCTGAAATATGGCGGCACCATCGACAAGTTCGTCGGCGATTGCGTGATGGTGTTTTTCGGCGACCCCAGCAGCAAAGGCGCCAAAAAGGATGCCGTAAATGCCGTGTCCATGGCCATCGCCATGCGCAAACACATGAAGGTGCTACGCCAGCAATGGCGTGCCCAAGGCATCACCAAGCCGCTGGAAATCCGCATGGGGCTGAACACTGGTTACTGCACAGTGGGCAACTTCGGGGCCGACACGCGCATGGATTACACCATCATCGGCCGCGACGTGAACCTCGCCAGTCGCCTGGAAAGCGCTGCCGAGTCAGGGGAAATCCTGATTTCCCACGAAACCTATTCGCTGATCAAGGACGTGATCATGTGCCGCGACAAAGGGCAGATCACCGTCAAGGGCTTCACCCGCCCGGTGCAGATCTACCAGGTGGTGGATTTCCGCCGCGACCTGGGCGCCACCTCGAGCTATGTCGAACACGAACTGCCGGGCTTCTCCATGTACCTGGATACCAACGGCATCCAGAACTTCGACAAGGAAAAAGTCATCCAGGCCCTCAATCAGGCCGCCGACAAGCTGCGTGACAAAATCATCATGTAAGCAGCTGAACGGACTCGGACGTAGGTAGCGGCGGGGGCGCCGGCATGCACAGCTCACCATCGAGCAGCGGCTGCTGCGCCAGAAACTCCAACGCCGACGTCCGCCAGGATTGCCGCGCGGCCAACTCGGCACAGCGCTGGCGATCCAGTTTCAGCGCTTCTAGGCAAGCCGTGCGCAGATCCTCATGCATAACCCCGCTAACGTCCGCCTGCAGCACATCCAGCGGCCCGGCTACCGGAAACGCCGCCACTGGCGTACCACAGGCCAGAGCTTCGAGCATCACCAGACCATAGGTATCGGTGCGCGAGGGGAAGACCAGCACACTGGCACTCTGAAACGACTCGACCAGTGCCGGACCATGCTGATAGCCGAGAAAGCGCACCTGCGGATACGCGGCCTGCAATGCCTCGCGCTGCGGGCCATCACCGACCACCTGCTTCTGCCCCGGAAGATCGAGGGCAAGAAACGCTTCGATGTTCTTCTCCGGCGCGATCCGCCCGACATACAGAAACACCGGCTCAGCCAGAGTTGTCGGCGTCACCGGCGGACGGAACAGGCGCGTATCGACGCCCTTGCGCCACAGCACCAAACGCTTGAAACCCCAGCCAGCAAACTCCTCGCGCATGCGTTCGGTGGTCACCAGTACCGCCTGACTCGGCCGATGAAAGGCGCGCAGAAAGGCATAACCCCAACGCAATGCAATCCAGGGCCAGCGGGTGTGCACGTATTCGGGAAAGCGCGTATGAATCGCGCTGGAAAATGCCAGGCCACGCTTACTCAGCCAACGCCGCGCAGCCCAGCCCAAGGGCCCCTCGGTGGCCAGGTGTACGCAGTCTGGGCGAAACCCGCGAATCGCCGCACCAACCCGCCAGAGGTTCCATACCAGGGGAATTTCCGGGTAACTGGGACATGGCAACGCGCGAAAGTCCGCCGGCGACAGCAACTTGACCTGATGGCCGAGGCCGCGCAGCTCACTGATCAGCGCCTGCAGGCTGGTGACCACACCATTGACCTGCGGCGACCAGGCGTCGGAGACGATGAGAATCCTCACAGGGCCGGCTCGGCAGCGGCAACGGGAGCAGCTTGCAGCTGGCGCACCTGATCATCAGCCAGGCGATACAGTTCGATGCTGCCATCCAGGTGCTCAATCAGCGCCGTACAGGATTCCACCCAGTCGCCGCAATTCATGTACTCGACCTCGCCCATCGGACGAATCTCGGCGTGGTGGATATGTCCGCAGATCACGCCGTTGAAACCGCGCTTGGCGCATTCGTGGACGATGGCCTCTTCAAAGTCGCTGATAAAGTTCACCGCCGTCTTGACCTTGTGCTTGAGGTAGGCCGACAGCGACCAGTAGCCATAGCCATAGCGGCTACGCCAGTAATTCAGCCAACGGTTGAGTGTCAGGGTGAACTCGTAGGCCGAGTCGCCAAGAAAGGCCAGCCAGCGGTGATAACGGGTGATCACATCAAACTGATCACCATGAATCACCAACAGTCGGCGGCCATCGGCAGTGAAGTGCTCCGCCTCGTCGACCAACTGGATATTGCCGAGCATCAGGCTGGAATAGCGGCGCAGAAATTCATCATGGTTGCCGGTGACGTAGATCACCTCAGTGCCGCGCTTGCTCATGGTCAGCAGGCGGCGGATCACGTTACTGTGTGACTGCGGCCAGTACACCCCGCTGCGCAGCTTCCAGCCGTCGATGATGTCACCGACCAGGTAGATCTTGTCGGTCTGGTAGCGTTTGAGAAACGCCGCCAGATGCTCGGCCTGACAATCCCGGGTGCCCAGGTGCACATCGGAAATCCACAGGGTACGGACACGTTGCTTGCGGCTGGGCTTGGCGAGCTGGGCGCTGGTCATGGACGACCTCCGGCTGGGTTTGCTCGAGTCTGCGCAGGCGTGGTGAAGCGCCCATGACAAGGCCGTGGCAATTCGGTGACATGCATCAAAGGGTATAAACTGGCCAACCGATCAAGGAGCCCACCATGCACTCGCTGCTTTCGCTGCGTCACTACAGCCATGAACTGCTCAGCCACAGCCATGACCATGCGCAGCTGGTCTTCGGCCTGAGCGGCTTGCTGGAGTTTGAAGTGGCCGGTCAGGGCAGCCAGATCACCCGTCAGACCCTGGCCGTGGTGCCCAGTGATGCTCAGCACGCCTGCGGCAGCAAAGACGGCAGCCATTGCCTGGTGCTCGATGTACCGGACGAGCGCTGGCTGCAGCAACAGCTGGGCCGGCATCTGGATGCCACCCGCCGCCTGTTGGATAAACCCACCGCCGTCAGCCTCACCCCTGCGCAGAGCCAGTTGGTCAGTTGGCTGGCCGCCAGCCCAATCAATGACCCGGTGATTGCCCAACAAGGCGCTGCTTTGCTTTTAGCCAGCCTGGCCAATGGCGAGACGCCAGCCCAGACAGTCAATCGCCTGCCGCTGGCAGCGCTGGATGTACATATCGATCAGCACGCGGCTTATCCACTGCAGGTCGACGATTTAGCGCGCCTGGCCGGACTGTCAGCAGCACGCTTTCATGTGCACTTCCTCAGCGAAACCGGGCAAACCCCCATGGACTATGTCCGCCGCCGTCGCCTGCAGCTGGCGCGGCAACTGCTGCAGAACAGCAACCTGGCGATTGGCGAAATCGCCGCACGCGTGGGCTACAGCTCGCAAAGCGCCTTTACCGCAGCGTTGACCCGGCAGTTCGGCTGCTCCGCCCGTGCCTTGCGCCTGCACCGCGAGTAACGCGACAAACGCCGCAAGTCCTGCGACAGACTTCTGCCTGATCGCGCCCTAGACTGCTGCCATCAGTCCGAGGAGCGCTGCAATGCAACAAATCCAATGGGAAGACTTTCAACGGGTCGAGCTGCGCGTTGGCACCGTGCTGTCGGCCGAGGTCAATGTGAACGCCAATAAACCGGCCTACGTGCTGCAAGTCGATCTTGGCCAGCTGGGCATCAAGCAGTCCAGCGCACAGCTTACGGCCCACTACCCATGCGCCCATCTGGTCGGCCGTCAGGTCCTTTGCGTGTGCAATTTTGCGGTCAAGCGGGTGGCCGGGGTGCGCTCGGAAATACTGGTAACCGGCGTGTACGACGCCGACAACAAGGTGGTGCTGGCGAGCTTTGAGCATCCTGTTCCGAACGGTGCACGCCTGGCATGAAGCAACGAAATGCACTGTGGGCGATCCATCTGGGCGCCCTGCTGTTTGGCCTGTCCGGCATCTTCGGCAAACTGGCCAGCACCACCCCGCAGATGATCTCCGCCGGCCGCGCAGTATTCGCCGTGGCCGCTTTGCTGCTGTTCGCCAAGCTGATCAGTAACGCGCGCCTGGTCCGCCTTGGTCTGCGCCAGGCCAGCCTGCTGGCCCTCGGCGGCTTACTGCTTGGCGGTCACTGGTGGAGTTTTTTCGAGTCTGTGCATATCTCTGGCGTGGCCATCGCCACCCTCGGCTTTGCCAGTTTTCCAGCCTTTACCGTGCTGCTGGAGGGTTTGCTGTTCAAAGAACGCACGCGACCAGTCGAATACGCCATGGTGGCGCTGGTCTGTCTGGGTCTGGTGCTGGTCACCCCGCATTTCGACCTGAGCAGCCAGGCCACCAACGGCCTGCTCTGGGCAGTACTTTCCGGCCTGCTATTCGCCCTGCTGTCGCTGCTCAACCGCGCCAGCACCCGTGGTATAGATCCAGTCCAGGCGGCGCTGTACCAGAACCTCACCGTGCTGCTGGTATTCCTGCCGCTGGCCTGGCCGACGCTGCCCAGCGTGCAGGCTCAGGACTGGTTGTGGATGGCCATGCTTGGGATCTTCTGCACGGGCCTGGCGCACAGCCTGTTCGTCGCCAGCCTGCGGGTACTCACAGCACGCACCACAGCAGTGATTTTCGCCCTGGAGCCGATCTATGGTATTGCCTTCGCCTGGCTGCTGTTCAGTGAGGTGCCAACCCTGCGCATGCTGGCGGGCGGGCTGCTGATTGTCAGCGCGATCTTTCTGTCGGCGCGAATGGCCAAGTGATCAATGGCTGCGGTCGTTGTGACCCAGATCCCGCGCCGGATCGATCTGATCGCGCAAGCGCTGTTTCAGTACTTTGGCTTCCGGAAAGCCACCATCGACCTTGCGTTCCCAGAGCTGCACCCCATCGCAGGTGATACGAAACACACCACCGGTGCCGGGCTCCAGGCTGACTCGGGCCAGGTCATCGGTGAACGTCGAGAGCAGTTCCTGAGCCAGCCAAGCGGCGCGCAGCAGCCACTGGCACTGAGTGCAATAGGTGATGATTACTTCGACTTTATGGCTGGACATGGGCACGTCTCAGAACAGGTGGGACGATCATACGCCACAGTACGCACGATACTTCAACGCCGGGACGCTAAACCTTGCAAGGGGTTCGACTGCACACTCATTGCAGAGCATGAGCGATATAACAGCCTCGGATGGACAGGCTCGCCACCCTCCGGCTGAGTCTCGACGAGTCGCGGCGCACAAACACCTAGAGTGACACCCCAGACAATCAGCGTTGCTTTGACCTTACCCCCCAGGCGGCAAAAACAGTCAGTGCGAACACGCCCGCTACCAGCCAGAAACTCTGCTTGAAAGCCAGCAGTTCAGCCCACTGATCACCGCCCTCGGCGCTGTGCCGCCACTCCAGAAAGAAGGTCAGCAGATTGACCCCAAAAGCACCGCCCAACTGGCGTACGAAGGTGATGGCTCCGGCCCCCTGAGCCAGCTCATCGGCACTGAGAATATCCAGCGAACCCGTGCTCAAGGCCGGCAGCAGGATGCCCAGACCGATGCGCCCGACACAAGTCCAGAAGCACAGCAGCAGAAAGGACGCACCCTGCTCGACCCAGGCCAACCCGGCAGCCGACAGCGCAAAAATCAGCAGCCCGGTGCTCAGCAGCACAGCCGCCGACAACCGATCACTGAGCCAGCCGCCGAGAAAGGACGCCATCCCCATCAGCAATCCAGCTGGCAACAACAGCATGCCAGCCTGTCCGGCACTGAAACCGTCCACGGTCTGCAGGTAAAGCGGAATAAGGTAAGTCGAACCGTACAGGCCCAATCCCAGGGTCAGAGCCACCCAGCTGGCACTGCGAAACCCGGGATGCCGCCACAACGCCAGAGGCAAGAGCGGCTGTGAAGCCCCTCGACTGCGCTGCACAAACAGCAGCACGGCCATCAGCGCTAGCGCACCCGGTAGCCAAACACGCGGTGCACTCCAGGTAAAACGCTGGGCTTCAGCCAAAAAACCCAGGGCCGCAAAGATGAATACGCACAAGCAGATAAAGGCCAGCAGATCGAGGCGCTGGGCGCTGCGCGCTCGGGCACTCGGCAACAGCCATTGTCCGGTCAGCAGCGCCAGCATGCACATCGGCAAAGGCATCCAGAATATTGCAGCCCAGCCGAAATGATCGACCAGATAGCCGCCAATGGCCGGCCCCAACGACGGGGCCAGCATCACGCCCAGGCCATACAGGCCGAGCGCCATACCGCGGCCACCTTCAGCAAATACACGGAAAATCAGCACCATGGCCAGTGGCTGAACAATCCCGGCACACAGCCCCTGCACGATACGCAGCGTGATCAGTTGCCAGGCCGCATGGCTTAACAGCGCCAGCAGTGAACTGAGGATAAACAGCAACAGGCCGAACTGCGCCGTACGCCGCGCACCAAAACGCGCATGGGCCCAAGCGGCCAATAACAGACCCGCCGTCATGGACGCGAGAAAACCGGTGGACAACCACTGCGCCAGCGGCCGACCGATGGCAAAGTCCGCCATGATCGCCGGCAAGGCGACATTGATGCTGGTAGAGGCCAGCACCATGGCCATGCTGCCGACCATCAACAACGCCAGCAGCCACTGCGGATAACGCGGACCGAAGCGCTGTTGCAGCGTCTGCAGGTCATCGCCCATCAGTGTTTTTCCAGGTTACTCAACACCTGGGCATGGACCTTCTGGCAACGCCGTAGCTCGTCTTCGTCGATGCCCGCGAAGACCTCCTTACGCAGCTGTGCGGAGATCGCTTCGATCTTTTCAATCAGCGGACGTGCCTGCGGGCTAAGGGCGATCTTCTTGGCGCGGCGGTCTTCCGGTACAGCCTGACGGCTGACCAGCCCCTGGGCCTCCAGACTGTCGAGCAGACGCGCCAGGGTCGGGCCCTCGACGCCAACACTCTGCGCCAGTTCACGCTGGGTTGGCAGTTCAGCAAAACGTCCCAGGTGCAACAGCACCAGCCAGCGCGCCTGCGACAAGCCCAGGCCGACCAGGCGACGGTCCAGTTCGGCGCGCCAGGCGCGTGACAATTGGGCGACTTGCATGGCAAAACGGTGTTGATCGGTGTGCGACATGGACAACGGCTCTTAACTATAAAAAACTAATTATTAGCCAGCTAACCATAACCTCTTTACCGAGGCAAGTCTGCAAAGGACTAGAACCACCTCTAACACGTGTTTCACCACTTAACATACTGGTCTTCGACAAACCCCCAGAGGTTGTCGATCGGCACCGAAGGCCGGCCGAATGGACGCAACACGCCGTTGAATTGACCGAAAATCTGTTTGAAATTACTCGCCAACAGCCCGACATTCAGCCGCTCCTTGTGCAGACCACGGCCCTCAAACTGCAACTCTACCTGGCCATCATGGGAGGTGATCGTCCAGGGCTGCAGTGGCAGATCACGGTCGAAGACAAAGCGTACCGTATCCACCTTGAGCAGCTCACCATCCAGCCAGAAGCAGTTCTCGGTAAAGCTGGTTTCATTGACTCCGCAGGACAGGTTCAGTCCCACCCGCTGCTCGCCCGCCAGACCGGACAGACACGCCCAGTTCCAATGCGTTTCGGGGCGCATGTAGCCGGCCGACCAGTCGTGGTGAGCAAAGGCGCCGATTTGCGCCAGATCGAAATCCCCCAACGCACTGCGTACCTGGCCCGAGCAACGGACTCCCGCGACTTTCTGCGCATAGACCCACCCATTGACTGCCGTAGGCGTGTTGATGCACATCGGCTGAAAAGCAGGCTCTGCCTCGGAGAAACAGGCATCGATACGCGTGCCATCATCCAGCTCCACCAGCAAACGCTTTTCCCGCGAAGAGGCGCTGTTTTCCAAACGCAGCACGTTACGCCCAAAATGCACCTCGCACACGCCCTGATTCGGGGTCTGGGAGAACTGACTGCCAAAGCCCAGCGGCAGCTTGAACTGCCGCTCAATCATGCGCCCACTTGCCGGGTGGAACAGATAGACAAACCCCACGCCCAGCAGGCTGAGATTGGCCAGAGCACAGCCACCAATCAGCTCGTCACTGATCAGGCCAAAATACTGAAACTGATGAAAACGCCGCCATTTAGCTAGCGCACCCAGCTTGCGCCCCATGGGCGAGCGGAAGTCGAAATCACGGTAATTGATCAGCGCTGGAGCGGCGGGGAAAATGCCGTAATGCGGCTGGCCGTTGGCTTGAATCAGTCGGTCCATGGATGCACTTCACTAAAGGAAACTGCCGTGGATGCTAGCACCGGGACTCATACGCCAGCATTCACCGCACGCGCCAAGCACAGCGGCAAAATCGGCCACCCGGCACGCAACGCAGCACGGCCTCAGGCCACCACCTGATTGCGGCCAAACGCCTTGGCTTCATACAGCGCGCGATCGGCATGCTCATACAACTGCGCCAGCGCCCCACCTTCGCCCGGTTGAATGCAGGCAATACCAATCGACATGGTCAACACATTCGCCGTGTCGGAAGCCGTGTGCTCGATGCTCAGGGCCTGCAGGGTCAGACGCAAAGCCTCGGCGTGATTGCGTGCCTCGGCCTCGCTGATGTCATACAGCAACACGGCGAACTCTTCACCGCCCAGGCGCACGGCCATGTCCAAGGGCCGCCGTGCAGCGTCCTGCAAGAGACTGCCGATGCGCTGCAGCACGTTGTCGCCGGCCTGGTGGCCATAGCGATCGTTATACGCTTTGAAATGGTCGACATCACACAGCAGCAATGCCAGACAGCGCTCCTCACGCTTGGCCTGCCGCCACAGCCGCTCGAACTGACGATTAAAGCTACGCCGATTGTGCAAGCCGGTCAGGCTGTCATGATCAGCCCACACCCGCATCAGCCGACTAATCAGGAAATGCTCACGCGACTTGAACTCCAGCAGGTAGCAACCCACCGCACCAATCAAGTTGCCGAACACCAGAAACAAGGTGTTGTTGATCAACCGGGGCAGGTCAATGCCATCCATGACCACCTCCACCAGCACATAGATCAGCATCACCAGCAATGAACAATACAGAGCTTCGGCCAGGCGTAGGCCAACCAGAAAATAGGCGGCCATACAGATCAGCAGCAGCCCCTCGTAGGGGTAATCCGGATCCACACGGTGCGCAATCCCCACCACCAGCGCCGCGGAGACCCCGAGTGCCAGCACACAGACCAGACTCAGCGGTTGCAGCAAATGAATGTACTTGCGCTGAATCAATAATCCGCCAAAGACACAGAGCAGCAGGAATACCGACATGCGGATGGCCAGCATCCACCAGACTTCGGACGTTTTGATCAGGGCAAAATCAAATGCCGCGAAAGCCAGCCAGACCAGAATGCCTACCGTCAGCGCAATGCGCTTGAGCTCATAAGTGTCATCGCGCAGGTAATCGCGATACTCCTGCTCAAGCGGTCGAGAAAAACGCAACAAACGAAACCCCGATGCCAATTGATCGGCATATGGGTTGGGGCGGACATCATCTAGCCAGGCATGGGGGAGTGACACCGGAACCTCTGCAGCAGGATGGCTAACCCCACCTTAGCCGCTCAAACCCAGGCCCACAAGCGCGAGCCTCTTTGATGCCGGGTGACGCAGCAGGCAACAATCAGGCCTCAAATTCCGCCTGCAAGGCCGCACGCACGCAGTGCAGGATGCCCAGCTCAACCCGTCCGGCAAACTGCTCGCTGATCGCCGCCACCGGCGGCAGTTCACCCTCGCCATCGAGGAAAGCGTCCTGTATTTCACCCAGTAAAGCCTCGGGCACATCCAGCGCCTGCTCCAGCGACAACTGCTGCCTCGCGATGGCTTCGGCCAGCAGACCGTAGACATTCTTTTCACTGCAGTTGAGCTGTCCGGCAATCTGCGCCGGGGTCATACCGGCACGGGCCAGACTGACCAGTTCGTGACGCAGATCAAGCACCGCGCGCGGCGCCTCATCAGCCGCGCCGAGCACCTCAAGGAATGCCTCGCCATAGCGCTCAAGCTTGCGCGCACCAACCCCACTGACCCGCGCCATCTCAGCCAGGGTACTGGGCTGGCTGCGCAACATCTCCAGCAAGGTGGCATCGGGGAAGATTACATAAGGCGGCACACCATGCTCTTCCGCCAGTTTGCGCCGCAAGGCACGCAGCGCTTCCCACTGACCACGCTCCTCTCCACGCACCAGTTGGCTGGCGGCACTGCTGGAGGCCTTGGCACTTTGTTGCGGTTTCAGATCCCGACGCAGCTGCAGGCTGACCTCACCTTTGAGCAAAGGCCGGCAACTGTCAGAGAGACGCAGCCCCCCAAAGCCTTCCAGATCAACATCCGCCAAGCCACGCGCCACCAGCTGACGGAATAACGAGCGCCACTCCCCTTCGACCAGTGCCTTGCCAATGCCGAACACCGCCAGGTGTTGATGCCCCACAGCGCGGATTTTCTCGTTATCGCGCCCGAGCAGGACATCAACCAGATGCCCCACCCCATAGCGCTGGCCGGTCCGGTAAATCGCCGACAGCGCCTGACGCGCCGGCTCGGTGGCATCCCAGGTCTGCACGCCATCGATGCAGTTGTCGCAATGCCCGCAGGGCTGCGGCATGTCTTCGTCGAAGTAGGCAAGCAACGCCTGGCGTCGGCAGCGGGTCTCCTCACAGAGCGCCAGCATGGCATCGAGTTTGTGCTGCTCAACGCGCTTGTGCCGCTCGTCACCCTCGGAGTTATTGAGCATCTGTTTGAGGAAAATCACATCCTGCAGGCCGTAGGCCATCCAGGCGTCCGCCGGCAGACCATCGCGCCCGGCACGTCCGGTTTCCTGGTAATAGGCTTCCAGGGATTTCGGCAGATCGAGATGGGCGACAAACCGCACGTTGGGCTTGTCGATGCCCATGCCGAAGGCAATGGTCGCCACCATGATCAGCCCTTCCTCGTTGAGAAAGCGCCTCTGGTGATAAGCACGCAGCTCATTGGCCAGGCCAGCGTGATAGGGCAAAGCCGGGAAACCCTGCTCGGACAGGAAGGAAGCGACCTCCTCGACCTTCTTGCGCGACAGGCAGTAGACGATGCCAGCATCGCCCTTGCGTGCCGTGAGGAAGCTCAGCAACTGCTTGCGCGGCTGTTCCTTGGGCACGATGCGGTAGAAGATGTTTGGTCGATCGAAGCTCGACAGAAAACGCTCGGCATTCTGCAGATGCAGGCGCTGGACGATTTCCTCGCGGGTGCGCATGTCCGCCGTGGCAGTCAGGGCAATACGCGGCACATTGGGGAACAGCTCGGCCAGTTGCCCCAGCTGCAAATACTCCGGGCGGAAATCATGCCCCCACTGCGACACGCAGTGCGCCTCGTCAATGGCGAACAGGGCAATCTGCAGATTCTCCAGAAACGCCAGCATGCGCGGCTGCACCAGCCGTTCAGGGGCCAGGTAGAGCATCTTGATTTCGCCGCGCTTTATTCGCTCGGCGATCTCGCGCTGCTCATCGGCGCTCAAGGTCGAGTTCAGCGCCACCGCGGCCACGCCCAGCTCATCAAGGGTGGCGACCTGATCATCCATCAGCGCAATCAGCGGCGATACCACCACGGCCAGGCCATCACGCAGCAGCGCTGGCACCTGAAAGCACAGCGATTTGCCACCGCCAGTGGGCATCAGCACCAGGGCATCGCCACCACTGGCCACACGCTCGATAATCGCCCCCTGACGGCCACGAAAGCTGTCGTAGCCGAAGACGTCTTTGAGGATGCGTTGCGCGTGTTCGAGCATGAAAGGTCTCCGAAACAAGCCGCGCATTATACGCAAGTGCCACTTGAGCACGCGCAGGCCTGGTGGAGTTTGATCCGAATTTCACCCACCATGGCCTGCGGCTATGGCCGCTGTGGCCGCTCTAGACTAGAATTCAGCCTCGTTTACTCCCTCAAGGTAGCCCCCGATGTCCTTCGCCGAGCAACTCTCCCGCCTGCAAGCCTTCCTCGATGCCGATGAGCTGCATGAAGAGGCACTGGACTACATCGCCGCCCATGGCTACCTGACAGCCCTGTCGATCTGCCCGGAAAAGGTCCCCGAGCGCGAGTGGATCGACGCGCTGTTCTCCGAACCGCCGCATTACCGCAGTGATGCCGAACGTGAAGAGATCGAAGCGACCCTGATTCAGCTGCAAAACCATATCGCCCGCCAACTGGCCAGCGATGATGAGCCGGAAGTACCGTGTGAGCTCGACTTGGGTGATGAGCCCGACGACTCCGACCTGCGCGGCTGGTGCATCGGTTTCATGGAAGGCGTGTTTCTGCGTGAGGCGGTGTGGTTCGACGATGCCGAAGATGAAGTCAGCGAGTTGCTGCTGCCGATCATGGTCGGCTCCGGCCTGTTCGACGAGCAACCCGAGTTCGCTGAAATCGCCCGCGACCGCGATCTGGTCGACAGCATGATTGATCAGATTCCCGAGCTGCTGACCGCCCTGTTCCTGCTGTGCAATGCGCCGGAAGAAAAACCGGCCCTTCTGAAACCGCGCCACCACTAAGCACGCGCCATGGCGCGTGAGATTCAGGAGCAGCGTAACCCTGCCCTTCGCTATGCTCTGCTGGCCATCGGCTGGCTGAGCGTGGCGCTGGGAGTGGTTGGTATTTTCCTCCCAGTCCTGCCTACCACGCCTTTTCTACTGCTGGCGGCCGCCTGTTTTATGCGCAGCTCGAAGCGCTTCTACCTGTGGCTGGTCAATCACCGCCAGCTTGGCCCATGGATCGTCGACTACCTCGAAGGCCAGGGCATTCCGCTCAAGGGCAAGGTCTACGCCATCAGCCTGATGTGGCTGAGCATCGGCCTGTCGTGCTACCTGGTGCCACTGTTCTGGGCACGAGCCTTTATGTTGACCAGCGCGGTGCTGGTCAGCCTGTATATCCTCAGGCAGAAGACCCTGATCAAATCCTAGCGGCGCACGCCGCCCTCGTCGGGGGGGTGGCCGGTGCGGATTCACAGCCGAAATACGGCAAAATGCATAGGCAGCACCTAGACTTGCTCGATCTCTGGTCGAGGCGTTTTAAATGCCAGCCCGTCAGTACTGCAGCCTTAATTCAATATCGCTCAAGCGCGCCGCGTTGGGCTGCAGTGCACTCCTGCTGGGTCTGGCCAGCGCGCTGGCCAACTGGGACTTCGGCGTGATCCTGAAAAATGCCGAAAGCCGCTACGGCAGCCTCGGCGCCGCCAAACAGCGCATCCTGGCCTGGGAAGCACAAATCAAGGCCAGTGGCAGCAGCAGCGAAAGAGACAAACTCAGCGAGGTCAATCGCTTCTTCAACCGGCAAATACGCTTCACCGATGATATTCGTCTGTGGAAACAGAACGACTACTGGGCCACCCCCATCGAGATGCTGGTCAAGGGTGCCGGCGACTGCGAAGACTATTCCATCGCCAAGTATTTCACCCTGCGCCGCCTCGGCATTCCCAGCGACAAGCTGCGCATCACTTACGTCAAGGCACTCAATTACAACCAGGCGCATATGGTGCTGACCTACTACGCCAGCCCCGGTGCCGAACCACTGGTGCTGGACAACCTGATCAATGAAATAAAACCCGCCTCGCAGCGCAAAGACCTGCTGCCGGTCTATGCATTCAATGCCGAAGGGCTCTATCTCGCAGGCTCCAATAGCAAAAAGAGCGATTCCAAAAAGCTCTCGCGCTGGCAGGACATCTTGAAAAAAATGCGCACGGAGGGCTTCGCCATCGGCGAAGGCTAGGAGGAACCTATGTCTCTACTCAAGCAGCTATTTCTCGCCATCTGCCTGTTCCTGGTCGTGGCCTTTACTGGGAGTTTTATCGCCGGAGTGGAAAGCTCCCGCGAACAACTGCTCAGCCAGCTGCGCTCCCACGCGCAGGACGCCGCAACCGCACTGGGCCTGTCGATGACACCGCACGTGGATGATCCGGCAATGATCGAACTGATGGTCAGCTCGATCTTCGACAGCGGCTATTTCACCAGCATCCGTGTGGTGCACATCCCCAATGACCAAGTGATAGTCGAACGACGCAGCGACGATGCCAGCGCCGAAACCGTCCCCGCCTGGTTCAGCGAGTTGGTGAACCTGCAGCCCCAGGGCGGCGATGCGCTGATCATGCGCGGCTGGGAACAGGCCGCGCGGGTCGAGGTGCTCAGCCACCCGCAATTCGCCCTGGCCAAACTCTGGGACAGCGCCATCGGCAGCCTGCTCTGGCTGCTGCTCTGCGGGCTGGTCAGCGCCGTACTCGGCGGCTGGCTGCTGCGCACCCAACTGCGCCCCCTGGATAACATGGTGCAGCAGGCCCAGGCCATTTCTCGCCGTGAGTTTCTTACCCTGCCCAAAGTGCCGCGCACCCCTGAACTCAAGCGCGTGGTAACCGCCATGAACCAGATGGTGGAAAAGCTGAAAACCCTGTTCGCTGAAGAGGCCGCGCGCAGCGAAAAACTGCGCGAAGAGGCCTATCAGGACAGCATCACAGGTTTGGCCAACCGCCGCTTGTTCGATATTCGCCTGGCTCACCAACTGGTTATCAACGAACAAAATGCCGATGGCTACCTGATTCTATTAAGGGTTAACGATCTCGGCGGGCTGAACCAGCGCCTGGGCGGCCAACAGACCGACGCCTTGATTGCCGCTATTGGCGAACTGCTCAAGCGCCTGCTCAATAAAACCCAGCGCGCCAGCTGGTTGGCCTCACGCAGCCGCGGCGGCGAATTTAGCCTGCTGGCCCCTGGGATTGGCAGCGAAGAAGCTGACCTGCTTGCCGGTGAGTTGCACAGCGGCCTGGAAAGTCTACGCCAGACGGGCGCCAGCGATTGTACGCCAGTCGCCCATATGGGCATTGCCGCCTTCCGTCCAGGCGAAGAACCCGGCCACGTTATCAGCCGCGCGGATCAGGCCCTGGCACAAGCGCAGAATGATCCGAGCCGCGACTGGGTACGTCTGGATGATTACCACACACAACCGGCTCAGGGCCTGCACGAATGGCGTACCTGGATCGACGACGCGCTGAACAAGCGCAAGCTGCAACTGTATTTCCAACCGGTCACGCGGTGTGCTGATCGTCAACAGACACTCCACCTCAAAGTGCTGGCGCGCCTGCTTGATCCACAGGGCGAAGCCATTGCTGCCGGCCGCTTCCTGCCCTGGATTGAGCGCCTGGGCTGGACTGCGCGCTTTGACCTGGCCATGCTCGAACACTGCCTGGCCCATCTCAGCCAGCATGCGGCGCCGCTGGCACTCAGCTTATCGGCGGCCACCCTGCGCGACAGCGAAACGCTCAAACGCATGTTCGACATTCTTCGCCAGCACCCACAGCAGGCCAACCTGCTGACGCTGGAAGTGGACGAACGCCACCTGCCACCGGCCGCGGAGCTGGAAGCCCTTAGCCAGAGCATCCGCGATACCGGTTTCAGCCTGGGCCTGCAACACTTTGGTGGACGTTTCAGCCTGATCGGCAACCTGACCCACCTGGGCCTGGCCTACCTGAAACTCGACGGCACCTATATCCGCGCCATCGACCAGGAAGGCGACAAGCGCATGTTTATCGAGGCAGTGTTCCGCGCCACCAATAGCATCGACCTGCCATTGATTGCGGAAATGGTGGAAACCGAGGGCGAGCTGGCAGTGCTCAAGGAGCTGGGGCTATATGGTGCAATGGGCCGCCTACTGGGCGCGCCAGAACCGTGGAAAGACTGATCCGCCAACGCAAACGGGGTAGTCCGCTGTACAGCCTACCCCGATTCAAGTACAGCGCTTAGAGCCCATCCACAGCGGTTCAGCTGGCAAACAGATAACCTTCCACATCCATCCCGGCATCACGCATCTGCGCCAGCTTGTAGCGCAAGGTGCGCGGGCTAATACCCAGGCGCTCGGCGGCTTCCTTGCGACGACCACGCTCGGCGCGCAGTGTATCGATGATCATCTGGAACTCATGCCGACGCAGATCATCGCCCAACGCGCCAGCTTCAGCCGGCGAGGCGTCCTGCGGCGCAGGCGTGCTATTGACCACCACAGCCAACAGCGGCGACGGCGCAGGCGGCGTAACCGCCGAACCAATAGGTGCCAGCAGGCAAAGATCCTGGGGCTGAATCAGCCCGCCCTGCTGCAGGATCAATGCGCGCTGAATAGCGTTATCCAGCTCGCGCACATTGCCCGGCCAGCTATGGCTCATCAGGCTCATCTGCGCCTGCGGGGAAAGCCGAATCGGCGCGTGATTCATTTTTTTCACATATTTGGCCAACAAGCGTTCGGCCAAAGGCACGATGTCCGCCGGGCGCTCACGCAGCGGTCGCCAGGCCAGTGGGAACACCGACAGACGATAGTAAAGGTCTTCACGGAAGCGCCCCGCCGCCACTTCTGCGGCCAAGTCACGGTTACTGGTGGCCAGCACGCGGATATCTAGAATAATCGGCTTGCGCGCGCCAACCCGTTCCACCTCACGTTCTTGCAGTACGCGCAGCAGCTTGGCCTGCAACCCCAGTGGCATTTCAGAAATTTCGTCGAGCAGAATGGTGCCACCTTCGGCCAGCTCGAATTTGCCCGGCGTACTGGCAATTGCCCCGGTGAATGCGCCCTTCTCGTGGCCGAACAGTGTGGCCTCGAGCATGTTGTCCGGAATCGCCGCACAGTTGATGGCGATAAAGGGTTTGCTGCCACGCGGCGACTGCTGGTGGATAAAGCGCGCCAGCACCTCTTTACCGGTACCAGACTCGCCCGTAATCAATACCGTGGAATCGCTCTGCGCCACCCGCGTGGCCAAAGCCAACAGCTGCACGCTGGCGGGTTCTTCGGCAACCGGGCCGTCCTGCTCGCTAACAGAAACCCGACCCAATGCATGCCGATCAACCAGCGTCAGCAAGGCCTTCGGTTCAAATGGCTTGACCAGGTAATCCGCCGCGCCCTGGCGCATGGCATCCACCGCCCGTTCCACGGCACCGAAAGCCGTCATAAGCAGCACCGGCAATTGCGGCTGACGCTGGCGAATCTGCGCCAGTAACTGATGGCCATCCATGCCAGGCATGTTCACGTCACTGACCACCAGGCCAAACGGCTCTTCGGCAATCGCCAACAGCGCCGCTTCGGCGCACTCCACCGCCCGGTAATCATGCCCACCCAGCGCCAGGGTATCGCCCAGCGCCTCGCGCAGCGCGCGATCATCTTCGACCAAAAGAATTTTGCTCGCCATGGCTGGTTACTCCTGAATCAAAGGGTGCGAAGCACCAAGCAGCGGCAAGGTGAGAATGGCGCATGTGCCACGTCCCGGCCGCGAACGCAGTTGCACATCCCCCTGATGGGCGCGCGCCACTGCCTTGACCACGGCCAGGCCAAGCCCGGTGCCGGTGGTTTTGGTGGTAAAGAAAGGCTCGCCAAGCCGCGCCAGCGTCACGCTGTCGATGCCCGGGCCGTTATCGCTGATACACAGGCGCACTGTTTCACCGCGCTGATACAGATGAATTTTCAGGCGCGCCTCGCGGCCACCGGCCTGAATCGCGTTGTTAACCAGATTGAGTACGCTGCCTACCAGGGTGTCGCGGTTGCACAGCAACTCGCCCATCCGGCTATCGCATTGCCAGCGCACCTGCATCCCTAGAACGTGCGGCTCGGCAGCACCGCGTAGCGCATCAAACAAAGCGACTGGAGCCAGACGATCTGGCAGTGGCAGTTCACCGCGAGCAAAGATCAGCATGTCACGCACCTGATGCTCCAGCTCATGCAGGCGCTCTTTCAGACGCCCCGCAAAACGCTGCTGCTGCTCAGCCGGCAGTACCTGCTCCGTCAGATGACTGGCATACAAAAGAGCAGCGGAAAGCGGTGTGCGGATCTGATGAGCCAGAGACGCCACCATACGCCCGAGAGCCGACAAGCGTTCATGCCGGGACAATTGATCCTGCAAGCGCCGGGTTTCTGTCAGATCGGTCAACAGCACCAGCTGGCCTGGTTCGGCGTGTAAAGAACGAGTGGCAATCGACAAACGCCGACCGTCCTTCAAGGAGATTTCATGGCCATCGTCTTCACGTGGCGCAAAATTACGGGCAATCACCTGACGCCAGAGCATACCCACCAGAGGTAAGCCCAGCAGATTACGCGCCACCGGGTTGGCCTCGCGCACCACGCCCTGGCCATCAATCACGATCACTCCGCCCGGCAGCAGATCCAGCAGACTCTGCAGACGGTGAGCCAAGCGCTCCTTCTCGGCCAGCTCCTGCATACGCTGGGCACTGACCAACGCCAACTGGCCCTTGAGTTCAGTCACTCGGGCCTCCAGCATGCTGTATGAGGCACTGAGCTGGGTCGACATCTGGTTGAAGAGGGCAAAGGCCTGTTCGAGCCCGGCACGGCTGGCCTGCTCTACGGGAGCGGGCGCTTCGGATTCTTCAGGGCGTTGGACGTTAGCGTTCATGGTTCTCTCTCGCGCAGCGAGCCGTCATAAGACAGTCAGTTGCGAGAGAGTTAGCAATACCCGTGCCTGAAAAAATATCCTTTTAAAATCAAAGCCATAAAAATAAAGCCGAAGGCTTCGTCAAACCTTCGGCTTTATTGAAGGAGCAAGCGCCAAGTCACTGACGATTGCCTGACAAACAAAGATCAGTCGTCCAGCTCCTCATCATCACGCCGATTCATACCGTACTTACGCATTTTTTCAACCAGGGTGGTGCGGCGAATTCGCAGCCGTTCGGCGGCACGCGCGACGACGCCACTAGCATCGTCGAGTGCCTGCTGGATCAAGCCCTGCTCAAGATTGCCCAGATAGTCCTTCAGATCCAAACCTTCCGGCGGCAGCATGGCCATCGAATCCACGCCAGGCAAACCGGCCATGATGGTGGCACGCTCATCCAACTCATCACGCAGAGTCGCCACCATGTGCTCGTCTTCGTCATCGACATGGCGAAATTTCTTCGGCAGCTCACCGACACCAATCACACCATAGGGATGCATGATCGCCATACGCTCGACCAGGTTGGCCAATTCACGCACGTTGCCTGCCCAGTCATGCTGGCACAGCGACATGATCGCTGCCGAGTTGAAACGAATGGAGCCACGCTTTTCGAACTCCATGCGCGAGATCAGCTCATTCATTAACAGCGGAATATCCTCGATGCGCTCACGCAGCGGGGCCATCTCGATCGGGAAAACGTTGAGACGGTAATACAGATCCTCACGGAAGCTGCCGTCTTCGATCATCTTTTCGAGGTTCTTGTGCGTTGCAGCAATGATCCGCACATCAGCGCTCTGGGTCTTGTTGCTGCCCACCCGTTCGAAGGTGCGTTCCTGCAGTACGCGTAGCAATTTCACCTGCATCGGTAGCGGCATGTCGCCGATTTCATCGAGGAACAGGGTGCCGCCATTGGCCAGTTC
This sequence comes from Pseudomonas sp. SL4(2022), assembly GCF_026625725.1. NCBI lineage: Bacteria > Pseudomonadati > Pseudomonadota > Gammaproteobacteria > Pseudomonadales > Pseudomonadaceae > Pseudomonas > Pseudomonas sp. SL4(2022). The sequence goes on from NZ_CP113060.1 coordinate 252,219, forward strand.
AAAACGCCCAGCCCGGCTGGTGATCGCACCGGTAAAGGCACCCTTCTCGTGGCCGAACAACTCGCTCTCAAGCAACTCGGCAGGAATCGCACCGCAGTTGACCGGAACAAAAGGCGCTTCCCGACGCTTGGAGTGGTAATGCAAGTTACGCGCGACCACTTCCTTACCCGTGCCCGACTCACCAAGGATCAGCACGCTGGCCTCGGTATCGGCCACCTGCTGCATCATCTGCCGCACCTGCTGAATGGCCCGACTGGTGCCCACCAGGCTGCGGAACAGGTTGGTTTCACGCTGCCGACCACGCTCACGAGCTTGGTCGTACATTTCTCGATAGACCTGCGCACGGTGCAGCGAGTCGAGCAGTTTGTTGTAGCTCAAAGGCATTTCCAAGCAGGCCAGCACACTGCGACGCTGTTCTTCCGGCCACTCCGCCGCCACCTGCTCATTGATCAGCAAGGTCGGCAGAAATTCATCCCAGGCAGCCAGTTGCTTGAGCAATTCCAAAACACCACCTTTGGCGCTCACTTCGCCCAACAGAACACTGAGCACCTCACGGTTCGACGACAGTTCAGCCACACACTGTCGCCAGCTCTGACTGTCGCAGGCCAGATGCTCTTCACCCAGAAAGTTCAGGATCACCGTCAGGTCACGCCGACGCTCACTGTTGTCGTCAATCAGAAGAATCTTGGTTTCACGCCACATATGTATTTACTGATCCTGGAGTGAAGGGAGTACGGTCTGCTGCCCAAGGCCCAGGCCAGTGCCGACAATTGGCACTAGTTAAGTCAATTTTCTGTTCGCAGTCAATTTTATGGCGTGACTTTTATGCTGCTCAAAAAGCCAGCTAAGCCGCTGTAACAAAAAAGAAGAGGGGTAACAGGGCCGACATCGATTGAAATCGGCAAGAGAGAGGCAATCAACCGAACAGCTGATAGACCCTTGCACCGTGCTGAGACTGGTTAAGCTGCACCAACTCATGGGACAAGCGCTGCTGCTCCCTCTGACAAACAAGAACCAGCTCACGATACAAATCAAGCAACTCCTGCATTCGCGCACGCAGGGTGTCCTCATCACCGGCAGAATCAACCATTGCCTCGTCAACAGCTTGACGACACTGCAGGTCCAGCTCACCGATTGCGGCCCAATCTTGAGTCGCCAGGGCTACCCGCAAGGCACTACCGGTTTCTTCAAGTCGCTTCACGGATGAACTCATAAACACTTCCTCGGATGGGAACGCCTCATTCGGCAATGGCGTCCCAGCCAGCTTTGACATTGCGCAACAGGTGAGTGACTTCATCAAGAGGCGCGATTTCGTTTTGCACATTGGCATCTAACAGGCGCATCGTCATGTACTCATACAAACGATCCAGATTTTCGGCTACTTCACCGCCCTGTTCGAGATTAAGCCCTTCACGCAGGCCACCGATAATGCCGATCGCCTTCCCGATCAATTCACCTTTGAGGGCTACCTGGCCGCGCTCCATTGCCCCGCGCGCTTGTGCCAAACGCGTAAGCCCACCTTCCATCAGCATCTGTATCAGGCGATGCGGGCTGGCTTCTACAGCTTGCGCCTGGGTATTGACGGTTTGATACTGCTTGAGAGCCGCCATAGCGTTCATCGTTGTTCTCGCTTCTTGCTGACCTGATACCTTGGATATCGGCTTTCCAGCGCAAAGCTTTAACAATCAAATCAACTAACTGCAGCAGGCTCTACTTCGGGACCAATTGCGTCCCAGGCACTTTTGATCTGCTCAAGTAGAACTTGAACTTCATCCAGCGTACGCGGTGTAGAGTCAAGCGCTACACCGGCAAGACGACGGGTCATGTAGTCATACAAAGCATCAAGATTCTCGGCAATTTCCCCTCCCAGACTCTTGTCGAGACTGGCTTGGAGCACACCCAGGATGGTGATGGTGCTGCCAACAGCCAAACCACGAACCTCTGCATCCCCTTCAGCTTGCGCATGCTTAGCCAACATCACTCGCTGTACCGCGCCCTCAAGCAGCAGTTGCACCGTACGATAAGGCGAGACATCGTGACTCGTATTGACCTGTTTATAGGTATCTATCGGCTTCTTGCTCATTACTAATCCTTTTTCACAACACCTGGCAGCTTGGCAAGCTGATTGGCCAGGCTTTCACTGGTTTTCTGCAAGCGTCCTACCAAGGAATCCATCGCGTTGTATTGGGCATAGAGCCGTGTCTTCAAGCTCTCAACCCTTATGGCCAAGGCTTTGCGCTGCTCATCGACACTGACTTTGGTAGCCTGCAGGGCATCAGTTCGCTGCTTGAGTACACCTTCTGTGCCAACGTAGGCACCGACCGATTTAGACAAGCGCCCCATCAGGCCACCCTCACCCGCCAGATACCCGGCAACCTGGTCGAAGTTATTGTTGAGTGCCTTGGTCAACTTGGTGTCATCAAGTTTGAGCTTGCCGTCCTTTTCAGTGGCAATCCCCAGCTCGGCCAATGCACGCACACCGCCTTCGCCCGACATCTTCACCATTTCATTGCGTAAACCAGACAATACGTTGCGGATCGACGAATCACCCAGTAGAGGGCCGGTCACGGGATTGCCACCGTCGACAGGAACCACGGCGGTCAATTGGGATGTTGTACTGATCAATGCGTTGTAAGCATCGACAAACTTTTGCAGGTTGTTCTTCACACTGCTTTTGTCGACCCCAACAGTCACGCTAATAGTCTTGCCATCGGCAAGATCAGTGGCGCTCTGCGCTGCGCTCAGATCAAGCGTCACCCCCTCAAGCGCATCAGTAATACTGTTGGTATTACGCACCAACTCCAGGCCATCGACTGATATTTTCGATGACTGAGCTTTGGTGATGACACCACCAGCACCCGTCGTAGAGTTTGGTGGAACGAATGCATTGGGGTTGCCAGGAGCGACCGTGGGAGTAAACGCCTGGGATGTCAGCGTATTGGCTCCTGTGGTCACACCGTTTTCGGTTACAGCCACCTGAATATCGTTACCCGCACCGTTCTTGGTGGAGTTCAATACCAAACGTGAACCAGAGTCATCGGTAATGATGGTGGCGCTTACACCCGTTGCTTTACCAGCTTCATTGATTGCATCGCGCATACCGGCCAAGGTGTTGTTGCTCGCCGTGATAGCCACGCCGAAACTGGAACTACCGGTGGAAATATTCAGCGTACCGCTATTGAAGGTGGCCGCACTGCCGCCGGACACAGACTGCAATGCAACCTTGCTACTGGTCGCCAGCTGTTTGACCTGAACATTGTAGTTGCCGGCAGGCGCCGTTGTGGTGGCGGTTACCTTGAGCGCACTGGTGTTCGATGAACTGGCTGTTCTCGACTCAAACAGAGCCGTTTTATTCAACGAATCGACAGCGGTTTTAAATGTATTGAGCGCACTGGTTAGCGAACCCATTGCCGAGATGCGCGAGACCGTGGTTTTTTCAAGACGATCCAGCTGATTGGTCTTGGGTGCCTTTTCGGCATTGACCATCGCCGCGACAATTTCGTCGATCTTGATCCCTGAGCCAATGCCCGTAATCCCGGCCATGCTTCACCTCGCCAATAAAATGACTATAAACACCTAACAGGTGTAAGTAGTCAAAAGCCGTGCCAATTGAATGGAATCAGGCCTCGGCTTTGAATAACAGACTACGAACCTCCGAAAGATTTTCTGCAAGCTGCAGCGCTTCTTCTGAAGGAATTTGCCGAATCACATCACCCGAACCTGCATCCGTCACCTTGACTACAACTCGACCACTCCCCTCCTCCAGGGAGAAATTGAGACTGCGCCGGACCGATTGAACGAAATCCTGAATTGTCGCAACAGCGGCTTCAACTTCTTCGCGAGAAGCTGCAGGACTGCTCTCAGCTTTAGTGGCGGTGGCCACTGCAGCCTCTTCAGCCTGCTTACGCTCAACAGCATCAGTCGTAACTTTTGCAGATGAGCTTGGCGCTCGCTCTGCTTTTGAAGCAACGACGTTCGGGGCGGACGTAACCTGAATCGAACTAATGTCCATAACTCTCTCCTCAGAATGAGGGAACGGGGAGAAGAGCTAAGCCCTTCTCCCCGTAGTCTAGCGCCTTTACCCTTAGCCGAGCAGGCTGAGCACAGCCTGTGGCAGCTGATTGGCCTGGGCCAAGATCGCAGTACCGGCCTGTTGCAGGATCTGGTTCTTGGTCAGTTCCGAGGTTTCAGCAGCAAAGTCGGTGTCACGAATCCGGCTACGTGCAGCCGAGGCGTTCTCAGAGATGTTCTGCAGGTTCGAGATGGTGTTCTCGAAGCGGTTCTGCACAGCACCGAGCTGGGCACGCTGACTGTCAATGTTGGATATCGCACCGTTGATGATCCCAAGAGCATCCTGAGCGCCAGTAGAAGTGCTGATATCGATGTCCTTCACCGAGTCCAGAGTACTGAAGCTGCTGGCACCTGCTGCGCTGGCCACACCGGCACCCATACCGGTTACCTGGAAGGCATCAGGTGCTTCAAAGATAACCTGGCCATCCACGCGGGCATCGTTGGTTGTACCGCTGGTAAGGCTGACAGCCGCGCCAACAATTGCCGAACCGTCAAAGTTACGTGCTTCCAACGATGCGGTTGCGGTACCACTGATGGAGAAGTTCTCGATCTTGATCGCATCGCCGCGATCACTGACCAGCTCAATGAAGCTGCCTTTCGATACAGCAGAAATACCGGTCTTACCGCTTTCCTTGTTGATCGCCTCAGCCAGAGAAGAGAGGTCAGCAGTATCGGTGACCAGTGCCGAGATATTCGCGTTCTCGGTAGAGGTTGTTTTGCTGTTAGCGCCATACAGAGAGAACGCGATGGAACCAGAAGCAGACACGGTACCCAGACGCGCAACAGTACGGGCGTTGGCGGTTACGCCGGTTTCGTCGCTCTTCGAGTTGACCGCCGAGGCAATCTCACCGGCCGAACCACTGGCAGCAAAAGTTACTGCAGTGGCAGAGCTGTTCAGCTTGGAGTCAATGCTGAAGCCGGAGGAGCTGTAGACGCTGCCGCTGGTTGCGCTGAATGCACCACTGGTGGCGAACGCACCACCGCCAGAGGTGGTGTAACGGTTCACACCAATGCGGTCAGTCGCAGCAGAACCGATGGATACGTTGATATTTTCATAGGCGTTGGCGCCTACCTGGAAGCTTTGCGAACCGAAAGAACCGTCAAGAATCTTGCGACCACCAAAGCTTGTGGTATCGGCAATACGGTTCAGCTCTTGCTGGAGCTGGGACACTTCACCCTGTAGGGCCGCGCGCTCAGAAGCACCGTTGGAACCGTTGGCAGACTGCAGAGCCAAGTCGCGCATGCGCTGGAGAATACCAGTCGACTGCTGCAGGGCACCTTCAGCGGTTTGCGCCAGGGAGATACCGTCGTTGGAGTTACGGGTCGCAACGTTCAAACCGTTGATCTGACTGGTCAGACGGTTGGAGATCTGCAGGCCTGCGGCATCATCCTTGGCACTGTTGATACGGAAGCCGGTGGACAGGCGCTGCAGCGAGGTGTCCAGGCCTTTGGATGAGGTATTGAGGTTACGCTGAGTATTGAGCGACGCTACGTTTGTGTTGACTGTAAGGGCCATGGTGTTTGCCTCCAAAGGACCGTGCTACTGAGTTTGTCTGAGCCTGCGAGCTCTGGGCCTGCTTTGCTCAGACGCCCCATAAAGTTCGCATTCGATCTTTGTATCGGCGGTTTCAAGAGTAGCTTTAGCATCTGACTCTGTTTTTTTTTCCGCCAGCAGAACAAGTACTTATGCATCAAAGGCGGGAGAAACCTGGCATCTGCCGATAATTCGACAGCTATTACCAGGTTCCTGAACAAGCCACTACCCCGATGCCCGTCACTGTATCGGCATCAGTTGGGCAACCATGAGGCGCGCCAGGCATCAAGGTTAGCGCCTTCCAGCATCCAGCCCTCACGCACCTGCCTGCGCAGCTCGTCGCCCATGCTGGCACTCGCATCCAGATCATTGATGTGCATACGGATGGCGTCGACCCAATCCTTGAATCGATTCTTGACTCGGGTAACAGGCAAAGCCCCCCGGTAACAAACCAGATCACTGCAAATCACCGGAAAACCACAGGCACCGTATTCCAGAAGACGCAGGTTGCTTTTGCACTCGTTGAACAGGTTCTGCTCAACCGGAGCCAACGCCAGATCCAAATCCAGCTTGGCCAAAGCCGCCGGGTAACGCTCGATATCAACTCCCGCATGCACCTCATGCACATAAGGGCGGATTTTGTCCGGGCACATACCCATAAAGACCCACTCAACCTCTCCAGCCAGCTCTCTGACTACATCGAAAATCAATTCCAGGTCACCGGTGTGACTGATACCACCAGCCCAACCAACGCGAGGTTTGGCCCCACGACGCCGAGCCGCAGAGAGATCGCTCCACCAATCGAGCGGCAAGCGGTTCTCTATGACTCGAATATCATCATGTAAACCGGAAAAAGCTTCCGCCAACGGCTCGGTAGACACCGTAAAGCGATCCACAAAGCTCAGCCCTCGGCGCAAAGACTTGAAAACATCTTTAGGCATTTGCGCTCGGTGAACACTCTTGATTGGGAGGTTAGGCAGGTAGTCATCCAGCTCATAAATGGTGAATGCTCGGGAGAACTTCTTGATCCTGCGCATCGCCTCCAGTCGGTCATCGCCGATCTGGCGCTGCAACACAATCACATCGGGCTTCAAGCGTTCCAGATCAGGCACCTGAAGCAACCCAAAGGACATCATGCCATCGACCAGCCCAGCATCTTTCAGCGCTGAAAATGGCTTGATTACACGATAGTGCCCACAACCATAAGGATCAGCAGGGTGAGTCAGCACCACTGGCAGAGGCCGCCACGTAAGAGGGCGCCATGTCAGACCGGCATCGACTTCCAGATCAAAACCACGCCCGCTCAATGCCAGGTTTCGGTTATAAGCCGGATCATGCGCAATCGCTGACAAGTGACGCTCATAAAATGCATCCTGCTCAGCAACATCCGGCTCTCTGTACTCTTGCTCGTGCATAAGCAGCGCATGGGCCGCCCATACAGTCAGATAACCGGCGGCACGCACGCGCAAACAGAAATCCACATCGCGATATGCACTCAACGTGACATCCAATCCGCCCAATTGGCGGAAGATGTCGGTGCGTACCATCAGGCAAGCCTCGCCGACAGCCGTGTAATTCTGATCAACCTGCAGCCGCTGCATATACCCTGCGCTGTCAATTGCCTCACCGGCAAAAGCGCGCGACGCAGGTCCGCGAAGCCCCAACAACAAACCAGCCTGATCGACATGCCCATCACTGCGCAGCAGTTTGCCCCCCACCACCCCGACTTCAGGTCGTTGTGCATGGTTCAGCAACTCATCCAGCCATATTTCAGAGACCACAACTGATTCAGCGGACAAGAGCAGCAGGTAGTCACCCTGCGCATGCAGAGCAGCCGTGTTCTGCGCCTGCATAGCTGTATCGGCTGAAATCACTTGCAGCTTGGGATCCGCCAAACCGCTAATGCCCTGTAACCAAGCCTGGGTCGAAGCATCCAGCTGATCATGTGCTGCCAGGAGAACTTCGTAATTCGTATAGCGAGTCTTCTCAAGCAGGCTGTCCACACAGCGCTGCAGGCTGGCCAGGGATGCCTCTAGCGCAATAACAATGGACACCATAGGTGTGTCCATCTGGCCGTAATTGATGCGGTAGCGCGCCGGTAATCCGGGAATAACCTGCGCCTGATAACCACGCTGCAACAAATGACGCTCAATCACGCGGCACTCATCGGGGTTATCACGCAATACCGGTGCATCAATGATGACCAGCGGCTCATCAATATGACCCAGCCCCACCAAGCCCTGGGCTTCAATGAGTCGAGCGATCAGGTCAAATTCAAGCGCATCGGAAAACTGCGCATCAAAACCACCCAGATCCAGCACAATGTCACGACGAAACAACCAGTAACGCGCCATAACCAAGGGGAAACTGAGCAACATATCCAGGTTGAATGCCGGGAGAAATGCCCCCCCCAAAGCACCATCTGGAAGACGCTGCAACTGATCACCGTATACCGCACGGCAACCCGGGTTCGCCGCCAACTCGAGCCCCGCAATCATCAAGCCGCTGGAAGTAAATTCATCCCCCGCTCGGGCCAACATAAACCAGGAGACCTCACTGTCAGCCAACAGCCGATTGAGCTGCGATGCCAAATCTTCATCCGTCATATGGACAAAGTGCAGCTTGTCTTGCGCCGACGTGGCTGGCGTATCACGGCTGCTTGTCAGCACGACAATTTTCAGGGTGGCATACAAACAATGCTCACCAATCAAGCTCTTTAGCGTTTTCATCAAGGGGGCTGACTGCCCCTCAACATCCAGCACCATGATGCCGATTAACGGACCACCACCCTGCTCCTGCAGGTGCTGGTTAATCAGACGATTTTCTGCTTGGGTGGGTAAACGCTGCGCCAACCAATGCTGCAAGGTGTAGGCCTCGCGCGAGGCTCCCGACGACACACCCAGACGTTGCAGCATGTCTTCGCGGGCGCGCTGTAGCGGCCCCGCTTGCGATCCTGGGTAACGTTGATAAAGCATCTGATAGAGCGCGGGAAAATTCTTTCTCTCTCGCCCCAGCATATGTTCGCCCGCAGCACTCTGTTGACGAGTGTGGACTTCGGTCGTCACCAGCGGCACATGGACAAAGGGATAATGCGTGGCGAGACGCAGGAGCATGTCCCAGTCTTCAAACGCCGCCAATCCAGTGTCGAATTCACCCACCACATTCAACATCTCGCGCGGGTGCGCCCAGGTATTGACCGGTATGTAATTCTGGGTGAACAGCCGATCCCGATCAAAAACCTCATGGCAGTAGGGTTGGCTGCGCGCCAGCTCAATTCGCTGCTCGCCTTCAAGCCGCTCACTGACGTATTCGACACCGGTGTAGATGACGCTGCCTGGATCGCGCACGAAGGCTTCGGCCAATACAGCAAGATGATTAGGCAGATAGATGTCATCGTCGTCCAGATAGACGATGTAACGTCCCCGCGCCAATTTCAAACCGGCATTTCGCGCAGCCGACAACCCCTGGTTACGCCCCTGACGCACGTAGGTCACCGGCATATCAACCTGAGCCAGCACGTGCTCCACAGGCTCGCCTGCGTCATTGATCACGATCAGCTCGTAGTCCTGCCACGCCTGGTTCTGAACACTGTGTAAGGCATCGATCAACAACCCGGGGCGGTTGTAGGTCGTGAGAATGATCGAAAACATGGGCGCCGATGTATCTTCTGCACGCTCAGAGGCAAACAACGCGCGGTGAATAGCTGCGACGCGATCAGCAATCTGCGCCCTCACCTCTTGAGAATACTGGCTCTGCCGGCGCTGATAGAGATCCCATATCAGACTGGCTTTTGCCCGTAAACGCGGCAAAACCTCAGGGCAAGCCAGGTTGAGCTCCAGAATCTCCGTATGTTCTAACAGCGGTTTTGAGGACGAGTAGAAACTCTGGGAAATTTGCCCGCCGTGCACGCGGTAGCCGACAGTGCGCTGGCGCAGAAATACAAAGTCTGGATTATGCCGAGCGATCCGCGTCCAGAGTTCCCAATCCCCCGCCACCAGATCAGGGCGGTGCACATTCCCATCAACAAGTTGCACATGCGCAAAAACAGCACGTCGGAACATAACGGCAGATGGGGTGATGTAGTTATCGAAACTCAGCAGGTCGACAACTTCATCACGTCGACCAAAATACGAACAAAGGCGATGCCCGGGGTGGACTGGCTGTTGAGTCGCCGCACCTGTTTCATCAATCCACTGGCACTGGGTGTAGACCAGGTCGGACTCCGGATGTAACTCCAAAGCCGCCACCTGGTTTGCTAAATGACCAGGGTAAAGAAGATCATCCGAACCCAGGACAACGACGAAACGCCCTGTACCCGCTCGCAAACAGCGGTTGTAGTTACCCATCATGCCGAGGTTGTTCTGATTAACCTCATATGAAAAACGCGCATCACTCGTGTAGCGTTGCAGCACATCGAGAGTCTGATCTGTCGAACAGTCATCAAATACAAACAGCTCCAGGCTGACACCCTCTTGGGCCAGCACTGACTCTATCGTCTGCGCGATGTAGGCACTGTTGTTGTAGGACATCACGGCGACCGTGACATCGGGTCGAATATTGGTCACACAGCCCCCTCGCATCAGACCACCCGCCAATCGGATGGATAACGCCCATTCACCAGGGCGTCGACATGCTCAACGAAATAGCGCTCGCTGGTCATTGGATTGAACAACAGGTAATCCCGCAACTCTTCAATTCGCACTTGCAAAAACTGCTCATGGCGCTTGGTCAACTGGAGTCGTTCAACCAAATGATCAACGTCGCGCACGACTAAACCAATGTTGTCCCGGCATTCGAACTGGATACCGCTTTTGCCCTCTTCCACCTCAGCCTGCGGCGCAAAAAACAGAGCAGGACGGCCAAATGTGAAAGCAAAGGTGAAGCCAGTACCCGAAACATCAGTCAACATCATGTCGCTGCGTGCATAGCTGGAGAAGTAGTTGGCCGAACGGTCCAGCTCAAACCCTTCAACGCCTGAGAAACGCGCCACAATATGCTCGACCACCGGTTTATCCTGATCCCGCCAGGATTCCATATGCGGCCTGAAAATCAGCCTCATGCCTGCGCCCAGGACCTTTTCAATCAGCTGTTCGCCATAGCGCCCCAGCACCGAATAGCTCTGATTCACGTAATAGGCATGCGTAGGTGCAAACACCACCGTCGTGGCGCCCTCGCGCGGATGATCGCTGGATGCCGCCAAGGCACAACGCTGGCCATCCAGCTTGGGATACCCCACTGGCAACAGCACCTTGCCACCCCAGCCGCGGCGCTGACCTAACGCAGCAAACTCTTCCATGTGGTGGCGACCCGCACAGACAATCGCATCGAAGTGATCGAACATGGACTCGTCGTACACACCTTCCAAACTGGTAAGAGACACCAGAAAGTGCACCCGCTTGGCGCCACGCGGGAAATGACTGGACTGCCCAACAAGAGGCGTCAAATACAAATCTGCCTGCTCAGCAGCAAGTTGCTGCTGGGACGTTTCAAAATGATATTCGACGCCTTTTTGCAGCTCGCCAGGGAACGCGGCTTGGGCAAACGCGTTGTAACAGCGCACTCGCCAACCCTGCTTGGCTAACAGCTCTGGAATGCCCCCCAGGTTGAGAACGTGCGAGGTATGGAGGCAATAGCAGATAACTTCTCGATTCATTCACCCACTCCCTGCGAACCGATCCAGTTCAGAAACTCGCTGTAATCGCGCAGGTAGTCCTGCGAGTCGTAATCGTGTGATGCAAAAACCAGCAAAACAGCGTCCGCACTATATGCATATTGGCTGGCCCAAATACCGGCAGGCAGATACAACCCTTTATTGTTTTTATCCAAGAGGAACTCCTCTCGCGCATGGCCGTCATCCGCCATCACGCGAACAGTGCCCTGAGTACAAATCAAGAACTGCTCACACACTTTATGTGCATGTTCGCCTCGTACATCTTTGCTGGGAACGTTGAACACCATGAAGTAGCGCTTCGGTTCGAAAGGAATCTCACTGGAAAAACTACCCACGGTTAATGCACCACGCATGTCCTCATGAAGAGCGAAATGCTGGAGCACGACCCCACTCACGCGCGACGCGTATCGCTGATCAGTCTGAGTCGGTGCCACAGCATCCGCCTGCGCTGGAACCGTAGTGGAATACCCCACGATGCGGGCAGGATTACCTACCACAATTGCATAGGGCGGCACTGAATGAGTCACCACAGCGCCAGCACCCACCATGGCATAGCGGCCAATGGTCAACCCCGGAAGGACGGTGGCGTTCGCCCCGATCGACGCCCCTCGTTCGACCTTAGTCGCCAAAAACCGCTCGGGATATTGCTTGCTGCGGGGAAAGCGATCGTTGGTGAACGTGGCATTCGGACCGATAAATACATCGTCCTCGATACGCAAACCGTCCCACAGCTGTACGCCACACTTAACCGTGACGCGATCACCAAGGACAACATCATTTTCGATGAACACATGGTCACAGATATTGCAGTCACGCCCCAGGCTGGCGCCCGGTAACACATGGGAAAACGCCCATATCCGAGTTCCCTCGCCCACATGAGCGGTTTCACAAAGCCCTTGAGGATGCACCATAAAGCCACTCATTAGGCGACTCCTTTTACAGCCTGCTGACATGCAGCAATGACTGTCGATATCTCGGTTTCAGTCAGCTCGGGGAAACATGGCAGGCTCATCAAGCGCGGCGTAACAGCTACGGTTACAGGCAAAGACACGGCCTCAGCCTGTCCACCGCCCTGCAGATGATCCGCAATGGGGTAATGAACATCACTGCCGACACCAGCCTCGGCGAGGCGTTTGCGTACCTCATCACGCGCCGGCAACTGCACGACAAAGAGATGGCACACATCATCGTCATGAGGCTCACCCGGCAACACCCAACCGAGATTGGATAGCCCTGCGCGGTATGCCCGGGCAACGTCCCTGCGCTGCTCATTCCAGCGGTCTAGATGAGGCAACTTCTCCAGGAGAACGGCCGCTTGCAACTCATCAAGACGACTATTGCGGCCGCCGCCAACAACCACCTGATACTTGCTGCCCCAGCCATACTGACGCAGCTGACGCACGCGGCCCAAGGCATCATGATCCGTACCGGAAACAAGGCCACCATCGCCGAGCGCACCCAGGTTTTTGGTTGGGTAGAAACTGAACGTTGAAAGGTGCCCCCAGGCACCGGCTGCTCGCCCATCACGCCGAGCGCCATGGGCCTGAGCACAATCTTCGATCAGCGCGATACCGGCACCATCACACAACGCACGCAAACGCCCTACATCCGCCATTCGACCATAAAGGTGAGTGGCAATGACTGCACGCGTACGCGGCCCGATCAGCTGCGCAACCAATGAGACATCCATCAATAGGTGCACCGGTTCGATGTCCACATAACGCGGCTCTGCCCCCACGGCCCGAATAGCACTGCTGGCATACATACCAGCGTTCGCGACCGTAATCACCTCATCGCCAGAGCCAACTTTCAGGGCGCGCAGTGCCAACTCCAGGGCATCGGTACCGTTACCCACAGCCACGGCATCCACGACCTCGAGATAGTTGGCAAACGCATGCTCAAAGGCCTGACCTTCCGGCCCCAGGATGTAGTAACCACGCCGCAAGACTCGTTCCATTGCGCGTTGCAAGTCATCAAGCAACGGCTGGTTGTGACGGTGCAGGTCGTTGATCGGCAGCATAGGGTTACCTACTGGTAGCTCAGCGACGCTGAGCCACCCACACGTTAGTCGAATACGGGATCTGGATATGCGAAGTCTTGAGGCTGGCAAGGTAGTGCTCAATGGCATCAACCACCGCCAAGAAACGATCGCCAGCCTGACGCTGCAGGGTGGCGTGAGAGCGCCATGCCTCAACGCACTCTTCGATGGACTGTTCATGCATCACATTGGCATCCAGATGCACCACCGGGCCGAACAGACCGCTGCCATCGATGATGGCCGTCTGGTCTTCACGGCGGGTGCCATAGCCGTAGCCTGACACCTCGGCCTTGATGATGTTTTCGATTTCGTTCTGGATCGGATCGTCCAGACGACGATGGTTCCACATGCACGCGAACCAGCCAGCAGGTTTGAGGATGCGCACGGTTTCCAGCAGTGCCTTGGGGCGGTCGCACACATTGAACGAGCTACCGAAAGTGACCATGTCAAACTGGCCATCCTGCTGTCCGGTCTGCTCGCCGGTGCCTTCAAACCAATTGACGTTGGCAAAGCTGGCGGTGCGTTTGATGCCATTGGCACGCATCGCATCGTTGGGTTCAACGGCCGTCACCTGAAACTGGCGGGCGGCAAGCATCAGCGTCAAATGCGCGACACCGGCACCCACATCGCAGATGCGCCCCTGCGTTAAACCGGCGATTGCCAACATGGCATCAATTGCCGCATCCGCGTAGTCCGGTCGCTTGAGATAGGCATCAGCGAGCGAGGTATAGTCCCATTCTGTTTTCATCTTGGCATCTCTTGTTCGGCTAGTTTCACAAGGGCTTGGAGCATGAGATCAACCGACAGGCCGGGCTGATAATCCAGTATCAGATCTGCGCTCAGCGGTTCATCGATAGGCAGATCCAGACCGGCCACATGCCGAATCTCACCTGCATCGAAACGTTGGTAAAGGCCTTTAGGATCGCGACGACGAAGCTCATCAAGCGGTACCTTCAAGTAGACCTCGCGATAACCGGGCAGATGCTCACGGTTCCAGGCATGCACTTCACGGAACAGCGAAATGGTCGCGATGACTACAGTGAGCCCCTGCCGGGCCAGTACCTGGCATAAATGCGCATATTGCATGGCCAAGCCAAGACGCCCTTCACGACCGTGATTGGCCTGACTATTGGCTACAGCCCCAAACACTTCGCGCAGCTCATCTCCGTCCAGCAATACGACGGCATCCCCGCCCTCACGCAGGTGTTCAGTCAGCGCGCGCGCCAGCGTACTTTTGCCGGCACCGGACAATCCGGTAATCCAGATCACGCGGCTCATTGGGGGCCACCGGCCAGGGCCTGGGCTGATAGCAGGCGGTGATAGAGCTCAAGGTCCTCACAGGCGTCCACTTCGCCCCAGGGGCCCACCACTGGCGACACGGCTATACGCTCGCCCGTGGCCAACAGCCGCCGCAGCAGAGTCGTCATATCCAGCCGATCAACGTCGCTCGCCTCCAGGCTCAACAACCATTGCCTGATGCGTGCCCAGGCGGCCGGGGTAAATTTCAGCAGGCCCATGTACTGGCCCTGTATCTGCGCGACGGATGTGCAACGCTCCCCAATCGTCGCCAAGTCACCTTGCTGATCAAGGGAAAAACTTTCCGCATCGGCCAGCGGATCAGTGAAGCGCTGCGACCATAAGGTTAACCAGTTGGGGTCATAGGCGATGGCCAGCGCCGCAGGGTTAGCGGCGAGCGACATCACCGTATTGGCGGTGTAGACAATATCGCTGTAACTGACGATGCAATCGTCGCCAGACAGCCATTCGTCAGCCGCCAGCAGCGTGCGCACCATGTTGCTGCTAGCCCACAACGGGTTCTCCAGATAGTGCAGATCAAGGTCAAAAGCCTCACCACAATACCCACGCACCAGAGCGACGTGTTCAATACCCGCGCCGTGTAATGCTGACACTTGCCAATCAAGCAAACGCCGGCCATGCAGGACGGCAAAACACTTGGGCTGATGGTCGGTCAGCGCTTTCATTCGACTGCCTCGACCAGCAGCCAGGATCAAACCTCGCATTTAACCGCGCCCTCTCATTCCATATACCTGCGCTGCATCAGAAAATCGCTTACCCGGGCGACATCCTGCGGGTTGTAAGGTGTTTCACGCTCCGGATGCCACATCAGGCCAAGCACCGGCAGGCTCGAGTGACGCATGGCTTCCACACAGCCATCTTCGGCATACGCCAGGGCGCACAGGGGATCAGGCAATGCATAAGCCCCCCAGCCATGGTAACTGTTCACATCATGCCAGGCGTTGCCGATCTGTAGCTGATGACGCGTACCCACATGCCCCTCAATCGCTTGCAGCTCGCCGCCGAAATAACGGATCAGAAACTGCATACCCCGGCACAGCCCCAAAAGCGGTAAGCCCTCTGCCAGGGCCTGATTGACCAGTGCAAGCTCGGTCGCATCGCGCTCGGGGGCATCGCCTCCCAAACAGGCCAGATCATTGCCTCCGGACAGTACAACAGCCACCGGTTTAACCTGCGCCCAATAGTGCGCCACCAGCGCAGGATTATTGGGTACAGGCACTGCCAACACACCCATCTCGGCCAACCAGTGCACCAACCGCTGGTCAAGCGCGTCACGACGCTCGCCACGCGCAGGCAAGCACTCAACTCGCTGGCTGAGCAGCACCGGTTTCATCGCAGAATGTCCACACGGCGCGCAGCACAATCGAGCTTCAAGACGCGCGCGGCCACCCATCGGTTGTAGAGCGCCTCACCGGCGCCGATCACGGCCGGAAGACCTAGCTCGTTGGCACGGATGGCCATGTGCGAATTGACACCACCATAGGCCGTAACAAAACCGGCAATGCGGTGCGAAAACAGCCAATCAAACCCCGGATCGGCACTGGGAATCATGACAATGGCACCAACCAGCTCATCACGCTGATGATGCGAAACTACGTTGCCAGTGGCCTGGCCATGGGTAATGAAATTAGGCTCACTCTGCGGCAGGTGAAAGACCAAGGCATCCTCAGGCGCAGTGATCAGCGGCGGCAGCATCAATTGGCAGGTCTCCGCGTAACGGCGACGACCATCAGCAATGCTGCTTGCCAGCAACTCGTGAGGATCTGCACTGGCGGCGTGCAATTCCTTGATCACCTGAATATTGGCGAATGCCATGTCATCCTCACTGAAGCCGAGGCTGCGTCCAAAGTCGCGAAATAGGGACAGTGCATCGGAAAGGTTGCGGGTGAACACGAACTTGGCGTACTCACGCAACTCGATCCCGGCCTGGAGAAAGTCGAACAGTCCAACCACGTCATGGGCAAGCCCGTGCTCAGCCAGCAGACGACTGATTGAACGCATCTGCTCCAGCGACAGTGCAAAACGTGGCGTACTCTGATGCGCCGTTTCCTGGCCGCTTGATTGCCAATCGAAATAGAGCTCAGGCGCCTCGTCGTAACGCGGCGAGAGGATGTCGTAAGTGCCCGGACGCAAATGCCCGTATCGACTGAGGAATGTGGTGCGATCCAGTTGTTGCCAGTCCCGCGTCATCTGCCCACTGACCGTGTTCAGCCCATTGAGGAAAGCGTTGTAATCCTCAACATCCAGCACCCCCACCGCAACCAGTGAGCGCAGCAGCTGCACCGCAATAAAGCCTGCCCGGGCCAAACCCGCGAATGGCAGGGTGCCATAGCGACTGCAATCTTCCAGCAGCCAGTAGATGCGAGACACCGGATCAGTGTCGGCGCTGAGGATTTCTTCCCGGCGCGCCAGCAAGACCTTCAGCTTGGCCTCGTCCGAACGCCACAGCCCGGTGTTGTTATCAACGATGCGATTGGTCAACTCACGCAGGCTAGCGGCCAGCTGTGCGCACTCCGCCTCACTGAACCCGGCCTCCCGTAGGCGCTCAAGGCGCTGCGGCAGATCGAGCGTGTAGCAGGAGAAAACGATTTCAAACTCAACCTTGTCATGCAGGCTGGGCGCCGACACCAGCCGCTCGATGTAGTAATTGACCAGCTTGTCGGCCAGGGCTCCATCCAGATCGCGCGGCACGAACGAGTTGAAGCTCACACGAACATCGATATAAGGCAGCCCGTGAAAATGCAGCATCAACGGAAAGCTGCGCAAATTACGGTAACCGTAATTATTGCGCTGGTAAGCCCAAATCATGTCCGTGACCAATTCACGGTACAGCGACAGCGCCAGCGGCTTAGGACGTACACCAATAATTTCCGCAGGATTCCAATCCGGCATCACGCCGTAGACCGTACGCTCGCCATGCAGAAACAGCTGTGGCCGCTGGCCGATACGGATTCGCTCACGGATCAGCGACACTAGCTGGGTGTGCGTCGCCACATCGACTTCAGGCACCTGAAGCACGAGCGGACGCACTTGCAGCAAATACAAGATGCCCTGTGCATCGACAGCGAACTCAACATCCAGCGCAGTGCTCCCGAACAGGCACTGAAGCTCACGCAACATGGCCACTACCGGCTGCAGCGGTTGCGGAATTTGCTCGGCACTGTGGTGTGCATAAAAGTTATGCAGCTCATTGGAATCGCCTGACGTCACGCTGTCAGTACGGCCACTGCTGGAGTCGTAATTAATGACGAAATACGGCGCGGCCGAACTCGGCTCCACACCGAACGCCACACCGGCAGTCCTGACATTTTCAAGCATGGGCTGGACGAAAACTTCGTCGGCAGCGCTGGCGTGCTCGCCTCCCATGGAGGCAATGACCGCATAGATGGCGTCCTGCAAGCCGGCTGGCGCCACAGCCAAACAGGACTCGAACTGTCCGGCTGCTGACGCATTAGCGGCGTCTTCACGCACGCTTGAGCTCCGCACCGCCATAGAGGCCCAGCCCGCGTCAATAATCCGTCTAAGGCAACTATCCGGCGCCTGTCGCCATTCACCCACCGAGAACACATGCTGAGACAACAGACTGGCACAGCTCAGCAGGCCTCTAAGGCCATCAAGCGTTCGTGCCTTGCTGGAAAACGCCACGCGGCGCTCTGTGCCCTTATTCATGCCTAGCCTTACTGTTACCAGGAGAAATGGATTCTGACGCGAATGTCCACGCTTCTCCGGCTAATGCAAATAACCAGCCAAGCATTCATGCAGGGTAGTACAGCGGCAGAACATTCCGTCCAGAGCGCGGCGGCTGACCTGATTACAGACGGTTAAACAAATTCAGCCCGGCAATCTTCACATAGCTCTGCTGTGCCGCCTCCAGCACCACCGTCTGGAAGGACAGACGCGAAAGCGCCTCGGCGTAGTCCAGCTCGCGCAGATCGGCCTGGACAGACTTGTTTACCAACGTGACGTCCTCGTTATCGATCTGGGTGGTTTCGATCAGGTTCATCCGGGCGCCAATCTCGGTCTGCACCTCCAGGACCTTGCCCAAACCATTGTCGAGGTTGGTCAAGGCAATGGCGACTTCATCGCGCACACCCAGATTGCCGGCCGCAGAAGAAGGGGCCGACTCAAGCGCCTGACGCAGGCGGCTGATCGTATTCAGAATACTGCGTTGTTCCTGAAACTGCGGCTGCACGCCAAATTCATCGCCGCCACCCGCCGCAGCCGGCGCAGAGACCGTGAAGTCAGCACCGAAGACAGTAAAGGTAGAGGGGTAAGGACCCGCAGCTGTGCCGGTTGCAAGCACGGGGCTTCCAGGGCCGACAGGCTGCGCATAAACCTCGTAGTTGGTGGCGTTGGTAAACCGCAGGACAACCCCCGAGGTCGGAAACTGGCTGTCAAAAGTCGCCTGGTTGCTGATACCAGACGGCGCAACAATCGCCGCCGAATTGTTGGTCGATGAGCGATTTACGGCAAACTCGGTCGGTGACGACCGCAGGGTAAAGGTGTGGGTGTTGATCCCCGGCGCACCCGGGGTTGCGGTATCGGCCAGCAGATTATCGAGATCCAGGGGGTTGTCGCCGGGCTTCAGCACCACATCCAGCTGAAACCGCATACCGCGAAAGTTGATGGTATTGCCGCTATTGACCAGCGGATCAATCAAACCACCGCCTGGCACCTCTGAGGTGACATCAGCACCGGTGTTGTCATAGATGCGAAATTCCTTGCCGCTGACAAACGCCATCGAATACGGCTCGCCCGTGCGGAAGCTGGCATTGAACGCCTGACTGTCCTGCACCAGTCCGGGTGACATGAACATCCGCTGATCTGCCGCAGGCAGGGCCGGAATGTTGGTGGCTGGCAACGGCGGTGTCGGCAGCGCTGGGTTATTGATGCCCAGGGTTTTCAACACCCGGTTGGCATTGCTGACATCCTCGAACAGGCGCTTGCCGTTGTCGTTGATGGCCACATTACTGGATGTCGCCACCTGCAAGCTGCGCTGCCCTTCGTCACCCTGGTAGGAGTAAGTGCCGTCGGGGTTACGCAGGAACGGCTCGGTCTTGCCGATAAAACCACTGAACAGGTACTCGCCACGGGCGTTGCGACTGTTCATCAGGTTCAGCAATTCGCCTTCACGCTCGCTCAACTCCTTGGCCAGGGATTTACGGTCTTCGGCCGACAGCGCGCCGCCCCCGGATTGAACGGCCAACTCACGGATCCGTTGCAGCACGGTCACCACTGAGTTGATCGTGGTTTCCTCCTGGGTCAGGCTATTTTTCGCGGCAGTGAGGTTTTCCTTGTACTGCCCCAGCACGGCTTGCTGCTGCTCAAGCTGCAGCAGGCGCACGGAGGCCACCGGATCGTCGGCCGGCGTCAGGATGCGATTACCGCTGCTGATCTGCTCTTGCGTGCGGATCACATTGGAATAGTTGCGCCCAAGACCATTAACACCGTTATTGAACGCCTGGATCGAAGAAATGCGCATGACCATAAAGCTAACCTCAAGGTTCTCTCAGCACGCCAAACCGCGCCTCAGAACGCATTAATCAGAGTATCGAACAGGTTACGGGCAACTTGAATGATCTGCGCCGAGGCCTGGTAGTACTGCTCGAACTGAATCAGCTTGGCCGCCTCTTCATCCAGGTTGACCGCCGAAACCGAGTCGCGGTTATCGGTGGCCTGCTTGAGAATAGCGTTGGTGGCTTCGCCATCAACACGGGACTGACTGGTCAAGGTGCCCACACGCTCAACCAGGTCACCATAGGCATCGGTAAAACTGGAGCCGGTGGTGGTTGGCGCCAACGGGTTGATACCAATCGTGGTGCGATTCTGCAGATCGATCAACTTCAGGGCGTTGCGGTTATCCGAAACGCCGTTGGTGTTAAACGACACCGAGAAGTTGTCACCGGCCTGCGGCCGACCACTGATCGACACTTCATAGTCAAACGGCACAGGTACGGCGGGCGGCCCGGCAGTCGCGGGCACGGTGATGGTCAGCTTGTTGTTTTGTCCCGGTACGATGACACCGGTATCAATGGTGTTGCCGTTGATATCGACCACACTGTAGTTCTGCGTCGCACCGCCACCGGCACCCATCACAATGCGCAGCGGCGGCGCATTGCGCAGGCTGGTTTCCAGATTGCTTTGCGCGACAGGGTCATAGATGTTTATTGCAGTGACCAGCGTCGGCTGAGTGATCACCCCGGTGCCCTTGTTGGCCGGGCTGGTCTGAGCCTTGAGGGGTGCAGCAAACGCCAGCTCTTCAGGCCGTTTCATGTCGGCACGAATATCCTGACCGGCATTGCGGGTAGGCATAATGCGAAAGCGGTCGCCGGCCGCGAAGGTCCCGCTGGCCACACTCAGCGACACACCATCAAACTCGGGCGCCGGAACGACCGTGATATCGAACGGACCGAAACCGGTGCCGTCACTGATCCGGCGTACGGTGTAATTCGTCGCGCTGGTGAACTCCACCTCATAGTCACTGGTGGTCAGCTGAGTGGTGTCTCGGATAAAAACATTGAGGTTGGCTGTACTGTTGCTGTTGCCCAGCCGGGCCAGGCTGCGCTGCCCGATCAGCGTAGTGTCGTTCAGATCACGAAACAGGCCATTGCCGAATTGCCCGTTAAGGTCCAGCCCCTGCCCCAACTGGCGGTTGACCTGGTCAGTCACGGACAGCGCCAGACGCCCAACCGCGTTGAGCGTGGTATCCAGTACATCTTCGCGGTAACGAATCAGACCACCCATCTCACCACCGGTGATCAGCGAGGTGATGCCCTGGCGTGAGTTACCACTGACAAACTCAACTTCGCTGCGTAGCGGGTCCGACAAGCCCGGCACCACGTCCAGCCGCGAGGCCTGACTACCCACAACCAGCGGCTGGCCGGAACCGATGAACAGGTTGTAACTGTTGTTATCCTGCTCAACCACTGTCACGCCAATAAAAGTTGCCAGCTTGCGTACCGCTTCCTCACGGGCATCAAGCAGGTCATTGGGCTCTTTGCCGTTCGCTGCAGCCACGGCAATCGCATCGTTGTAACCGGCAATCGAGGTCGCCAGCTGATTGACCTGGTCAGTCACCGCCGACAACTGCTTGTTGATAAAAGCGTTCTGCTCGTAGAGACGGTCATAGACCGTATTAAAGCGTTTGGCCAACCCTTCGGCCTCGGACAATGCCAGTTGCCGGGCTGGAATATTGGCGGGGTCTTCGGCGGCCGTCTGCAGGGCAGCAAAGACCTTTTTCAGCGCCGGGCTGACACCCGTGGTACTGCCTGCCAGCAAGGAGTCGAGCTGGTTAATCTGACTCAGGTAAGACTGCACATCACTGTTGAGCGCCGTGCTGCTGCGCACCTGCGTCGTCAGAAACTCGTTATAGATACGCCGCACATCCACCAACGTGGTGCCCGAGCCAATGTAGCCTGCGCCACTGAATTGCGGAGTGCGCGTAGCCTGCACCGACTCTTGCCGTGAAAAGCCGGGGGTGTTGACGTTGGTGATGTTGTGACCGGTAACCGACAGTGCCGTCTTGTTGGCAGCCAGACCCGAAAGGCCAATATTGAGTAAGTCAGCCATGATTCATCATCCGCTGATGGACGGCGTACTGACTGCCGCAACTGTTTGATAGGTCTGCATCTGCCGCGCGATTTGAGCAATCTTGCGGGCATACTGCGGATCGGTGGCATAACCGGCTTTCTGCAGCTCACGCGCGAACTGCTCGGGCTTATCCGTCACGGCCAGGGCTTTCTCGTAGCGGCCATTGCCCTGCAGGAAACTCACATAGTCTTCGAAGCTGTGCGCATAGGACTCATAGGCGCGAAAGGACGCGGCTTCTTTAACCGCCTTGCCGCCCTGGAACTCTGTGGTCAAGACACGCGCCGACTCACCGTCCCAGCTGTCATGGGTTTTGATACCAAACAGGTTGTGACTGCTGCTGCCATCCTGCTGACGAATGATCGACTTGCCCCAGCCCGTTTCCAGTGCGGCCTGGGCCACCAGATAACGAGGGTCGACGCCAATCTTGTCGGCGGCCTTCTCGGCCATCGGCAACATGGCCGCAATAAACTCATCCTTGGAGCCAAAAGCCGCCTTGCCCGGGGCCAGCGGTGGCTGAGCAATACGCCGACCGGTGATGGCATCCGCGCCATTGAGCGCCAGCGCGCTGTCTGTGGGTGCCGCAAAAGACTTGGCAGGAATCCAGTCATTCTGCGCCAGCGCCTGCCCTTCGGCGGCCGTGGCGGAAGGCACAATGCCCGCCAGCAGGCGATCCGTCAGTTTGCCGGGCAAGGCCAGACGGCGCTGATTGATCAGCGCCACATCATCACGGCCACTCTCAAGCTTGGCCATGGGCTTGCTAGGAGCACTCGGCACGGGTTCATTGACCTGAGCAAAAGGATTCGGTCGGCTGCTGGCATCCTTCATCTTCGACATCTGCCGCACCAGCACATCGGCAAGGCCGAGGCCATTCTGGTGATTGGACAGGGTCACCGACAGTTGCTGGTCGTGCATGTCCTGGTAGGTTTTGCTCTCGTTGCTGTTCATGAAGTTGCCTTCACCGAACACTTCGTTGGCCGAGCGCATGGCCTTGAGCATTTCATTGAGAAACAGCGACTCGAACTCCTGAGCCACCTTCTTGATGTTCTTTTCGCTGTCGCCGCCGACCTTGAACTGATTAAGGCGATTGAGATCGTTGTACGCGCCCGTGTCGACGTTGGCGGTGCCGCCGAGCAAACCGGCTGAAAGACGAGAGTCCATAGCGTGCGCTCCCTTAAATCACGATCAAATCAGCCTGCAGCGCGCCAGCTTGTTTCAGCGCCTCCAGGATGGCCATAAGGTCGGAAGGCGATGCGCCCACCTGATTTACCGCACGCACGATTTCATCCAGCGTGGTCCCAGGACCAAACTTGAACATCGGCTTGGCTTCTTCATCCGCATTGACCTTCGAGCGCGGAACAACAGCGGTTTGCCCACCCGACAAGGGGTCTGGCTGGCTGACGATGGGGTCTTCGGTAATGGTCACCGTCAGACTGCCGTGGGTAACCGCAGCTGGTTGCACACGCACGTTCTGGCCAATGACAATGGTGCCGGTGCGCGAGTTGATGATGACCTTGGCAACGGCCTGGCCGATCTCGACTTCAAGATTTTCCAGAATCGACAGGTAATCAACACGCTGCCCCGGATCGAGCGGGGCACTCACCCGGACCGAACCGCCATCAAGAGCCTGCGCAACGCCTGGGCCGAGCAACTCATTAATGTGATCGACGATGTTCTTGGCGGTGGTGAAGTCTGGCCGATTGAGATTGAGGGTCAGGCTGTTGCCTTGATCGAAACCACTTGGCACCGGTCGTTCAACGGTTGCCCCGCCCGGAATACGACCTGCCGAAGGCACGTTGACCGTGATCCGCGAACCGTCCGCACCGCCGGCATCAAAACCACCCACCACCAGATTGCCCTGGGCAATGGCGTAGACATTGCCATCAATGCCCTTGAGCGGGGTCATCAGCAAGCTGCCGCCACGCAGGCTCTTGGCGTTACCAATCGAGGAAATGGTGATATCGATGGTTTGTCCGGGTTTGGCGAAGGGTGGCAGGTCCGCATGCACCGAGACGGCTGCCACGTTCTTCAGCTGTACGTTGCCGCCCTGCGGCACCTTGATGCCGAACTGCGCCATCATGTTGTTGAAGGTTTGTACGGTGAACGGCGTCTGCGTGGTCTGGTCACCACTGCCATTGAGCCCCACCACCAGGCCGTAACCGATCAGTTGGTTACTGCGCACGCCCTGAATGCTGGCCAGGTCCTTGAGCCGCTCGGCCTGGGCAACAGTGGCCAGCAACAAGGCAAAAGCGGCGCACAGGTATTTGTTAAGCATCATGTTGACCACCTTCAGAATGGCCACATTGGGCTAAGAAAGAACCGGCTCATCCAGCCCGGCTGTGAGGCATCGGCAAATGCGCCGGTACCCGAGTAGGTGATACGCGCATCGGCAATCCGGGTCGAAGACACCGTGTTGTCGGTGGCGATGTCATCGGCCCGCACCAGGCCGGCAATCCGCACCAGCTCATCGCCGGTATTGAGGGTCATCCACTTCTCGCCACGCACCAGCAGAATGCCGTTGGGCATGACCTCGGCCACCGATACGGTAATCGAACCATTCAGGCTGTTGCTCTGTCCGGCCTGACCGGAACCATCCGCTGAGCGGGTCGCATCAAAACTGGCATCCAGGCCCAGGGTGTCGTTGGTCATACCCAGAGCACCAATAGAGGCCAGCGGATTCTTTGGCGCTACCGTCATGCCAAACAGATTAGGCACGCCCAGGTTGGCAGAACTGTCCTTGCTGATCTTACTGCTGGTGTTCTTGCTCGCCTGGGTGCGCTCGTTCAGGGTGATGGTGATGATGTCGCCCACCCGATAGGCCTTGCGATCACCGAACAGGCCGTTTTCGAAACCAGCCTGGTAGATCGAACCGTTGTTCTGCGCAGCCGGAAGCGGCGTACGCGGCATCACCGGAGCGTAATAGGGATCATCCGGCTTGGCTGCAGGTGCCATACAGCCGCTCAAGGCCAGTGGGCCAAGCAGTGCACTTATGATTATCAGCCGGTTCATCTCTATTACCTCATGCGTTGCCTGGGATGGTGTACAACCTGAGCCACCAGTACCCGTTCAAGCGATTCCTTGCCGTATCCAAAGCCGAGCCTGTCGCTGAGCGACTAACCCGCTTTACCTATCAAAGATTTTGCGAAATAAAGCCGAGCATCTGGTCAGCGGTAGAAATGACCTTGGAGTTCATCTCGTAGGCGCGCTGCGTGGTGATCATGTTCACCAACTCTTCGACAACACTGACGTTGGAGTTTTCCAGGGTGTTCTGCAGCGTGGTACCCAAACCGTTGAGGCCTGGGGTGCCGACTTGCGGCGCACCGCTGGATGCGGTTTCCAGAAACAGGTTGTTGCCGATCGCTTCCAGACCCGCCGGGTTGATAAAGTCCGCCGTCTGCAAGTTGCCCACCACCTGAGGCTGCGGGTTACCGGTGGTGGT
The DNA here is from genome assembly GCF_026625725.1 of Pseudomonas sp. SL4(2022). Lineage (NCBI taxonomy): Bacteria > Pseudomonadati > Pseudomonadota > Gammaproteobacteria > Pseudomonadales > Pseudomonadaceae > Pseudomonas > Pseudomonas sp. SL4(2022). The sequence continues at coordinate 277,876 of NZ_CP113060.1, forward strand.
CACCGAAACGGTGCCGTCTTCACCAACGGTAAAGCTACGCACCTCATTGGGCAGGACAATGGCCGGCTCCAGGGCGTAGCCATTGGAGGTCACCATCTGGCCATCGGAATTGAGGTGGAAACTACCATCGCGGGTGTAGGACACCGTGCCGTCAGGCAACAGAATCTGGAAGAAACCACGTCCGTTGATGGCCAGGTCCAGAGGCTGCTCGGTGGTCTGTAAGCTGCCGGCGGTGAAAATCTTCTGCGTGCCGACCACGCGCACCCCGGTACCCAACTGCAGACCCGATGGCAGCTGACTGTCCTGACTGGACTGACCGCCCGGCTGGCGACGGATCTGGTACAGCAGATCTTCGAATTCGGCGCGATCGCGTTTGAAGCCGGTGGTCGAAACGTTGGCCAGGTTGTTGGAAATGGTGGTCAGGTTCATGTCCTGAGCGGACAGACCGGTCTTGCTGACCCACAGTGCCGGAAGCATATCGATTCTCCTCGGGCGTCGTTTTAACGGCGCCGCGTGCTGATAATTAGGTCATTTGCAAGACGCGAGCCATAGCCGCCGAATTGTCTTCGGCGGTGCGCATCATCTTGACTTGCAGTTCGAATTGACGGGACAGGGAGAGAATCGCAGTCATCTCTTCCACCGCATTGACGTTGCTCGATTCAAGAAATCCAGAGGTGATTTCCATGGTCGCATCAGCCAGCACCGGCTCTTGCCCCTTGAAGCGAATCAGGCCATCGGTGCCCTTCTCCATCTGCTTCAAATCCGGGTTCACCAGCTTCAGACGGTCCACCTCGGCCAGTACACTGGGCGCCTCACCAAGCGCACGAATACTGATGGTGCCATCCTTGCCAATCTCGATTTTCTGCTCAGGCGGCACGGCAATCGGCCCGGCATTGCCCATCACCGGCAAACCATTGCCGGTGCGCAACATGCCCAATGCATCGACATTCAGACTGGCAGTGCGGACGTAGGCTTCACCGCCATCGGGTGCCTGAACCGCCAGCCAGCCTTTACCACCCACAGCCACATCGAGATCACGCCCCGTCTCCTGCAAGGAGCCTGGCGTAAAGTCAGTCCCCGGACGCTCGCTCATGGCATAAGCGCGTGCCGGATAACTGTCACCAAAAATCGGCATTGAGCGGGCCTGTTCAAAATCCCGTCGAAAACCGCTGGTGGAAATGTTTGCCAGGTTGTTGGCGTGGGCTCGCTGGGCCAGGGTGTTGTTGTGGGCCCCCGTCATGGAGACGTACAGCATCTTGTCCATGGTTATTCTCCGAGTTGGGCTTACCGCCCGCTGCTCTATGCAGGTGATAAAGCAATGGCTGTGCCAGCATTCGAAAAAAACCACAAGCTACTGATTAATAAAGCTTTTAAAAAAAAGAAAGGGCTCCATCAGGAGCCCTCTCAGCGTCAAAGCGGCGTGCTTTTGCCGCTCATGACAGACCTATACACCTATCAGCGCAGGTTAATGATGGTCTGGGTGACCGCACTGTTGGTTTCAATGGTCTTGGCGTTGGCCTGGTAGTTACGCTGAGCAACGATCAGGTTGACCAACTGATCCGACAACTCCACGTTGGAGTCCTCCAGAGCCCCCGATTGCAATGCCCCCAGAGTGCCACTGCGCGGCGTGCCTCGTACCGGCTCACCCGATTCGAATGACTGCACCCAGGCGGTCTTGCCCACCGGCGTCAATCCTTGCACGTTGGCAAAGTTGGCCAACACCACCTGCCCTTGCACCTTCGACTGGCCATTGGTGTAGCGCGCGAAGATCACCCCGGTGTCGTCAATTTCCAAGCCGGAAAGCTGGCCCGTCGTATAACCGTCCTGACTCACCCGGTTAACCGCAAAACTGCTGGCAAACTGTGTCGACTTGCGAATATCGATGCCAATACCAGTGGCACTGGCGCTCGCACCGTTGGGCCCCCACACCGGCGGTACAGCCGTGTTAGGCGCCGCCGGCACCCAGGTGCTCAACTGGATCACGCCATTGGCATCCACGGTAAAACCTGTCGGCGTAGAGGCAATCAGGGCCGGCACATTCAGTTGACCCGACGCGGTGTAGGTCAAAGGCACTGTCGATGGCGTCGTAAGCGTCGGGTTGGTTGGGTTGCGCCCATCAATCAGCACGTTCATGTTCCAGGTATTAGGCCCCGTTTTGAGGAAATACTGGGTGAATACGTGGGCGTTACCCTGACTGTCATAGATATTGGTCGAAGTCGACGAGTTATACGACGTGGGGTCTGCCGGGTTAAACGGCACGGTGGTCGGTACCAAATTGGTGGAGTTCAGGTTGTAGACCTGCTCCAGACTCTCAGTCGCCCGCGGTTCCTGGCTCGCTGTTTCAATCTGCAAATCGCCGACAATACCGTTTTGCAGGTTACCGGCCGCATCCACCGTATAGCCCTGCAGGCGGTAACCGAAATTGTTGACCATGAAGCCATCACGATCCGTACCGAAGTAACCGGCACGGGTGTAGCTGACATCACCATTGTTGCTGGTTTGGAAGAAACCATTGCCGTTGATCGCCAGATCCAGGGCGTTCTGCGTGTAGTTGATATTGCCCTGGTTAAACAGTTGCGAAACGTTAGCCAGCAAAACGCCGCTACCCTGCGGGTTTGAGCCTGTACCCAATACAGAGGCCGCATATACATCGGCAAATTCGGCACGTGACTGTTTGAAGCCCGCCGTGCCCGCGTTGGCAATATTGTTGCCCGTCACATTGAGATCACTGGTTGCCGCACGCAGCCCACTCAAACCGATATTGAAGGACATGGATATCTCCTTTGCCGGAACTCCCGGCCATTAAAATCGCTGAATTACTGGCCGATGACCTGGACCTTGGAGAGCGGAACAGCTCCCAGCCCGGCCAGATTAAGCATCAGTTCCTTGCCCCCCAACGTGACGCTGTCAACGTTGGCCGGCAACATGGTGTAAAGGCCCTTGGTGCCATCGGCGTAAGTGGCCTGCGCTTCAAATTTGTAGGTGCCCGGCGGCAACACCTTGCCGCTCGCATCCTTGCCATCCCATATAAAGCTGACATTTCCAGCCGCCTGCTGCCCCAGATTGACTCGACTGACCGCAGCACCCGCACTGTCATAAACGTTGACATACACGTTACTGCTGGTTGCCGGCAGCACCAGACTGGCCTTGAAGCTTTGGCTGGTATCCACAACCGCCTTTTCACTGGGAATGATGACCTTGCGCCCGACCAGGGATGACGCCTGCAGGGCCTGCGAAGACTGATAACCACTGAGCAGCGAACTCATGCTGGTATTGAGCTTTTCAATACCCTCCACCTGACTGAACTGGGCCAGCTGAGCGATAAACTCACCATTGCCTTGCGGCTCAAGAGGGTTTTGGTTGTTCAACTGCGCCACCAACAAGTTAAGGAACTCATTCTTGCCCAGCTCCTTGTTGGTCTTGGTTTCATTCTTGATCTGATACTTATCGAGCGCCGAAGCACTCACATCGCCAACCGTACTCATGGGTATGTGCTCCTTTTATTCACGGGCTTACTGACCCAGGGTCAGTACGCGCTGCATCATCTGCTTGGCGGTGTTCATCATTTCAGTGTTGGTCTGGAAGGCCCGGCTGGCAGAAATCATGTCGGCCATCTCCTCCACCACGTTGACATTGGGGTAGTACACGTAGCCTTTTTCATCTGCCGAGGGATGATTGGGCTCATAACGCGGCATCAGGCTGCTCTGATCTTCAACCACCCCCAGCACCTGAACCCCAACCCCGGCATTATCCTGATCAGCAAACAGCGAGCCGCGGTCGCCGCCCTGGGCAGACTCAAAAACCGTGGCAAATACCGGATGGCGGGCGCGATAGGTCTGATCAATGCTTGAGGAGACCGTCTCGGCATTGGCAATGTTGCTGGAAATGGTATTGAGACGAGTGCTCTGCGCGCTCATTCCCATCCCGGCGATATTGAAAACACTGGCAAGTGACATGGCATCAGGCTCCTGTTATTCGCCGCGAAGGGCATTGACCAGCCCTTTGAACTTACTGTTGAGGAAGGTAAAGCTGGCCTGGAACTGCACCGAGTTTTCAGCGTAATTGGATTGTTCCAGTTGCAGGTCGACCGTGTTCTGGTCAATTGAAGGATGCAGCGGCGTGCGGTAAGCCAGACTGGCATCGGCCGACACCAGCCCCTCAGCAGGAATATGCTGGCTGTTGGTACGGTTCAAGCTGATCTGACCACGCTGACTTTTGGCGCTTTGCTCAGCCAGCACACTGGCGAACTCAAGATCGCGCGCCTTGTAATGCGGCGTATCCGCGTTGGCGATGTTGTTGGCCAGCACTTCGGCACGCTGGGCGCGAAAGCCGAGAGCCTGTTCATGAATGCCGAGTGCCCGGTCAAAACTGATGCTCATGGTCAGAAACCTTTGCCTGATGGCGTTGCTGTTTTCCGTGCAAGACCATAAGCAAAGCTTGTGCCACTAAATTTTATTCAAATATTTCAATCACTTAATCGGACACTGCAGGTAAATCCGAGGGAAAGCGGCAAAGCCTTTCCGCCTACTGGCAAACAGAGCGGCAACCTTCAGCCTGCCGCCATCACGCCGAACCGTGCGCATGGGAGATGCAAGCGCCACAGATAAACCGCTAAGCGAGGATCAGTCACACGACTCAGAACAGTTCAGCAACCCCAACGCCCCTCACGTACACAGACACCATTCATCAGACAATCACATTCAGCTTTGACAAGCATTCTCATTAACATTAGTATCTTTCGCATCTCACCACCCAGCCACGAGCATCAATCATGTACGTCTGTCTCTGTGAAGGTGTAACTGACGGTCAGATTCGCGAAGCCATTTACGAAGGCTGCTGCAGCTACCGTGACGTGCGGGCCACCCTGGGTGTCGCCAGCCAGTGCGGCAAGTGTGCTTGCCTGGCCAAACAGGTAGTGCGTGAAACCCTCAGCGAAGTCCAGAGCAGTCAGGCAGCACGTGCTTACCCAGCAAATTTTGTTGCGGCATGATTGACTAGCACATCGCGCACAAAGAGAGCCGGACCAAGTGTCCGGTTTTTTTATGCCTTAAATTCAATACCTTAGCGCCCAAATGCATAACTTAAACATTCGTATTTATATTAATTTTAGCTTTGAATTCAAATACTTAGGTTTGACAGTCGAAAATCATCAGCCCAGAATTTAAAGCCAACTCCCTTGCAAGGCAGACGCAGACATGAAAGGCGACAAGAAAGTCATCCAGCATCTGAACAAGATCCTCGGTAACGAGCTGGTCGCGATCAACCAGTACTTCCTGCACGCGCGCATGTACGAAGACTGGGGCCTGAAAAAACTCGGCGAGCACGAGTATCACGAGTCCATCGATGAGATGAAGCACGCGGACAAGCTGATCAAGCGCATCCTGTTCCTTGAAGGCCTGCCCAACCTACAAGACCTCGGCAAAATCCTGATCGGTGAAAACACCAAGGAAATGCTTGAGTGCGACCTGAAGATCGAACACAAGGCGCACATTGATCTGAAAGCAGCGATTGCCTACTGCGAAAGCATCGGCGACTACGCCAGCCGCGAACTGCTTGAAGAAATCCTCTGCTCTGAGGAAGACCACATCGACTGGCTGGAAACCCAGCTCAGCCTGATCGAAGCCGTGGGCCTGCAGAACTACCTGCAGTCGCAGATGGACGAATAAGCCAAACGTTTACGCCATAAACAACAAACCCCGCACTTGGCGGGGTTTGTTGTTTATGCACGACCGATTTAGGCGTCGGCTTTCTGCACAGCGTCCTTGATCAGGGTTTGCAGCTCACCCTTCTCGAACATTTCCACCAGGATGTCACTGCCGCCGACCAGTTCACCACCGACCCACAGCTGCGGGAACGTTGGCCAGTTGGCATACTTCGGCAGATTGGCGCGAATTTCCGGGTTCTGCAGAATGTCGACATAAGCGAATTTTTCGCCACAGGCCATCACAACCTGCGCTGCCTTGGAGGAAAAGCCGCACTGCGGAGCGTTCGGCGAGCCTTTCATGTACAGCAGAACGGTGTTATTACCGATCTGTTCTTTGATAGTTTCGATGATATCCATTGGGCACCTCAGGACTTAACTTCCCGACTCACGGGTCGGCACGGTGGCGGCATTGTAGCGAAAAGCCGAGCGCAATGCTCGGCCTTCCCTGCCACATTCCTTGCGCCGAATGTCAGCCGGTCAAGCAGCCTCAACCTGTACCGGAACGCCGTTCAACGCCGCATTGCCGGACAGGGCATCGAGCTGCCGCTCATCAGTCAGGTCATTGGCGCTGGCCCCCGGTTGCTCGCTGGCAATCGCCATCTTTACGCCTGGCCGGGCATGCCCCCAACCATGTGGCAGGCTGACCACACCGGCCATCATGTCCTCACTGGCAGCCACTTCCACTTCGATGACCCCGATCCGCGAACGCACGCGCACCAATTGGCCATCGGTGAGCCCGCGCTGACTCAAGTCCGCTGGGTGCATCAGCAGCTGATGGCGCGGCTTACCTTTAACCAAGCGGTGGTAGTTATGCATCCAGGAATTATTACTGCGCACATGCCGGCGACCAATCAGCAGCAGCTCATCCGCCTTGGCAGCTGGCTGCGCGGCAAAGCGCTGCAGATCAGCCATGATCACCGCAGGTGCCGCTTGAATCTGCTTATTGGCGGTTTTCAGACGACCGCTCAGGTTGGGTTTAAGCGCCCCTAGGTCGAGCCCATGCGGGTGCTCACGCAGCGCAACCAACGACAGTTTATGTTCTGACTTGTCGCCGTAACTACCAAACCGCAGACCCATGTCGATCATCTGCTCGGGGGCCATGGTCGGTTTCAGCTCCACGCCCGTTTTGGCGGCAAAGGCTTTGGCCAGACCGACGAAGATTTCCCAGTCATGCAGCGCGCCTACAGGTTTGGCCAGCACAGCTTCATTGAAGCGAGTGACATTGCGCACCGCGAACATATTGAACGTGGTGTCGTAGTGATCATGCTCCAGCGGCCCAGTCGGCGGCAGGATCAGGTCGGCATAACGGGTGGTTTCATTGATGTAGAAGTCGATGCTGAGCATGAATTCCAGACCATCGAGCGCCTGCTCCAGCTGCCGGCCATTGGGCGTGGACAGCACCGGGTTACCGGCTATCGTCACCAGCGCGCGCACCTGCCCTTCGCCGGCCGTGAGCATCTCCTCGGCCAGGGCCGACACCGGCAATTCACCGCCGTACTCCGGCAAGCCGGACACCCGGCTCTGCCAGCGATTGAAGTGCCCGCCAGAGGTTGAAGCCACCAGGTCCAATGCGGGTTCGGTGCAGAGCACACCGCCGACGCGATCCAGATTGCCGGTGACCAGATTGATCAGCTGCACCAGCCACTGACACAGCGTACCAAACGCCTGAGTGGAGACACCCATGCGCCCGTAACACACCGCCGATTCGGCAGCGGCAAAGTCGCGCGCCAACTGGCGAATCGTTGGCGCCGGCACGCCGCATTGGGCGCTCATGCTTTCGGCGGTGAAACCGGCAATCGCCTGACGCACGTCATCCAGGCCATCAACGGCCAGGTGACTGGCGCGGCCGAGGTTTTCTTCGAACAGAGTATTGAGCAGGCCAAACAGCAGGGCAGCGTCCTGCCCCGGACGAACGAACACATGCTGGTCGGCAATCGCGGCGGTTTCGCTGCGCCGTGGATCCACTACCACCAGTTTGCCACCGCGTTTCTGGATAGCCTTCAGGCGCTTTTCCACATCCGGCACGGTCATGATGCTGCCGTTGGATGCCAGCGGGTTGCCGCCGAGGATCAACATAAAGTCGGTGTGATCGATATCTGGAATCGGAATCAGCAAGCCATGGCCGTACATCAGGTGGCTGGTCAAGTGATGCGGCAGCTGATCAACCGAGGTAGCCGAATAACGGTTACGGGTTTTCAGCAGGCCAAGGAAGTAGTTGCTGTGGGTCATCAGGCCGTAGTTGTGCACACTGGGGTTGCCCTGATACACCGCTACGGCGTTCTGCCCATGCTCGGCCTGAATCGCACTCAAACGCTCGGCCACCAGCACGAAAGCGTCCTCCCAGCCAATGGCCTGCCATTCATCCCCCACCCGGCGCATCGGCTGACGCAAGCGGTCAGGATCATTCTGAATGTCCTGTAAGGCTACGGCCTTGGGACATATATGGCCGCGACTGAAACTGTCCAGAGCATCGCCCTTGATCGAACGGATCTGCGTGGAACCGTCGTCCTGCACTTCGGTTTCAATGCTCAGGCCACAGATGGCTTCGCACAAATGGCATGCACGATGATGAAGGGTTTTGGTCATGGCCGAGCCTCTTGTTTTGATTCGATGTACGCAGCACCGCAAAGCATGACTATGGCGACAGTTCGGAGACTGCACCAGCAGGGTTCGCTGCGTGAATTGCACAGCATCAGGTCGACCGATAGCTACGTCTCGGCGACTGCCCCGCTCAACGGGCTCATGCAGGCAATTTGCGCCTGATCGGCGTTTGCTTATAAGATCGCGACTTCCCCGTTTCGTCGCATTGTGCGGCCACCCAGCCGCAGGTTCTGCCGTTTCTTGCATTCCACCAGGCCATTGAACCTGCGCCCTGCTGTCAAAAGGTAGTTGATGATGAGCGCAAGACACTTTCTCTCGCTGATGGATTGCACACCGGACGAACTGGTGGGGCTGATCCGACGCGGCATGGAGCTTAAGGACTTGCGTAACCGCAGCGTATTGTTCGAGCCGCTGAAGAATCGCGTACTGGGCATGATCTTCGAGAAGGCCTCGACCCGCACCCGCCTGTCGTTCGAAGCCGGCATGATCCAGCTCGGCGGTCAGGCCATCTTCCTGTCGCCGCGTGACACGCAACTGGGCCGTGGCGAACCGATTGGCGATGCAGCCATCGTCATGTCGCGCATGCTCGATGCGGTGATGATCCGCACCTTCGCCCACAGCACCCTGACCGAATTCGCCGCCAACTCGCGCGTGCCGGTGATCAACGGCCTGTCCGATGACCTGCACCCCTGCCAGCTGCTGGCCGACATGCAAACCTATCAGGAGCATCGCGGCAGCATCAAAGGCAAAACCGTGGCCTGGATCGGTGACGGCAACAACATGTGTAATTCCTATATAGAAGCGGCCATGCAGTTTGACTTCCAACTGCGCGTCGCTTGCCCCGAGGGCTATGAGCCGAACGCCACGTTCCTCGCTGCCGCCGGCGAGCGCGTACAGATTCTGCGTGACCCGCTTGCCGCCGTTGCCGGCGCACACCTGGTGAGCACCGATGTGTGGGCTTCGATGGGCCAGGAAGACGAAGCCGCCGAGCGCCTCAAGCTGTTCCAGCCCTACCAGGTCAACCGCGCCCTGCTGGATGCCGCCGCCGAAGACGTGCTGTTCCTGCATTGCCTACCGGCTCACCGCGGCGAGGAAATCAGCGAGGATCTGCTCGACGACCCGCGCTCGGCAGCCTGGGACCAAGCAGAAAATCGCCTGCATGTGCAGAAAGCGCTGCTCGAATTTCTGGTTGAGCCGGCGTACCACCACGCATGAGCCAACCTCTGCTAAACCTGCGCGAGCTGAGCTGCGGCTACCCCGGACACAAGGTGGTGCAGAGCCTCAACCTGCACCTGAATGCCGGCGATATCGGCTGCCTGCTCGGCCCATCAGGCTGCGGCAAGACCACCACATTGCGCGCCATTGCCGGCTTTGAACCGGTGCTGGAAGGCGAGATCCAGCTGGCCGACCAGGTCATCTCGAAAGCCGGTTTTACCCTGGCCCCGGAGAAACGCCGGATCGGCATGGTATTCCAGGATTACGCACTGTTCCCGCACCTGAGCGTGGCCGAAAACATCGGCTTCGGCATCCGCAAGCAACCCAACCGCGAGCGGGTTACTCAGGAACTGATGGAATTGGTCAAACTCGACCATCTCGGCAAGCGCTACCCGCATGAGCTGTCCGGCGGCCAGCAGCAACGCGTGGCACTGGCACGTGCGCTGGCACCGGAACCACAATTGCTGCTGCTTGATGAGCCGTTCTCCAACCTGGATGGCGAACTGCGCCGGCGCTTGAGCCATGAGGTACGCGACATCCTCAAGGCGCGCGGCACCAGCGCAATTCTGGTGACCCACGACCAAGAGGAAGCCTTCGCCGTCAGCGATCACGTCGGCGTGTTCAAGGAAGGCAAACTTGAACAGTGGGACACGCCCTTCAATCTCTACCACGAACCACTGACCCCGTTTGTCGCCAGCTTTATCGGCCAAGGCTACTTTATTCGTGGCCAGTTGCTCAGCCCGGACTCTGTACAGACCGAACTGGGCATGATTCGTGGCAACCGTGCCTATAACTGGCCAACCGGCAGCGCGGTCGACGTACTACTACGTCCAGACGATATCGTCTATGACCCGGACAGCACGCAAAAGGCGCTGATCGTCGGCAAGACTTTCCTCGGCGCAGCGACCTTGTATCGCCTGCAATTACCAACCGGTAGCCAACTGGAATCAATCTTCCCCAGCCACGCCGATCACTTGCCCGGCCAGCAGGTCGGCATTCGTGTGGCCGCCGACCATCTGGTGGTGTTTGCCGCACCCGGCAGCATCGCCGCCCAGGTCAACCTGGGTGAGTCGGGCGTGCGTCGCTACAGCAGCGACAGCTGACTCACCCCAACAGCAACCGGCCACTGGCAATCAACAGCGCCTGGCCGGCAATCCTCACCCGCTCGCCAACCAACTCACAGTGCAACTCGCCGCCACGCGCAGAACACTGGAACGCACCGAGCCGGGTCTTGCCCAAACGCTGCGCCCAGTAGGGGGTAAGGATGCAGTGGGTCGAACCGGTTACCGGATCTTCATTGATACCGATAGACGGCGCGAAGTAACGCGAGACGAAATCATGCTGCTCACCGGGGGCGCTGACCAGCAAGCCCAACCCCGGCAACGTGGCTACAGCTGCCAGATCAGGCTGCAAAGCCCGCACTACAGCCTCGCTCGGTAGAATCGCCAGCAACTCCTGGATTCCCTGCCCCTCATGCAATGCCAACACGCTATCTACCGGCAAGCCCAGCGCCCGCTCAACGTCTGCGTGTAAGTCGCACGATTGCGCGCGGCGCACGGGGAAATCCAGTACCCGCTTGGCGCCAGCACGACTGACCCGCAGTGCGCCGGAGAGACAGGTAAAATCAAGCACATCGCCCGACTCACCGTAGACCTCGAACAGCACATGAGCAGTGGCCAGGGTGGCATGGCCACACAGCGGCACCTCTGCCGTTGGGGTAAACCAGCGGATATGCCAAGCTGCGCCTTCCTTCACCACAAAGGCGGTTTCCGCCAAGTTGTGCTCGGCGGCAATCTGCTGCATCAAGGCATCGTCAAGCCAGCTGTCCAGGCGATAAACCATCGCCGGGTTGCCGGTAAATGGTTGTGTAGCAAAGGCATCGACCTGGTGGAATTCAAGCTGCATGGGGCGCACTCCGGATTCTTCGCACGTTAAAGCATGCCGAAAACAGGCTCCGTCTGCCCACTACAGCAGCGGCCAATTACAGCCATACAGCAGGCCATTAACACCGAGCCTCACGACAGCCGTCCAACAGTCAGGGCCCCTGCACCCCATAAGCATCCAGTAAGGCCTGCAAACGGCCATTAGCGCGATAGCGCTGCACACCCTGCTCGAAGAGCGCAACATAGCGTGGGCTGGACGCCAGCACTGGCGAAAATGCCAGGTAGATCGGCACATCCGGCACGCGGCAACCGGCCTCGCGCAACTCGCCAGTGTGCCCCAGGCTGGCCAACATGGCTTGCATGACCCAGGCGTTTTCCAACACCACATCGACACGGCCATGGGTGAGCTTGCTGATGTTCAACGTCAGCGCAGTGTCGCCAGCGGCAATCTGAATGCGTTCACTATCACCATGATGCAACGCAATGTAGGCATTCAATTGATCGCCATAACTGTAGTCATTGATCACCCCGAGGCGTTGCCCGGCGAGCGAGGCAATACCGGTAAAACGCCAGTAGGACGCCTGCCGGGTGAAAAAGCAGTTCCGCGACGATGCCACAGGCGTAGCACCAAAAAGAAAGTCCGGTGCATCTTCAACGCCAGCACCGACGGCCGCATTCAACTCGCCACGCCGCACCATTTGTAAGGTACGCGCCCAGTTCAGGGCCTTGTACTGCACCTCAATGCCCGCCTCGGCAAAGATCTCTCGCGCCAGCTCAACGAAGATACCCGGCCGCTCGGATCCAGGCTGACAATTCACCGGACACCAGATATCGCCGGCAATCACCAGCGTCTCAGCCCGCAAACAACCGGCACAGCCGAGCAGTACCAGCACACACCCACGCACAACCAGCCAGCGGCATTTCGACATCCAAAGCCCCACGAAAGACCGGATTACTGGCAGTTTTACCACCCTCAGCCTTCGCTGCGCACTCTTTTCACCGCATCCAGCCAACCACCGTAGAGTTTATTGCGATGACTGTCAGCCATACGCGGCTCGAATCGTTGCTGACGATGCCAATGCCGCGCGATGCTCGCCAAATCCTTGTACAGCCCGGCTTGCAGGCCGGCCAGATAGGCCACACCGAGCGCTGTAGTCTCGGTGACTTCCGGACGCTCCACCGGCACCCCAAGGATGTCGGCGAGAAATTGCATGACCCAGTTGTTTTCCACCATGCCGCCATCGACCCGCAGTGCGCTGGGCTCAGCGGCGCCGTCCTGGCGCATGGCTTCGAGCAGGTCACGGGTCTGGTAGCACACAGACTGCAGGCCGGCGGTGACGATTTCCTTGATCCCGGTGTCGCGAGTCAGGCCGAAAATCGCGCCACGGGCTTTCGGGTCCCAGTACGGTGCGCCCAGGCCGGTGAAAGCTGGCACCAGGTAAACACCGCAAGCATCGCCGGTCTGCTCGGCCATGGCTTCGGTATCGCGGGCATGGCTGATCAGCTTGATGCCGTCGCGCAACCACTGCACAGCGGCGCCAGCGACGAAGATGCTGCCTTCCACCGCATAGGTGACCTGGCCATTCAGACGGTAACCGACCGTAGTGAGCAGGCGATTTTTCGAGGTGACCGGCGTACTGCCGGTGTTCTGGATCATAAAGCAGCCGGTGCCATAGGTGCTTTTGACCATACCTGGCTCGAAGCAGGCCTGGCCGATCAGGGCCGCCTGCTGATCACCGGCCATGCCCAGCACCGGAATCGCAGCACCGAGCAGGCTCGCCTCTGTACAGCCAAAATCGGCCGCGCAATCAAGCACCTCCGGCAGCAGGCTGGCGGGAATCTCGAACAGCTTGAGCAGCTCTTCATCCCACTGCTGGGTGTGGATATTGAACAGCAGGGTGCGTGAGGCGTTGCTGGCGTCAGTCTTGTGCGACTTGCCACCGGTCAGGCGCCACAGCAAAAAGGAATCCACGGTGCCAAAGCGCAGCTCGCCACGTTCGGCACGCTCACGGGCGCCCGGCACCTTTTGTAGAATCCAGCGCAGCTTGGTGGCTGAAAAATACGGGTCGATCAACAAGCCGGTCTTGGCCGCGACCGCCGCTTCATGCCCCGCTTCTTTCAGCTCAGCGCAATAGTCGGCGGTGCGCCGATCCTGCCAGACAATCGCTGGATGAATCGGCGTACCGGTCTGCGCATCCCACACCAGAGTGGTTTCACGCTGATTGGTAATGCCGATAGCCGCCACCTCACTGGCACTCAGACCACTCTGTTTAAGCGCCTCACGGCAGACCTTAAGAGTGCTCAGCCACAGCTCTTCGCCATCATGCTCAACCCAGCCATCCTGCGGGAAGTACTGTTTGAACTCCTGCTGCGCGCGCGCAACGGGCAACCCTTGAGCACTGAAGACAATCGCCCGACTGCTGGTGGTGCCCTGGTCGATGGCAAGCAGGTAATGAGACATGCAGATTTCCTTGTTTTTATAGGTTGTAGAGCGGCTGCTAGCCGCGACCAATAGGTGCAAACAACGCCTGAGTCAGCTGCGCCAGCACGCTGGCCTCCAGCTGCACCTCCAGGCCGCGCCGTCCGGCGCTGACATAGATATTCGGGAAGTGCTGCGCCGATTCGTCAATAAAGGTACGCAGGCGCTTCTTCTGCCCCAGGGGACTGATACCGCCGAGCAGGTAACCGGTAGCGCGCTGTGCTGCTGCGGGGTCGGCCATATCGGCTTTCTTCACCCCGGCGGCCTGCGCCAGGGCTTTCAGGTCAAGCGTACCGGCTACTGGCACCACCGCCACCAGCAACTCGCCCTTTTCACTGGCGGCCAGCAGCGTCTTGAATACCTGGGCCGGCTCAAGGTTGAGCTTTTCCGCCGCTTCCAGGCCATAAGAAGCGGCTTTGGGGTCATGGTGATAACTGTGCACCTGGTGCGCAGCTTTAACCTTTTTCAGCAGATCAATGGCAGGCGTCATGTTCGAATGTGAAAACAATCTGACAAAGTTGGCGTACCTTAGCCGAAAAAACTGTTGGGAGCAGTCTTTAACGTCGCGTGGCTGCGGCCGCAAGGTGGCCGCTCAAATTGCAGACCATAAAATCTGCGACCACAGCCTATAATGGCGCGCACCTCTGAGGAGTTTTCATGACCCTGCCGCCCCGCCAACACGACATTCTCGAACTCGCCCGCGAACGCGGCTATGTCAGCATCGACGAGTTGGCTCAGGCGTTTGCCGTCACCCCACAGACCATTCGCCGCGACATCAATCAGCTTGCTGAACAAGGTCTGCTGCGTCGCACGCATGGCGGTGCGGCCAATGAGAGTTCCAGCACGCAGAACACCGCCTACAGCATGCGCGCTGGACAGATGCGTGAAGAGAAGCAGCGCATCGCTGCCGCCATTGCCGCACAGATTCCCAACCACGCCTCGCTCTTCATCAACATTGGTACCACCACCGAAGCCATTGCCCGTGAGCTGCTTGGCCACAAGGGCCTGAAGATCATCACCAACAACCTGCATGTGGCGACCCAGCTCAGCGCCAAGGCCGACTTCGAAGTGTTGCTGGCCGGCGGTACGGTGCGCAGCGATGGCGGCATCGTCGGCCAGGCGGCGGTGGATTTTATCCAGCAGTTCAAGGTCGACTTCGCCCTGGTCGGCATCAGCGGCATCGATGAAGACGGCAGCCTGCTCGACTTCGATTACCAGGAAGTACGGGTCTCCCAGGCGATTATCAGCAATGCGCGCCAGGTGTTTCTGGCCGTCGACTCCAGCAAGTTCGGCCGCAACGCCGTAGTGCGCCTGGGCTCGGTCGCCCTGGTCGATCGGGTGTTCACCGATGCCGCGCCGTCCGCTGCCATCAACCGCCTGCTCGCCGAGCACAAAGTACACCTCGACCTGGTGTAAGACCGCCACCACTGGCCTGGCACCGGCTTAACCAATATCCCGCTACTGATTCCTCACAACCGCTGGGCGCGAAAGCGCACTTCGGGGTGGCGAATCCGTGGATATTCGACTAGCATATTTTCGAAAGTGAACATTCAAAGTTCAATACTGACTTTCGGTGCCGCCATGCCTACTCGTCCCGCCAGCAACAATCCACTCGCTGAAGTCTATGACCTTGCCGTGATCGGCGGCGGTATCAATGGTGTCGGGATTGCCGCCGATGCCGCCGGGCGCGGTTTATCCGTGTTCCTTTGCGAAAAGGACGATCTGGCGCAACACACATCGTCGGCCAGCAGCAAACTGATCCACGGTGGCCTGCGCTACCTGGAACACTACGAATTCCGCCTGGTACGTGAGGCCCTGGCCGAGCGCGAGGTGTTGCTGAGCAAAGCCCCGCATATTGTCAAACCCATGCGCTTTATCCTGCCGCACCGCCCGCACCTGCGCCCGGCCTGGATGATCCGTGCCGGGCTGTTTCTCTATGATCACCTGGGCAAGCGCGAGAAGCTGGCCGGCTCACGCGGCCTGCGCTTCGGTGCCGGCAGCCCGCTGCAGGCCGAGATCAGCCGCGGTTTCGAGTATTCCGATTGCTGGGTCGATGACGCCCGCCTGGTGGTACTCAATGCCATGGCTGCCCGCGAGCATGGCGCCCACGTGCACAGCCGCACCCGTTGCGTCAGCGCACGACGCAGCAAGGGCCTGTGGCATATCCACCTGGAACGCCACGACGGCAGCCTGTTCTCGATTCGCGCCCGCGCTCTGGTGAATGCTGCCGGCCCTTGGGTGGCGCGGTTTATTCGCGAAGACCTGAAACAGGAATCGCCCTACGGCATTCGCCTGATCCAGGGCAGCCATATCGTCGTGCCGCGCCTGTTCGATGGCGAGCAGGCTTACATTCTGCAGAACGAAGACCGCCGCATCGTCTTCGCCATCCCCTATCAGGAGCGCTTCACCCTGATCGGCACCACGGACCGCGAATACCAGGGTGACCCGGCCAAGGTAGCGATCAGCGAGGAAGAAACCAACTACCTGCTGAATGTGGTCAACGCCCACTTCAAGAAGCAGCTGCAGCGCAGCGACATCCTGCACACCTATGCCGGCGTGCGGCCGCTGTGTGATGACGAGTCGGATGATCCGTCGGCAGTCACCCGCGACTACACCCTGTCGCTATCCGCTCATCCCGGAGAAGCCCCGTTGCTCTCGGTGTTCGGCGGCAAGCTGACCACCTACCGCAAGCTCGCCGAATCGGCGCTGGCACAACTGGCGCCCTTCTTTCCCAAAATGGGTCCTAGCTGGACGGCCAGCAGCCTGCTGCCGGGCGCTGAGCAACTCGACAGCCAGAGCGCGCTGGTGGAAGCTCTGTGCGCGCACTTCGGCTGGCTACCCACCTCACTGGCACGGCGCTGGGCCAGCAGTTACGGCAGCCGCAGCTGGGTAATGCTCAACGGCGTGAGCAACCTCAGCGATCTGGGCGAACACCTGGGCGGCGGCCTCTACACCCGTGAAGTCGACTACCTGTGCCAGGAAGAATGGGCCATGCAGGCGGACGATATTCTCTGGCGCCGCAGCAAGCTCGGCTTGTTCACCACCCCGGCGCAGCAAGCCAAGCTGGACAGTTACCTGCGCATCGAATCACCGCGCAACCCGGAAGATGCGCACGCAGCGTAGAGCCTGAAATCCTTAAAGCCGATCTATCGATTGAGGCATAAAAAAGGGCGACCGAAGTCGCCCAAATTGCCTTGCGTGCTCTGCTACTGGAGACTCAGCCCAGCTTGGACTTCTGCGCGTCTTTCCAGATGAAATAACCAACCCCGGCACAGAACGCGACCATCAGTCCGACGGTGCCAATACCGGCGAGAACTACGACATCAATAAACATGATTGCCTCCTGCGTGAAGCCTGTGTGGGTATGGCTTCAAATTAGCAGGGGCAGCAGGGACGCCATTGATCCAGGTCAACAAGCGGCGGGCGCTGTCAGGATGAGGCTTTGATTAGCTGATCCAGATCAAAAAAACGGCTCATGACAGAGCGATTTCAAGGCTTTTTCGGTTTGCCCTTGGGCTTTTTCTTACCCTTGGGCAGTGGTAAGGCCTGCTCGAAGGCATCGCGCATTTCATTGAGTTTTTTGTCGCGCAGGTCATGAATGCGCTTGTCGCGCTCGGCGGCGAAATCAATCAGTTTGTCGTCTTTGCTCATGGTCTCGGCTTGATCAAACGAAAGGTCAGGTTCAGGCGTGGCGCGCAGGCGCTGCGCGTCTTCGCCACTTGATGCTGCCAATAATGCTGGGTTGGCCCACGCATGACCAGCAGCGAACCATGCTGCAGCGGCAATGAGTGCTCGATGCGGCTCTGCCCTTTTCGGCGCAGATCAAAGCGCCGCGTGCCGCCCAGATTCAGCGAGGCGATCAACGGATTGGCGCCCAGTTCGGCTTCATCGTCGCTGTGCCAGCCCATGGAGTCCTGCCCATCACGGTAGTAGTTGAGTAACACGCCATTCAGCGGTTGCCTCACTGCCTGCTCCACCTGCGCGCGAATCAGCGCCAACAGCGGCGTCCAGGGCAGCGGTTGATGGGTCAATCCGGAGTAGCGGTAGCTGGCCTCGGCATCGCCATACCAGGCCACCAGACGCGGCACCGGCAGTTGCCGACCGTAAAGTTGCACCTGCGGCTGCTGCCAAGGGGTCTGCGCCGTCAGCTCAGCCAACCAGCGGTCAGCCGTTGCGGCATTCAGCCACTGCGCATGCAGCTGCAAGTCAGCGTTGGCCAGATGCAAAGGGCTGTCGGCAAATAGATCCACGGAACCAGACTCGAACAGGCGAAGCACCTAGTGTGCCCAGATCAGACCTCCACATCCACCCACAAGCCCTGACGAGGCAGTTCACTGACCACAGCCTCATCGGCCTTGGCCACTTCACCTTCGGCCAGTTCTTCCGGGGAGTAGCCGTGGCGGCGCTGGCGACGGCGCTGCTCTTCGCGCAGGAGCATTTCGGCTTCCTGAGGGTGGCGTTTATCCAGGCTCACACCACTTTCCTTGGCGCTTTCCGCAGACGCTGTAACCGGCGGGATTTCCGGACGAGGCTTGACCACATCCTGCTGGACGGTGACGGGAACCAGACTGTGGGGGATCGGCGGCAGCATCTCGTAGTCCTCCTTTGGTCAGACTGTCGGCGAGCCAAGCCGCGACTTGAGCCTCGCCTCACTACACTTTTGATCGACCTGATTACACAAAGTGCCCGATGCGTAGCAATGCGCCTTTGGCCATGGCCCGACGCTGCGTTAACATAGTCGGCTTTTTCACGCGGGAGACAAGCATGGCGCAGTATGAACCGGGGCAACGCTGGATCAGTGACAGCGAAGCAGAACTGGGTTTGGGAACTGTTCTGATGCAGGACGGCCGCATGCTCACCATGCTCTACCCGGCCACTGGCGAAACTCGCCAGTACGCCCTGCGCAATGCACCCTTGACGCGTGTGCGCTTCTCGCCGGGTGATGAAATCACCCATTTCGAAGGCTGGAAGCTGACCGTTCAGGAAGTCGACGATATCGACGGTCTACTGGTCTATCACGGCCTCAATGCCCAGCATGAAAGCGTTAGCCTGCCGGAAACCCAGCTGTCGAACTTTATCCAGTTCCGCCTGGCCAGTGATCGCCTGTTCGCCGGGCAGATCGACCCGCTGCCCTGGTTCGCCCTGCGCTACCACACCCTCGACTATACCAGCCGCCAGTTGCAATCCAACCTCTGGGGCCTGGGCGGCGTGCGTGCGCAACCGATTGCGCACCAGCTGCATATCGCCCGCGAAGTCGCCGACCGCATCGCCCCGCGCGTACTGCTGGCCGACGAAGTGGGCCTGGGTAAAACCATCGAAGCCGGTCTGGTGATCCATCGCCAGCTGCTCTCCGGGCGTGCCAGCCGCGTGCTGATTCTGGTTCCAGAAAACCTCCAGCACCAATGGCTGGTGGAAATGCGCCGGCGCTTCAACCTGGATGTCGCGCTGTTCGACGAAGAACGCTTTATCGAAAGCGATGCCAGCAATCCGTTTGAAGACTGCCAGTTGGCCCTCGTGGCCCTGGAATGGCTGTGTGAAGACGAAAAAGCCCAGGACGCGCTGTTTGCCGCGGACTGGGACCTGATGGTGGTCGATGAAGCGCACCACCTGGTCTGGCACCCGGAACACGCCAGCCCGGAATACGCACTGGTTGAACAACTGGCTGGGGTGATTCCCGGCGTCCTGCTGCTCACCGCCACCCCGGAACAGCTCGGCCAAGACAGCCACTTCGCCCGTTTGCGCCTGCTCGACCCCAACCGTTTCCATGACCTGGCCGCCTTCCGCGCGGAAAGCGAGCATTACAAGCCAATTGCCGAGGCCGTGCAGGAACTGCTCGACCAGGGCCGCCTGTCGGATGCGGCACACAAGACCATTCACGATTTCCTCGGCGCCGGCGGTGAAGAGCTGCTGGCAGCCGTCAACGCCGGTGACAGCGAGGCCTCGGCGCGCTTGGTGCGTGAATTGCTCGACCGCCACGGCACCGGCCGCCTGCTGTTCCGTAACACCCGTGCAGCCGTCAAAGGCTTCCCCGATCGCGAACTGCACCCCTACCCGCTGACCAGCCCTGACGAATACATGGAGCTGCCGCTGGGCGAGCATGCCGACCTGTACCCCGAAGTCAGCTACCAGGCGCAGCCGGATGTCGATGAAGAGCAGCGCTGGTGGAAGTTTGACCCGCGCGTCGAGTGGCTGATCGACACCCTGAAGATGCTCAAAAAATTCAAGGTACTGGTGATCTGCGCCCACGCCGAAACCGCCATGGATTTGGAAGACGCCCTGCGCGTACGCAAAGGCATCCCAGCTACAGTGTTCCATGAAGGCATGAGCATCCTGGAACGCGACCGCGCCGCCGCCTACTTCGCCGACGAAGAGTTCGGTGCCCAGGTACTGATTTGCTCGGAAATCGGCTCGGAAGGTCGTAACTTCCAGTTTGCCCACCATCTGGTGCTGTTCGACCTGCCGGCCCACCCGGATCTGCTCGAACAGCGTATCGGCCGCCTCGACCGTATCGGTCAGAAGCACCGTATCCAGCTGCACGTGCCCTACCTGGAGAACAGCCCGCAGGAACGCCTGTTCCAGTGGTACCACCAGGCGCTGAATGCCTTCCTCGCCACCTGCCCAACCGGTAACGCCCTGCAGCACAAGTTCGGCAGCCGCCTGCTACCGCTGCTGGAAAGTGGCGACGACGGAGAATGGCAAGCCCTGGTGGATGAAGCCAAAGCCGAACGCATTCACCTGGAAGGTGAACTGCACGCCGGTCGCGATCGCCTGCTGGAGCTCAACTCCGGCGGCGCGGGTGAGGGGGAAGCGTTGGTCGCGGCGATTCTCGAGCAGGACGACCAATTCGCCTTGCCAATCTATATGGAGCAGCTGTTCGACGCCTTCGGCATTGACAGTGAAGACCACTCCGACAACGCCCTGATCCTGCGCCCCAGCGAAAAAATGCTGGATGCCAGCTTCCCCCTGGGTGACGACGAAGGCGTGACCATCACCTACGACCGCGACCTGGCCCTGGCCCGTGAGGACATGCAGTTCCTCACCTGGGAACACCCCATGGTGCAAGGCGGCATGGACCTGGTGCGTTCCGGCTCGATGGGCAACACCGGCGTGGCGCTGATCAAGAACAAGGCTTTGAAACCCGGTACCGTGCTGCTGGAGTTGCTCTACGTGAGTGAAGTGGTGGCCCCGCGCGCCCTGCAACTGGGCCGCTATTTGCCGCCCATCGCGCTGCGTTGCCTGCTTGATGCCAACGGCAATGACCTGGCCAGCAAGGTGTCCTTCGAGAAACTCAACGAACAGCTGGAGCCAGTGCCCCGGGGCAGCGCCAACAAGTTTGTCCAGGCGCAACGCGACAGCCTTAACCCGTTGATCAACGCCGGCGAAAGCAAGGTGGCGCCACGCCATAGCGACCGTGTCGACGAAGCCAAGCGCCGCCTGGCTGCAGAAACCGACGAAGAGCTGGCCCGCCTGATCGCCCTGCAAGCGGTCAACCCGAGCGTGCGCGACAGCGAACTCAACGCCCTGCGCCAGCTGCGCGAGCAAGGCCTGGCCATGCTCGACAAAGCGGCACTGCGCCTGGAGGCCATTCGCGTCTTGGTTGCTGGCTAAGCGTTGCAAATGAGCATCCGGCGCCCGCAGGTAGGTTGGCGCTGAGCGCAGCGAAGCCCAACAGGCCTTGACTGGTGTCGTTGGGCTTCGTCGCACTGCTCCTCAACCCAACCTACGCCGAGGTGCACTCCACACGGGCTGCTAGAGTCAGAAACACTACTTCTGTCACTCCAGCCCACAGGAGCTCACAGTGCCTGCACGCGCCGCCTCGCGACGATTTCGTCATAGCCTCGGCGGGCTTTGCCTGCTGGCGCTGCTCCTACTTCCACTGCTGCATCTGTGGCCCGCCCTGAACGGGTTGAACAACGCCCACCTCGACTGGCTGATCCGCCAGCGCGCCGCCGAACAGACGCCCGACCCACGCCTGCTGCTGATAGATATCGACGATCTGAGCCTGCAAGTGCTGGCCGGTGAAGCCGGTAAATGGCCTTGGCCGCGCTCGCTGCACGGCGAACTGCTGGAATACCTGCTCAGACAACAGCCCAAGGCCGTAGCCTTCGACATTCTGTTCAGCGAACCCGACCAGTTCAACCCGGACGCCGACAGCTACTTTGCCGAAGTGCTGCAACGCAGCTCCAACGTCTACCTCGCCGCTCTGGTCCAGCAAGCCGACGCAGGCAGCCAGCCGCCACTGCTGCGCGACTACCCTGCCCCCACCTGGCAAGCACCCGGGCAACGCGGCGCAGACGATCAACGCGGCCTACTCCTGCTGCCTAACGCCGTCCCCAGCGAGCTGTGGCGCCTGGGCAGCATCAACTTTCGCCCGGATGCCGACGGCATCGGACGGCGCTATGAGCTGTACCGCAATTTTGCCGACTGGCGTCTGCCCAGCCTGCCTGCACGCATCGTGTATGACCTGACCGGTGCCTTGCCGACGCAACAAAACCTGCTGCTGGACTGGCCCGGCACCAGCCGCTTGCCCTACCCACGGCTGCCCTATGCCGCCGTGCTGGCTGCCGCGCGCAATCAGGGCGAACCGCTGGCAGCCGAACAGTTCAAGGACCGCATCATCGTTATCGGCACCACCGCCGCCGGCCTGCATGACCTGCGCCCGACCCCGCTGGACACTCTCTATCCCGCGCCATTTATCCTGATGACAGCCATCGACAACCTGCTCAACAACAGCCAGTTGCACGAAGCCGACAGCTGGCTGGAAGTGCTCGGCCCGCTGCTGCTATTGCTCAGTCTGAGTGCATTGCTGCTGCGCGAGCAGCTACCGGCGGCCTTTGCCCTGAGCCTGTTAGGCAGCCTGACACTGGTTGCCTGCAGCTACTGGCTGGCCTTGCAGGGCACGCTGCTCGGCGTAGTGCCCGGGCTGATCTGTCTGTGGCTGCTGCTGGCGACCGCGCTCGCGTTGTTCTACCTACGCCGGCGTCAGCAATTGCAGGACACCATTCGCCTGTTCAGCCGCTTTATGGACCCGGTGGTCGTCAACCAACTGGTATCGCGCGACGACCCGGAAGCCTTGCTGGCGAGCAAGGAGTGCCAGCTAACCGTGCTGTTTTCCGATATCCGCAGCTTTACCACCCTCTCCGAGCAGCACACGCCAAGCGAAATCGTGCACCTGCTCGAAGGCTATTTCAGCAGCCAGGTCGAGGTGCTGTTCAAACACCAGGCGACCCTCGACAAGTTTATCGGCGACGCCATCATGGCATTCTGGGGCGCACCGCTGGACAACCCGCAGCAAGCCGATCAAGCCATCCTCGCGGCGATGAAAATGCTGGATAACCTCGACGCCTTTCGCCGCGACTACAACTGCCCGGATTTCGACATCGGCATTGGCCTGCACACGGGACCAGCGGTCGTCGGCCTGGTCGGCGCCAAGCAGCGCTATGACTACACTGCAATAGGCGACACGGTGAACTTGGCCAGCCGCATCGAAGGGCTGACCAAGGGCCGCGCCCATCTGCTGATTTCTGCCGCCACCCGTGAGGCCTGCACACTTGATCTGGACTTCGTGCCCCGGGGCGAACACCAGGTAAAAGGTCGCGCCGAAGCCGTAATGCTCTTTGAGCCGCGAAGGAGACATGATGAATAAAGGCCTCTGCAGTGCCCTTGCGGCGCTGATATTCAGTTTCTACGGATTCTCGGCGCTGGCCGAAGTACGCCAGGCGCAGACCTTGCAGGACAATACCCTGCGCGCCGACCCCAGCGCCTCGGCAGCCAGTGTCGGCCAGGTCGGCAAGCAGGCGCAGGTATTGGTACTGGAACGCCAGGGCGGTTGGTATCAGGTGGAAACCCCAAGCGGTCAACGCGGTTGGCTGCCATTGCTCAGCCTGCGCTTTGCCAAGGATGCGCAAGCCAGCCGCAGCAATGACCTGGGCAGCCTGCTCAAACTCGGCAACCAGGCCTCCCCCGCCAGCGGCGTAGCCACCGGAATTCGCGGCATCAGCGACGAGGAATTGCGCAGCGGCAGTGCCGAGACCTCGGCCAGCGTGCAGAGCCTGGATGCCTTCGCCGCCAGCCCGAGTGAAGCGCGCAGCTTCGCCCAGCAAGGCGGCCTGCGCAGCCAGAACCTGCCCTACGCCCGCTAGCACGCCGCGAGGAGAGCGATATGCAAACTGCCACATTACTCAAGTGCGCCAGCCTGCTCGGCCTGATCGTCAGCCTCAGCGCCTGCCAAGGTCTGGAGGGTGTGCAGATTCAGGGCGTCGACCTGGGCAAATTGGCCAGCGCCGGCCAGCACCTGACCAACATGGGTCAGAAAAGCGTCGATGAAGAGCGGGTGATCGGGCAGAACACCGCCACCATCCTGCTGAGCAAAGCTGCAGTGCTGAACAATCCGCCGCTACAGGCCTACGTCAACCGCGTCGGCCTGTGGGTCGCCCAGCACAGCGAACGCCCCGACCTGCCCTGGCGCTTCGTCGTGCTCGACAGCCCACAAGTAGCCGCCTATGCAGCACCCGGCGGTTACGTATTCATCACCAGCGGCATGCTTACCCGGATGAACAGCGAGGCCGAACTGGCCGGCGTACTGGCCCACGAAGTGGCACATGTGGTGCAGCAACATCACCTCAAGGCCATTCAGCAACAGGCGCAAACCGGCTTGCTGGCCGACCTGGCCACCCTGGCCGTGCAAGCCAGCGCCGCCGACAAGGGCGGCAGCCAGGCCGGCGAGCTGACCGACCGTTTTACCCGCAGCGTCAGCGACCTCTACAGCCGCGGTTTAGACCGTGGTGATGAATACGAAGCCGATGCCATGGGCGCGGTGATCGCCACCCGCGCCGGCTATGACGCCTATGGCTTGGCTGGGGTGCTGCAGACACTGGGCACGACACGCCAGGATGATGCGGCGCTGAGCAGCTTCCTCAAGGTGCATCCAGGCATTGATGACCGCCTGCAACGCCTGCAGCCGGTGTATCTGTACATCGAAACAACCGCCAGCGGTCCGACGCAGAGCCTCGACACCCGCTATCAGCAAGCGCTCAAAAGCAAGCGGTAAAGGCAAGTAGCCATTTCAGAACCTGTTTTGGATCTCGCGAGCTAAAGCGAGACAAGGCAGGTTCTCAGTGAGTGTGAGGATGTTCGCGGGTACACGAAGGCTCGTAATCACACACATGGTGACTGAACGGCGCTGTGGTATGTGAACCCGGCGGCCCCGTGACCTGAAAGCAGCGGTTGTTGATGAACAGCTGCACCAGCTCGGCGTCGAGCAAACCGCTCTGCGCTTCGCTCTTAAGAATATCCAACGCCCGCTCGAGTGGCATCGCCGGTTTGTAGGGCCGATCAGCAGCCGTCAGGGCGTCATAGATATCGCAGATGGTCATGATCCGTGAAGCACAGGGAATCGCATCGCCGATCAGACCTTTGGGATAGCCACTGCCATCCAGCTTCTCATGATGCGCCCCGGCAATGTGCGGTACACCCTGTAGATCCGGCGTCCAGGGAATCAGGCTGAGAAACTGCTGGGTGTGCACCACATGCCGCTCAATTTCTTCACGCTCGGCCTTAGTCAGGCTGCCCTTGCGCACCGCCAGGGCATTGAACTCGCCCTCGCTGAGCAGGCTGACCAGGCAATTACCGGGCGCCTTGACTAATTCGCCCTGTACTTCCTGCAGGTGCTGAAAATCTCCCTCACTGAGCATGCTCGGCTCGTTCGCCTGAATGATGTTGTTCAGGTAACGCTCCAGCCGCTCGCATTCATAGGCCAGCTCGGCTTCCATTTGCAGGCGCCGCTCATCGCTCAGGCCACCCTGATGGCGGTAGGCATGCAGCATCTTGCGCAGGGTCTGGTTGCGCAGGTTTTCCTGGGCCAGGGCGACGCGATAACGCAGGTTTTCCAGCACCGGCTCGGCGAGCTTCTTGGCTTTTACCAGCACATGTTCGCGCACCCCGACCTTGCCGAAGTCATGCAGCAAGGCGGCGTAACGCAGCTCGCGCAAACCATCGACGCTTAGCGTCTGTTCGCGCAAACGCGAATCTGGGGCGTGGGGCAACTGGTTGGCCAAGGCCAGGCACAGTTCGGCCACTCGGAAGGAATGGCCACTGGTGGTCGGGTCACGCTGTTCGATGGCAAACACCGAAGCCTGCACAAAGCCATCGAACAATCGGCTGATGTCATCCAGCAATTGACGATTCTCAATAGCCACCGCCGCCTGGCTGGCCAATGCACGCAAAGACACAGCGGTTTCTTGATCAAAGGCAATCAGCTCAGGCTCAAGCTGCTCGCTGCCCTTACGCTGGCGGTTGATAAACTCCAGCACACCGACCACTTCATGGCGATGGTTACGCATGGGGATCGCCAGGATCGACATGGTGCGGTAGCCCATCTGCAGGTCGAAAGAGCGGTTGAAGCGGTACGGCGCATCGGCGGCAATCGCGTACACGTCCTCGATATTCAGCTCGGTGCTGGTCAGCGCAACGTACCCGGCAATCGAGGCTTTGCTCAGCGGCATGCGCTGGTCCTGAAAGCTGCTCTGGCTGAGCGTGCCGTTCTGCGTTAGCTTGAAGATCAACTGCGCCGGCGCATCCGGCCGGCGGCTGACCAGAAACAGCGAAGCGGCGTCGCTGTTGGACAAGCGGCGCCCTTCAATCAGGATTTTTTCCAGCAGGCGGTCCAGGTCACGTTCGGCTGATAGCGCCAGGCCGACGTCGACCAACTTGCTCAAGTCATCATGTTTGCCCGCCAAGGCGGCGGCCAACTGCTCGGTCTGATGACGCAGGCTGTACTGCTCGCCGGCAAAACGCAGCAGTGCTGCCAGCGCCTCGACACTGGCGTGCGGCGGCAACGGCAATACGCCAGGCTGGTCCATGCAGCCTACCAAAATCGCGCCACAATCCAGCCAATCGGCCAGCGGCCGGAGTGCCAATAGCCGCTCGTCAAGCAGCACCAGCGCCAGTTCATCCGGCAACAGGTCAGGTGCATCAATCGGCTGCAAGCTCAGTGGGCACTGAACCAGGAGGTTATACAGGGGGTGTTCGCCAAGCGCATTGCTGTGGCCCAGCACAAGGCGGGAAGTGCCCATGATGGTTGTCCTCAGTCGCAGTTGCGTGACAGCAGTGCGACTGAGTATTGCACAGGGTTTAGCCGTTGCCTGGCCGTCCGGCGCATGCCGAACGGCCAGGTAAAACGACTTAAGTAGCGGGCTGCAGCTGCATGCTTTGCTGCATTCTGACGGCATCGGCCACAAAGCAGCGCGAGGCTTGTAGCAACGCCAGCATGGTCAGCATCAAGGCCACCGGGATCAGGTACATGGCATTGTGCAGGCCTACAGCCTTGAAGGTTTCATTCATCTCACTGGCGCCAGCGGCAAGCATTGCAGCCTGCGAGTAATGGTCCGACAGCATGCCCACGACCACGGGCCCCAGACCACCACCAAGTAGATACAGACCCGCGAAGAACAAGGCCATGGCCGTTGCCCGCAGACGCGGTTCAATCACGTCCTGAATCGCGGTATAGACACAGGTGTAAAAGTTATAGGCAAACAGCCAGCCAATGCTGAACAGTGCAACAAACAAGGCAATTTCAATCCGCCCCGCCACCAGCGCATACCCTGTAGCCAGTGCTGCAACCAGCATACTCAGGGCCGCAAACAGCAAGCGGCCGGCCTGCCAGCGCTGGTGGATCTTGTCCGCCAACCAGCCGCCCAGTGTCAAACCAACCAGCCCCGTCAAGCCGACGATAACCCCAGTGGCCATCGCCGCCTGCTCCAGCGGCATCAGGAAGTAGCGTTGCAGCATCGGCACCATGAACGAATTGCAGGCATAGGTGGCGAAGTTGAAGGCCAGGCCGGCCATCACCAACCACCAGAATGTGCGAATCGCCAGCACCTTACGCAGGGGTTTTTCCACCGGCGTGGTGCGCGACTGCACCAGCTCCGCCGCACCGCGCTTGGGCTCTTTGATAAAGAACATAAACAGCGCCAGGATCAGCCCCGGCACCGCCGCAATAAAGAAGGGCGCGCGCCAGCTGTCGAACACCTTGACCATCGCACCGATGGTGAAGAACGCCAGCAGCAGGCCAATCGGCAGGCCGAGCATAAAGATGCCCATAGCCCGCGCACGCTTGTGCGCCGGAAACAGATCGCCGATCAGCGAGTTGGCAGCAGGCGCATAGCTGGCCTCACCGATGCCAACCCCCATGCGAATCAGCAGAAAACTCCAGAAGTTCCAGGCCAGGCCATTCACAGCCGTCAACCCACTCCATACCGCCAGTCCCCAGCCCATGATTTTGCGCCGCGCACCAGTGTCCGCCATCCGCCCCAGCGGAACACCGGCAATCGCATAGACAATGGTAAAGGCGGTACCGATCAAGCCCAGCTGCAGGTCACTGAGATGCCATTCCATGCGGATCGGCTCGATGATGATCGCTGGAATGGTGCGATCAAAGAAATTGAACAAATTGGCCAGAAAGAGCAGAAACAGAATGCGCCAGGCATTCGCTGCTTGTTGAGACTGCTGCATGGGATCCATCTCTAATTGTTTTTATCGAAACACGTCAGCGGCTATAAGCCGGTACCGCATCCAGCACCTGCGGGGGCAATCTAGAGCCTCCCGCTAGGGCTGTCTGTGACTATTTGTGGCGTGTATGCAGGGTAATCGACACACCCGCCGACAGCGGCGTCACAGCGTGTTTGTAAAAACTCGATGGAACACCAAGTAAAACCATGCAAGAGCGCGAGAATTTCCATTTTTCATGCTACAAACAAGCCTAGCGAGCGCAATGTGGCCATTTGCCCCTCTAACCCTGTTAGCCGCCGGACTGTCTCCAAATGAAAACAAAAAAAGACGCTGTGACCTCCCCCGCGACCGAAGCCACTCTGGCTGACCTGGCAGATACCTTACTTCCTCCTCTTGAGCCGCGCCCTTCTAGCGCGCCACGGGTGCCGGTCAGCATCGACAACAGCGGCGAGCAGTACATGTATTTCACCGAGCGCGACATTGATCGCATTCTCGACAACCTCGACGGTTTGCGCAGCCTGGTGTTTCCACCGGTGCCGCACGATGAGGAACACGACCGCCGGGTGCAGCACTTCCCGTCGGTATGCCTGATTGGTCTGGGCCGCTGTGGCTCGAACATCGCGCTGGATGTCGCCTCTCTGGTCTACAACGCGCGACAGTTCTACCTGAGCGAATTCAATAATGAAGAGAAGACTGTCACCGAGCAGGATTTCCGCCCTACCCGCTGGATCCGCAGCAATTTGCTGCGTGCACCGAGCAAGGACAGCAAGCCGGTCTTTCTGATCGAGCCGCTGGTGATGCTCGGCGACCTGGACAAGGACATTGAGGGCCGCATCCGTTTTTCACGCAAGGGTGAAACCAGCGGCTTCCTCAGCGACTACAGCAAGATGAAGATCATGGACCTCTCCGAAGTCCATGCGGGCGGTGCCGGTAACGCGCCGATCCTCGGCCAGTACCTGGCCAAGATCATCCTCAATAAGGATACCCAGCGCTTCACCAATGAAGACTGGAAATTTATCCACAGTTATCTGATCGACTCCTGCGGCATCAAGGCCAACCAGTCCCGGCTTTACTTCTACATCTTCAGTGCCGGCGGCGGTACCGGTTCAGGCATGGCATCGGAGTTTGGCCTGGCTCAGCAATTTGCCTACATGAGCAAGACCTTCGACACCAAAATTTTTGATGACAGCCCGGAGAATCGCGACCACAGCTTCGTCTTCGAGCCAATTTTCACCAGCGGCATCTGTATCCTGCCGAACATCTCCGACCAGCGCAGCGAGATGTCCGAGGCCCTGCATATCAACGCCGGGCGACTCTTGTGCAAATACCTCGCTGAAGAATGGGATTTTTCCTACAACTTCGATAATGAAGAAAACAGCGAAGAAAGCGTGATGCGCCGCATCCGCCCGTGGAACGCGATGATGCTGATTTCCAACGACATCATGCGTTACGCCGAAGAAAGTGATGATGGCAATATCCAGAATATTGATGTCAATGCCATGGAACGTCACGCCAACCAATACATCTCGCAGCAGATTTTCAACATCCTTACCGCCCAGGCGGTCACCACTGACTACGACCAGAACTACTTCCGTCGCGCCGGCATCGACATCGGTGAAACCATCCGCCTGGATGCCAATGACCTGTTCATGAGTCTGGCCGGCCCTGTGGCAGTGGCCTATGCCGAATCAGTGGTACCCGAGCAAAGCACTGCGGCACTGGACAAGTTCCGCGTGCTGGATAAAGAACCGTCGCGCCTGAATATCGATGACCTGTTTTTCCGCTCCATCGACCTGCCACACTTCAACAAGGTCACCCAGGCCATCGAGGGTATCAGCCTGCTACCCATCGAATCCAAACGCTACCGTGCGGCGCTGGATGAGTACAAGAAGTCCAATTTCGATGCAGCAAAACTCAGTGACCTGCACTTTTTCAAAAATTGCTCTTCGGTTGTGTCAATCGTCTCGCTGCCAAAGGACTACAAACTCTCCTATATGGATCTGAACCGGCTCAAGACCCACCTCAACAGCCTGTTCCCCAACACCACCCTGAAACGTTACGCCTTGGTAATTGGCGCGTCGGCCAACTTGTCGTTGACCACGTTGATCGTCAAGAGTCCGTGCCTGTCGGACGACTTCCTAACCCTGATCGTGGCCTTTATCAAACGCTGCTTCGCGCGCGACCCACACCGTTTCGACGACAGCCTGGACAACGCCATTCTTGACTTCATCATGAGCGAGGAGTTCGACGAAGTTCGGGTTGACGCCATGCTTAACGAGTTTGAGAACCCGGCAAAAATTCTCGACACCAACTGGTATGCGATCAAACCGATGTATGAGAAAAAGTACCGCGAACTGATCCATGACCAGGACAAGTTTGTGTCGATCAACGATATCCGCCTCTCGCGTGAAAGCGTGAAGAAGGCAATCAAGTACCTGCGCGAGATCTATCGCCATCGCATCGGCAAGACCCGGGTCATCTCGCTTAACAAGTACGCTGACGATAAGCCCGACTGACGCACCACAACCGGCAACCCGGGCCACTCGGGTTGCCGATACTCAAACCAGCTCGTTTGCCATTCACGCAGCCAGCTCAGGCTGGCTTGGGTACCTGCCTCTCCCGGTCGGTATTCCGCCGCCAGCCAACCCCGATAACCACTGTCACGTAGCGCCTTGAGCAACATCGCAAACTGCAGCTCGCCGGTGCCAGGCGCGCCACGGCCAGGGTAGTCGGCAAACTGCACATGGCCGATACGCCCTGCCAGCAAGGCGATACCGGCCGGCACATCCAGGCCCTGCCGTGCCATGTGGTAGAGGTCGTACTGCGCCGCCAGGTTGGGGTGGCCCACAGCATTGAGCAATTCATCCAGCTGCGCCGGCGTGTTGATCAGAAAGCCCGGCATATCCAGCGGATTGATCGCTTCCACCACCACGCCAATGCCCAACACCTGAAAAGCTTCGGCGGTCTTGCGCAGATTGGCGATCAGGCAGACCAACGCCTGCTCAGGCTCAACGCCCTCAGCCAGGCGACCCGGCAGCACGTTGACCAGCGCCGGCCGTGCCATGGCCGCATAATTCAGCGCCGCCTGCAAAGCGACCTCATACTCAGCCTGACGCATGGGCACAGCCGCCAGACCGGCACCACCGCTCATCAAATCACCTGCCGGCAGGTTGATCAGGCGCAGCGGCATGGCCGCCGCATCCAGCGCCTCTTTCAGGCGAATGGCCGGCAGCTCATAGGGGAACTGAATTTCCACGCCATCAAAGCCCGCCGCAGCCGCCGCCACCACGCGGTCAATCAACGGCAGTTCGTTAAACAGTAACGACAGATTGGCCGCAACCTTCATGATTGAGAATCCCGGTACAACTGCACAAGGGTGGCGGGATCACGCTCCAGATTGCCCTGACTGCCATGTTGCCGCATCAACTGCGCGGCCAGGCCACTGAGGGGCGTGGCCGAACCGATCTGCTGCGACAGTTTCACGGCCGTATCGAGATCCTTGAGCAGGGTTCGTACATGCCACTTGATCGGCTCGAACTGACTCTCAGCCATCTGCGGCGCGAGAATCTGCAGCGGTTTGGAATCGGCGAAACCGCCGGCCAGCGCTGGCGCAATCAGGCGGGCATCAACCCCAGCCTGCTCGGCCAGAGCCACCACTTCGGCGATCACCAGCGCATTGCAGGCGACGATCATCTGATTGCACACCTTGGTCACCTGGCCTGCGCCAACGTCGCCCATGCGCGTCAGCCGCTGCCCCAGATGCGCGAGAATCGGTCTAACCCGCTCAATATCTTCGCTACGGCCACCCGCCATGATCGCCAACGAACCGTTGACCGCCCCCGGCGTACCGCCTGAGACGGGGGCATCGATCCAGTGCATGCCGCAACGGGCGTGCAACTCAGCAGCCATCTGGCGGGTGGCCGCAGGCTCCAGGCTGGAAAAATCCACCAGCAACTGTCCGGGCTTTGCCGTTTCCACAATACCGCCTGGCCCGAACACCACCTCACGCACCACCTCAGTGTTCGCCAAACAGAGCATGACGATATCCGCTGCCATACACAGCCGTGATGGGTTGGCAGCCAACTGCGCGCCCTGATATTGCAAAGACGCACATTTTTCAGGCGAGCGATTCCAGACCGTCAGAGGATAATCGGCAGCCAGCAGGCGCTGGCTCATGGGCAGGCCCATCAGGCCGATTCCGGCAAATGCCAAGGCTGGAAGAGAGGTGGACATAGATAGACTCCGGCGCAGTGATAGCCGCCATCTTAACCTAGCGCTGCGCAAACCTGCCCCGCCAGTCAACACTCATGCAGCAGGTTTACAGACCGTCTTTTTCAAGGTGATCGAGATTGACCGGCTCACCACTATGAGCACCGAGTTTGCGCCGTATATCCTCGAACATCAGGTCATATTCAGCATGACCACGCATGATCAGGCTGGTATTGGTCGGCAGGCCATACTTGTGTGCTACACGACTGACCACACTGGCGAAGTTGAACGCGGTGTCGCGGTGCAGTTCAAACGCCTCGCTGAACGCCTGGCCACCGACCTGGCCTTGCAGGCGCATATGCAGCATCGGGCCTTCGATGGGATCCTGACGCACTTCGTAGTAGAGATCGGCACTGAACAACGGCGTGTCCGCCGAAGCCACGTGATTGGTGCGGTGTAGATGACCGGGCTCAAACATGCTGGCAACCTCCTGAATTGATCCATGTTGCTGCCAGCATAGTCGCTGATGGTGGACGCTAAAAACGGGCTAAATCAGTGCAGCGCAGGACGCTCGCAGCGCTCCTGCGCCAGCACCCAGGGGGCAACCACCACCGCCCACAATTCTGGATCGCGCTTTAACAGGTCTTCGGCACGACTGTCGTCGGCCTTACTCAAGATCCCTGCGGCCAGCCAGTCAGCCACTTTCGCCTGATCATTCTGCGCCACAGCCTGCGCCACCTCGATCAGATCCTGAGCGCCATCGACCAGCAACAAGGCACCGCGAGCAAAGAAAGGCTGCAGCTCTTGCCAACTAATCGCCGCAGTTTCTCCAAGCAGCTTGGCATAGAGGGTGCTAGGTTGTTCAGTCATGGATTGTCCTGTCACAAAAGGCCACTGAGCAGATAGACGCGCATGATAACGTCGAGCTGCCAGCAGGCAAATTCGCGACGCTGGCCGAGCCAACCAAGACACGCCGTTTTTCTATACATTTATTGCGTTAAAGCGACACCCTCAGGTTTTGCCCCCAGCAAGCCGCTTTTCAAGCCGTAAAGCCGCGCTCTACACTGCACCGGTACAGTTGCCGGGGGAACGACCGGGGGAACATCCCGGTTCTGCAGCTTTGGCCGCCAGAACTACAACAATCAAAACCAATAAGAGTGGAGCACTATGAACAAGGCTACTAAGCAGATGTCCAAACTGTTTGCCGCCATGGCCATGGCTGGCGTTGCCAGCTACTCGGTAGCGGCAGACACCATCAAGATTGGCCTGGCAGGCCCAGTCACCGGCGCAGTCGCGCAGTACGGTGAAATGCAATTCATCGGGGCCAAAATGGCCATCGAGCAGATCAACAAGGCCGGCGGGGTAAACGGCGCACAACTCGAAGGTGTGGTCTATGACGACGCCTGTGATCCAAAGCAAGCCGTTGCCGTTGCCAACAAAATCGTCAACGACGAAGTCAAGTTTGTTGTTGGTCACCTCTGCTCCAGCTCCACCCAGCCGGCGTCCGACATCTACGAAGACGAAGGCATTCTGATGATCACCGCGGCTTCCACCAGCCCAGACATCACCGCACGCGGCTACGAGTTGGTGTTCCGCACCATTGGTCTGGACAGCCTGCAAGGTCCAACCGCTGGCAACTTCATCGCTGACAAGGTCAAACCGAAAGCGGTTGCCGTGATCCACGATAAGCAGCAGTACGGTGAAGGCATTGCTACCGCGGTCAAGCAGACCCTGGAAAGCAAAGGCACTAAAGTTGTCCTGTTCGAAGGCATCAACGCTGGCGACAAGGACTTCTCGGCCATGATCGCCAAGCTCAAGCAAGCCGGTGTGGACTTCGTCTACTACGGCGGCTACCACCCAGAGCTGGGTCTGCTGCTGCGCCAAACGTCGGAAAAAGGCCTGAGCGTCAAGTTCATGGGACCTGAAGGTGTGGGCAACAAGGAAATCTCGGCCATTGCCGGCCCGGCGTCCGAAGGTCTGCTGGTCACCCTGCCGAAGTCCTTCGACCAGGACCCACGCAACCAGGCGCTGGTTGATGCGTTCAAAGCCAAGAACGAAGACCCGAGCGGTCCGTTTGTATTCCCGGCATACGCGGCAGTACAAGTGATTGCTGAAGGCATCACCAAAGCTGGCGACACTGACACTGCCAAAGTGGCGGCTGCCCTGCGTGCCAACAGCTTCGATACGCCGACCGGCAACCTGGCATTCGATGCCAAGGGTGACCTGAAAGACTTCAGCTTCGTGGTGTACAACTGGCACCAGGACGGTACCAAAACCGAAGCCAAGTAAGCTCCCCGCCTGAACCCAAAGCCCACTGCCTGCGCAGTGGGCTTTGTTTATTAGAAGAATTCCGGTTGCATGCTGCGCCACAAGCGCTGCCTTGCGTGCCAACCCAGGAGTTAGGCAATGCCTGATCTTTATCACTACCTGCAACAGCTGATCAACGGTCTGACTGTTGGCAGTACATATGCCTTGATTGCCATCGGCTACACCATGGTCTACGGCATCATCGGCATGATCAACTTCGCCC
The DNA here is from genome assembly GCF_026625725.1 of Pseudomonas sp. SL4(2022). Lineage (NCBI taxonomy): Bacteria > Pseudomonadati > Pseudomonadota > Gammaproteobacteria > Pseudomonadales > Pseudomonadaceae > Pseudomonas > Pseudomonas sp. SL4(2022). The sequence continues at coordinate 313,005 of NZ_CP113060.1, forward strand.
ACGGCGAGGTTTACATGATTGGCTCATACGTAGCCTTTATCGTTATCGCCGGCCTGACCCTGATGGGTCTGGACAGCTTGCCACTGGTGATGATCGCGGCGTTTGCCGGCAGCATTATTATTGCCAGTGCCTACGGTTACAGTATCGAACGGGTGGCCTACCGCCCTTTGCGCGGCGGTAATCGTCTGATCCCGCTGATCTCAGCAATCGGCATGTCGATCTTTCTGCAAAACGAAGTCCTGTTGTCCCAAGACTCGAAAGACAAGGCCATTCCTAATCTGCTGCCTGGCAACTTTGTGTTGGGCGAAAGCGCGATGAATGGCGTGGTGATCTCCTACATGCAGGTGCTGATCTTCGTTGTCACCTTTGTGGTGATGCTGGCGCTGACTGCGTTTATCTCGCGCTCGCGTCTGGGCCGCGCCTGCCGCGCCTGTGCCGAAGACATCAAAATGGCCAACCTGCTGGGAATCAACACTAACAACATCATTGCCCTGACCTTTGTCATCGGTGCCGCCCTTGCAGGCGTTGCAGCGGTATTGCTGGGCATGCAATACGGCGTGATCAACCCGCACCTGGGCTTCCTTGCCGGGATCAAGGCCTTTACCGCCGCAGTACTGGGCGGCATTGGCAGCATCCCAGGCGCCGTTCTGGGTGGTCTGCTGCTGGGCCTGGCCGAAGCCTTCGGTGCCGACATCTTCGGCGACCAATACAAGGACGTCGTGGCCTTCAGCCTGTTGATTCTGGTGCTGTTGTTCCGTCCGACCGGCATCCTTGGCCGTCCGGAGGTTGAAAAAGTATGAGTACTGCCATCACAAAAAATCTCAAGACCGCGTTCTTCAGCGCCCTATTGGTGCTGGCCGTGGCTTACCCGGTGCTGGGCCTGAAGCTCACCACCGTCGGCATTCAGCTCGAAGTGCACGGGGCCAGCCCGGCCATCCTGTGGACCATCGCCGGCTGTGCCATCGCCATGTTCTTCTGGCAGCTGTTCCGCAGCCAGCTGAGCGCCGCTTGGGAGCATGCCCCCAAGCTGCCGAGCGTACCGAGCAAGGCCAGTAACTTCCTGACCCTGCCTTCCACACAGCGCTGGGTCATTCTCGGCCTGATCATGATCGCGTTGGCCTGGCCATTCTTCGGCAGCCGCGGCGCCGTAGACATCGCCACGCTGATCCTGATCTACGTAATGCTCGGCCTCGGCCTGAACATCGTGGTGGGCCTGGCAGGACTGCTTGACCTGGGTTATGTCGGCTTCTATGCCGTAGGCGCCTACAGCTACGCGCTGCTGTCGCACTACTACGGCCTGGGCTTTTGGGTGTGCCTGCCAATTGCCGGCCTGATGGCGGCGTTTTTCGGCTTTATCCTCGGTTTCCCGGTGCTGCGCCTGCGCGGTGACTACCTGGCCATTGTGACCTTGGGATTCGGCGAGATTATCCGCATCCTGCTGCGCAACATGACTGAACTCACTGGCGGCCCCAACGGCATCAGCAACATCGAAAAGCCCAGCCTGTTTGGCTTGTCCTTCGAACGCCGCGCAGCTGAAGGTATGCAGACCTTTCACGAGTACTTCGGCATTGCCTACAACTCGATCAACAAGGTGATTTTCCTCTACCTGATCGCCCTGCTACTGGTTCTACTGACCCTGTTCGTGATCAACCGCCTGCTGCGCATGCCGATCGGCCGCGCGTGGGAAGCCCTGCGCGAAGACGAGATCGCCTGCCGTGCGCTGGGCATGAACCCCACCGTGATCAAGCTCTCGGCTTTCACCCTGGGCGCTGCCTTTGCCGGTTTTGCCGGCAGCTTCTTCGCCGCACGCCAGGGCCTGGTCACACCAGAGTCATTCACCTTTATCGAGTCGGCGATCATCCTCGCCATCGTCGTGCTCGGCGGCATGGGCTCTCAGCTGGGCATCATCCTCGCGGCCATCGTGATGATTCTGCTGCCGGAGCTGATGCGTGAATTCAGCGAGTACCGCATGTTGATGTTCGGTGCCCTGATGGTTCTGATGATGATTTGGCGTCCGCAGGGCTTGTTGCCCATGCAGCGCCCGCACCTGGAGCTTAAACAATGAGCCGCCCGATTTTAGAAGTAAGCGGCCTGTCCATGCGCTTCGGCGGCCTGCTGGCCGTCAACGGGGTGGGTCTGTCGGTCAATGAGAAACAAGTGGTGTCAATGATCGGCCCAAACGGAGCCGGCAAAACCACCGTGTTCAACTGCCTGACCGGCTTCTACCAGCCGACCTCGGGCAGTATCAGCCTGGATGGCGAGCGTATCGAAGGCCTGCCCGGCCACAAGATTGCCCGCAAAGGCGTGGTGCGCACCTTCCAGAACGTGCGCCTGTTCAAGGACATGACTGCGGTGGAAAACCTGCTGGTGGCGCAACACCGTCACCTCAACACCAACTTCATTTCCGGCCTGCTGAAGACACCGGCGTTCCGCCGCAGCGAACGTGAAGCCATGGACTATGCCGCGCACTGGCTGGATCAGGTCAACCTGACTGAATTCGCCAACCGCCCGGCAGGTACCCTGGCCTATGGTCAGCAGCGCCGCCTGGAAATCGCCCGTTGCATGATGACCCGGCCACGCATCCTGATGCTCGACGAACCCGCCGCTGGCCTCAACCCGCGCGAAACCGACGACCTCAAGGCGCTGATTGGCGTATTGCGCGATCAGCACAACGTCACCGTGCTGCTAATTGAACACGACATGAAGCTGGTCATGAGCATTTCTGACCACATCTACGTCATTAACCAAGGCACGCCTCTGGCGGACGGGACAGCGGAGCAGATCCGCGAAAATCCGGACGTGATCAAAGCCTACCTGGGGGAAGCGTGATGCTGTATTTCGAGAACGTTTCCACCTTCTACGGCAAGATCCAGGCGCTGCATAACGTCAACGTCGAAGTCCGTCAGGGCGAGATCGTCACCCTGATCGGCGCCAACGGTGCCGGTAAATCGACGCTGTTGATGACCCTGTGCGGCAACCCACAGGCGGCCAGCGGCAGCATCCGTTACCAGGGTGAAGAACTGGTCGGTCTGGATACGCCGCAAATCATGCGTAAAAGCATCGCCGTGGTGCCGGAAGGCCGCCGGGTGTTCTCCCGCCTGACCGTGGAAGAAAACCTGGTGATGGGCGGCTTCTTCGGCAGCAAGGCCGACAATCAGGAGCAGATGGACAAGGTTCTACACCTGTTCCCGCGCCTGAAGGAACGCTTTGCCCAACGCGCCGGGACCATGTCCGGCGGTGAACAGCAGATGCTCGCCATCGGCCGTGCACTGATGAGCAAGCCAACCCTGCTGCTGCTCGACGAGCCGTCGCTGGGCCTGGCACCGATCATCATTCAGCAGATCTTCGACATCATCGAACAGCTGCGTAAGGATGGCGTGACGGTGTTCCTGGTCGAGCAGAACGCCAACCAGGCGCTCAAGCTGGCGGATCGCGGCTACGTACTGGAAAACGGCCGGATCGTCATGCAGGGCAGCGGCGAACAGCTGCTCAATGACCCCAAGGTGCGCGACGCCTACCTGGGCGGCTGATCCGTATCGTCGGCTGAGAAAAACCGCTCTTCGGAGCGGTTTTTTCATTCAAGCCCCTCATTGCCACTCGCCTCCTCGCCTGCCCGGCTACTTTTATCTGCACCGCTCGCCCGATGTTCCGTGCATGCCAGCCCGGGGCAGTTACAATGGCCGCCCTTTTTTACCGATGACTGCTTTCATGACCGACCCCATTCGCCTGTCCAAACGCCTGATCGAAGTGATCGGCTGCTCTCGCCGCGAGGCGGAGCTGTATATCGAAGGCGGCTGGGTCACGGTGGATGGCGTGGTGGTGGAAGAACCGCAATTCAAGGTAACCGAGCAGCGTGTCGAGTTGCTGCCTGATGCAGTTCTAACGCCAGTTGAACCCGTCACCCTGCTGCTGCATGTGCCCAGCGGACACAACCCAGAGCGAGCCGCCGAAAGCATCAGCCCAGCTACTCACTGGGCTGACGATGGTTCAGCCGTCCGCGTGCTGAAAAGCCACTTCAATCGACTTACGCCCTGCATTCCACTGCAAGCCGGTGCCGATGGCCTGCATGTGCTGACCCAGGACTGGCGCATTGAGCGCAAGCTCAAGGAAGACCTGAGTAAGCTCGAACAGGAGTACGTGGTCGAAGTCATCGGCACCTTGAGCGCCAGCCAACTCAAGCGCCTGGCTCACGGCCTGACCTTCAACGGCGTAGCCTTGCCGCCCTGCAAAGTCAGCTGGCAGAACGAAACCCGCTTGCGCTTCGCCTTGAAGAACCCGCTTCCCGGCCAGATCGTCTTTATGTGCAACAGCGTCGACCTCAAGGTGCTGGGCATGAAGCGTATCCGTATCGGTGGCGTGCCGATGGCCAAGGTCCAGCCGGGACAGTGGCGCTACCTGGCCGCGAAAGAGCGCTTCTAACGATTTTTCCAGCGGCAGCCCTTAGCTGCTGCGCACTTCAGGACATCTCCATGCTCAACAACGACATCCTGCGCAGCCTGCGCTACACCCTCGACATCAGCGACGCAGAACTGGTCGAGATCATCCAGCTCAGCGGCAAGCAGACCGCCCTCGACGACCTCGCAGCGATGCTCAAGAAAGAGGATGAAGACGGCTTTACCCCTTGCGACGACGAACTGATGGCGCACTTCCTCGATGGCCTGGTGTACTTCAAGCGCGGCAAGGATGACAGCCGCCCGGCGCAACCGTTTGAGCTGCCGATCACCAACAATATGGTGCTGAAAAAGCTACGGGTGGCCTTCGAGCTGAAGGAAGACGATATGCACGCGATCATGCAGAGCGTTGACTTCCCGGTGTCCAAGCCGGAAATGAGCGCCCTGTTTCGCAAGTTCGGCCACAGCAACTACCGCACCTGCGGTGATCAGTTCCTGCGTAACTTCCTTAAGGGGTTGACCCTGCGCGTTCGCGGCTGAGTCGCGTCCTCTCGCGGCCATGCCAGCCCGCATGGCCGCGTATTTCCACGGGCAATAGTGCCTGCCGCCGAGCAAGCATCGCGTTAGGGTAATGGCCTTCCCTCCCACAAGGATTAGTCATGCACCCCTACTTCAGCCTGCAAGGCCGCACCGCCCTGGTTACCGGTGGCACCCGCGGCATCGGCAAGATGATCGCCAAAGCTTTTGTCGAAGCTGGCGCCACGGTCTACGTCTGCGCCCGTGATGGCGAAGCCTGCGCACAAACCGCTGCCGAACTGTCGGCCTTCGGCAGCTGTCATGGCATTGCCGCCAACCTGGCCAGCGAGGAAGGTGTACAGGTGCTGGCCGAGCAACTGGCTGGGCAAATCGGCAGCCTGGATATTCTGGTGAATAACGCCGGCACCACCTGGGGCGCACCGCTGGAGAGCTACCCGGCCAAGGGCTGGGAGAAGGTCATGCAGCTCAATGTGACCTCGGTGTTCAGCTGCATCCAGCAATTGCTGCCGCTGCTGCGCAAGGCCGGCAGTACGGCGAATCCGGCACGGGTGATCAATATCGGTTCGGTGGCCGGGATCACCTCGCACGGTGAAGACGCCTATGCCTACGGCCCGAGCAAGGCCGCGCTGCATCAGCTTTCACGCATGCTCGCCCGCGAACTGGTCGGCCAATTTATCAACGTCAACGTCATCGCTCCGGGGCGCTTCCCGAGCAAGATGACCCAGTTCATTGCCCAGGATGAGGCGGCCATGGCGGAAGACTGCGCGCTGATCCCCATGCAGCGCTGGGGCCGCGAAGAAGAAATGGCCGCTCTGGCCATCAGCCTGGCGAGCACCGCCGGGGCTTATATAACCGGTGCGATCATCCCGATCGACGGCGGTTTCCACCTGTAATCGCGTACTATGGCCGCGTCTTCACTCGATCACGCTGCCATGTCCTACTCGGTTTCGCCCATCGGTTTTGTCCACTCCTGCTTCAAGGAGAAGTTCGCCATTCCCCGTCAGCCGCAACTGGCCCCGGCGGCCCGTGGCGTGCTGGAGTTGGTCGCCCCGTTTGATAACGGCGATGCCGTACAAGGGCTGGAGCAGGTCAGCCATGTCTGGTTGCTGTTTCTGTTCCACCAGGCGCTGGAAGACAAGCCGCGGCTCAAGGTGCGCCCACCGCGCCTGGGCGGCAATCAATCGGCCGGTGTGTTCAGCACTCGCGCCACCCACCGACCGAACGGCATCGGCCAGTCGGTGGTCAAGCTGGAGCGGGTCGACGCCGGCAAACTGTGGCTGTCCGGCATCGACCTGCTCGACGGTACCCCGGTGCTGGATATCAAACCCTACGTGCCCTATGCCGACAGTGTCGCCGGGGCCTACAACCGCATCGCCGACAGTGCGCCGGCGCTGATCGACGTCAGCTGGCAGAACAGCGCGCTGACCCAAGCCCATGCGCATGGACAACGCCTGGATGAACCGCTGGTCGAGCTGATCGAGCAGTGCCTGGCCCAGGACCCGCGCCCGGCCTATCAGCAGCCCAGTCCCGAGCGCCGTTACGGTGTGCGCTTCTGGGATGTCGAAGTGCGCTGGCACTACCCACAGCCTGGCAGCATCTGCGTGCTGGAGGTCGTGCCGGCCGATTGATCTGAAGCGCCGTTCGCCCGCATAGGCTGAACACGTATTTTGTTTTATATTTAAAGACTAAATGTATACAAAATAGGCTTCAAGTTATGCTCGAGCGTCCCGGTCACCTTAACGGCTTACGCCATATCGCCCTGCTGGTGCCTAACCTGGAAGCCTGCGAACGCTTCTACGTGGACATTCTCGGCATGCAGGTACTACACCGCGCCAATGAAGACCTGGTCTACCTGACCTGTGGCAACGACAACCTCTCTCTGGGCCGCGCCTGTATGCCCAGCAGCGGTGAGCAGGCGGTGGATCACTACGGTTTTATCGTCGACAGCATCGATGAGCTGCACGCCTGGTATGCCTACTTCAAGGAACAAGGCGTCCCCCTGCTTGACCGCCCCTTTGCCCACGGTGACGGCGCACACAGCTTCCACCTGCTCGACCCAGCCGGCAACAAGGTGCAGCCGATCTACCACCCCGCTGTTTCCGGGCAACGCTTCAGTCAGGCTGGTTAGCACAACCCGCACTCTCGAGAACCGCTACCCGCGTAAGGATGGCCAGACCGAGCATATTTTCTGGTCAGCGGATGACCAGGTGCGCATTGCCGTGGCCCACAACGTCAGCGAGCGCAAACGCAGTGACGCCCTGCAGGCAGCGTTGTACGACATATACGAAGCCACACATTCGGCCAGAGAGCTGTCCAGGCTGTTCCAGCAGGGACACCTGATCCTCGGTGAGCTGCTGCGCTATCACCTGCACACGACCAGGCAGAGCGGCGGCAAACGCTTCTGCAGGCCATTGAACAGAACTAGACCGGCATGAAAAAGCCCGCCAGAAGCGGGCTTGGTTATTCAGCCACGCTTATTTCTCAACGAAAGCGCGCTCGATCAGGTAGTCACCCGGCTCACGCATGCGCGGGGAGATTTTCAGGCCGAACTCGTTGAGCACCTCACTGGTTTCATCGAGCATGCTCGGGCTGCCGCAGATCATCGCGCGGTCATCTTGCGGGTTGATCGGCGGCAGGCCGATATCCTGGAACAGCTTGCCACTGCGCATCAGATCGGTCAGACGGCCCTGGTTCTCAAACGGCTCGCGAGTAACGGTCGGGTAGTAGATCAGCTTGTTCTTCAACGCATCGCCAAAGAATTCATTTTTTGGCAGATGCTCGGTGATGAATTCACGGTAAGCCACTTCGTTCACGTAACGCACGCCGTGTACCAGGATCACCTTTTCAAAACGCTCATAGGTTTCCGGGTCCTGGATCACGCTCATGAACGGCGCCAGACCAGTGCCCGTACTGAGCAGATACAGATGCTTGCCCGGATTAAGGTCATCCAGCACCAGGGTGCCGGTGGGCTTCTTGCTGATGATGATCTCGTCGCCCTCCTTGAGATGCTGCAGCTGCGACGTCAGCGGGCCATCTGGCACCTTAATGCTGAAGAACTCCAGGTGCTCTTCCCAGTTCGGGCTGGCAATCGAATACGCACGCATCAGTGGACGACCGTTGTCCTGCTGCAGGCCGATCATCACGAACTGGCCATTCTCAAAGCGCAAACCAGGGTCGCGGGTGCACTTGAAACTGAACAGGGTATCGTTCCAGTGATGGACGCTGAGGATGCGCTCGGAATTGAGGTTGCTCATGTGCTCGGGGGCTCCGACGAATGTAAAGTCCTGTGCGCGGGCGCGCGCAATCGAACGGTATTGTAAAGAACTGAATAATATCTGTTAACTTGAATATCAAGATATGGGTTATCGGTTATATAGATATGCGATTTACACTTAGACAACTGCAGGTGTTTGTTGCCGTGGCCCAGCAGGAAAGTGTCTCCCGCGCAGCTGATTCCCTGGCCTTGTCGCAATCGGCGACCAGCACCTCACTGAGCGAACTTGAGCGGCAATCCGATTGCCAACTGTTCGACCGTGCCGGCAAGCGCCTGAGCCTCAACGCCCTCGGCCTGCAACTGCTGCCGCAGGCCGTAGCACTGCTCGACCAAGCCAAAGAAATCGAACGCCTGCTCGGTGGTAAGAGCGGCTACGGCTCGCTGAATGTCGGCGCCACGCTGACGGTGGGCAACTACCTGGCGACCCTGCTGATTGGCAGTTTCATGCAGCGCCACCCGGAGTGCCGGGTGAAACTGCAGGTGCACAACACCGCCCATGTGGTGCAGCAAGTCGCCCACTATGAACTGGACATGGGCATGATTGAGGGCGACTGCCAGCACCCGGATATCGAGGTACAACCCTGGGTCGAGGATGAGCTGGTGGTGTTCTGCGCGCCACAGCATGCGCTGGCACAACGCGGCGAGGCAAGCCTGGAAGAGTTGACCCGAGAGGCCTGGATTCTACGTGAGCAAGGCTCCGGAACCCGCCTGACCTTCGATCAGGCCATGCGCCATCACCCCAGCAGCCTCAATGTGCGCCTGGAGCTGGAGCACACCGAGGCGATCAAACGCGCAGTGGAGTCCGGATTGGGCATTGGCTGCATTTCCCGCCTGGCGCTACGCGATGCATTTCGCCGGGGCAGCCTGGTGGCGGTGGAAACGCCGCAGCTGGACCTGCGCCGGCAGTTCTACTTCATCTGGCACAAACAGAAATACCAGACCGCCGCCATGCGCGAGTTCATCGAACTGTGTCGCGCCCTCACCGCGGGCGTAACACGCAGCGACCAGATCGTCCTGCCGGCAATTGCCTGATTCGCAGCGTTAACCCAGCAAAATCACCGCCCATACCAAGGCAATCAGTGTCAAGGCGGTGAACTGCGCGGCACTGCCCATATCCTTGGCGTTCTTCGACAGTGGATGCAACTCAAGAGAGATACGGTCAATCGCCGCCTCAACCGCCGAGTTGAGCAACTCGACGATCAGCGCCAGCAAACACACCGCCACCATCAACGCGCGCTCGCCGCGGCTAACGTCCAGAAAGAATGCCAATGGAATCAGCACCACGTTGATCAACAGTAGCTGGCGAAAGGCTGCCTCACCGACGAAAGCGGCGCGCAGGCCGGCCAGCGAATAGCCCGTAGCATTGAGAATACGCTTCAGGCCGGTCTGACCCTTGAATGGAGACATTGAAAATCATCACAGCGAAAGGGGAACACAGCGCAGCAAGTCTGCCGAGCAAAAATTACCAGCGGCTTAAACATCCGCCGGCGCAGGAATCGACTCCAACTGCTGCAGCAACAAGGCCGCCTGCGTGCGAGTGCGCACGCCAAGTTTACGGAAGATTGCCGTCACATGGGCTTTTACTGTGGCCTCGGAAACACTCAGCTCGTAGGCGATCTGTTTATTCAGCAAGCCATCACAGACCATCGTCAGCACCCGGAACTGCTGTGGCGTCAGACTGGCCAGTCCGGCACTGGCGGCCTTGGCTTCAGCAGACAGGGCAATCGCCTCCTGACTCTGCTGCGGCCACCAGACATCACCGTCCAGTACCTGACGCACGGCTTGCTGAATGGTTTCCAACGCACTGGATTTGGGGATAAACCCACTGGCACCAAACTCACGCGAGCGGGCAACGATGGACGCCTCTTCCTGAGCCGAGATCATTACTACAGGCACGTGCGGGTATTGCCCACGCAACAGCACCAATCCGGAAAATCCGTAGGCACCCGGCATATTGAGGTCGAGCAGGACCAGATCCCAATCGGTTTTCTCGGCCAGGCGGGCTTCCAGCTCGGCGATGCTGGCCGCCTCAACCAGCCGTACATCCGGCCCCAGACCAAGCGTCAGCGCCTGTTGCAAGGCACTGCGAAACAAGGGGTGATCATCAGCAATGAGGATTTCAAATGCGGCCATGGTGAATCCTGTTTTTGTTATATGGATGCCCGCAAAGGGCAGTGTCCAGGGCACGGTAATGCACCGCATGCGGTAGCCGTAATGGCATGCCAACACCCCTGACCACGCCGAAAAGCGCCTCAGCATGCCGAGCGCTGACGGGGTGGTCAAGCACGATGCTTTGCGGCACAGTTCGCACCTTTGCCGACGAGAGCTAGAAATGCGAAGCCACGCCCTGCGCGCCGATCTGTTGATGCTATTGACCGCCATGATCTGGGGCTCGGCGTTTGTCGCACAGCGCCTGGGCATGGATGCCATCGGTCCCTTTCTTTATAGCGGATTACGCTTCGGCCTGGCGGCGCTGATTCTACTGCCGGTGCTGCATTTACTGCAGGGCCGCAGCAGCAGCGCGCCGGTGGCACCATTGAACCGACAACTAGTGCGCGGTGGCGTGCTGATGGGCCTGGCTCTGGCCCTGGGGATCAACCTGCAACAGGTCGGTCTGCTGTTTACCAGCGTGACCAATTCCGGCTTTATCACGGGGCTGTACGTGATCATCGTGCCGCTGCTGGGCCTGTTTATCGGCCACAAGACCGGCCTGGGCATCTGGTTAGGCGCTTGCCTGGCCGTGGTGGGCATGTTCCTGCTGAGTGTCGGTGAAGGCTTCACCGTGGCGTCTGGCGACTGGCTGCAGCTGGCTGGGGCTTTTGTCTGGGGCGTGCATGTGCTGCTAGTGGGATTCTTTGCCAGTCGCCATGACCCACTGCGCCTGGCTCTGGTGCAGTTCATCACCTGCGCAGTCATCAGTCTGGTGCTGGCAGTGATCTTCGAAGAGATTCAGCTGCACTCGATTATTGCCGCTGGCCCGGCAATTCTCTACGGCGGAATCTTTGGTGTGGCTGTCGGCTTTACCCTGCAGGTGGTGGCGCAGAAGGATGCCATCGCCTCTCACGCGGCCATCATTCTCTCGCTGGAAGCGGTATTCGCCGCCATCGCAGGGGCTTGGCTGCTGGGGGAATCACTGGAGCTACGCGGCTACTTCGGCTGCGCGCTGATGTTCGTCGGCATGCTGCTGGCGCAGCTATGGCCCAAAAAGGTCACCTAGCAAGCTGTTAAACACGCAGCCGAGGCAGGCAAAAAACCTACAAATGAGCATGTTGCGCCTGCTTCTAACGACGCGCCTGCAAGCTAGGCCGTTGTTCAACAGCCTGCTTGCGCCTAGAGAAACTCGCGCAGCCGCTGATGCAATGGATCATCCAGGGCCACGGCGCGCGGTGCCTTGGCGGCCAGGTAGTGCTGACTGAAAACGTCCAGATAGGCATTCAGCCCATCAGCGGCCCGTTGATCACCAGCCAGCTCCAGGCACAGCGCGGCGACTTCTGCGGTGCAGAAATGATCATCGCGCTTGGAACGGCGCAGCTTATAGCGCGACAGCTGTTCGGCCTGCAGGCTGAGCACCGGCAGACTGTCGAGGTACGGGCTTTTGCGAAACATCTTGCGCGCCTCGCTCCAGGTCGCATCCAGCAGCACGAACAATGGCCGTTTGCCGGCAGCCGGCATCACCTCACTGACCACGCGCTCAGCCGCCACATATTCGCCGGGAAATACCAGATACGGCTGCCACCGCGGATCTTTGAGCAAGGCTGGCAAACCAGGGTCAACCGTTACCCGCGACCAGCCAAACGCCGAGGTGTCAGCCACCACATCGGCAATCAACCAGCCGGTGTTACTCGGTTTGAGTGCTTCGACATCATGCATCAGCAGGCACATGGCCGACCGAGTCTCAAGCCGTGGGCGCCAGGCACATAGGCAGTGGCTCAAGGCCAGGCGGCAGTCAGTGCAACGTATGGCACGGCTGCCACGGGCAAGAAAGGGTTTGGCGCTACGAGCAATCCGCTCGGCGCGCAAACGTGCGACAGCATGGCTCATCAGGCGTTCACCTGAGGGTAACGAACGTAAGGCATGGGTCATCCAGGGGTCAGCAGGCGCGGCAGTCTAGCAAAGCCCGCATCCGGTTATTCAACCGTGCGTCCCCAGACCAGCTGCCGCAAGTAGCGGCAGGCGAGTAAGATAGCGCCATTGAACCTCTGCCAGGGCTTGCCGGTCAGAGGAGCGAATCGACTTTGGAGAACCCCATGCTGCGCTTCATAAGCCTGACCCTGGCGCTGAGCCTGCCCCTGTTGGCCGATGCTGCCACGCTGAAAGACTTCGAACTGAACAAGATGCTGGAAAAGGTTGCCCGCGAAAGCAGCGTCGGCACACCACGGGCCATCAACGAAGACATCCTCGATCAGGGCTACACCGTGGATGGAAGTGAGCTGGTCAACCACCTCAGCGTGCGCAGCGAGCATGCCGCCCAGATGCGCGGCAATCCGGACGCGGTAAGGGTGCAATTGGCCAATAGCGTTTGCCGCAACCCTGGCTATCGTCAGTTGCTCGCCCGTGGCGCAGCACTGCGTTACGAATTCAGCGAGTACAAGAGCAATCGCCCGGTCACCACGGAACGCTTCAGCAAGGCTGATTGCGGCCTGTAAGCCGCCCCTCAGCCAACCTCCTGATCTGCGCGGCGCTTCATCGGCGCGCAAATCAGCAAGCAAAGTGTGCATGTACTCTCAACGCCTTGCCGCCCCTTCCAACCGACGCAAGCACTCCTCGTCCAGGCTCAGCGGGTTGTTCTGAGCCGCCTGTTGCAGTAGGAGGTAAAGCTCCACCTCAAGATCCAGAGTCAACCCAGGCATACCTGTCCCTCCCTTCCAGCATGCATGGCCGGCGGCTAACGCAGACAGCGCGGATCTCCCCGTCCCTGCACAGCCGCCAGCTCCTCAGTGCTGAGCAGCGCCGTAACGGGCGTGTCCAACAGCGCGGAGGCAGCCTGCAGCACATGCGCCCAACTCGCCTGATTGGCGAACAGCATGCCGGCCTCATCCAGCGTGCCCCCCCGATTACGGTAGCCCAGCACGCGGCTATTGCGCGCATCACCGAGGATTGGCCAGAGGTGCCCACGCGCCACTTCCGGGCGCATATGGGTCAGCAACACGCGCCGCACGCAGGTGCCGGGGAACAGCTGTTCAACCTGCGCGGCGGTAGCAACCGAGGCCTCTTCCCAGGCATCGCGCGGCGCGCGAAAACGACCGGGCTCCTGCACGTAAATCAGACGCCAGGGATAACCGGCCGTGCTCAAACGAACAGCCGCGCGCTGCATGGCCGTCAGCTGGTAACTGCCACTGGCAATCAGCAGCAGCGGCTGTTCGCCCGCGTGCTCAGCCAGCACCAGGGCTCCGTCGCGGGCCAGCTGTTCGGCTTGTGCGGGGCTAAATACGCAAGGCTGCTCACGCTTGGCAATCACCAAGCAGGCCAACTGGCCGCGCGCCTGATAGATGCCCGGCAACAACGCCAGTACCGAGTTGTGATCAGCCGGTAACAATACCCGCAGCATGTCACCCATCTCGCCAAGCAGGGCCTCGCAGAACGTGGTGTCCTGATGCGACTGCTGATTCTTGCCGTTCTCCCAGGTGTGCGATGTCGCCACCAGCGGCCAGCCTAGCCAGCCGGCAGGCCGCCCCACTTCCTTCTGCTGACGGGCAAAGATGATGCGTTGGCGCACGGCACCGAGCATCTTCACGCAGAAGGCTTCGTAACTGGCCACCAGATTCAAGCCGCCCTGATTAGCCAGGCAGGCGGATACCACCGCCTCCTCATTGAGCGCCGTGATAATCGCGCCATCCACAGCCTCCAAAGCACTTTCCGGCGCGGTGACACGATGCTTGAGCGCGTTGAGCACGCCGCCCAGGCGGTTGCTGGCCAACTCATCGGGATTACCAACCCGGGGGCGCAAGTGCGGATTGGCCTGCACCAGATCGACAAAGAAACGATCCAGCGCCAGCATCGGCGAGCAGGCGTGCTCCTGATAGTGCAGGATTGGCAAATGTGGCAACGGTGGGTGGCGCTGTGCCAAGGGGCTATCCCGCTCCAGTGCACGCGTGCCTCGGGCAGCAAACAGCGCGCAGGCCGCGCGGAGCTCATGCGGGGCAACCCACAGCTGCGCTGCATGCTGATTGAACAGTGCGCGGGCCACGGCATCACAGTGAGGGCTGGCCGGCAAGGGCAGGTTATGCGCCGCATTGCTACCGGCCCCGTAGAAGCCGAAGCCCTTGACGGTCTCGGCAATGCCGTAAGGCATCGGCAGTGGGTAGTTCAGCACGCCATCGTGCAGCTCTTGTACCCGCCGCCCCAGGCGCTGTTCCATGTCCCATAGGGCACAGACAAACGCCGCCGGGTCGCGGCCATCGAAGCTCAACGGGTCAAACCCACAATGGCGCAGGCGCTCGCGGAAATTGTCGAGTCCCGCCGGCGTCGCCAGCTCCGTGCGCTGCTCGATGCGCCGGCCGTTGGCAATCATCACCGGCAAGGCCACGCCACAATCCTCGGCCCGCCACCAGCGCGGCATCCAGTCACTGCCACGCTGCTCCTCAGCGGCTCCATCGGAGAGAAAAGCCACCAGCTTCTCACCTGGCAGTGGCAGATGGGCGTATTGCAACTCGGCAAACCCCAGGTAACCACCTTCGGCGATTCCGCCCGCCGTATGCGGGTTGACGTGGCTGCCCAGCGGCGCGCTGACCTGACCGGCCGAGTTCTGCACATAACTGTAGAAGTCCGCCACCAGCTGACTCATCCCCGCCTCGTCACAGGGGTAACGCGCGGCCTGCTCCGGATGCTGATTGGCTGTCAGCAGATTGAGCGCCTCGATGGCCGCCACACAGTGGCCCTGCCCCATCAACCAGCCGCGGGTTTCCCCGGTCAGGTTATTCAGCGCCAGATAGCCGGCGTAGGCCGGCACCATGTTCAACGCACCCCCGGTATGGCCTTCGGGGGTGATCTTGAAATCCCCAGCCGCCAGCTCTTCACCGTCAAGGCGCACACGCAGGGCATAGGTCATGTGCACCACCAGCCACAGGCCGGCAGCGGTCAGCCGATCGAGTGCATGAAAGTGTCGATAGACCGTCGCCAGATCGGCCTGCTGGCCCGCCTGCACCAGTTGATGGGCCAGCCGGTAAACCGCCGCACAGGTCTGCGGACTATGCTGTAACGGGCCATAGCCGCGCTGCCAGGCCGCAAAGTCCGGCTGCATCCGGGCATGTTCAGCCAACTCGCTGGCACTGGGAAATAGCTGAGTCATATGCGGCTCCGATAGTTTTGTTCAGCTTAGAGCGCGAGATACAGGCAGATGCTGACCTGAATCACCCCCCGGTTACCTGATGGGACAGCCTTAAGCGCCACCCATTCAACTTGCTCAAGGATTAGCCAAGGCCCTGCTCAACTTCCTCGGCGCAATTCAACAAGTCACCAGTCCCTGCTACCTGATCGAAAGCCGCGACGACGCGCGGGGATTGTTCGACTGCGGCATCCGTCAGGGCCACCGCCGAGAGGAAGACGGCAACCGCGCGCCATTTGCCTTTGACCCGCACAGTCTGGGCGCCGCGGTGATTTCTCATGCGCATATTGACCACACCGGCCTGCTGCCAAAACTCACGGCTGCGGGCTATCGCGGGCCAATCTTTGCCACCGATGCGACCTGTTAGCTAATGGAGTTGATGCTGCTCGACGCCGCGTTTCTTCAAGAGAAAGACGCCGAGTGGAAAACAAATGGCGCGCGCGTATGGGCAAGCGGCCCATCAGCCCGCAGTACACCACCGCCGACGCAGAGCAGGCGCTGAGCCAACGCTGACCGCTGCTGTATGGCGAAAGCCGCGAAGCGGCCAAGGGCGTCCACGTTACCTTTCACGATGCCGGGCATATCCTCGGCTCGGCGATTGTCGAAATCGAAGTGCCGGACCATCACCTGACCCGCCGCCTGATGTTCTCCGGCGACCTAGGCAATACCTGCTCGCCGCTCATGCATGATCCGGCCATCCTCAAGCGAGCCGATGTGGTGCTGCTCGAGTCCAGCTATGGTGATCGCGATCACCGCTGCAGTGAGGACACCCTGGACGAACTGGCGGAGACTCTGCAACAGCCCCATCGCAACGGCCGCACTCAGAACCTGATCTACTACTTCAGTCGTTTCTACCACGCAGGGCGTCTGCCACAGCAGAGCGTGTTTCTCGACAGTCCCATGGCCATCCGCGCCAACGTTATCTACTGCCACTATCAGGACCAGTTTGCCGCTGAAGACCGTACTGCGTTTCAAGCCTGCGGCAGCACGCGCATCGAGGACTGGCTACCGATCCTGCGTTGCACAGCAACAGCCGAGGAGTCGATGACCACCACCCGGATAAAAAGTGGCGCAATCATGATCGCGGGCAGCGGCATGTGCACCGACGGACGCATCGTCCCTCACTTCAAGCACAACCTGTGGCGTGATGACTGCCACCTGATCTACCCTGGCTTCCAGGCTAAAGGCACCCTCGGTCGCGCCATGGCGGACGGCGCCGAGCACGTTAAGCTTCTCCATCAGCGCATGGCCGTGAACCCCAAGACTCACACCCTAGGCGGCTTTTCCGCACACGCGGGACAATCGCTGCTGATCAACTGGGTCAGCCACTTCGAGCACCACCCCGAACTGTACCTGGCGCATGCAGAACTGGAGAAAATGCAGACCCTGCACTGGCCTGCGCGGGCGCCTGAACTGGATCGCCAACATCCCTGAACCTGGCGAGCAAATTGCCCTCTGATGCAGACCTGAGCCAGACAGCAAGTGAGCCTGTAGCCGGCCTAACAGCACAAACCTGCTGCTGCCGGCCATACTCAGGACATGGCCACCGCAGCCACAAGCTGTCCGGCCCGCAACCAGAAGGAGAAGTTGTATGCCCTATGAAACGGACGATTACCTGTCCCGGCATTTTCAGATCAGTAGCATCGATCTGAACAGCAAAGTGGAAGAACTGAGTAACCTGGTCACCCCGCCAGGCAGCCCCAACCTCAAGCTTTACCAAGAAATGCTGAGCACCGTGATCCGCATGGCACAAGCGGACCGCAGCCGCTGGGATGCCAAGATCATGCTGCAAACCCTGCGTGAGATGGAGCATGCCTTCAGCACGTTGGGGCAGTTCAAACGGCGGCGCAAGGTCACGGTCTTCGGCTCGGCCCGCACCCCGGGCGATCATCCGGTCTACCAATTAGCCCGTGACCTTGGCGCTACCCTGGCCAAACACAACCTGATGGTCATCACGGGCGCAGGCGGCGGCATCATGGCGGCCGCCCATGCCGGTGCTGGTCTGGAAAACAGCCTGGGCTTCAACATCACCCTACCGTTCGAACAGAGTGCCAACGCCACCATGCAAGGCAGCAATAACCTGCTGTCATTCCACTTCTTCTTTCTGCGCAAGCTGTTCTTCGTCAAGGAAGCGGACGGCCTGGTGCTCTGCCCTGGCGGCTTCGGTACACTGGATGAAGCGCTGGAAGTGCTGACCCTGATCCAGACCGGCAAAAGCCCGATGGTACCGGTGGTACTGCTCGACCAGCCCGGCGGCACCTTCTGGACCAGCGCCCTGACCTTCCTCCAGGAACAGCTACGGGACAATGGCTATATCCTGCCCAGCGACATGCGCCTGATGCGTCTGGTGCACAGCGCCGAAGAAGCCGCCGAGGAAATTGCCCAGTTCTACCGCAACTATCACTCCAGCCGCTGGCTCAACGAGCGCTACGTGATCCGCCTCAACCATGCGCTGAGTGAAGAAGCCCTACAACAGCTCAACCGTGAGTTCCGTGACCTGTGCAAACACGGCGACTACCAGCAGCAAGGGCATTGTGACTCCGAGCGGGATGAACCCGAGTTGTGCCACATGACGCGCCTGGCCTTTGCCTTCAACGGCCGTAGCCATGGCCGCTTACGCGAACTGCTCGACTTCACCAACCAACCGCAGCATTGGGCACAAGGTGCCTGAACTGGCCTGCCAATCTCGCTCGCCCGCTCACGGCTGGGCGTGGCGCCGCGTTACGGGCAGTGCTTGGGCAGACAACAGTACACACCAATGCTGCTGCAGTATCGGCGTGTGAGCTTAATAAATAGAGGGGCGGTGAACGATGGAGCAGGCTGGCGAGCGCCTCGGTGCTGCAACCACAAGCGGGTTAGTCGTCCATCCCGCCGCGTAACAATCGGCCAATCAGGTCAGCGGGATACCCCCGATAACTAAGAAAGCGCCCTTGCTGAGCCCGCTCACGGGCATCACGGGGCAGCGCACCCGCAAACTTGCGTTGCCAGGTTTCCTGCAGCTGTTCACGCCAGTCGATACCGCTGTCACGCAAGGCCTGCTCGACATCGCCGCGCGCCAGCCCACGCAGGGTCAACTCCTCACGAATGCGCAACGGGCCATAGCCCGCACGCGCGCGGTAGCTGACGAACGCTTCGAGATAACGCGCCTCCGACAGCAAGCCCTCTTCCGCCAGGCGGTCGAGGGCACCGTCGATCAGCTCATCACTGGCACCCCGGTTGCGTAGCTTGCGGGTCAGCTCGACCCGGCCATGCTCACGCCGTGCCAACAGATCCATGGCGGCACGCCGCACCGCGACGGGGTTATCCAGAGCGATGGACATAGCTCAGTCGATCAGACGTCGGCGTCAGCCAGATCATCAGCCGTGGAGTTAGCCTTGACCGTTGGGCTGGCGACAAGCAGCTTCTCGCGGATCAACGCTTCGATGGCGCGGGCCACTTCCGGGTTGTCCTCCAGGTACTTGGCCGAGTTAGCTTTGCCCTGACCGATTTTGTTGCCCTGATAGCTATACCAGGCACCGGATTTCTCCAACAGGCCGAGTTGCACGCCAAGGTCGATAACCTCGCCGTTGCGATAGATACCCTTGCCGTAAAGAATCTGGAACTCGGCCTGGCGGAATGGCGGAGCCACCTTATTCTTCACCACCTTGACGCGGGTTTCGCTGCCGACCACTTCGTCGCCTTCCTTCACCGCGCCAGTGCGACGGATATCCAGACGCACCGAGGCGTAAAATTTCAGGGCGTTACCACCCGTGGTGGTTTCCGGACTGCCGAACATCACACCGATTTTCATGCGAATCTGGTTGATGAAGATCACCAAGCAGTTGGCGTTCTTGATGTTGCCGGTGATCTTGCGCAGTGCCTGGCTCATCAGACGCGCCTGGAGGCCAACGTGCATGTCACCCATCTCACCTTCAATCTCCGCCTTAGGCACCAGGGCAGCCACCGAGTCGACGATGATCACGTCAACAGCATTGGAACGCACCAGCATGTCGGTGATTTCCAGGGCCTGTTCGCCGGTGTCCGGTTGCGACACCAGCAGGTCATCGACATTAACGCCGAGTTTGCCGGCATAGTCCGGGTCGAGCGCATGTTCGGCGTCGACGAAGGCGCAGGTGGCGCCGAGCTTCTGCGCTTCGGCAATCACCGACAGGGTCAGAGTAGTTTTACCGGAGGACTCAGGACCGTAGATTTCCACGATTCGGCCTTTCGGTAGACCGCCAATGCCCAGCGCGATGTCCAGACCCAGCGAGCCGGTGGAGATGGCCGGAATCGCCTGACGATCATGATCGCCCATGCGCATCACTGCACCTTTGCCGAATTGCTTTTCAATCTGGCCCAGGGCTGCCGCCAAGGCGCGCTTCTTATTCTCGTCCATTTAAGTCCTCACGTAATCAAGAAGGGCCAGCTAGCGGCCACCAACAACTGTATAAGTAGACAGTATTATTCCACAGGGCAAGTCGTCCGCCTACCCCGCGCTTGGATTTTCTTGCGCAAGTAGGCGCAACAGCCCAGCCAATGCGGCCTCAACCGTTTGTCGGCGAACTTCACTGCGATCGCCGGCAAACTGCCGGCGCACGCTGAATAGGCGTTTACCATCGCCCCAGGCCAGCCAGACCGTGCCCACCGGTTTCTCCGCCGAACCACCATCCGGCCCCGCGACACCGCTGACCGCTACCGCATAACGCGCACCGCTATTGGTCTGAGCGCCACACACCATGGCCTCAACCACTTCCTGGCTGACGGCACCAACCGTACCGAACAACGTCGCCGGCACATCGAGCTGCTTAGTCTTCTGCGCATTGGAGTAGGTGACATAGCCGGCTTCAAACCAAGCCGAACTGCCAGGAATTCGAGTAATCGCTTCGGCAATGCCGCCACCGGTGCAGGATTCAGCGGTGGTCACCTGAACCTTGGCGGCAAGCAGTTGCGCGCCCAAGTCGGCCGCCAGTTGGGTCAGGGCATATTCATTGGCAGTCATCTGCACTCCGGGGTTAAAGCCAGCCAGGCCGATACCGTACACTAGGCGCTTTTGCGATTCAGCCGGACAGTTAAAACGATGAGCCAAAGCGACCTCAGTTCTCACACGCCCATGATGCAGCAGTATTGGAAGCTGAAAAATCAGCATCCAGAGCAGCTGATGTTTTACCGCATGGGCGATTTCTACGAGATCTTCTACGAGGACGCGAAAAAAGCCGCCAAACTGCTCGACATCACCCTGACTGCGCGCGGCCAGTCCGCAGGCCAAGCCATCCCCATGTGCGGCATTCCATTCCACTCGCTGGAAGGGTATCTGGCCAAGCTGGTCAAACTGGGCGAGTCGGTGGTGATCTGCGAGCAGATCGGCGACCCGGCCACCAGCAAGGGCCCTGTTGAGCGTCAGGTGGTGCGCATCATCACACCCGGCACCATCAGCGACGAAGCGCTGCTCGACGAGCGCCGCGACAACCTGTTGGCTGCGGTACTGGGCGATGAACGCCTGTTTGGGTTGGCCGTGCTGGACATCACCAGCGGCCGCTTCAGCGTGCTGGAGATCAAGGGCTGGGAAAACCTGCTGGCCGAACTTGAGCGCCTGAATCCGGTTGAACTGCTGATTCCCGATGATTGGCCGCAGGACCTGCCCGCCGAGAAACGTCGCGGCTCGCGTCGTCGTGCGCCCTGGGACTTCGAACGCGACACGGCACACAAAAGCCTGTGCCAACAGTTCGGCACTCAGGACCTCAAAGGCTTTGGCTGCGAGAGCCTGACCCTGGCCATCGGCGCGGCGGGTTGCCTGCTCACCTACGCCAAGGAAACTCAGCGCACGGCCCTGCCCCACCTGCGCAGCCTGCGCCATGAGCGCTTGGACGACACGGTCATTCTCGACGGTGCCAGCCGACGCAATCTGGAACTGGATATCAACCTGGCCGGCGGGCGCGAGAACACCCTGCAATCGGTGGTAGACCGCTGCCAGACCGCCATGGGCAGCCGCTTGCTCAGTCGTTGGCTGAATCGCCCACTGCGTGATCGGGCCGTTCTGGAAGCACGCCAAGAGTCGATTGCCTGCCTGCTGGAACGCTACCGCTTCGAGACGCTACAGCCGCAGTTGAAAGAAATCGGCGACCTAGAGCGCATCCTCGCCCGTATCGGCCTGCGCAATGCACGCCCGCGCGATCTGGCACGCCTGCGCGACGCCCTCGCCGCCCTGCCCACGCTGCAGATGGCCATGACCAACCTGGAAGCGCCGCACCTAGCTGAGCTGGCGAGCGTGGTAAGCACCTACCCGGAACTGGCCGAGCTGCTGACCCGTGCCATTATCGACAATCCGCCTGCCGTAATCCGCGATGGCGGCGTGCTGAAAACCGGTTACGACGCTGAACTGGATGAGCTGCAATCGCTCAGCGAAAACGCCGGTCAGTATCTGATGGATCTGGAAACCCGCGAAAAAGCACGCACCGGCCTGGCCAACCTCAAAGTCGGCTATAACCGCGTGCACGGCTACTTTATCGAGTTGCCAAGCAAGCAGGCTGAATCGGCCCCAGCCGACTATATCCGCCGTCAGACTCTGAAAGGTGCCGAGCGCTTTATCACCCCAGAGCTCAAAGAGTTTGAGGACAAGGCGCTGTCTGCCAAGAGCCGCGCCTTGGCCCGCGAAAAGATGCTCTATGACGAACTGCTGGAGCGCCTGATCAGTCACCTCGGCCCGCTGCAGGACAGCGCCGCCGCCTTGGCCGAACTGGATGTACTGAGCAACCTGGTTGAGCGCGCGCTGAACCTGGATCTCAATCGCCCGCGTTTTGTTGACGAACCCTGCATGCGCATCGACCAAGGCCGTCACCCGGTAGTTGAGCAGGTGCTGACTACACCGTTCGTGGCCAACGATCTGAACTTGGATGATGACACGCGCATGCTGATCATCACCGGACCGAACATGGGCGGTAAATCCACCTATATGCGGCAAACAGCCTTGATTGTGCTGCTGGCCCATATCGGCAGCTTCGTGCCAGCGAAAAGCTGTGAGCTGTCACTGGTTGATCGCATCTTCACCCGTATAGGCTCAAGTGACGACCTGGCCGGTGGTCGCTCGACCTTTATGGTGGAGATGAGCGAGACCGCCAATATCCTGCACAACGCCAGCGAACGCAGCCTGGTGCTGATGGACGAAGTGGGTCGCGGCACCAGTACCTTCGATGGCCTGTCGCTGGCCTGGGCCGCCGCTGAACAGCTGGCTAAGCTGCGTGCCTACACCCTGTTTGCCACCCACTATTTCGAGCTGACCGTGCTGCCGGAAAGCCAGCCGATCGTAGCCAACGTGCACCTCAATGCCACTGAACATAATGAGCGCATCGTGTTCCTCCACCACGTGCTGCCTGGTCCTGCCAGCCAGAGTTATGGCCTGGCCGTCGCGCAACTGGCAGGGGTGCCAAATGAGGTTATCCTACGCGCCCGCGAGCACCTGGCGCGCCTGGAAACCACCAGCCTGCCCCACGAACTGCCACCGACACAGCCTGGCCAGACAGCTGCGCCAATGCAAAGCGACATGTTCGCCAGCCTGCCGCACCCGCTACTGGAGGAATTGCAGAAGATCAATCCTGATGATTTGACTCCGCGCAAAGCGCTAGAGCTGTTATACACATGGAAAACACGCTTCTAACGTTATTGCGCGCAAACTGTTAGAATCGCGCGCATTTTTACGACTGCCCGACTTCAAGCCTGAGCCGTGGCCATTACCCCTAGCCTACTGAAACCCACACAGAACGGGGCAGGCTGGCGCCCGAGGAGAGAATCAGAGATGACCTTCGTCGTTACCGACAATTGCGTCAAATGCAAATACACCGACTGCGTAGAAGTCTGCCCGGTGGACTGCTTCTACGAAGGCCCGAACTTCCTGGTGATTCACCCGGACGAGTGCATCGACTGTGCACTCTGCGAGCCTGAGTGCCCTGCACAAGCCATCTTCTCCGAAGATGAAGTGCCGGAAGATCAGCAGGAATACATCGAACTGAACGCCGATCTGGCTGAAGTCTGGCCAAATATCACCGAGAAAAAAGAGTCCCTACCGGACGCTGAAGAGTGGGATGGCGTAAAAGACAAGCTTCAGTACCTAGAGCGCTAGTACTTAGCGTCACTGACTGCACAAAAACCCGCCTTGCCGCGGGTTTTTCCTTTTCTGCGGAGCCAGAACTCCCCGGTGCTAGGCCTACAGAGCCATAAGCAAACATCAGTCACATAAAACGCAGACAAAAAAAGGGGCGACTCACGTCGCCCACTCTTTTGTCCCTAGTCCCTGTATTTCCCAGCTCATCATCCTGATGAATCACGTCCTACGATGTCCTGATTGTCATCCTGACAACCTGTGCTTGTCCCTGAGCACAGATGCAATATTAGCGATTCCCACCCTCTGAACAAGCGATGAAAACTCCAGTCGAGTGCCATCAAACTCTCACAAGAATATTTAAATCTTGTTTAAAAACAATGGTTTAAAACAAATCAGGGCGATTATCCGGTCACTCTACGCACCAACGGCTTACGCACCTTGTAAGCAATGACTTACATAAACGCTCATAAAACCCGCCGGGAACACCTTTTGGCGCAATATGTGAAACTCACCAGAGTGGCTAGCATGGAACTCAAGCACAAAAACCCGGCCAAGGCCGGGTTGAGTGTTAATAGATCAAGCTCACTGGAACAGTGAGTCGCTCGACAGGCCGTTCTTTTCCAGAATTTCCCGCAAACGCTTGAGGGCTTCAACCTGAATCTGCCGTACACGCTCACGGGTCAGACCGATTTCCTGGCCAACTTCTTCCAACGTGCAGCTTTCATGGCCGCGCAAGCCGAAGCGGCGAATCACCACTTCACGCTGCTTGTCAGTCAGTTCAGACAACCATTGATCGATGCTCTGCGATAGATCGTCATCCTGCAACAACTCGCAGGGATCGGTCGGACGCTCATCGGTCAGGGTATCGAGCAGGGTTTTGTCTGAATCCTGGCCCAGTGAAACATCGACCGAGGAAACCCGCTCATTCAAGCCGAGCATGCGTTTGACTTCACCCACCGGTTTTTCCAGCAGGTTGGCAATTTCCTCTGCAGAAGGCTCATGATCGAGCTTCTGGGTCAATTCGCGAGCAGCACGCAGGTATACGTTTAGCTCCTTTACCACATGTATGGGTAAACGAATTGTGCGGGTCTGATTCATGATCGCCCGTTCGATGGTCTGGCGGATCCACCAGGTGGCATAAGTCGAAAAACGGAAACCGCGCTCAGGATCGAATTTCTCTACCGCGCGGATCAAACCGAGGTTGCCTTCTTCAATCAGATCGAGCAGAGACAAGCCTCGATTGACGTAACGACGCGCAATCTTCACCACCAAGCGCAGGTTGCTTTCAATCATGCGCTTGCGGCCAGCAGGGTCGCCTTTCTGTGCCAGGCGCGCGAAGAACACTTCTTCTTCAGGGGTCAGGAGAGGGGAAAAGCCGATTTCGTTGAGGTACAGCTGAGTGGCGTCGAGCGCGCGGGTGTAATCGATATACTTATGCTGCTTACTGCTGGTCGCGGATGCTTTTGTTTTGTTGCGGGGAAGTGGCGGTTGCGCTTCTTCGTCTGAATCATCGTCAAGGACTATAGCGGGCTCCATCAGGAGCACTTCATCATCGACGTCAAACTCCGGCGCTTCTTTTTCATGGAGAGCCATTTTTGTTATTCCTTGCTGAGTTCGACAGCAAGCTTCAGCGCGACCAAGTCCCTGGTTACACCAAAGCCTGTCCCTCCCACGCGGTGGAGACAGGCTAGCGCTAGATCAACGTCGCGGCAGGTATTGCAGCGGGTCGACAGGTTTACCTTGACGGCGTACTTCAAAATGAAGTTTTACCTGGTCAGTTCCTGTGGAACCCATTTCGGCAATTTTCTGCCCGGCTTTGACCTTCTGCCCCTCCTGCACCAACAGCCTGCGGTTGTGGCCGTAGGCGCTTACGTAGGTATCGCTATGTTTGATGATTACCAACTCGCCGTAGCCCCGTAAACCACTCCCGGCGTAGACCACTGAACCATCAGACGCAGCTAAAACAGGCTGGCCCAATTCCCCGGCGATATCAATGCCTTTATTCAAACTGCCGTTTGAGGAAAAACGCCCAATAACCGGGCCATTGGTGGGCCATAACCAGCCGGAAGCAGAACGTTGGCTAGGCGGTAATGCCGTTACGCTCGGAGTCGTCTTGGCAGAAGCTGGCGGTGGGGTCGGTGCAGGTCGATTCTGAACTGGGGCGGTAGGACGATTACCGGATGGCGGCGCAACCACCGACGGAGCGGTCACGACAACTGGAGGTTGGCTGGGTGGCTGAGCGCCATCGAAACGAATGACCTGTCCAACCCGTATCAAATAAGGGGGGTAATACCGTTGCGGGCAGCCAACGCTTTCCAGTCCCAACCAAAGCGGAATGCAATGGAATAAAGAGTATCTCCACGCTGTACTTTATATTGCCCACTGCTAACTGGCTGTCGTTGTGGCGCCTGACTGGCTCCACCGCCATGGCTGCGATCAACCACTTTTACCCCACCCGGTGGTGGGCTCGCGCAGGCGCTGAGCAGCGCACTGAGGACAAGGCCACTCAACAGGCTACGGGCACCGCTGGCACGATTCGGCAATTGAATGGCTGTGAAACTCACCTGCATCTCCCGAAACTGACTACATCTTGCTGGCATGCATTGTGCCGCAATTATGGGTTATCACCAGCGCTTTGCAGGCTACGTCCTGCCAACCACTCCAGGCCCAGCACCAGGACAATACCGGCAACGGCCAGCACAATGGCTAACAGCACTTGTGGGTCCTGCCCGCTGACTTCGGCGAAACGCGCCGGCCAGAGGTTGTTTTGCAACACAGGCATCTGTGCACCATGGCTGTCAGTACGCCAACTCAGGGTTTCCTTCCAGGGCCAGATCTTGTTCAGCGAGCCGACCATCAGCCCGGTCAGAAACGCCAGAGTCAGGTCACGCCAGCGGGCCAGTAGCCAGCGCAGGAAACCGGCAAAACTGACAATACCCACCAGGCAACCGCTGGCGAAGATCAACAAAACGGTGATATCCAGGCCCTTCACCGCGCCCAGCACAAAGCTGTACAAACCCATCAGCACCAGTAGAAAACTGCCAGAAATGCCCGGCAGAATCATCGCGCAGATGGCGATGGCGCCCGCCAGGAACAGGCTTAACGGGTCATGCCCCCACTGCAATGGCGCGGCTACGGTAATCCAGTAGGCGAACGCCGCACCCAGCAGCAGGCTGACCACCCGTGTCCAGTTCCAGCACTGGATTTCCCTGACCACCAAGTGTGTGGATACCAGAATCAGACCAAAAAAGAACGACCAGACCGGAATCGGCTGCTCGGCCAATAAATAGGTGATCAACCGCGCCAGGCTCAACACACTGGTCATGATGCCCAGCAGCAAAACCAGCAGAAAGGTTGCATTGGCGGCTTTCCAGGCCTCGACAATACGACCACGCAACAACAGCCCCAGCGCTGCCGGCACGCTGGCAATCGAGCGCAGCAGTTCGTCATAGATACCGCTGACAAAGGCGATGGTGCCACCCGACACCCCCGGCACGACGTCGGCAGCGCCCATGGCAATGCCTTTGGCATAAAGCAGGAAATACGTCTTCATTGGTTCATCCGTAAACAAGTGGCATCAGGCCAGCGGCCCATTCAGCAGCGGCACAAAACGCACCGCATCCAGCACATGCCGGGAGAAACCGTCATCCTCGCGAACAATCAGCAGCAGCTCCTGCACATCTCCCGCACCAACCGGGATTACCAGGCGTCCGCCGGGTGCCAGTTGATCCAGCAGGGCCTGCGGCACATTCGCCGCCGCTGCCGTGACGATGATGCCGTTATACGGCCCCAGGGCATTCCAGCCTTCCCACCCGTCACCCCAGCGAAACACCACATTGCGCAGATTGAGCTGAGCCAGACGTTCTTTGGCCTTGTCTTGCAGGCTCTGGATACGCTCGACGCTGAATACCCGCTCGACCAACTGCGCCAGAATCGCGGTTTGATAGCCGGAGCCGGTACCAATTTCCAGCACCTTGTCCAGCGGACCTGCCGCCAGCAGCAGCTCGCTCATGCGCGCGACCATATAGGGCTGCGAGATGGTCTGGTTGTTGCCGATTGGCAACGCAGTGTCTTCATAGGCACGATGGGCGAGCGCCTCATCGACAAACAGATGACGTGGCGTGCGGCGAATGGTTTCCAGCACATGGGCGTTGGATAACCCTTCCTCATACAGCCGCTGAATCAGCCGCTCGCGGGTACGCTGCGAGGTCATGCCAATACCGCGATGCTGCAGCTCGTCCTGTTCACGGCGGATCACAGCAACCCCTCCAGCCAGGGCTGCAGGCTGTTGAAGCCATCAGCAAAGGTACGGTCCAGCTGCAGCGGCGTGACCGAAACATAGCCCTGCATTACCGCATGGAAATCCGTGCCGGGACCGCCATCCTCAGCATCACCGGCGACCGAAATCCAGTAGCCTTCCTTGCCGCGCGGATTGACTACCTTGACCGGGGCGGCGGCGCGGGCGCGATGGCCCAAGCGCGTCAGCTGGATGCCACGGATGTGCTCCAGCGGCAGGTTGGGGATGTTCACATTGAGCACGGTGCGTGGCGGCAGATCCAGCTGCTCATGCGCCTCGACCAGCTTGCGGGCGAAATAGGCGGCGGTTGGCAGGTTATCCGGCAGGCGTGACAGCAGGGAAAAGGCAAACGCCGGACGGGCCAGAAAACGCCCTTCCAAGGCCGCCGCCACGGTGCCGGAATACAGCACGTCATCACCCAGGTTGGCCCCCAGATTGATACCGGACACCACCAGATCCGCCACCTGCGGCAGCAGGCCATTGAGGCCCAAGTGCACGCAATCGGTGGGCGTACCGTTCAGGCTGATATAGCCGTTTGGCAGCGTGGTCGGGTGCAGGGGGCGGTCGAGGGTCAGCGAGCTGCTCGCACCGCTCTTGTCCTGATCGGGGGCAATCACCGTGCACTCGGCATAGTCGGCCAGCGCCGCATGCAGCGCAGCCAGGCCTGGCGCAGCAACGCCGTCATCGTTGGAAATCAGAATACGCATGGGTTGTCCGTCTGCCCTGCCGGCAACAGATCGACGAGCTCGCGCACCAATACAGTGGCAAAGCATCCAGCCGGCAGGACGAATTCCAGTTGCAGAATGTCAGGCTCGGGATAATGCCACGACAGGCCGCCAATGGGGAGGCGCAGGATACGCCGTTCGTGCGTCATGTCTGCTTCTGCCAACCAGTCGACCAGAACGCTTTCGCGTCCAGCCAGATCCTGCTCCAGCGCCTGCGCCACGCCGCCGGCGCTAGAGACGCCTGCGCCCCACAACGGGCCCGTTGGATGCAGATCGAGAATCGCCAGGCGCGGATCGCTGCACTCCGCCTCGCCAGCAGCAAAGAAGCTGCGGCTGTCGGTAAAGGCCAGCAAATCGCCCAGAAGCGCCTGATTCCAAGTGCCGGCAGCCACGCGCGCGGCCAGCACCTGGTTGAACAGGTAACTGCGCGCCGCCGAGAGCACACGCGAGCGCACATTGCGCTTCTCCGGCAGGCTCTTGTTCGCCGCAAAATGCCGGGCATGGGCGACATTGCCGCCCTCATGGCCGAAGCGCTGCAAGCCGTAATAGTTGGGAATGCCCTGGGCGGCGATTTGCGTCAGGCGTTGATCCAGCGCCGCGCGATCCGCGACCAGTTGGGTCAGGCGCAGGGTAAAGCCATTGGCCGCATGGGCGCCGCGCTGCAGCTTACGGGTATGCCGCACCTGCTTGAGGACGCTCAGGCTGGCATCTTCGGCGGCACTCAGGTCGGGATCAAGCTTGCCCGGCAGGTGCAGGCTGAACCACTGACGGGTCAGGGCCTGACGGTCTTTGAGGCCGGCATAGCTGATCAGCTTCAGCGGCACGCCAGCGGCGCGGGCGATGCGCTTGGCGGCTTCCTCAGTGTTCAGTTCGCGTTTTTCCACCCACAGCCAGAGGTGTTCACCCTCGCCAGCCAGGGGAATATCCAGCACTTCATCGACCTGAAAGTCTTCCGCCACGGCCTTGAGCACCGCCGTACCGCAGGGCTCGCCATGGGCACGCGGGCCCAGCAGCTCGAGGTCGTTCATCGGGCGACCAACAGCGCGACGGCATGCACAGCGATGCCTTCTTCGCGGCCGGTAAAGCCAAGCTTCTCGGTTGTTGTGGCCTTAACGTTGACCTGATCCAGGCTCACCTGCAGGTCCTCGGCAATCCGCGCACGCATGCTCTCGATATGCGGCGCCATCTTTGGTGCCTGGGCGACGATGGTGGCGTCGACATTACCGACGTGCCAGCCCTTGGCATGTACCAGACCGAGCACATGGCGCAGCAGCACGCGACTGTCCGCGCCCTTAAAAGTCGGGTCGGTGTCGGGAAAGTGTTTGCCGATATCACCCAGCGCCGCCGCACCGAGCAGGGCATCGCTCAGGGCATGCAGCAGCACGTCGCCATCGGAATGGGCCAGCAGGCCGAATTTATGGGGAATCTGCACGCCGCCCAGGGTGATGAAGTCGCCCTCACCGAAGCGGTGCACATCGTAGCCGTGGCCAATACGCATAAAAAACAACGCCCTGAAAAAGTCAGGGCGTGATTCTAACCGAAAGCCAGAGGATCAACCCGGCTAGCGGGCTTTCGATCAGCACCGGTTCAGCTCAATAGCGCCTTGGCATGATGACGCAGGTGATCATCGATAAAGCTGGCGATAAAGTAGTAGCTGTGGTCGTAGCCCGGCTGCAGGCGCAGGGTCAGCGGATGGCCGGCAGCCTGTGCCGCTGCCTTGAGAGCATCCGGTTTGAGCTGATTTTCCAGGAAATCATCACGATCACCCTGATCGATCAGCATCGGCAGCTTTTCCGTGGCATCGCTGAGCAAGGCGCAGGCGTCCCATTCGCGCCAACGCGAGCGCTCATCACCCAGGTAACGCGAAAATGCCTTCTCACCCCAGGGGCAGTTGCTCGGGTTGCTGATCGGCGCAAAGGCCGACAGCGACTGATAGCGCCCCGGATTACGCAGCGCACAGACCAGCGCACCGTGCCCACCCATGGAGTGGCCGCTGATACCGCGCTTGTCGGATACCGGGAAATTCGCCTCGATCAGCGCCGGCAGTTCCTGCACCACATAGTCATACATGCGGTAATGCCGCGCCCAGGGCTCTTGGGTGGCGTTCAGATAAAAGCCTGCGCCCAGGCCAAAGTCCCAGGCTTTGTCCGGATCATCCGGCACATCAGCGCCGCGCGGGCTGGTATCCGGCGCAACAATGATCATCCCCAGCTCGGCCGCCAGCTTGTGTGCGCCAGCCTTCTGCATAAAGTTTTCGTCGGTGCAGGTCAGGCCGCTCAGCCAATACAGCACCGGCAGTTTGCCGCCCTGCTCGGCCTGCGGTGGCAGGTACACAGCAAACACCATGTCGCAGCCCAGCACCGCCGAACGATGGCGATAGCGCTTGTGCCAACCGCCGGCGCTCTTCTGGCAGGAAATATTTTCCAAGGTCATGGGGCCTCCAGTGGGCGGCCATGACAGCCGCCCCGCGTGATCAGAAGTGGATAACGGTGCGAATGCTCTTGCCTTCATGCATCAGGTCAAAGGCCTTGTTGATGTCTTCCAGCGGCATGTTGTGGGTAATAAAGGTATCCAGCGGGATTTCGCCCTTCTGCGCCTTTTCCACATAGCTCGGCAGTTCGGTACGGCCCTTGACGCCGCCGAAGGCCGAACCGCGCCAGACGCGGCCGGTCACCAACTGGAACGGACGTGTGCTGATTTCCTGACCGGCACCGGCCACGCCGATAATCACCGACTCGCCCCAGCCCTTGTGCGCGCACTCCAGCGCCGCACGCATCAGCTGCACGTTACCAACGCACTCGAAGGAGTAGTCCACGCCACCGTCGGTCATCTCGACGATGACCTCCTGAATCGGCTTGGCGAAATCCTTGGGGTTAACGAAATCGGTCGCACCCAGCTCGCGGGCCACCTCGAACTTGGCCGGGTTGATATCGATGGCAATGATGCGCGAGGCCTTGGCCATCTTCGCGCCGATAATCGCCGCCAAACCGATGCCACCCAGACCGAAGATCGCCACGGTAGCGCCCTCTTCCACCTTGGCGGTGTTGAGTACGGCACCAATACCGGTGGTCACGCCACAACCGAGCAGGCAGACCTTCTCCAGCGGCGCCTCCTTGGGAATCACCGCCAGGGAGACTTCCGGCAGCACGGTGTATTCGGAAAAGGTCGAGCAGCCCATGTAGTGATAGATAGGCTCGCCGTTGTAGCTGAAGCGGCTGGTGCCGTCCGGCATCAGGCCCTTGCCCTGGGTGGCGCGCACCGAGCTGCACAGGTTGGTTTTACCGGATTTACAGAATTTGCAGGCGCGGCATTCGGCGGTGTACAGCGGGATCACATGATCGCCGACCTGTACCGAGGTCACGCCCTCACCGATGGCTTCAACGATGCCGCCGCCCTCATGCCCCAAAATCGCCGGGAACACCCCCTCAGAATCCTCACCCGAAAGCGTGTAGGCATCGGTGTGACACACGCCGGTGGCAACAATGCGCACCAGTACTTCACCGGCCTTGGGCGGCGCGACGTCGACCTCGACAATTTGCAGCGGCTGGTTGGGGGCAAAGGCTACGGCAGCACGGGACTTGATCATGATCGCTCTCCAGCGGACTCAACAGTGGCGCAGAGTGTAGATCAGTGATGCAGATAGATAATCCAACAAAAAACAAAACATTCTTGCTATACAGGGATAATCAACTCACAACAGGACATCCGCATGAACCGCTGGGAAGGCCTCGATGAATTTGTCGCGGTGGCCGAATGCGGCCAGTTCACCGCTGCCGCCGAACGCCTGAGTCTGTCGTCCTCCCAGGTCAGCCGGCAGATCGCGCGACTGGAAGAGCGCCTGCAAACCCGCCTGTTCTACCGCAGCACCCGCCGCGTGGCGCTCACCGAGGCCGGGCAGACGTTTTTACAGCACTGCCAGCGCCTGCAGGATGCCCACGAAGAAGCCCTGCGCGCCGTAGGCGATCTGGGCAGCGAGCCCAAAGGCCTGCTGCGTATGACCTGTGCGGTGGCCTATGGCGAGCGCTTTATCGTGCCGCTGGTCACCGATTTTATGGTGCAGCACCCACAACTGCGGGTGGACATCGAACTGAGCAACCGCACCCTTGACCTGCTGCACGAAGGCCTCGACCTGGCCATCCGCCTGGGTCGCCTGCAGGACTCGCGCCTGGTGGCCACGCGCCTGGCACCGCGGCAGATGTACCTGTGCGCCGCCCCGGCGTACCTGCAACGCTACGGGCGCCCGCATTCGCTGTCGGAGCTGGCGCGACACAACTGCCTGATCGGCAGTTCGGACCTCTGGAGCTTTCAGGCCAGCGGCCGAGATTCCTGCCTGCGGGTGCAGGGCAATTGGCGCTGCAACAGCGGCCAGGCAGTACTGGAAGCCGCATTACGCGGCCTTGGACTGTGTCAGCTACCGGATTATTACGTGCTGGAACATTTGCGCAGCGGCGCGCTGGTCTCGTTGCTTGATAACCAGCAACCGCCGGACACTGCGGTATGGGCCCTCTATCCACAGCAACGCCACCTGTCACCCAAGGTGCGTCAGCTGGTGGAGTTTCTTAAACAGGGGTTGGCGCAACGCAGCGAGTATCGCTAGCTCTTCAGGTGCCAAAGGCTGGCCAAGCTGCGCAGATCTTCAGGACGAGTGACCTTGAGGTTGTCCGAACGGCCTTCGATCAGACGCGGTGCCTGTCCAGCCCACTCGATGGCCGAGGCCTCGTCGGTAATCGCCACTCCAGCAATCAGCGCATCGGCCAGCGCATGCTGCAACTCGCCAAGCCGGAACATCTGTGGAGTAAAAGCCTGCCAGATGGTCGAACGATCCACCGTAGCCTGCACCCGCCCATCGGTGCCGGCGCGCTTGAGCGTATCGCGGGCAGGCACGGCGAGCAGGCCGCCTACCGGATCGTCAGCTAGTTCGGCGAGCAGCAGGTCGAGATCGCTGCGCGCCAGATTAGGCCGCGCTGCATCGTGCACCAGCACCCAATCCTGCCCCTGAGCACCCAGCTCACTGAGGCGCATCAGACCGCTGAGCACCGAATCAGCCCGTTCGGCACCGCCATCGGCACGCTGGATACGTGGATCATGGGCACACCTCAGGGTCGGCCAGTAGGGATCATCTGCCGCCAGGCTGACTACCACCGCACGCAGCTGCGGATGCCCAAGAAAGCATGCCAGGGTGTGCTCGATAATGCTTTTGCCGGCCAGTTGCAGGTACTGCTTGGGCCGGTCGGCGCGCATTCGGCTGCCAATACCAGCAGCCGGGATCAACGCCCAGAAAGGGGGTAATTCAGACGTATTCATTCAGCCAACTGATAGAGGGTTTCGCCCTCTTTAAGCATGCCCAGTTCGTGGCGAGCACGCTCTTCGACGGTTTCCATCCCGCTTTTCAGCTCCAGCACTTCCGCTTCGAGGATCCGATTGCGCTCTTGCAACTGCTGATTTTCACCCTGCTGATCGGCAATCTGCTGCTTCAACTGGGTAACTTGCGCCAGGCTGCCATCGCCCACCCACAGGCGATATTGCAAGCCAGCCAACAAGGCCAGCAGGACGATAAACACCCAGTAAGAACGACTACGCATAGCAGCAAAAGATTCCGGATGAAAAAGGGGCGACTCGCGCCGCCCCTCTTTTACCATGCCTGGGTTCAACCACGGAACTCGGCGCGGCCTTTGTACGGTGCTTTACCAGCCAGCTGCTCTTCAATACGCAGCAGTTGGTTGTACTTGGAGACGCGATCCGAGCGGCACAGCGAGCCGGTCTTGATCTGGCCAGCAGCAGTACCGACCGCCAGGTCAGCAATGGTGCTGTCTTCGGTTTCACCCGAACGGTGCGAAATCACCGCGGTGTAACCGGCAGCCTTGGCCATCTGGATGGCCTGCAGGGTTTCCGTCAGGGTGCCGATCTGGTTGAACTTGATCAGGATCGAGTTGCCGATCGACTCGTCGATACCGCGTTTGAGGATCTTGGTGTTGGTCACAAACAGGTCGTCACCCACCAGCTGCACCTTCTCACCGATCTTGTCGGTCAGCACTTTCCAGCCTGCCCAATCGGACTCATCCATACCGTCTTCGATGGAGATGATCGGGTAACGCTGAGTCAGACCCGCCAGGTAGTCGGCGAAACCTTCAGCGCTGAACACCTTGCCTTCGCCGGCCAGGTCGTACTGACCGTCCTTGAAGAACTCGCTGGAAGCGCAGTCCAGCGCCAGGGTCACGTCGTCACCCAGGGTGTAACCGGCATTGGCCACGGCTTCGGCGATAGCCGCCAGTGCGTCTTCGTTGGACGCCAGGTTCGGCGCAAAACCGCCTTCGTCACCCACGGAGGTGCTCAAGCCACGAGCCTTCAGCACAGCCTTGAGGTGGTGAAAAATCTCGGTGCCCATGCGCAGCGCATCAGCGAAGGTCTTGGCGCCAACCGGCTGAACCATGAATTCCTGAATGTCGACATTGTTATCGGCGTGCTCGCCACCGTTGATGATGTTCATCATCGGCACCGGCATCGAGTAGACGCCCGGTGTGCCATTCAGGTCGGCAATGTGCGCGTACAGCGGTACGCCTTTAGCCTGCGCAGCAGCCTTGGCCGCAGCCAGGGATACGGCGAGGATGGCGTTGGCACCCAGGGTGGCTTTGTTTTCAGTGCCGTCTAGGGCAATCATCGCCTGATCCAAGGCTTGCTGATCGGCAGCATCTTTACCCAGCAGCAGGTCGCGGATCGGACCATTGATATTGGCCACAGCCTTCAGCACGCCCTTGCCCAGGTAACGGCTCTTGTCGCCATCACGCAGTTCCAGCGCTTCACGCGAACCGGTGGAGGCACCGGATGGCGCACAGGCGCTGCCGATGATGCCGCCGTCGAGAATTACATCGGCTTCCACAGTCGGGTTACCACGGGAATCGAGAACCTCACGGCCTTTGATGTCGACGATCTTTGCCATTGCGTGTAGCACTCCAAAAAATTGACGAAAAGGGTCGTACCAGCTGCACATTCATCATCCACTGAAGAGCATTTCGGTGGATAACCTGTACTGACTAATCAGCCATATTGTATACAAAAGGCACTTTACCGGAGATTTGCCGTTTCAGGCAGTCTCAATCGGCGCAAAACTCTTGATCAAATCATCCAGCTGCTTGAGCTGGGTGAGGAACGGCTCCAGCTTGTCCAGGCGCAAGGCGCAAGGGCCGTCGCACTTGGCATTGTCCGGGTCCGGATGCGCTTCCAGGAACAACCCAGCCAGCCCCTGACTCATGCCGGCTTTGGCCAGATCAGTCACCTGAGCACGGCGACCACCAGCGGAGTCGGCGCGACCACCTGGCATTTGCAGGGCGTGGGTCACATCGAAGAACACCGGGTAGTTCATCTGCTTCATGATGCCGAAGCCAAGCATGTCCACCACCAGGTTGTTGTAACCGAAGCTGGAACCACGCTCACAAAGAATCAGCTGATCATTACCGGCCTCTTCACACTTGGTCAGGATGTGCTTCATCTCCTGAGGCGCGAGGAACTGGGCCTTTTTGATATTGATCACTGCACCGGTCTTGGCCATGGCCACAACCAGATCAGTCTGCCGCGACAGAAACGCCGGCAGCTGGATGATGTCGCAAACATCAGCCACCGGCTGCGCCTGATACGGTTCATGCACGTCGGTGATTACCGGCACACCGAAGGTCTTCTTCACTTCCTCGAAGACCTTCATGCCTTCTTCCAGACCTGGACCACGGAAGGAGGTGATGGACGAACGGTTGGCCTTGTCGAAACTGGCCTTGAATACGTAGGGGATACCAAGTTTTTCAGTAACCCGTACATACTCCTCGCATGCGCGCATCGCCAGATCACGTGACTCAATGACGTTGATTCCACCGAACAGCACAAAGGGCTTGTCGTTGGCGATCTCGATGTTGCCGACCTTGATGGTTTTCTGACTTACGATCCGCTGTGTCATGCCTTAGGCCTTTTTAGCTTGCTGAGCCAGGGCGGCATTGACGAAACCGCTGAACAGCGGGTGGCCATCACGCGGCGTCGAGGTGAACTCCGGGTGGAACTGGCAGGCCACAAACCATGGATGATCCGGCGCCTCAACCACTTCAACCAGCGCACCGTCACCCGAGCGACCGGTAACCTTGAGGCCGGCATCGATCAACTGTGGCAGCAGGTTGTTGTTCACTTCATAACGATGACGATGGCGCTCGACGATCACATCCTTGCCGTAGCAGGCATGCACTTGCGAGCCGGCCTGAAGCTGGCAATCTTGTGCGCCTAGACGCATGGTGCCACCCAGGTCAGAGGAGTCGCTACGCGTCTCGACTTCGCCGGTAGCGTCCTGCCACTCGGTGATCAGGCCGACAACCGGGTGCTGACTGGAGGTATCGAACTCAGTCGAATTGGCATCACTCCAACCCAACACATTACGGGCAAACTCGATGACCGCCACCTGCATGCCGAGGCAGATACCCAAGTAAGGAATCTTGTTTTCACGGGCGTATTGCACGGTCTTGATCTTGCCTTCCACGCCGCGCAGACCGAAACCGCCCGGCACCAGAATGGCATCCACGCCTTCAAGCAGCGCAGTGCCTTTGTTCTCGATGTCTTCAGAGTCGATATAGCGCAGGTTGACCTTGGTGCGGTTCTGGATGCCGGCATGGCTCATCGCTTCAATCAGCGACTTGTAGGCATCCAGCAGTTCCATGTACTTGCCGACCATGGCGATGTTGACTTCTTTTTCCGGGTTGAGCTTGGCGTCTACTACGCGGTCCCACTCGGACAGATCGGCACCGCCACACTCCAGACCGAAGCGCTCAACGACGAAGTCATCCAGCCCCTGGGCATGCAGCACACCTGGAATCTTGTAGATGGTGTCGACGTCTTCCAGGCTGATCACCGCACGCTCTTCAACGTTGGTGAACAGGGCAATCTTGCGGCGCGAGGACACATCCACGGGGTGA
Source organism: Pseudomonas sp. SL4(2022) (assembly GCF_026625725.1). Taxonomy (NCBI): domain Bacteria; kingdom Pseudomonadati; phylum Pseudomonadota; class Gammaproteobacteria; order Pseudomonadales; family Pseudomonadaceae; genus Pseudomonas; species Pseudomonas sp. SL4(2022). Next base: position 350,569 of record NZ_CP113060.1, read on the forward strand.
TCAGAGCGGCAGATCAGCACGTCAGGTTGCAGGCCGATGGAGCGCAGCTCTTTCACCGAATGCTGGGTCGGCTTGGTTTTGGTTTCGCCAGCCGTGGCGATATACGGAACCAGGGTCAGGTGCATCAGCATGGCGCGCTTGGCGCCCACTTCCACACGCAACTGGCGAATGGCTTCGAGGAACGGTTGCGACTCGATGTCGCCGACCGTACCGCCGATCTCAACCATGGCCACATCAGCGTCGCCCGCACCCTTGATGATGCGGCGCTTGATTTCGTCGGTGATGTGCGGAATGACCTGAATGGTCGCGCCCAGGTAATCACCACGGCGCTCGCGGCGCAGCACGTCCTCGTAGACGCGACCGGTGGTGAAGTTGTTGTTCTGGGTCATGGTGGTGCGGATAAACCGCTCATAGTGGCCCAGGTCGAGGTCAGTCTCAGCGCCATCGTGGGTGACGAACACCTCACCGTGCTGGAACGGGCTCATGGTGCCCGGATCGACGTTGATATAGGGATCCAGCTTGAGCATGGTGACCTTCAGGCCCCGCGCCTCCAGGATAGCCGCCAATGAAGCCGAGGCGATGCCTTTCCCCAATGAAGAAACAACACCACCCGTGACGAATATGTAGCGCGTCATGAAAAACCCTAGAAGTCTGCGTTTAAGCGGTCAGTGCCGCCGGGGAAAGCGAAGGAATACCGAAGCTGCCAATCACGATATGCCGCAATTAGCTCGCCCTGCCGATTCCCAGAGGAGCCGACAAAAGCTGTAGTAAGACGGGAGCGTAGTCTACCGGAAAGGGCTTATCAGCTCAAACCTTGATCATCAGTCGGCGGCTGCCAATGCAATTGCCAGCCGTCATCGGTGCCCCCCTGCAGACCTGGCAGGTTAGCGATTGCTACAACCTGGTTATCCAGGCGCAGCAGCGGCAGGCGGTCGCGGACAAAAGCCGGGACACGCCGCTCATTGAACAGACGCTTCAGGTCACGATGCCCGCGCCCCGACAGCATGATCTGCTCACCCGCCCGACGATAACCCAGCTGCCAGTTACCGGCCGGCAAGCAGCCTTGAATATGCGCGACCCCATTACCAGGCAACACCAGACGTCGATTATCGGCTACGGCAATGTCGGGGGACGGCGGGGAACGCAGCCAATCACCCGCCAGCCACCACAGACACGCATGGCTACGACGCACTTCACCAGAGGCCAATTGCCAAACCGGCGTGGCATCCAGCGCCGCATCGCGCAGGGCTTGCCAACCGGCCCAATGCTCTGTATCCGGCATCGCGGTCAGGGGGCGAAGCCAGTAACGCAGGGCATTGCGTTGACGCGCGTCGCTCAGCTCACGCAATGTCGGCAAATGGAGGCATGGCAATGGCAGCCAGGCAAATTCGCCAGGCACCATAGCTGCATGCACATCCTGCTCAGCCAGCTCATCCAGCAGTTGTTGCGCCTCTCTCAGGTGCGCAGCACTGCGCGCCAGTGCGTTATGCGCCTGCGGCCAACGCTGGGAAAGCCGTGGCAATACCTGGCGCCGCAAGTAGTTGCGCGAGAACCGTTCATCGGTATTGGATGGGTCATCGACCCAGACCAGCCCGTGAGCCTGTGCATAAGCCAGCAACTCGGCACGAGAACAGTCCAGCAAGGGCCGCAGCAAATACCCTGCACCCAGCGCGCGACTGGCAGGCATACCCGCCAACCCCTGCACACCCGCGCCACGCAACAGGCGAAACAGCAGGGTTTCAGCCTGATCATCACGATGCTGCGCGGTCAGCACGACCTCGCCGACAGCCAGGCACGCCACAAAAGCCGCATAACGGGCATCGCGCGCCGCACGCTCAAGACTGGCGCCCGGCTGCACCTGCACCGGCACAACCTGCAGCGGCACTGACAACGCAGCACATAGCTCACGACAATGCGCAGGCCAGGCATCAGCCACAGCCTGTAAGCCGTGATGAATATGAATGGCGGAAAGCGGCGGCAACGCCTCACGTTGCGCGAGGCTGGCCAAGAGGTGCAGCAGTACTGTGGAGTCCAGGCCACCGGACAAGGCAATCCGCCACGCCGGTGCGCCGCGCCAGGGCGCCAGAGAGTGCAGCAGCCTGGCGCTTAGACTCACTTAGGCGATGCCGTAGCTCATCAGACGCTCATAACGACGCTTGAGCAGCGCATCGGTATCGAGCCCCTTGAGGGTTTTCAGCTGAGCCAGCAACGCCTTACGAATCGACTCAGCCGCAGCAGCCGGATCACTGTGTGCGCCGCCCAGCGGTTCACTGATGACCTGATCGACAATGCCCAGCCCCTTCAGACGCTCAGCCGTGATACCCATGGCTTCAGCTGCATCGGGAGCCTTCTCGGCGGTCTTCCACAGAATCGACGCGCAGCCTTCCGGTGAAATGACCGAATAGGTCGAGTACTGCAGCATGTTCAGCTGGTCGCACACACCGATGGCCAAGGCACCGCCGGAACCACCTTCACCAATTACGGTGGCGATGATCGGGGTCTTCAGACGCGCCATGACACGCAGGTTCCAGGCGATGGCTTCGCTCTGGTTGCGTTCTTCGGCGTCGATACCCGGATAGGCCCCTGGGGTATCGATAAAGGTCAGAATCGGCATGTTGAAGCGTTCGGCCATCTCCATCAGACGGCAGGCCTTGCGATAGCCCTCAGGACGCGGCATGCCGAAGTTGCGCCGTACCTTTTCACGAATCTCACGGCCTTTCTGATGCCCGATGACCATCACCGGCTCACCGTCCAGACGCGCAACCCCCCCCACCAAGGCAGCGTCGTCAGAGAAGTGACGATCACCATGCAACTCGTCGAATTCGGTAAAGATGTGTTGGAGGTAATCCAGGGTGTAGGGACGGCGCGGGTGACGCGCCAGCTGAGCGATCTGCCAGCTGCTGAGGTTGCCGAAAATGCTTTCGGTCAGCGCGCTGCTCTTGTCCTGCAGGCGGGCGATTTCATCAGTGATGTTCAACGAGTTGTCGTTACCGACCAGGCGAAGCTCTTCGATCTTGGCTTGCAGGTCGGCGATCGGCTGTTCGAAATCGAGAAAATTCGGGTTCATAGTCATCCGTCTTGCGTCGACGGCCAAGTGGCCGGGAGCTGTATCCGTTATCGCGCCCTACCATATAGCAGCGGGCGCACTCAGGTCGACACCCGAAGTGGCAGGAAAGTTTTCCGTGCTCACTGCGGCGTATCACGACCAAAACCGGCGAGGCCGCAGCCCCGCAAATCAGCGGTAGTGCAAAAAGACGTTGTCGCGGCCGAACTGGTCACGCAATGCCTGAATCAGACTGTCAGCCGGTTCAATGCGCCAGTTATCGCCGAACTGCAGCTGCGCCTTGGCTTCGCTGCCACTGTAGTCAACGGTGATCGGGCACGCGCCGCGATGACGGCCGCATAGCTCAGCCAACCAGCGCAGGCGATCCCCCTGCAGCACACTGCTGCCAACCTGCAGACGCAGGCTGTCAGCCAGACCGGTACGCGCCTCTTCAAGGCTCATGACGCGTTTGGCACGCAAGCGCAGACCGCCGGAGAAGTCGTCGTTGCTCACCTCCCCCTCAACCACCACCAGGGCGTCAGTCTGCAGCAGGGCCTGAGCACTGTTGAAGGCTTCGGCAAACAGCGAGGCTTCGATGCGCCCGGAACGGTCATCGAGGGTGATAAAGCCCATCTTGTCGCCCTTCTTGTTCTTCATCACGCGCAGGTTAACCACCAGTCCGGCGATGGTCTGGTCACCGCGCGCGGCTTTAAGGTCAACAATGCGCTGACGGGCAAAGCGGCGCACTTCACCTTCATATTCATCAATCGGATGGCCGGTCAGGTACAGCCCCAAGGTGTCTTTTTCACCTTTAAGACGCTCCTTGAGACTTAGCTCGCGGGCGCGCAGGTGATTGAGGTAGACATCCGCCTCGGCATCGGCAAATACACCGCCAAACAGGTCCATGTGACCGCTTTCGGCGCTGCGGGCGGTTTGCTCGGCGGCCTGCACAGCTTCTTCCATCGCGGCCATCAGCACCGCACGATTGCGGTCGATATTGGCCTTGTAGGCTTTCAGCTCTTCATGGAAATGCGGACCGAGGCGATCCAGCGCGCCGCTGCGAATCAGCGCTTCTAGGGTGCGCTTGTTGATGCGCTTGAGATCCACCCGGGCGCAGAAATCGAATAGGTCCTTGAACGGGCCGGACTCGCGCGCCTCAACAATGGCCTCCACCGGCCCCTCGCCCACCCCCTTGATTGCACCCAGGCCGTAAACAATCCAGCCCTCGTTGTTCACCGTGAACTTGAACTCGGAAATATTCACGTCCGGCGCATCGAGGCGCAGCTTCATGCTGCGGCACTCCTCGATCAGGGTGACCACCTTGTCGGTGTTGTGCATATCCGCCGAGAGCACCGCGGCCATGAACGGCGCCGGATGGTGCGCCTTGAGCCAGGCGGTTTGATAAGACACCAGGCCATAAGCCGCCGAGTGAGATTTGTTGAAGCCGTAACCGGCGAACTTCTCCACCAGATCAAAGATGTTGCCCGCCAGGTTCGCATCGATCCCGTTGCCGGCGCAGCCTTCGATAAAGCCACCGCGCTGCTTGGCCATCTCTTCGGGTTTTTTCTTACCCATGGCGCGGCGCAGCATGTCCGCACCACCCAAGGTGTAGCCGGCCATCACCTGAGCAATCTGCATCACCTGTTCCTGGTACAGGATGATGCCGTAGGTCGGTTTCAACACCGGCTCAAGGCCTGCGTACTGATAGTCCTGATGCGGGTAGGAAATCGGCTCACGACCGTGCTTACGGTTGATGAAGTCGTCCACCATGCCCGATTGCAGTGGACCGGGGCGGAACAGCGCCACCAGAGCGATCATGTCTTCCAGGCAGTCGGGCTTGAGCTTTTTGATCAGCTCTTTCATGCCGCGCGATTCAAGCTGGAACACCGCCGTAGTCTCGGCTTTCTGCAGCATGCTGAACGTTGGTTTGTCGTCCAGTGGGATAAAGTCGATGTTCAGATCCGGCAGGCCCTTCTTTGCCTGCTCGCGGTTGATGGTTTCCATCGCCCACTTGATGATCGTCAGGGTGCGCAGGCCGAGGAAGTCGAACTTAACCAGGCCGGCCTGCTCGACATCGTCCTTATCAAACTGGGTCACCAGACCGCCGCCTTCATCGTCACAGGCAATCGGCGAGAAGTCGGTGAGTTTGGTAGGCGCGATCACCACACCCCCGGCGTGCTTGCCGGTGCCGCGACAGATGCCTTCGAGCTTGAGCGACATCTCCCAGATTTCCCGGGCGTCTTCATCGACTTTGAGGAACTCGCGCAGCGGCTCCTCCATCTCATAGGCCTTTTCCAACGTCATGCCGACTTCGAAGGGAATCATCTTCGACAGCCGATCGGCCAAGCCATAGGACTTGCCCTGCGCCCGCGCGACATCACGCACCACCGCCTTGGCCGCCATCGTACCGAAGGTGATGATCTGGCTCACCGCGTTGCGGCCGTATTTCTCGGCCACATAATCGATTACCCGGTCGCGGCCATCCATGCAGAAGTCGACGTCGAAGTCGGGCATGGAGACCCGTTCCGGGTTGAGGAAACGCTCGAACAGCAGGTCATAGGCCAACGGGTCGAGGTCGGTGATCTTCTGCACATAGGCCACCAGCGAACCAGCACCCGACCCACGGCCTGGGCCGACTGGCACGCCGTTGTTCTTCGCCCACTTGATAAAGTCCATTACGATCAGGAAGTAACCTGGGAAACCCATCTGGATGATGATATCCAGCTCGAAATTCAGCCGATCGATATAGACCTGACGCTTCTCTTCGTAATTGGGCGTGGTCTCTTTCGGCCAGAGCACCGCCAGGCGTTCTTCCAGGCCCTCGAACGAGACCTGACGAAAGTACTCGTCCATGGTCATGCCAGCCGGCACCGGGAAGTCAGGCAGGAAGTACTTGCCCAGTTGCACTTCGATGTTGCAGCGCTTGGCGATCTCGACCGTGTTTTCCAACGCCTCGGGCAGGTCACTGAACAGCTCGGCCATTTCCTGCGGGCTTTTCAGGTACTGTTGATCGGAATAGGTGCGCGGACGGCGCGGGTCATCCAGGCTACGGCCCTCGCCAATGCACACGCGGGTTTCGTGCGCGGCAAAGTCATCCTGTTTGAGGAAGCGTACATCGTTGGTCGCCACCAATGGCGCGCCGAGCTTGTCGGCCAGCGCTACAGCCGCATGCAGGTGTTCTTCATCGTTGACCCGGTTGGTGCGCTGCACCTCCAGGTAGAAGCGCTCGGGGAAGACGGCCATCCACTCCTGCAACAGCGCTTCGGCCGTGGCCTGCTCGCCATCAAGCAAGGCATGGCCAACCTCGCCTTCCTTCGCGCCAGACAAGGCAATCAGTCCCTCGGCCGCCTGCTTGACCCAGTCGCGCTGGATAATCACCAGGTCATTGCTCTGCCCTTCGCTCCAGCCGCGCGAGACCAGCTCGGTGAGATTGCGGTAGCCCTTGGCATTCATCGCCAGCAGGGTCAGGCGACTGAGTGGGCCATCCTCCTCGGCGCTGGCCAACCAGATATCGGCACCACAGATCGGCTTTATGCCACCGCCCATGGCCGCCTTATAAAACTTCACCAGCGAGCACATATTGCTCATATCGGTGACCGCCACTGCCGGCATCCCGGCTGCCGCCACTGACTTGATCAGAGGCTTGACCCGCACCAGCCCATCGACCAGGGAAAACTCGGTGTGCAAACGCAGATGGACAAACGAAGCGGTCATGGCAGTCCTATACAAAACGCAAAAACGACAAGGCAGGGATTGTACAACCGCAGCCGCGAGCGACAAGCGCACAGCATAGCGAGGGTCGAGTGTAATGACGGCGTCAGTCGTCCAACAAGGCCCGCACCGGCGCGAAGGAACGTCGGTGAATTGGAGTCGGCCCCAGACGCCGCAAGGCCTCCAGATGCACAGGCGTGGGGTAGCCCTTGTGCCCGGCAATGCCGTAGCCCGGGTATTGCTGATCTAACACTTGCATCTCGCGATCACGGCTGACCTTGGCCAGGATCGACGCCGCAGCAATCGCCGGCACCTGACTGTCGCCCTTGACCACTGCGGCACTGGGCACCTGCAGTTTGGGGCAGCGGTTGCCATCAATCAGCGCCAGCTTGGGCGTCACGCTCAAGCCCTCGACCGCGCGCTGCATGGCCAGCATAGTGGCGTGCAGAATATTCAGGCGGTCAATCTCTTCCACCTCGGCGCGGGCAATGCACCAGGCCAGGGCCTTCTCGCAGATTTCATCGAAGAGTTTGTCGCGACGGGCTTCGCTGAGTTTTTTCGAATCGTTCAAACCCAGAATCGGCCGCGCCGGATCAAGAATCACCGCTGCCGTAACCACCGCACCACAGAGCGGGCCGCGACCGACCTCATCGACGCCAGCCACCAACTCCTGCACCAGGGTGAAATCCAACCCCAGTTGCATCAGCCACGCCCTGCGAGCTGCAGCACAGCCTTGGCAGCCTGTACCGATGCGTCTCGCCGCAGTGCACGGTGAATCACGTCAAAGCCTTCGGTCTGCACCTCGCCGCCATCCAGCAGCGGCGCCAGTAATTGAGCCAAAGCCTCTGGCGTAGCGGCATCCTGGATCATTTCTGGCACCAACAGGCGCTCGGCCAGCAGGTTTGGCAGGGAAATATAGGCACTGGTAACCAGGCGTTTGAGAATGCGATAGGTCAACGGCGCAACCTTGTACGCCACCACCATCGGTCGCTTGTATAGCAAGGCTTCCAGAGTTGCCGTGCCGGAGGCGATCAGCACCGCATCGCAGGCGGCCAAGGCCTCATGGGAACGGCCATCGAGCAAGGTCAACGGCAGATCGCGGCCCACCAGCATCTGTTCAAGCTGGGTGCGGCGTTCGGGGCTGGAACACGGCAGAACAAACTGAATACCAGGACGCAAGGCCCGCAAGCGCAAAGCGGCATCAAGAAACAGACTGCCCAAACGCGCCACTTCACCACCGCGACTGCCTGGCAGCAGGGCAACCACCGGCTGATCCTGCAGCAAATTCAGTGCATCACGGGCGGCACGACGATCCGCCTGCTGCGGGATGGTGTCGGCCAGTGGATGGCCGACAAAGCGCACGGGAACCTGATGATCCTGATAGAACTGCGCCTCGAAGGGGAACAGGGTCAACATCAGATCGCAGGCTTCACGAATTTTCAGCACGCGCTTCTGCCGCCAGGCCCACACGGACGGACTGACGTAGTGCACAGTTTTGATGCCGGCCTGACGCAGCTTGAGCTCAACCGTCAGGTTGAAATCTGGCGCATCAATGCCGATAAACACGTCCGGTTTGGCATCAACCAGAGTACGGATCAGGCGTTTACGCCGCGACAGTAACTCGGGCAGACGACCGAGTACCTCGACCAGCCCCATGACGGCCAGGCGCTCCATCGGAAAGTAAGCGTTCAGCCCCTGAGCCTGCATCAGCGGACCACCCACGCCAATGAACTCGATCTGCGGGTTTTGGGCTTTCAGGGCCTGCATCAGGCCCGCACCAAGAATATCGCCAGACGCCTCGCCGGCGACCAGCGCGACACGCATCAGGTCTGTCATAAATTAACGGGTAATGCCGCGGCTGGAAGCCTGGATGGAATCGCGAAAGATCGCGACTTCGGGGAACGCTGCAGCGGATTCCGCCAGCTCAGCCAGGGCCTGCTCAACGGTAAGCCCCTGGCGATAGACGATCTTGTAGGCACGGCGCAACGCAGCAATCGCCTCGGCACTGAAACCACGACGGCGCATGCCTTCAAAGTTCATGCTGCGCGCTTCGGCGGGGTTGCCAAACACGGTGACAAAGGCCGGTACATCCTTGCCAATCGCCGTGCCCATTCCGGAAAAGCTGTGCGCGCCAATTCGGCAGAACTGGTGCACCAAGGTGTAGCCAGAGAGAATCGCCCAGTCATCCACCCACACGTGCCCAGCCAAAGCGGTGTTGTTGACCAGAATACAATGGTTGCCGATCACACTGTCATGGCCCACGTGAGCGTAGGCCATGATCAGATTGTGATCGCCGATAGTGGTTTCGCTGCGATCCTGCACCGTACCGCGATGGATGGTCACGCCCTCACGAATCACGTTGTGATCGCCAATGACCAGACGAGTCGCCTCACCCTGGTACTTGAGGTCAGGGGTGTCTTCACCCACGGAGGAGAACTGATAGATACAGTTATGCTTACCGATCCGCGTCGGCCCCTTGAGGATCACATGAGGGCCAATCACTGTACCCTCGCCAATTTCCACATCAGCCCCGATTATCGACCAAGGACCAACGACTACGTCGTCAGCCAGCTTGGCGCTAGGGTCAATAATGGCGCGAGGGTCAATCAAACTCATAGCTTGCGTTCCGCACAGATGATTTCGGCCGAGCAGACTTCCTTGCCGTCGACACTGGCCTTGCACTCAAACTTCCAGATACTGCGCTTACTGCTCAGGTACTTGGCCTCGAGGATCAACTGATCGCCCGGCACCACCGGCTGACGAAAGCGTAGCTTGTCGGAGCCGACAAAGTAATACAGGGTGCCATCAGTCGGTTTCAGCCCCATCATCTTGAAGCCGAGGATGCCAGCGGCCTGAGCCATGGCTTCGATGATTAGCACGCCCGGCATGATCGGGTGCTCAGGGAAGTGGCCGTTGAAGAATGGCTCATTGATGCTGACATTCTTGTAGGCACGAATGCTTTTTCCATCGAGGTCCAGCTCAGCCACCCGATCCACCAGCAGGAACGGATAGCGGTGCGGCAAGTATTCGCGAATCTGGTTAATGTCCATCATGTGCAGAGAAGCCTGTAAGAGAAAAAAGAGAAGCCGGCAACACCGGCTCAGGCATCAGATGAAGTGTCGGCGGCTGGGGTCACGGAGGCCAGCTGCTTTTCCAACTGTTGCAGGCGACGCGCCATGTCATCCAGCTGACGAATGCGTGCCGCACTCTTGCGCCATTCAGCCGCAGGCTGCATGGCGGTACCTGACGAATAGGAACCGGGCTCAGTAATCGAGCGGGTCACCATGGTCATACCGGTAACGAACACGTTGTCGCACACTTCGATGTGCCCGACCATGCCCACACCGCCGGCTATCATGCAGTTCTTGCCAATTTTGGTGCTGCCGGAAATCCCCGCACAACCGGCCATGGCGGTGTTGTCGCCGATCTGCACGTTGTGCGCGATCATGATTTGATTATCCAGCTTGACGCCGTTGCCAATCAGCGTGTCCGACAGCGCCCCTCGGTCGACAGTGGTATTGGCACCAATCTCGACGTCATCACCGATGGTCACCCCACCGATTTGCGCGATCTTTTGCCACACGCCCTTCTCGTTGGCAAAGCCAAAGCCCTCGCCACCGATCACCGCACCCGACTGAATAACCACACGTTTACCAATCTGCACGTCGTGATACAGCGTCACTCGCGGAGCCAACCAACCGCCCTCACCGATCACCGAACGCGCACCGACAACACACTGCGCGCCGATACTTACACCGGCAGCGATATGCGCGCCACTTTCGATCACCGCATAGGCGCCGATACTGGCACTCGCATCAACGTGAGCATCCGCAGCCACCACAGCCGTTGGGTGCACGCCAGGCAGTGCCTGGGGCTTGCGGTCAAATAGATGGGAGAGTTCGGCATACGCCAGGTAAGGATTAGCAACGACCAAAGCATTGCCGGCATAGCCTTCGGCATCAGCTGCGGTCAACAGCACCGCACCAGCCTGGCAGCCCGAGAGAAACTTGCGGTATTGCGCATTGGCGAGAAAACTCAGCTGATCAGCACCGGCTTCCTGCAAGGTAGCCAAGCCGCTGATCGGCTTGTCCGTGGCACCACGCAAGGTGGCGCCCAGACGCTCGGCCAACTGGCCAAGGGTATAAACCGCTGCACTCATGATCAGCGCAGCTGGTTCATGCGCTCGATAACCTGGCGGGTGATGTCAAACTGAGGTTTGACATCAATCACCGCACCGCGCTCCAGCACCAGGTCGAAGTTGCCAGTCTTGATCACTTCTTCCACGGCCTTGTCCAGGTTGGGCTTGAGCTTCTTCAGCATTTCACGATCTGCCACAGCCTTGGACTCGTTCAGCTCTTTGGACTGGAACTGGAAGTCACGGGCTTTCTGTTTAAATTCAAGTTCCAGACGCTCGCGCTCAGCAGTCTGCATTTTCTCGCCTTCTTTAACCAGGCGATCCTGAATGCGCTTGGCATCGCTTTCGAGAGTCTTCAACTTGTTCAGTTGCGGACCAAATTTCTTTTCGGCATCCACGGCATAACGTTTGGCAGCATCAGACTCCAACAACGCCATCTGATAGTTCAAGACGGCAACTTTCATCTCGGCAAACGCCGGGGTAGCAAGCATGGCAACGCTAAGCAAAACCAGTTGTGTCAACTTACGCACAGTGCAACTCCTGCAAACTGTTGTTATTCAATAATCTGACGCTTAGAACGTCTGACCGAGAGAGAACTGGAAGATCTGTGTATCAGCATCATCCGGTTTGACGATTGGCATGGCCAGACTGAAGCTCAACGGCCCCAATGCAGTAATCCAGGTCAAGCCAACACCCACGGAACTGGCCAGCTGCCCCGGGTCGATATTGTTGCAGTCGGTTTGAGTCTTGCCGCAATTGGTATCAAAAACATTACCCACATCCCAGAACAAAGCGGTACGCAAAGAGCGTTGATCTTTGACAAACGGCATGGGGAACAACAATTCAGCACCACCCTGGATCAGTACGTTGCCACCAAACGGTAACGGGTCTTGATCCGGATCAAATGCGGTACCTGGGTTCTTGCCCTTACTCGGCGTACTGCGAGGGCCGAGACTGCTATCTTTGAAACCACGTACAGAGTTGAAACCACCGGCGTAGTAATGCTCGTAGAAAGGCAGATCAGATGTAGAGCCATAACTCTCACCGAAACCCAACTGACTGTGGAAACGCAGGGTATAGGTATCATTTAACGGCTTGAAAACCTGACCACGGTAGTCGATTTTGAAAAATGACAGATCGCTACCTGGGACAGTCGTCTCGAAGACCAAACTCTGCGAGTGACCCCGATTTGCAAGTACACCACGGTTTAGAGTCGATTCCGACCAACCAACTGAAGCTTTGAGGTTAAGGTAACTGTCACCTTCAGCCTGAATAAAGTTGAAAATCTCATCAACGGTATAACGACCCGTGCTGATACTGTCGCTCTGAACCGTGAGCCCATAGGTCAACCGCGAGGTATCACTAATAGGGTACCCGATACTGACGCCCGCCCCATAACTGTCCACCGCATAACTAGAAACATCGGTGTTCAGCTCTTCGTAATCGGTCTCGCGGAAGAAAGCGTTATAACCCAAGCTGACACCGTCCGGCGTCCAATAAGGATCAACGAAACCAAAGTTGTAATTGCTCTGGTACTCGCTGCGGGTCAAACCAAGGCTGACTTTGTTACCGGTGCCCAGGAAGTTGTTCTGAGTAATTGAGCCGCCGAGTATCAGACCGGCATTCTGGGCGAAACCAACACTGGCAGTAATCGACCCCGAAGCCTGTTCTTCAACTGTGTAATTGACGTCAACCTGATCATCAGTACCTGGCACTTGCGGGGTTTCAACGTTGACTTCCTTAAAGTAACCCAAACGCTCCAGGCGGGTTTTGGACTGGTCAATCAGGTAAGTAGAAGCCCAGCCTCCCTCCATCTGACGCATTTCACGGCGTAGCACTTCATCTTCCGACTTGGTGTTACCACGGAAATTGATGCGATTGACGTAAGCACGCTTACCTGGGTCAACCACAAAGGTAATGGACACCGTGCCGTCATCGTGCGCTTCTGGCACACCATTGACGTTGGCGAAGGTATAACCTTCGTTACCCAGACGGCGGGTAATCAGCTCAGAGGTAGTGGTCATCACTTTGCGCGAGAACACCTGACCTTCTTGAACCAGCAGCAAAGCGCGGACTTCTTCTTCAGGTACTTTCAGCTCACCGCTGAGTTTCACCTCACGTACGGTGTACTTCTCACCTTCGTCGACGTTGACGGTGACATAGACATGTTTCTTGTCCGGGGTAATGGATACCTGAGTCGAGCTGATATCCATATTGATATAGCCGCGATCCAGGTAATAAGAACGCAAGCGCTCCAAGTCACCAGACAGTTTTTCGCGAGCATACTTATCATCGTTCTTGAAGAACGACAGCCAGTTAGTGGTCTTCAGCTCGAACAGGGCAATCAGGTCTTCATCGGAGAAGACGGTATTACCTACTACGTTGATGTGCTGAATCGCAGCAACCGAACCTTCGTTGATATTGATCTTCAGGGCTACGCGGTTACGCGGTTGAGGAATGACTTCGGCTTCAATTTCCGCAGAGTAACGGCCTTGCGCAACGTATTGACGCTGCAACTCGTTACGCACGCCTTCAAGCGTTGCACGCTGAAAGATCTCACCTTCTGCTAGGCCAGATTGATTCAGGCCTTTGAGCAGGTCTTCACTGCTAATGGCTTTGTTGCCATCGATCTCGATACTGGAAATTGAAGGACGCTCAACGACGGTAATAACCAGAACATCGCCATCGCGACCGAGCTGAATATCCTGAAAGAAGCCAGTTTTAAATAGCTCGCGGGTTGCTTCAACCAGTGCACGGTCGTCGGCTTGCGCCCCCACATTGAGCGGCAAGGCACCGAATACGCTACCAGCGGAAACACGCTGGAGACCGGTGACCCGGATATCGGAAATGGTGAAGGACTCGGCGTGAACTTCGGTGATCATCAGTGCGGCAAGCACCGCAGGTAGCAGCAGACGTTTCATGAAGTCCTTTCTTATTCCAACTGACAATAAAAAATCTGCCGCTTAGAGCGACACGTCTTGTTCGTACCGAGAGCGTAATTCAACAGTGGCTACAGGCGACCCAAATCGTTTACCAGGGCCAGTAACATCACCCCGACAACCAAGCTGATGCCGATCTGCATCCCCCAACCCTGTATCCGTTCCGACAGCGGACGACCACGCACCCACTCGATCAGATAAAAAAGCAGATGCCCCCCATCCAGCACGGGGATAGGCAACAAATTAAGAACCCCCAGACTAATGCTTAAGTAGGCGAGAAACTTAAGAAAATCACTCAAGCCCGACTCAGCAGAAGCGCCCGCCACTTTAGCAATGGTTATCGGCCCGCTCAAGTTTTTTACCGAGAGCTCACCAAACAGCATTTTCTTCAGCGAGTTGAGGGTCAGAATGCTCATAGCCCAAGTGTTTTTAGCGCCTTCAGCGATGGCCTCCAGAGGACCGTAGCTGACTTCGCGCAGCATCTCAGGCGGCCATTCGCCACCTGCCACACCAGCACCTAGATAACCGCTAAGGGCTTCGCCTTCACCGCGCGCCGCAAGGGTCAGCGGCACGTCCAGTTGCTGACCTTGACGCTCCACCTGCAAGCTAATTTTTTTACCCGGCAAGCCACGAACCTGATCCACCAGCTGCTGCCAATCAGCCAAAGGCTGACCATCAAGCGCCAGCAGACGATCATTTACCTGCAAACCCGCCGCAAATGCCGGGCCTTCCGGGTCCAGCTGCGCCAACACCGGCTGTAAAACCGGACGCCAGGGACGAATTCCCAGGGAAGCGATAGGGTCTGGCTCGTCGGCACCGCGAAGCCAGTTATCCAGCATGATCTGCCGCGGCGTATCGGCTGACGAACCCGGCTCGCGCACAGCGAGATCCAGGCGACCACTTTCACCCAAGCGACTGACCAGTTGCAGGTTCACCGCAGCCCAACCCGTAGTAGGCTCGCCGTTAACCGCCACAATCTCCTGCCCGGCCCGCAAACCAGCAACCTCAGCAAGACTGCCCGCCTCGACCGCACCAATAACGGGGCGCACCTGCTGGCTACCCAGCATCGCCACAAGCCAGAAGAACAGCAGTGCAAGAAGGAAGTTTGCCACCGGACCAGCTGCCACAATGGCAATACGCTGCTGCACGGACTTACGATTGAACGACTGATCGAGCAACGCCGGCGGCACATCGCCTTCGCGCTCATCGAGCATTTTCACGTAGCCACCCAGCGGGATGGCGGCCACGACAAATTCAGTACCTTGGCGGTCATGCCAGCGCAGCAGCGGGCTGCCAAAACCGACAGAAAACCGCAGCACCTTGACGCCACAGCGGCGGGCTACCCAGAAGTGTCCATACTCGTGGATGGTTACCAGCACACCCAGTGCAACCAGGGTACCGACCAGCATATAAAGCGCACTCATCAAACTTCTCCGCGTCGACGATCAGCGCCGACTCAGCCATTGTTCGGCCAGATGACGAGCCCGACCATCAGCGACCAGCACCGTATCCAGGCTCTCAACCGCCAGGGCGGGCTCAGCGTGCAGAACATCTTCGATGATACGCGCGATCTCAGGAAAGCGGATGCGTCGCTCAAGAAACGCCGCAACGGCCACTTCGTTGACCGCATTGAGCATAGCCGGCGCAGTGCCACCGACCTGAGCAGCCTCACGCGCCAGACGCAGACAAGGGAAGCGCTGCTCGTCCGGAGCCTGGAAGTCCAACCGAGCAATAGCAAACAGATCCAACGGCGCGACGCCGGAGTCGATACGTTCCGGCCAAGCCAGAGCGTGACTGATGGGGGTTCGCATGTCCGGATTGCCCAGCTGAGCCAGCACCGAACCGTCAACATAGTCGACCAACGAGTGAATCACGCTCTGCGGATGCACCACCACCTCAACCAGGTCAGGAGTGGCATCAAACAACCAGCAAGCCTCGATCAGCTCCAGGCCTTTGTTCATCATGCTCGCCGAATCCACCGAGATCTTGCGCCCCATCGACCAGTTGGGATGCGCGCACGCCTGCTCAGGCGTGACAGCATGCAGCTGCTCCAGCGGCATCTCACGAAACGGCCCACCCGAGGCGGTCAGCAGAATACGCCGCACACCCACCTGCTGCAGGCCGCGAGCGTAGTCACCCGGCAGACACTGGAAAATCGCATTGTGTTCACTGTCGATCGGCAGCAGAACTGCACCGCTCCGCCTGACGGCTTGCATAAACAGTGCGCCCGACATCACCAGCGCTTCTTTGTTGGCCAGTAGCACCTTCTTGCCGGCCTCGACCGCAGCCAGGGTCGGCGGCAGGCCGGCGGCACCAACAATGGCGGCCATCACCGCATCCACCTCAGGATGCGCTGCCACTTTACAGAGCCCCTCGGGACCATGCAGCACGTGAGTGGCCAAACCGGCCGCGCGCAAACACTCCTGAAGCTGGCGAGCTTGCAGAGCCTGCGGCACTACAGCAAAGCGCGGACGGTAAATCATGCACAACGCTTCCAGCTCTGCCAGACGGCTAAAGCCGGACAACGCGAATACTTGATAGCGCTCTGGATGGCGAGCGATCACATCGAGAGTGCTCAGACCGATCGAACCGGTAGCCCCCAGGACGGTTATCTGCTGCATCGCACTCACCGTATGCCCCACCCTGACAACCACAAGAGAGCTGCAAAAACCGGAATAGCAGCAGTCAGACTATCGATACGGTCTAACACGCCACCATGCCCTGGCAGCAGATTACTACTGTCCTTGATGCCCGATTGGCGCTTGAACATGCTCTCAGTCAGATCACCCACAACCGAGATCAACACCACGACCGCTGTACCGAGTGCCCCCAACAGCAGACTGCTAAAGGACCACTCGCGGCCAATGGCGACACCGATACAGATCAGCAGCGTAGTCAGCAGGCCACCGAAGACACCCTCCCAGCTCTTGCCGGGACTAACCTGCGGCGCCAGCTTGCGCTTGCCGAAACGGCGACCTGCAAAATAGGCACCGATATCAGCCCCCCAGACCAGCACCATCACCGCCAAGATCAGCCAATTGGCCTCTGGCCACTGCTTGAGCAGCACCAGCCCTTGCCAGGCGGGCAACAGAATCAGCAGACCGATCAGCAACCTGACCGGCGCGGCAACCCAGTACTGGCTGCTGCCGGGATAACCCAGCACCAGAAACGTAGCAATCACCCACCAAACCACCCCGATCAACAACAACCAGGGCGCTAGCTGCGGCAACAGATACAAGCCGAACAGCAAGGCCGCAACCAGTACGGCATAAGCCACACGCTGCACCTGCGCGGCAAAACCGGCCAGGCGCGCCCATTCCCAGCCCCCCAGACTGACCACCGCACCGATAAACAGCGCAAACCAGGCACCATCCAGCAGGAAAAAGCCGCCCAGCGCAAACGGCAGAAGCACCAGAGCCGTGATAATTCGTTGCTTGAGCATCAGGTACGCGCCTCAGCTGCAACCTGCTCGCTGGTTTTCCCAAAGCGACGCTGGCGGCTAGCGAAATCGGCCAAGGCTTTGCGCATGGCGTCGTGTTTGAAGTCCGGCCAGTAGAGGTCGGAGAAATACAACTCGGTATACGCCAGCTGCCAAAGCAGGAAATTGCTGACGCGATGCTCACCACCGGTGCGGATACACAAATCCGGTAATGGCAGATCACCGGTCACCAGGCAACTTTGCAGCAATTCCGGGGTGATATCTTCGGCGCGCAGATGACCACCTTGAACTTCACGCGCCAGCCGCTGCGCAGCCTGCGCGATATCCCACTGACCGCCATAGTTGGCGGCCACCTGCAGGACAAAACGTCTGTCGCCAGCAGTTTGCGCTTCTGCATCGCGCATGGCCGCTTGCAGCTCGGGGTGAAAACGTGAACGGTCGCCAATAATGCGCAAACTGATGTCATTGGCATCGAGCTTTTTCGCCTCGCGCCGCAGCGCACTGAGAAACAACTCCATCAGCGCACTGACTTCTTCGGCCGGGCGCTGCCAGTTTTCACTGGAGAAGGCGAACAGGGTCAATACCTCGACCCCGGCCTCAGCACACACCTCGATCACCGCACGAACGGCATCGACGCCAGCCTTGTGGCCAGCAACACCAGGCAGCAGACGCTTCTTCGCCCAGCGGTTATTGCCGTCCATGATGATTGCCACATGCCGTGGCACGGCAATCCGATTACCGTCGTTGGTTTTGTCCATGGCGATAATCTGACCGTTAAACGGCCATCAGATCCGCTTCTTTCTGCTTCACCGCCACTTCGATTTCCGCCACGAACTTGTCGGTCAGCTTCTGGATGTCATCAGCAGCACGACGCTCCTCGTCTTCGCTGATTTCCTTCTCTTTGACCAGATCTTTCAGCTGGCTCAAGGCATCGCGACGGATATTGCGCACCGCAACACGACCATCCTCAGCTGCATCACGCGCTTGCTTGGTGAAGCCCTTACGGGTTTCTTCGGTCAGCGCCGGCATGGAGATCAGCAACAGCTCACCCAGGTTGGTCGGGTTGAAGCCCAGACCGGAACTCTGGATCGCCTTGTCGACCGCTGCCAGCATGTTGCGCTCAAACGCTACAACCTGCAGGGTACGGGCATCCTTGACGGTGACGTTAGCCACTTGATTCAAGGGGGTGTCGGAGCCGTAGTAAGGCACCATCACGCCGCCGAGGATGCTCGGGTGCGCCTGACCGGTACGGATCCGGCTGAAGGCATGAACCAACGACTCCAGGCTTTTCTGCATGCGTACCTGGGCGTCTTTCTTGATCTCATTGATCATTGCTTGTCTTCCTCGATCAGAGTGCCTTCAGCGCCACCGACTACAACGTTCAGCAGGGCACCGGGCTTGTTCATGTTGAAAACGCGCAGCGGCATATTATGGTCGCGGCACAGACAGATCGCTGTCAGATCCATCACGCCCAGCTTGCGGTCGAGCACCTCGTCATAGGTCAGGCGATCGAACTTCTCGGCATGCGGATCCTTGAATGGGTCGGCAGTGTACACGCCATCGACCTTGGTCGCCTTGAGCACCACATCGGCATCGATCTCGATGGCGCGCAGGCAGGCAGCCGAGTCAGTGGTAAAAAACGGATTACCAGTGCCAGCAGCAAAAATCACCACCTCACCGGTTTTCAGATGACGCATGGCCTTGCGGCGATCGTAATGATCAGTCACCCCGACCATGGAAATGGCCGACATAACGATGGCCGGAATGTTCGAGCGCTCCAGGGCGTCGCGCATGGCCAGGGCATTCATTACGGTGGCGAGCATACCCATGTGATCGCCGGTCACCCGATCCATGCCCGCAGCACTCAGGGCCGCACCACGGAACAGGTTGCCACCACCGATCACCAGACCGACCTGCACACCGATACCGACCAACTGGCCGACTTCCAGCGCCATGCGATCAAGCACCTTGGGATCGATGCCAAAATCTTCCGACCCCATCAGGGCCTCGCCGCTAAGTTTGAGCAGAATGCGCTTGTAGCGCGGTTGACGACCACCCATCTGCTGAGCCATTGCGAGTCTCTCCTGCGGCGTTTGAATTCTTTACGGGCTTGGACCCGAATTATCGAGCGCTTGGACCGCGCCCCGGACAATTGGTGCGCTTCAATAATAGAAGCGAACAGCAACTCCCCGTCCTTATTTGACAAAGAGGCTGCGCGCGTCAGCGGGCAGCCTCTCCTGTCGGCAGTAAAGAACCGTCTTACTGCTTGCTGGCAGCAGCCACTTGCGCAGCAACTTCTTCAGCGAAGTTGTCGACTGGCTTCTCGATGCCTTCGCCCACTTTAAAGTAAGTGAAGGAAACGATTTCAGCGCCGCCCTGCTTGGCCAGAGCGCCAACAGTCAACTCAGGGTTCTTAACAAACGCCTGCTCAACGAGGCTGGCCTCAGCCAGGAACTTGTTAATACGGCCCTTGACCATGTTTTCAACAATGTTTTCCGGCTTGCCTTTGATTTTCTCTTCGTTGAGGCTCAGGAACACGGCTTTCTCGCGCTCGATGGCTTCAGCGGAAACCTGCGAAGGCAGCAGGAACTCTGGGTTGCTGGCCGCTACGTGCATAGCGATGTCTTTGGCCAGCTCGACGTTGCCGCCTTTGAGCACAACCACAACACCGATTTTGTTGCCGTGCAGGTAAGAACCCAGAACGTCGCCTTCGATACGCGCCAGACGACGGATGTTGACGTTCTCGCCACACTTGGCAACCAGGGCCAGACGGGCTTCTTCCTGAGCAGCGATCAACGGCTCAACTTCGGTCAGTTTGTCAGCGAAGGCTTTCTCAACGCTGGCAGCCACAAAGGCTTTGAAGTCGTCCTGCAGCGCCAGGAAGTCGGTCTGCGAGTTGACCTCAATGATAACGGCGGTCTTGCCGTCTTCCTTGATGCTGATCGCGCCTTCAGCAGCCACATTGCCGGCTTTTTTGGCAGCCTTGATCGCGCCGGAAGCACGCATGTCGTCGATGGCTTTTTCGATGTCGCCGCCAGCCTTGGCCAAGGCTTTCTTGCAATCCATCATGCCTTCGCCAGTACGCTCACGCAGTTCTTTAACCAACGCTGCAGTAATTTCTGCCATTTCAAAATCCTCTGGATAGGTGTTAACCATTCCACCCGCCAAAAACGGGCGCTCAATTCTTAACGCACTGCCGACAATGACCTGAAACATTTGCAACAGTATGTCGGCGATGGTTTTCAAGGTGGCAAAAAGGGGGCCAAGCCCCCTTTTTGCGAACTAAGCAAACGCTATACGCGTTTTACTTAGCCTTCAGCAGCTTCTACAGCCGGCGCTTGCTCGACGAACTCGTCGGTGCCGCCAGCAGCGTTGCTGCGGCCGCGCACAACGGCGTCAGCCATCGCACCCATGTACAACTGGATGGCGCGAATGGCGTCATCGTTGCCTGGGATGATGTAGTCAACGCCTTCCGGGCTGCTGTTGGTATCGACAACGCCGATCACCGGGATGCCCAGCTTGTTGGCTTCGGTGATCGCGATGCGCTCGTGATCAACGTCAATCACGAACAGTGCGTCAGGCAGGCCGCCCATATCCTTGATACCACCCAGGCTGCGATCCAGTTTTTCCAGATCACGGGTACGCATCAGGGCTTCTTTCTTGGTCAGCTTGGTGAAAGTACCGTCCTGAGACTGAGCTTCCAGATCACGCAGACGCTTGATCGATGCGCGGATGGTTTTGTAGTTGGTCAGCATGCCGCCCAACCAGCGATGATCGACGTACGGCGAACCGCAACGTGCCGCTTCTTCAGCAACAATTTTGCCGGCGGAGCGCTTGGTGCCAACGAACAGAATCTTGTTCTTGCCAGCAGCCAGCTTCTCAACGAAAGACAGCGCTTCGTTGAACATTGGCAGGGTTTTTTCGAGGTTGATGATGTGAATCTTGTTGCGCGCACCGAAAATGTATTTGCCCATTTTCGGGTTCCAGTAACGGGTCTGGTGGCCGAAGTGCACACCGGCCTTCAGCATATCGCGCATATTGACTTGGGACATGATAGTTCCTTGATAAGTCGGGTTAGGCCTCCACGCATCCCGATTTCCAACCCTGCGGACCTGCCGCAAAGCACCCAGGAAACCGTGTCGATACGTGTGTGGGTTTAAGCTTCCGGGCGTGCTGCCCGTAAAGCGGCGCGTTTTATACCATAAAAGATAGGCGCAGGCTACACGCACACAGCGCAAACCCTACCGAAACCAGCACAACGGCGTCACGTGCTGCTTATGGCAGGCGGCTGGTAGCTGTTAAGATAACGCCCTTTCTGTTCGCGCCCGAGAGCCGCACTATGACCGTCACCATCAAAACGCCCGACGAAATCGAGAAAATGCGCGTAGCCGGTCGCCTGGCTGCCGAAGTTCTGGAAATGATCGGCGAACACGTCAAGCCCGGAGTAACCACCGAAGAGCTTGATCGCATCTGCCATGACTATATCGTCAACGTGCAGCAGGCCATCCCCGCGCCGCTCAACTACAAAGGTTTTCCCAAGTCGATCTGTACCTCGGTCAACCACGTGGTCTGCCACGGCATCCCGAACGACAAACCACTGAAAGAAGGTGATGTGATCAACATCGACATCACCGTGATCAAAGATGGCTACCACGGCGATACCAGCAAGATGTTCATGGTTGGCAAGGTACCCGAGTGGGCCGAGCGCCTGGCCAAGATCACCCAAGAATGCATGTATAAGGGTATCGAACTGGTTAAGCCGGGCACGCGCCTGGGCGATATCGGCGAAGTGATCCAGAAGCATGCCGAGAAAAACGGTTTCTCCGTGGTCCGCGAATACTGCGGCCATGGCATCGGCGCGGTATTCCATGAAGAGCCGCAAGTGCTGCATTACGGCCGCGCCGGCACCGGCATGGAGCTCAAACAAGGCATGACCTTCACCATCGAGCCGATGATCAACCAGGGTCGCCCGGAAACTCGTACCCTCGGGGACGGCTGGACCGCCATTACCAAGGACCGCAAGCTTTCCGCGCAATGGGAACACACCATCCTAGTGACCGCCGACGGCTACGAGATATTCACCCTGCGCAGTGATGACACCATCCCGCGCACATCGGCCTGACCCTCACGGCACGCTCACCGCGCTTGTTCTAGATAGAAGGAAAGCAGTCATGCCGCAGGTAGATCCCGAGCTGTTCGACCGCGGCCAGTTCCAGGCGGAGCTGGCTCTCAAGGCCAGCCCCATCGCCGCCTTTAAGAAGGCCATCCGCCATGCCCGCGAAGTGCTCGACGGACGCTTCCGGACCGGTCGCGATGTACGCCGCCTGGTGGAAGATCGCGCCTGGTTTGTCGACCAGATCCTGCGCGAGGCATGGGATCGTCTGCCCTGGAGTGAAGACGCCGACATCGCCTTACTGGCAGTTGGCGGTTATGGTCGCGGCGAACTGCACCCCTACTCGGACATCGACCTGCTGATCCTGCTGGACAACGCCGACCACGAAACCTTCCGTGAACCGATCGAGCAGTTTCTCACCCTGCTCTGGGACATCGGACTGGAAGTCGGGCAAAGCGTGCGCAGCGTCGATGAGTGCGCCAGCGAAGCCCGCGCCGACCTGACGGTGATCACCAACCTGATGGAAAGCCGCACCATTGCTGGCCCCGAGCGTCTGCGCATGCGCATGCAGGCCGTCACCAGCACCGAACAGATGTGGCCGAGCAAGGACTTCTTTCTAGCCAAACACAGCGAGAAACGCGCCCGACACAGCAAATACAACGACACCGAATACAACCTGGAGCCCAACGTCAAAGGCTCCCCCGGCGGCCTGCGCGACATTCAGACCATCCTCTGGGTCGCGCGCCGGCATTTCGGCACGCTGAACCTGCACGCCATGGTCGGCCAGGGCTTCCTATTGGAAAGCGAATACGCCCTGCTCGCCTCCAGCCAGGAGTTTCTCTGGAAGGTGCGCTACGCCCTGCACATGCTCGCCGGCCGCGCCGAAGACCGCCTGCTGTTCGACCACCAGAGCAAGGTGGCGACCCTGCTGGGCTTCGAAGACAGCGACAGCAAGCGCGCCATTGAACGCTTTATGCAGAAGTACTACCGCGTAGTCATGGCAATCGCTGAACTCAGCGACCTGATAGTGCAGCACTTCGAAGAACAGATTCTGCATGCCGGTGAAGTCGGTCAGGCCACGCCGCTCAACAGCCGCTTCCTGCTGCGTGATGGCTATATCGAAGTTGCGCACCCCAACGTGTTCAAGCGCACGCCGTTCGCCATCATGGAAATCTTCGTGCTGATGGCTCAGCACCCGGATATCAAAGGCGTGTGCGCCAACAGCATTCGTCTGCTGCGCGAACACCGCCACCTGATCGACGATGATTTCCGCCGCGATATTCGCAACACCAGCCTGTTTGTCGAGCTGTTCAAAAGCCCCCAGGGCATCCATCGTAACCTGCGCCGAATGAACCGATACGGCATCCTCGGCCTGTACCTGCCCGAGTTCGGCCATATTGTCGGGCAGATGCAGCATGACCTGTTCCACATCTATACCGTCGATGCGCACACCCTCAACCTGATTAAACACCTGCGCAAATTCAAGTGGCCTGAGCTGGCGGAAAAATTCCCCTTGGCCAGCAAGCTGATCGACAAACTGCCTAAACCCGAACTGATCTATATGGCCGGGCTTTACCACGACATCGGCAAAGGCCGTGGCGGTGACCATTCGGAGCTGGGCGCAGTGGACGCGGAAGCGTTCTGCGTACGCCATCAGTTGCCCAACTGGGACTCCAAACTGATCGTCTGGCTGGTGCAGCACCATCTGGTGATGTCCACCACCGCGCAGCGCAAGGACCTCTCCGACCCGCAAGTCATCTTCGATTTCGCCCGCCTGGTAGGCGATCAGACGCGGTTGGATTACCTCTACGTGCTGACCGTGGCCGACATCAACGCCACCAACCCCAGCCTGTGGAATTCCTGGCGTGCCAGCCTGCTGCGCCAGCTCTACACCGAAACCAAGCGCGCGCTGCGCCGTGGCCTGGAAAACCCGCTGGATCGCGAAGAGCAGATCCGCCTGACGCAGAGCGCGGCCCTGGACATTCTGGTACGTGGCGGCACCGATGCCGACGATGCCGAACAGCTTTGGGCGCAACTGGGCGATGACTATTTCCTGCGCCATACCGCAGCCGATGTGGTCTGGCACAGTGAGGCCATCCTGCAACACCCAGCCGATGGCGACCCACTGGTGCTGATTAAGGAAACCACCCAGCGCGAGTTCGAAGGCGGCACACAGATCTTCATCTATGCCCCCGACCAGCATGACTTCTTCGCCGTGACCGTGGCCGCCATGGCTCAGCTCAACCTGAACATCCACGACGCACGGATTCTCACCTCCACCAGCCAGTTCACCCTCGACACCTACATTGTGCTCGAAGGCGAAGGCGGCTCAATCGGCGACAACCCGGCGCGCATCAAGGAAATTCGCCAGGGGTTGATTGATGCCCTGAAGAACCCAGACGAGTACCCGAGCATCATCCAACGCCGCGTGCCGCGTCAGCTCAAGCACTTTGCCTTCGCCCCGCAGGTGACTATCCATAACGATGCGCACCGCCCGGTGACCATCCTTGAGGTCACCGCACCGGATCGCCCCGGCCTACTGGCCCGCATCGGACGGATTTTCCTCGACTTCGACCTGTCGCTGCAGAATGCCAAGATCGCCACATTAGGCGAGCGCGTGGAAGACGTGTTCTTCGTCACCGACGCGCACAACCAGCCACTGGCCGACCCGGAACTGTGCATGCGGCTGCAGGAAACCATGGTGGCGCAACTGTCTGACACCACCAGCCTGCAGGTCGAACCGACTCGCATCAGCATCTAACCCTTCGCCCTTACGCTTTGAGCTGCCCGGCCGCGATGCCGCCAGGCGCCTGGAGACCTCAGGAAGACACCATGAATGACGCGTTAAACCAGCTGCAGCCCTACCCGTTCGAAAAGCTTCGCGCCCTGCTCGGCAGCGTACAGGTGGCCGCCGGTAAAAGCCCGATCGCCCTGTCGATTGGTGAGCCAAAACACCGCTCCCCGGATTTTGTTGCCGAAGCACTGAGCGCCAACCTCGACCAGCTGGCGGTCTACCCGACCACCCTGGGTATCCCGGCGCTGCGCGAAGCCATCGCCAACTGGTGTGGTCGCCGCTTCGGCCTGCCGGCCGGCGTGCTCGACCCGGCGCGCCATGTGCTGCCGGTCAACGGCACCCGCGAGGCACTGTTCGCCTTTACCCAGGCCGTAGTCAAACGTGATGCGGGCGGATTGGTGGTCAGCCCCAACCCGTTCTATCAGATCTACGAAGGCGCGGCCTTTCTCGCGGGCGCACAGCCGCACTACCTGCCGTGCTTGGAAGAACATGGCTTCAACCCGGATTTCGATGCGGTCAGCGACGATGTCTGGCAACGCTGCCAAATCCTCTTTCTCTGCTCGCCCGGCAACCCGACCGGCGCACTGATTCCGCTGGCAACGCTGAAAAAGCTGATCGCCCTGGCCGATCAATTCGACTTCGTGATCGCCGCCGACGAGTGCTACAGCGAACTGTATTTCGATGAAGCCAATCCACCAGCCGGCCTGCTGACCGCCTGCGGCGAACTGGGCCGCCACGACTTCAAACGCTGCGTGGTATTCCACAGCCTGTCCAAGCGCTCCAACCTGCCGGGGCTGCGTTCGGGCTTCGTCGCCGGCGACGCCGACATTCTGAAATCTTTTCTGCTGTACCGTACCTACCACGGCTGCGCCATGCCGGTACAAACCCAGCTGGCCAGTG
Source organism: Pseudomonas sp. SL4(2022) (assembly GCF_026625725.1). NCBI lineage: Bacteria > Pseudomonadati > Pseudomonadota > Gammaproteobacteria > Pseudomonadales > Pseudomonadaceae > Pseudomonas > Pseudomonas sp. SL4(2022). The sequence continues at coordinate 376,643 of NZ_CP113060.1, forward strand.
TGGCCGCTTGGAACGATGAAGCCCATGTCAAAGCCAACCGCGACCTGTACCGCGAGAAGTTCGACGCGGTGCTGGCGATTCTGCAAGGCGTGCTGGATGTACAGCGCCCGGACGGTGGTTTTTACCTGTGGGCGAAAACCCCGATAGACGATGAAACATTTACCCGCGAGCTGTTTGCCCGTGAGCATGTCACCGTAGTGCCCGGCTCGTACCTGTCGCGCGCGGTAGACGGCCACAACCCGGGGGCTGGCCGTGTGCGCATGGCGCTGGTCGCACCTCTGGCCGAGTGCGTGGCGGCCGCTGAACGTATCCGTGATTTTGTAAAGAGCCGCTGATGAGCAAGACCCTGTTTGGCATCAAAGCCTGCGACACCATGAAAAAAGCCCGCACCTGGCTCGACGAGCACGGGGTAAGCTACGCCTTTCATGATTACAAAGCCTGCGGCATCGACCGTGGCAACCTGGAAAAGTGGTGCAATGAGCATGGTTGGGAAACCGTCCTGAACCGCGCTGGCACCACCTTCCGCAAGCTGGACGAGGCGCAGAAAAGCAACCTCGACCAGCACAAGGCGATCGAACTGATGCTCGCCCAACCGTCGATGATCAAACGCCCGGTGCTGGATCTCGGCAACAAGACCCTGGTTGGCTTCAAAGCCGACCGTTATGCCGCCGAACTGGCTTGAACCAGCCGGCCCACACGAATTTGCGGTAAGGAAAACAGCATGAGCACAGCATTATTCAGCCTGGCCTTTGGCGTTGGCACTCAAAACCGTCAGGGCACCTGGCTGGAAGTCTTTTACGCACAGCCACTGCTCAACCCGGCCAGCGAGCTGGTCGCCAAAGTGGTGGAAAAACTCGGCTACCAGGGCGGCAACCAGGCCATCGCCATCACCACCAATCAGGCCGGTGATCTGGCCGAAGTGCTCAAACACACCGACAGCGCTCAAGCCGCCCTGCTGACCCGCCTGGCCGAAAGCCAAAAGCCGCTGGTGGTCACCCTGCTGGCCGAAGACGCCGCACTGACCAGCACCCCTGAGGCGTACCTGAAACTGCACCTGCTGTCGCACCGTTTGGTGAAGCCGCATGGCCTCAACCTCACCGGTATTTTCCCGCTGCTGCCGAACGTGGCCTGGACCAGCCAGGGTGCAGTCGATTTGGCCGAGCTGGCTGAGCGCCAACTGGAAGCGCGCCTCAAAGGCGAACTGCTGGAAGTGTTCTCGGTCGACAAGTTCCCGAAAATGACCGACTACGTGGTGCCGAGCGGCGTGCGTATCGCTGACAGCGCGCGTATTCGTCTGGGTGCCTACGTGGGCGAAGGCACCACCGTGATGCACGAAGGGTTCGTTAACTTCAACGCCGGTACCGCCGGCCCCGGCATGATCGAAGGCCGTGTGTCGGCAGGCGTGTTTGTTGGTAAAGGTTCAGACCTGGGCGGCGGCTGTTCGACCATGGGCACCCTGTCCGGCGGCGGCAATATCGTCATTTCCGTGGGCGAAGGCTGCCTGATCGGCGCTAACGCTGGCATCGGCATTCCATTAGGCGACCGCAACACCGTGGAATCCGGCCTGTACATCACCGCCGGTACCAAGGTCGCGCTGCTCGATGCCGACAATCAACTGGTCAAGGTGCTCAAGGCCCGCGACTTGGCGGGTCAGCCAGACCTGCTGTTCCGTCGCAACTCGCAAACCGGCGCGGTGGAGTGCAAAACCCACAAGTCGGCCATTGAGTTGAACGAAGCCCTGCACGCGCACAACTAAGAGGCCGCAGCAAGCTGCAAGCCACACGCTGCAAGCGATAGCCGCAGCCCAGACTTGCAGCTTGCCGCTTGAAGCTTATGGCTCTTGATTCCCCATGGCGCGCTGACTTCCCCGGTATTCTGGCCCTTGCGGCCGAAGGCCAGACCTATCTGGACAGCGCCGCCACCGCGCAAAAGCCCCAGACCATGCTCGATGCCCTGCTCGGCTATTACGCCGGCGGCGCCGCGAACGTGCACCGCGCCCAGCATGTGCCGGGCGAACGTGCCACCCGTGCCTTTGAAGCCACGCGGGAGAAAGTCGCGCGCTGGCTCAACGCCGCCGACGCACAGCAGATCCTCTTCACCCGCAGCGCCACCGAAGCGTTCAATCTTCTGGCCTATGGCCTGGAGCATCGTTTCATTGCGGGTGACGAAATCGTCATCAGCGCGCTGGAACACCACGCCAACCTGCTGCCGTGGCAACAACTGGCGCAGCGTCGTCAGCTAAAACTGGTGGTGCTGCCGCTGGACCCGCATGGCTTGATTGATCTAGCCCAAGCCGCGCAACTGATCGGGCCGCGCACCCGCCTGCTGGCGATCAGTCAACTGTCCAACGTGCTGGGTAGCTGGCAACCGCTAAGGCCGCTCATGACCTTGGCGCAGGCGCAAGGTGCGCTGACCGTGGTCGATGGCAGCCAAGGCGTGGTGCATGGCCGTCAGGATGTTCAGGCACTCGGCTGCGATTTCTATGTCTGCTCCAGCCACAAGCTTTACGGCCCGGACGGTGTCGGCCTGCTCTATGGCCGCCCGCAAGCGCTGGAACAGCTGTCGCACTGGCAGTTTGGTGGCGAAATGCTGCAGGACACCGACTACCACAACGCCCGTTTCCGCCCTGCGCCATTAGGCTTTGAGGCTGGTACGCCACCGATTGCGTCGGTGATCGCCCTGGGTGCCAGCCTGGATTACCTGAGCAGCCTCGACGCTAGCGCCGTCAGCGCCCACGAAGCGGCGCTGCATGGCGAGCTGATCACGGGGCTGCAGCAGCGCCAAGGCCTGCGCCTGCTCGGCACGCCGACTGTCGCCCTGGCCAGCTTTGTGGTCGAGGGCGTACACCCGGCCGACCTTGCCCACCTGCTGACCGAACAGGGCATCGCCGTGCGCGCCGGCCATCACTGCGCCATGCCGCTGCTGCAGGGCCTCGGCTTGAGCGGGGCGATTCGTGTATCGCTGGGTTTGTATAACGATGCGGGCGACTTGCAGCGCTTTTTCAGTGCACTGGATCAGACCCTGGAACTGTTGCAATGACCTTACCGGAGAACGCTCAAGCCGCCCTACACGCCTTCACCAATTGTCCAGGCTGGGAACAGCGTGCGCGCCTGCTGATGCAATGGGGCGAACGATTGCTGCCCCTGACCGAAGCAGAACGCTGCGAAGCCAATCGGGTCAGCGGCTGTGAAAGCCAGGTGTGGTTGCTGGTCGACACGCAGGGGGCCCATTGGCAATTTCGCGCCAGCAGCGATGCACGCCTGTTGCGTGGCCTGCTCGCGCTGCTATTGGCCAGAGTCAACGGTCTGCCGCCAAGCGAACTGAGGCAACTGGATCCAGCCGACTGGTTTACTCAGCTCGGCCTGGCCCGCCACCTTTCCCCCTCACGCAGTAACGGCCTACAAGCCGTACTCGCACGCATGCAACAGCTCATTGCACTGAAGACTCTAGGGTGAACTGCCACTGATCAGCATTCCCTGCATTCAGTGCGCGTTGTAAGGATGCCAATTCACCATTGGCCACCAAGCGGCGCAGTCCTGCATTGAACACCTCAAGCAGACGTTGTGCCCGTGCATCGTCCTTACGGAACAATACGTGCAGCGGCTCAGCATGCAAAATACGGGGATTGTGCTTGATCAAGGCCCGTTCCTCGGCCGAGAAAAGGCGCTGCAGCATGGCATAGCCGACGGCCCGATCCTGCGGATGAAAGTCCACTCGCCCCAGGCTGAGCAGCCGGAATCCCGTGTCTTCCTTGCCACTCTGCTGCACCTGTAAGCGCCCGGCATCAAGCGCTGCATCAAACTTCGAGCCATAGGAGTAGCCCAGGGTGGTGGCTATGCGAAATTTTTCCAGGTCCTCAAAACGCTGCCAATTAAGTTGCTGGTCAGCTCGCTGGAACAGCACCACCTCGCCATGGGCAACAGCATCGCTGCACTGACTGAATCGCTGGCGATTCTTATTGCAGATATAGGGCATCACCGCATCAAGATTGCCTTGCTCGAGCATCAGCAAATTACGATCCCAGGGGTAGTAGACCAATTCGACCTGATAACCGGCAGCTTCGAAAATACCGCGTATCAGGCGCGACAAGGCCCCGCCATCACTGCGCTGCTGATCGACGTAAGGCGCCCAATCACCCGTGCCAATACGTACCAGAGGATCTGCAGTCACGCTTAACGCTGACAACAAGAGCGCACAGGCCAACAGACATCGCGGAAAAACCAGCAGGACAAGACGCGACAGGGACAACACAACACACCTCAATAGAGCATTACCAGCTTATCCCTGCTGTATATAGACCGGAATCGGTCAGCGTTGATACCTAACCCCGAGCATCGACCACCGAGCTGCGCTCAGAGGGTCGCCGTGTACCGGCGACCAGCTTATCAACGATGCGTGCCGCTGCCACCATACCGAAGGTTGCTGTGACCATCATTACAGCGCCAAAACCACCGGCACAATCCAAGCGCACGCCATCACCAACAAATGCCTTGTACTGACAGACCGTGCCATCCGGCTTGGGATAGCGCAGCTGTTCGCTGGAAAACACGCACGGTACGCTGTAATTGCGCCCCGGCGTACGGGAAAACCCGTAATCGCGACGCAAGGTCGAGCGCACCTTGGAAGCCAGCGGGTCATTCCAGGTTTTGTTCAGGTCGCCGACCTGAATTTGTGTCGGGTCAATCTGACCGCCGGCACCACCGGTGGTGATGACCTGGATCTTGCGCCGCTTGCACCAGGAAATCAGTGCGGCCTTGGCGTTGACGCTGTCAATGCAGTCGATCACCGCATCAAGTTGCTCGGTGATGTACTCGGCCATGGTTTCACGGGTGACAAAATCCGCCACTGCGTGCACCACGCAGGCCGGATTGATCGACCGGATACGCGCAGCCATCACATCAACCTTGGGCTGGCCAACCGTGCTGTCCAGCGCGTGTGCCTGACGATTGCTATTACTGATGCACACATCATCGAGATCAAACAGAGAAATCTCGCCCACCCCGGAGCGAGCCAGAGCCTCGGCCGCCCAGGAACCCACACCGCCAATGCCTACTACTGCCACATGCGCAGCCGCCAGGCGCTCGGCACCCTCGTGGCCATACAAGCGGGCTATTCCGGCAAAGCGTTGTTCATCCACAGGCATTCGTATCTCTCAACAGCACAGGCGGCGCGCATTATAGGGAGCCGGCAGGCGGCACCCAAGCACTCTGTCGCATGAGCTTGCAGCAACCGATGAACAGCAGTGGCCAAACAGCCCGACAATGAACCTCTTCACAGCGTCGCAATCCCATCATTATGCCCGCCGGCCGGGCTATACAGCCCTGTGACGGCGGCGTAGCATGCGCCACCCGACGCCTGTCGCTTTTCTACTGCCTCTTCGCTGGACCCGCTCACTATGCCTTCGCGTAAGTTTGGATTGAACCTGGTCGTGTTCCTGGCGATTGCCGCCTTGTTCACCGGTATCTGGGCACTTTATAACCGCCCGGTAACTGCCCCTGACTGGCCGGAACAGATTTCCGGCTTCTCCTTTTCCCCTTTCCGTGCGGGGCAAAACCCTCAGCAGGATACCTATCCGAGCGAAGCAGAGATGCGCGCCGACCTGGAACTGCTGACCACCCAGACGGACAACATTCGCACCTATTCGGTCGATGGCGCCCTGAGCAGGATTCCCTATCTGGCCGAAGAGTTTGGCCTGCGGGTAACCCTGGGTATCTGGATCAGCCCGGACTTGGAACGCAACGAGCGGGAAATCGCCAAAGCCATCGAAATTGCCAACACGTCGCGCAGCGTCGTGCGTGTCGTCGTCGGCAACGAAGCGCTATTCCGTACCGAAGTGACGCCCAAGAACCTGATTGCCTACATTGACCGTGTGCGCAGCGCCGTAAAAGTCCCAGTGACCACCTCCGAACAGTGGCACATCTGGCAGGATCATCCGGAACTGGCTCAGCATGTCGACCTGATTGCCGCACACGTGCTGCCCTACTGGGAATTCGTGCCCATGGAAGACTCGACCGAGTTCGTCCTTGAGCGCGCCAAAGATCTGAAAAAGCTCTTCCCGAAGAAGCCCCTGCTGCTCTCCGAAGTCGGCTGGCCCAGTAACGGCCGCATGCGCGGCGGCGCTGATGCATCCCAGGCTGACCAGGCAATTTACCTGCGCACCCTGGTCAACACATTGAACGCCAAGGGTTACAACTACTTCGTCATCGAAGCTTTTGATCAACCCTGGAAAGCCAGCGAAGAAGGTTCTGTAGGGGCCTACTGGGGCGTGTACAACCTTGACCGCCAACCCAAATTTGCCTTCGAAGGCCCGGTGGTAGCCATCCCACAGTGGCGCTTGCTGGCCATTGCCTCCGTCGTCCTGGCCCTGCTGAGCCTGGCCATCATGCTGATTGACGGCAGCGCATTGCGCCAGCGTGGCCGCACGTTCCTGACCTTTGTCGCCTTCGCCGGCGGCTCTGCTCTGGTGTGGATCGGCTACGACTACAGCCAGCAGTACAGCACCTGGTTCAGCACCCTGGTCGGCCTGCTGCTGGGCTTCGGCGCCTTCGGCGTATTTATCGTGCTGCTCACCGAAGCGCATGAACTGGCCGAAACGGCCTGGACGCGCACGCGCCGTCGCCGCTTTCAACCCGTGGACAGCGATACAGCCTATCGGCCCAAGGTGTCGATCCATGTGCCTTGCTACAACGAGCCGCCTGAGATGGTCAAACAGACCCTCGATGCCCTGGCCGCACTGGATTACCCGGACTACGAAGTCATCATCATCGACAACAACACCAAAGACCCGGCCGTTTGGGAACCGGTGCAAGCCTATTGCGAGCAACTCGGCCCGCGGTTTCGCTTTTTCCACGTGGCGCCATTGCATGGCTTCAAGGGGGGCGCCCTGAACTACATCCTGCCGCACACCTGTCCGGATGCCGAAGTGGTGGCGGTGATCGACTCCGACTACTGCGTCGACCGCAACTGGCTGAAGTACATGGTGCCGCATTTCAGCGACCCGAAAATTGCCGTGGTGCAGTCCCCGCAGGACTACCGTGACGGCAATGAAAGCGCCTTCAAGAAACTCTGCTATGCCGAGTACAAAGGGTTCTTCCATATCGGCATGGTGACCCGCAACGACCGTGATGCGATCATCCAGCACGGCACTATGACCATGATCCGCCGCAGCGTGATGGACGAGCTGAAATGGGCCGACTGGACCATTTGTGAAGATGCCGAGCTGGGGCTGCGCGTGTTCGAGAAGGGTTACAGCGCCGCCTATGCCCACGAAAGCTTTGGCCGTGGCCTGATGCCCGATACCTTTATCGACTACAAGAAACAGCGCTTCCGCTGGGCCTATGGCGCGATCCAGATCATGAAAGGCCATGCACGCAGCCTGTTCCTCGGCAAAGGTTCCGAGCTGAAGAGTGGCCAGCGCTATCACTTCGTCGCGGGTTGGCTACCGTGGATCGCCGATGGCCTGAATATCTTCTTCACCGCCGGCGCCCTGCTCTGGTCGGCGGCGATGATCATCGTGCCGCAGCGGGTTGACCCGCCGCTGATGATCTTCGCCATCCCGCCGTTGGCGCTGTTCTTCTTCAAGCTGGGCAAGATTCTGTTCCTCTACCGCAAGGCCATGGGCGTTGATCTGGTGCGTTCCTTCCAGGCGGCGCTGGCGGGCCTGGCGCTGTCGCACACGATAGCCAAAGCCGTGCTCTACGGGACCTTCACCAAAACCATCCCGTTCTTCCGCACACCGAAAATGGCCAGCAACCACGGCATCATGGTGGCCCTGGCTGAGGCCCGCGAAGAGGTATTTATCATGTTGCTGCTGTGGGGCGCGGCCATCGGCATCGGCATCGTCCAGGGCCTTCCCAGCGCCGACGTGAAGTTCTGGGTGGCCATGCTGGTGGTGCAGTCGCTACCGTACCTGGCAGCCCTGATCATGGCCCTGCTGTCGTCCCTGCCGAAGCCGGCGCAAGACGAGGTGGTGCAAATCGCTGACGCCTGACGAACGATCTGTTCACTCAGGATGGCGAGCCAATCAACACTGCGCGTCAACCTGTCGAAACGGCGGCCTCGGGCCGCCGTTTTGCATTAAGATGGCGGCCTTTGTGCCTGAAGCCGCCCCGGAGCCGCAATGACCACCCACGCCACGCCCCTTTCCCCGACGCTGGAGCTTGCCTGTGAGCTGATTCGTCGTCCGTCCGTCACGCCGCTTGATGAGGGCTGCCAGGAACAGATGACGCGCCGCCTTGCCGCCTGCGGTTTCACCATCGAACCGATGCGGATCGAGGACGTGGACAACTTCTGGGCCAGCCACGGCAACGACAACGGCCCGGTCTTGTGCTTTGCCGGACACACCGATGTGGTCCCCACCGGCCCAGTGCAGAAGTGGCAGCACCAGCCGTTCGATGCGCTGATCGATGAGAACGGCATGCTCTGCGGCCGTGGCGCGGCAGACATGAAAGGCAGCCTGGCGTCGATGATCATCGCCGTTGAACGCTTTGTCGCCGAATACCCGGATCACAAAGGCCGTATCGCCTTTCTGATCACCAGCGACGAAGAAGGCCCGGCGCACCACGGCACCAAGGCGGTGGTTGAACGCCTGCGCGAACGTAACGAGCGCCTGGATTGGTGCATCGTCGGCGAACCATCGAGCACCTCCCTGGTTGGCGACGTGGTGAAAAACGGCCGCCGCGGCTCGCTCGGCTGCACCCTGACCGTACGCGGCAAGCAGGGCCACGTGGCCTACCCGCACCTGGCGCGCAACCCGATTCATCTGGCCGCGCCGGCCCTGGCCGAATTGGCCGCCGAGCATTGGGATGACGGCAACGCCTTCTTCCCGCCGACCAGCTTCCAGATTTCCAACCTCAACGCAGGCACCGGCGCGACCAACGTGATTCCGGGTGAGCTGAAGGCCATCTTCAACTTCCGCTTCTCGACTGAATCGACGGTTGAAGGCCTGCAGCAGCGTACTCAGGCCATTCTCAACAAACACGGCCTGGATTTTGAACTGGACTGGGCCCTCTCCGGCCTGCCCTTCCTCACTGAGCCGGGTGCGCTGCTCGACGCCGTAGCGGCCAGCATCAAGGCCATCACCGGCCGCGATACCAAACCATCTACTAGCGGCGGTACCTCGGACGGGCGTTTTATCGCGACCCTCGGCACCCAGGTGGTCGAACTCGGCCCGGTCAACGCCACCATCCACCAGGTCGACGAGCGCGTACTGGCCAGCGATCTGGATGTGCTGACCGAAATTTACTACCAGACCCTGGTCAATCTGCTCGCATGAGCCTGATCTGCCCCATCTGCCAGGCCCCCCTGCAGACGCTCGACAACGGCGTCGCCTGCCAGGCCAACCACCGCTTTGACCGCGCACGCCAGGGTTACCTGAACCTGTTGCCAGTACAACACAAGAACAGCCGCGACCCGGGCGACAACCTCGCCATGGTCGAAGCGCGGCGGCGCTTTCTCGACGGCGGTCATTACGCACCGCTGGCCAAGCGCCTGGCCGAACTGGCGGCCGGTTATAACCCGGCGCGCTGGCTGGATATCGGTTGCGGCGAGGGTTACTACACCGCGCAGATCGCCGATGCCCTGCCGCAAGCCGACGGCTACGCCCTGGACATCTCCCGCGAGGCGGTCAAGCGCGCCTGCAAACGTGCGCCGCAGCTGACCTGGCTGGTGGCAAGCATGGCCCGTGTACCGTTGGCGGACGCCAGCTGCCAACTGCTGGCCAGCGTCTTCAGCCCGCTCGATTGGCTGGAAGCCAAGCGCCTGCTGCCCCCCGGTGGCGGCCTGCTGCGCATGGGCCCAACCAGCGAACACCTGATGGAATTGCGCCAGAAGCTATATGACGAAGTGCGTGACTACGATGATCAGAAGCACCTGGAGCTGATCCCCGACGGCATGCGCCTGGCCCACAGCGAAACCCTGACCTTTAATCTGCACCTGCAAAGCAGCGAAGCCCGCGCCGACCTGCTGGCCATGACCCCACACGGCTGGCGCGCCAGTGCCGAACGCCGCGCAGCGGTGATCGCCGAACCCTGCGACGTGACTGTCGCCATCCGCTACGACTGGATCGAGAGACTATGACCATGCGCCAACCGGATATCGAGATTTACCTGAAAGACGCCGACCACACCGCCATCGGCGAGTGGCTGAGCCAAGCGCTGGGCAGCTGCACACCCTGGCAGCAGAAAGGCCAGACCTTCAAGTGCATGGCCGGTGAAGTTCCCGTCACCTGGCTGCCCAAGGCCGTCGGCAAATGGCACAGCCTGTTCCTGGAAAGCGATGCCACGCCCTGGGCCGACGACCTGGCTTGCGCTCAGGCCGCCTTCGCCGCGCTGAATGTCGAAGTGCGCTGTGCACCCGGCGGCTGGCAGGAAGAAGAAAGCGACGAGCAGGCCGACCGCTGGATGCGCATCAGCGCCGATGGGGTGGAAGAGATCACCTGGCGCACCGGCTAACCGACCGCTGAAAACTACTGCGCTCGGCTATTCTGCGTTGCAACGACCAACCGGAGTACCAGCCGAAGGCTGATCCGAAGGACGAGCGATGCGAGTAAAGCAGCCTCACAGCCAAAGGCTGAACGTGCTTTAGCACGACCCGAAGAGGTGAGCGCAGCGAATCCAATGTTCATGTACAGACGTACGCTTCGCTTTTCGGCTACTTCCGCCTTGCCTAGCCATCGCTCGCTACGTTTTCAACAGCCGCTTTACAGACGAATACAAAAAACCCCGCCTAAGCGGGGTTTTGTTTAACCGGGCGTTTACTTCTTGCCCAGTTTCTTCAGCTCTTCGTCACGCAGTTCGCGGCGCAGGATTTTGCCAACGTTGGTGGTCGGCAGCACGTCGCGGAACTCCACAGCTTTCGGCACTTTGTAGCCAGTGACGTTGGCCCGCATGTGCTCCATGACCTGCTCTTTGGTCAGGGTTTCACCCGGTTTGACCACCACAAAGATCTTGATCGCCTCACCCGATTTCTCATCCGGCACACCGATGGCCGCGCACTGCAGTACGCCTGGCAGGGTGGCCAGCACGTCTTCCAGCTCGTTCGGGTAGACGTTGAAGCCTGACACCAGAATCATGTCCTTCTTGCGGTCGACGATACGCATGTAACCGTCTTCCTGGATCACCGCGATATCGCCGGTCTTCAACCAGCCTTCGGCGTCGAGGATTTCGTCGGTGGCTTCCTGGCGCTGCCAGTAGCCCTTCATCACCTGCGGACCTTTGACGCACAACTCACCAATCGAACCCAGCGGCTGCTCGACGCCTTCATCGTCGATCACCTTGCACACGGTCGATGGAACCGGAATACCGATGGTGCCGATCTGGATATTGCTGAACGGGTTAACCGAGGCCACTGGGCTGGTTTCGGTCATGCCGAAGCCTTCGCAGATCGAGCAACCAGTCACCTGCTTCCAACGCTCGGCAGTCGCCAGTTGTAGCGCCATACCACCAGAGAAGGTGGCCTTGAGGGTCGAGAAGTCCAGCTTGCGGAAGTCCTCGTTGTTGCACAGGGCAACAAACAGGGTGTTGAGACCGACAAAACCGGTGAATTTGTACTTGGCCAGGTCCTTGGTCATGGCTGGCAGATCACGCGGGTTGGTGATCAGCACGTTGTGCCCGCCAATCAGCATCATCGCCATGCAATGGAAGGTGAAGGCGTAGATGTGATACAGCGGCAATGGCGCGATCAACACTTCACTGCCTTCGCTCATTTCCGAGCCCATCAGCGCCTTGACCTGGAGCATGTTGGCGATCAGGTTGCGGTGGGTGAGCATCGCGCCCTTGGCCACGCCGGTGGTGCCACCGGTGTATTGCAGCACGGCGATATCGCCATTGCTCGGCGCTGCATCCTTGGGTGCCTGGCCACGGCCTTTGGCCATGGCCGCAGTGAATTTAACGGCTTGCGGCAGGTTATAAGCCGGCACCATCTTTTTCACACGCTTGACCACGCTGTTGACCAGCAGGCGCTTGAGCGGCGGCAGCATGTCACCGACTTCGGTGATGATGACCGTCTTGATCCCGGTTTTCGGCAGTACCTGCTCAGCCAGATGGGCCATGTTGGCCAGACTGACCAGAGCCTTGGCACCGGAATCGTTGAATTGGTGTTCCATTTCCCGCGCGGTGTACAGCGGGTTGGTGTTGACCACCACCAGTCCGGCACGCAGGGCACCGAAAACCACAACCGGGTACTGCAACACGTTGGGCAGTTGCACGGCGATCCGGTCGCCGGGCTGCAGATTGGTGTTCTGCTGCAAGTAAGCGGCAAAGTTGCCGGACAACTCGTACAGCTCACCGTAGGTAATGGTTTTACCCATGTTGCTGAAAGCAGGCTTGTCGGCGAAGCGTTGGCAGGACTCTTTCAGTACCGCTTGAATGTTCGGGTACTGGTCAGGATTGATTTCGGCAGCAATCCCAACGGGATACTTATCCTTCCAAAAGTTTTCGGTCATGGAAGCCCACTCCTCAGCAACAGCTTGATCTTCACCGCGCGTAGACGGTTGTTTATTGTAGGTTCGCGTGATTTCTTGCGACTTGAACAGCCAAAAATTGCCGCAAGCAACTTCTGACGTCGCACAGCGACAGCCCAGAAAGACAGGTCACTATGGATGGCGGATCACAAAAAAGCCGCCCGAGAGTAGCAGCTTTGCCAAACAGCGACTAGCACCAATAAGCGCCGCAGCAGTCACAAAAGTGACCAACAATCAACAATCAGTCATTTCTATAATTTCGCTGAAACCGGCGGACTATAGCCGTTGCGCAGTGATAGAAGGGATTTCAGCGCACCCGCCGTTGTCACTGCGGTATGCGCTGAAACAGTCACTGCGTTGAAGCGATCAAGCGATGTCGCGCAACTCACGGCGGAGAATCTTGCCAACCGGGGTCATCGGCAGCGAGTCACGGAAGACAATCTGCTTGGGCACCTTGTAGCCGGTGAAGTTTTCCTTGCAGTAGGCCTTCAGCTCCTCAGCATTGAGGCTGCTGTCGCGGGCCACCACGAACAACTTGACCGTTTCCCCAGACTTCTCATCCGGCACGCCGATGGCCGCGCAACTGGCGACTTTCGGGTGGGCCATGACCACATCTTCGATCTCGTTGGGGTACACGTTAAAGCCCGAGACGATGATCATGTCCTTCTTGCGGTCGACGATACGTACGAAACCATCCGGATCGATCACCGCCACATCACCGGTCTTGAACCAGCCCTCGGCGTCCAGCACTTCGGCCGTGGCTTCGTCACGATTCCAGTAGCCCTTCATCACCTGCGAGCCCTTGATGCACAGCTCGCCACGCTCGCCCAACGGCTGCTCGATACCGTCATCATCAATCACCTTGAACGCCGTGCCCGGCACCGGAATGCCCACCGTGCCCAAGCGCGCTTTGTCGCCATAAGGATTGGTGCTGGCCACCGGGCTGGTTTCGGTCAGACCGTAGCCTTCGACCACGGTGCAACCGGTCATTGCCTGCCAGCGCTCGGCCGTGGCCTTGACCAGGGCGGTGCCCCCGGAATTGGTGACCTTGAGTTTGGAGAAATCCAGGTTCTTGAATTCAGGGTTATCCATCAACGCGACAAACAGCGTGTTGAGACCCAGCAGTGCAGAGAACTGCCACTTGCCCAGCTCCTTAACGAAGCCTGGAATGTCGCGCGGGTTGGTGATCAGCACGTTATGGTTGCCGTTGACCATCATGCACATGCAGTTCGCGGTGAAGGCATAGATATGGTACAGCGGCAGCGGCGCGATCATGATTTCCTGGCCCTGCTTCATCAGCGGGGTGCCATCGCTGCCCAACTGCGACAGGCAGGCATCGACCTGCAGCATGTTGGCCACCAGGTTGCCGTGGGTCAGCATCGCGCCCTTGGCCACCCCGGTGGTGCCGCCGGTGTATTGCAGCACGGCAACATCGGCATGACCGACCTTGACCGGTTTGAGCGCATGGCCCTGGCCCTGCTTGAGTGCATCCTTGAACGCCACCGCCTGCGGCAGGTGGTAATCCGGAACCATCTTCTTGACCTTCTTCACCACGGTGTTGACCAGCCAACCCTTGAGGCTCGGCAGCAGGTCACCCATCTTGGCTTCGATCAGGTAATCGATCTCGGTGTCCGGCAGCACATCCTGCACCAGCTTGCCGAACATGTTCAGGTACACCAGCGCACGCACACCGGCATCCTTGAACTGATGGCGCATCTCGCGGGCGGTGTACAGCGGATTGGTGTTGACCACAATCAGCCCGGCGCGCATCGCGCCGAACACGGCAATCGGGTACTGCAGCACGTTGGGCATCTGCACGGCGATGCGGTCACCTGGCTGCAAGTCAGTATGTTTCTGCAGGTAAGCGGCAAAGGCCGCCGAAAGCCGATCCAGCTCAGCATAAGTCAGGGTCACGCCCAGGTTGCTGAAGGCGGGCCGGTCGGCGAATTTCTTGCACGAGCGCTCAAACACCTCGATCACCGACTTGTAAGCCCCCAGGTCGATGTCATTGGGTACGCCGGCCGGGCGCTTGTCGCTCCAGAAATCAGGCTGCATTATTTTTGTCCTCTTGCCCTGAGATGGTCTGATCCGCGCTGCGGAGTTGGCTGGAACTTAACAGTTAACGCCATACAGGCAAATAGCCGAGCAGCGTCATTGACGCACTGAATCTTGCCGCTCGCTGCACAACTATCCTGCCAACCCGGTACAGAAACGCCGCCAGCGGATAACGGCCATAGGTTCATGGACAGCCGTTACACCTGGATGGACTTTGCGCCGCGCTGCACGGGGTGCACAATGCGAAGCTTCTGCAGGCTCAAGGAATTCGCCATGCCCCACCACGCGTTCTGGCTCAACAGTACCGATGCAGCGCCTCTCTACGTCAATCGCTGGTGCGCAGAACAGCCGCCAAAAGCATTGTTGATGGTGGCCCACGGCATGGCCGAACACAGCGGACGCTATGCCCGCCTGGCCGAAGCGCTGGTGGCGCAGGGCTTCGAGGTTTACGCACATGACCAGCGCGGGCATGGCAAAACCGCCGAGCATGGCCTGCTCGGCCACTATGCCGACAGCAAAGGCTGGGAGCTGGTCGTCAACGATCTCGCACGCCTCAATCATCATATGCGGCAAACCCACCCACAAACGCCGATTTTCCTGCTCGGCCACAGCATGGGCAGCTACATCGCTCAGGCCTATCTGATGCAACACAGCTGCAGTTTGCAGGGTGCGATTCTGTCCGGTTCCAATTACCAGCCCGTGGCGCTGTACCGCGCGGGCCAGTGGCTGGCACGCTTCGAGCGCTGGCGACAAGGGCCAGAGGGACGCAGTGCTCTGCTGGAATTCGCCTCATTCGGTTCGTTCAACAAGGCCTTCAAACCTAACCGCACCGCCTTCGACTGGCTGAGCCGTGACCCTCTGGAAGTCGACAAGTACATCCATGACCCACTGTGCGGCTTCCGCTGCAGCAATCAGCTGTGGATCGACCTGCTCGGCGGCCTGCAACAGATCACCCCACTGGAAAATCTTGCGCAGATCGACAACAGCCTGCCGCTGCTGGTGATAGGCGGGGCCTGTGACCCGGTCAGCGACGGCCGCCGTCAGCAGGATCTGGGCAACGCCCTGAGGGCCGCCGGCAACCAGCACGTTCAAGTCAAACTCTATCCCGACGCGCGTCACGAGTTGCTCAACGAGAGCAATCGTGACGAAGTCACCGCCCAGATCATCGACTGGTTGCAGCAGGCCCTCAGCCAACCGCGCCAGTACCACCAACAGAGCCAAGAGAGTCACCCATGACCCAGAGCAGCAACACGCCCTACGACGCCCTCGAAGTCGGCCAGACCGCCAGCTACAGCAAGACCGTCAGCGAACGCGATATCCAGCTGTTTGCCGAGGTCTCCGGCGATCACAATCCGGTGCATCTGGATGCGGACTACGCTGCCACCACCATGTTCAAGGAGCGTATCGCCCACGGTATGTTCAGCGGTGCCTTGATCAGCGCCGCCGTAGCCTGCGAACTGCCTGGCCCCGGCACCATCTATATCGGCCAGAGCATGCGTTTCACCGCACCGGTGAAGCTCGGCGACACCCTCACCGTGCGCCTGGAAATCCTTGAGAAACTGCCAAAATTCCGCGTGCGTGTAGCCACTCGCGTGTTCAACCAGAACGATGAGCTGGTGGTCGATGGCGAAGCGGAAATCCTCGCCCCGCGCAAGGCACAGACTGTTGAATTGACTCAGCTGCCGCCCATCACCATCGGCTAAAAATTGCTCACGATCGACTGCCCGTTGCTCGGCGGCAAGATCATCAAGAGCTTCTAAGCTTGTTAGCCCACGTCACCGTCGCTGCCTGCGGCGGTGCTCCGCCCTTCTATACAATCGCGCCCGAGGCACTCCCGCTTCGGCGCTTCTGGAGATACCCATGTCCCTGTCCATGTACCAAGCATCCATCCCCGTCTTTACCCGCCAGCTGAACAACCTGTCGACCATCCTCGGCCTCGCCGCCGCCCACGCCGCAGAGAAAAACATCGAGCAGAGCGTATTTCTCAACGCCCGCCTGGCCCCCGATATGTTCCCGCTCAGCCGCCAGGTGCAAATCGCCTGCGACGGCGCCAAGGCTGGCGCTGCGCTGCTGGCTGAAGTGGAAGCACCCAGCCATGCCGACGACGAAACCAGCTTCGCCGAACTGCAAACGCGCATCGCCAAGACCCTGAGTTTTCTGCAAGGCCTGAGCGCCGCACAGATCGACGGCAGCGCAACACGCACCGTAACCCTCAAGCGCCGCGACAAAGAAACCCACTTCCAGGGTCAGGCCTTCCTGCTCGATCACGTCATGCCGAACTTCTACTTCCACTACACCACCGCCTACGCCATCCTGCGCCACAACGGCGTCAATATCGGCAAGCGCGACTTCCTCGGTACTCGTTAAGACAAGCGCCAGGTCTTACAGGCGACGCCGAAGGCCCCATCAGAAGGCCAAGCAGAATCGTTGTGGAAGGGTGCGAGCCGCATGGATGCGGCGAGAGGGCTGGCGCCACCGCGATAAAAGGCCAGGGACGGCCCTTGTACGCCGCCCCCTAGAGCAATGATGGAGTGAGGGAACCCGACGAAGTCGGGCCGGATGCAAGGGGAAAGAACCTTTGCTTACTTTTGGCGGGGCCGCCATCCGGGCGTTTGCCAAAAGTGAGCCGCCGTAAGGGCGGAACCACTCGTCAGTGGAAGACACAAACGGCGAATGGCTCGCCTGTCATAACCGTGCCCACTGCCCATCCACACGATGGGCCTGCAGGTGCGGCAGCACCGCTGCCAGCAATGGCTCCTTGAAGGCATCCTGAAAGCGATGGGCCAGTCCCGGAATCAGGCGCAGCTCACTGCCTTTGATATGCGCGGCCACATGCACACCGTGCATCACCGGCAGCAGCGGATCAGCCGTACCGTGCACCACCAGCGTCGGCACCTGCAAGCGGTTGAGCAGTTCGACCCGGCTCGGTTCGGCGAGGATGGCCAGCAACTGGCGTTGCACCCCCTCTGGGTTGAAAGCGCGGTCATAGGCGACCTGCGCCTGCTGTAACAATAACTGGCGGTCATCACTGACCGCCGGGCTACCCAGCGCCGCCAGCAGGTCAGCCTGCTGTTCCAGCGCCACCGTGCGATTGGGGGCGTCGCGCCGAGCCAGCAAGGTCAGCAGTTCGCTGCTCGGGGCCGGCAGGCCCTGGGCACCGGAACTGGTCATCACCAACGTCAGGCTCTGAACCCGCTCAGGCGCAAGGTCGGCCATGTGCTGAGCGATCATCCCGCCCATGCTAGCGCCCAACACATGGGCGCGTTCGATCTTCAGGCTATCCAGCAGCCCCAGAGCATCACGGGCCATGTCGCGCAGGCCATAAGGCGCTGCCACCGACAGCCCCAGGCGATAGCGCAGCGCTTCATAGGTCAGGTTGATTTCCGGTGCCGTAGCGACCCAATTGCTCAAGCCGACATCGCGGTTATCGAAGCGAATCACCCGAAACCCCTGCTGACACAGACGCTCGACGACCTCATCCGGCCAATGAATCAATTGCCCACCCAGGCCCATCACCAGCAGCAACGCCGGGTCCGTGTCACGCCCGATACTCTGGTAAGCCAGGCGCACGTCTGCGACCTCGGCGGTCAGCGTTGGCACCTGAACACTGCAAGGTTGTGCGGCAAAAGCCGGCAGGCCGCACAGCAGTGCGACGAGAACAATCAAACTACGCATGGCATCACCCAGCCATGGGACAGCAGAACGCAGCCCCCCATTAAGACGCGAGTGTGATGATGTTTTTACGAGCGCACTGCCACACAAGCGTGACAATTTGATGAAGGGAGACGAGCGGTCGCCATTGCAGTGAGTAGGTTGGGTGAGGAGCCTGCGACGAAGCCCAAAAAACGGGCAAGTGTCGAGCAGAACCTGGAGTTCCCAGTTGGACTTCGCTGCGCTCGGCACCAACCTA
The DNA here is from genome assembly GCF_026625725.1 of Pseudomonas sp. SL4(2022). NCBI lineage: Bacteria > Pseudomonadati > Pseudomonadota > Gammaproteobacteria > Pseudomonadales > Pseudomonadaceae > Pseudomonas > Pseudomonas sp. SL4(2022). The sequence continues at coordinate 395,068 of NZ_CP113060.1, forward strand.
CACAATGGCTGATCAGGCCAGTTCGCTACGCAGCTGACGAGCCGCCGCCACCATATTGATCAACGCCGCTTCGGTCTCCGGCCAGGCACGGGTTTTCAGGCCGCAGTCCGGATTGACCCACAGCCGCTCGAGCGGAATACGCTGCGCGGCCTTGCGCAACAAGTTGACCATCTCCCTGCTGTCCGGCACCCGTGGCGAGTGGATGTCATACACGCCGGGGCCGATGTCGTTGGGGTAGTCGAAGCGCTCGAAGGCCTCCAGCAGCTGCATGTCCGAACGCGAGGTTTCAATGGTGATCACGTCGGCATCCATGGCGGCGATGGACTCGATCACGTCGTTGAACTCGCTGTAGCACATGTGGGTGTGGATCTGCGTTTCGTCACGCACACCCGAGGCGCACAGACGGAACGCCTCAGTGGCCCAGTTCAGGTACCCCTGCCACTGCGCCTGGCGCAGCGGCAGGCCTTCGCGGAAGGCGGCTTCGTCGATCTGGATGATCCTGATACCCGCTGTTTCCAGGTCAACCACCTCGTCACGAATGGCCAGGGCCAGCTGACGCGCCTGCTGCTCAGGGGAAATGTCGTCGCGCGGGAAGGACCACATCAGCATGGTCACCGGGCCGGTCAGCATACCCTTCATCACTTTGCGGGTAAGGGTCTGCGCATAACCGATCCAGGCCACAGTCATGGCCTTGGGCCGACTCAGGTCGCCGTAGATCACTGCAGGTTTTACGCAACGCGAACCGTAGCTCTGCACCCAACCGAAACGGGTCAAGGCATAGCCGTCGAGCTGCTCGGCGAAGTACTCGACCATGTCGTTGCGCTCGGCCTCGCCGTGCACCAGCACATCCAGACCGAGGTTTTCCTGCACCTCAACGGCATGACGGATTTCGCTGTGCATGGCCTCGGTGTAATCCCCCGCCGACAGCTTGCCAGCCTTGAACGCCTGACGCGCCAGACGGATGGCGGCGGTTTGCGGAAACGAGCCAATGGTAGTGGTCGGCAAGACCGGCAGCTGCAGGCGTGCGCGCTGCTGCTCGATGCGTGTGACAAATGGCGACTGACGCTGGCTGTCAGCGGCAGTAATGGCAGCCAAACGCGCCTGCACTGCCGGCTTGTGGATGCGTGGCGATTGCGCGCGACTGGCCTGCACGGCGCGGCTTGCCGCCAGTGCGGCCTGCACCTGAGCATCCTGCGGGTTATTAAGCGCCGTGGTCAGCAGTGCGACTTCCTCACACTTCTGCACGGCAAAGGCCAGCCAGCTTTTCAGCTCATCATCCAGTTTGTCCTCGCGGTTCAGGTCCACCGGGCTGTGCAACAGCGAGCAGCTTGGCGCCACCCACAGGCGCTCGCCCAGGCGCTCCTGGGCCTGTTGCAACGTCTCCAGCACCGCTTGCAGATCGGTACGCCAAACGTTGCGGCCACTGACCACGCCCAGCGACAGCACCTTATAGGCCGGCAAACGGTCGAGGATGGTCGGGAACTGCTCGGGCGCACGTACCAGGTCGATATGCAGACCATCCACCGGCAGGCTGGCGGCCAGACCGAGGTTGTCTTCCAGGCCGGCGAAATAGGTAGCGATCAGTTTCTTGCAGGGCTCGCGCTGCAGCAGGTTGTAGGCGCGCTCGAAGGCGTTCTTCCAGGCTTGCGGCAGGTCCAGCACCAGAATCGGCTCATCGATCTGCACCCACTCCACACCCTGAACGGCCAGGCGCTGGAGGATTTCGCCGTAGACCGGCAACAGGCGCTCCAGCAGATCGAGTTTGTCGAAGCTCTCGGTTTCAGCAGCGGCACCCTTGGCTTTGCCCAACCACAGATAGGTTAGCGGGCCGATCAGCACCGGCTTGACGCGGTGACCCAATGCGTGAGCTTCTTCGACTTCCTCGAACAGTTGCTCCCAGCTCAACTGGAACTGCTGCTCGACACTGAATTCGGGCACGAGATAGTGGTAGTTGGTATCGAACCATTTGGTCATTTCTTGCGCATGGGCACCGCAACAGGCGTTCTGGCTGCTCTTGTTTGCAACGGCACCGCGCGCCATGCCGAACAAGGTATCCAGGGTCGGCTTGTCGTTGGCCGGGCGAAAGCGCTCGGGGATCACGCCGAAGCTCAACGAGTGCGTCAGCACCTGGTCGTACCAGGCGAAATCGCCGACCGGCAGCAGGTCGATACCCGCGTCCTTCTGCAGCAGCCAGTGGGCGGCGCGCAGCTCACGCCCCACCGCCTGCAGACCGGCCTCGTCCAGTTCGCCCTTCCAGTAGGCCTCCAGGGCTTTTTTCAGTTCACGGTCGCGACCGATACGCGGAAAACCAAGGGAATGGGACAGGGCCATGTCAGAACGCTCCAGCAGATCAATAAGATGCTGGCTATTCTCGGCACCCCGTCTAAGTGAGACAAACTCAATCTATTCGCCTTGATCTATAGTTTTTCTCATGTTCTGCTTATCGCTAGAACGCCGACCCGCCAAACACCGAGGCCCGCCATGCTCGAATTGCGCCACCTGAAAACCCTGCACGCCCTGCGCGAAAGCGAAAGCCTGGTGGATGCAGCCGAACGCCTGCACCTGACGCAATCGGCGCTGTCGCACCAGTTCAAGGAATTGGAAGAGCGTCTGGGCATGCCGCTGTTCGTGCGCAAAACCAAGCCGGTGCGCTTTACCAGCGCAGGACTGCGCCTGTTGCAGCTGTCTGACACGGTGTTGCCGCTGCTGCGCGGTGCCGAACGTGATTTAGCCCGCCTGGCCGGTGGCACCGCCGGCCGGCTGCACATGGCCATCGAATGCCACAGCTGCTTCCAGTGGCTGATGCCGACCATCGACCAATTCCGCGATGCCTGGCCGGAAGTGGAACTGGACCTGGCCTCGGGCTTCTCCTTCGCGCCACTGCCCGCCCTGGCCCGCGGTGATCTGGACCTGGTAGTGACCAGCGATCCGCTGGAGCTGGCCGGCATCACCTATGTGCCGCTGTTTACCTATGAAGCCATGCTCGCCGTGGCCAACCAGCATCCGCTGGCCAGCAAACCGTGCATCAAGCCGCAGGACCTGGCCACGGAAACCCTGATCACCTACCCGGTGGAACGCGATCGCCTGGACATCTTCACCCGCTTCCTTGAGCCGGCGGATGTCGAACCAGCGCAGGTGCGCACCTCCGAGCTGACGGTGATGATGATGCAGCTGGTGGCCAGCGGCCGTGGCGTGTGCGGCCTGCCCAACTGGGCGCTGCATGAATACAGCTCGCGCGGCTATGTGACCGCCAAGCGCCTGGGTGACAAGGGCCTGTTTGCCACTTTGTATGCCGGCATCCGCACCGACATGCTCGACGCGCCGTTTATGCGCGACTTCCTGCTGACTGCCAAAGACACCTCTTTTGCCAATCTGGAAGGCGTCAGCGTGGCACGCGGCTAAACTCGAACAACCCGCTGCCTGAATAGCGAGCACTGCATGCGTTATTTGCTTTGCGTTTTGCTGCTCTGGACTGGCCTCTGCCAGCCGCTGCATAGCCAGGAGAAAATCCACATCGCCATCGGTGAATGGCCGCCGTTTATTAGCGCATCGCTGCCGCACTATGGCGTGGTGCCGCAGCTGATCAACGAAGCCTTTGCCACCCAGGGCGTCAGCGTGGAATACGGTTTCTTCCCCTGGAAACGCGCCTACACGGAGGTCAAGCAGGGCCGCTGGCAAGCCTCGGCCATCTGGGGCCGCACGCCGGAGCGCGAAGCCGACTGCCTGTTTTCTGCAGTGGTGTACAGCGATGAACTGGTGCTGTTCTATCACCGCGACAAGCCGGTCAACTGGGATGGCAGCCTGACCGGGGCCGAGCAGCTCAATGGCCTGCGCATCGGCATTCCGCTGGGATCGGCGAAGATGCCGGTGCTGGAGCAAGCCGAACAGCGCGGCTGGGTGCAGTACGAAGCCAGCGGGGATGAGCTGATCAACCTGCGTAAACTGGCTGCCGGGCGCATCGATGCGGTGGACATCGTCAAAGGCTCGGGCAGCCATGTGCTCAGCCAGCTCAGCGCCAATGAACGCGCCCGCCTGACCACCACGCAAACCTATGAAACCTGGGATTACCACGTGATCTTCTCCCGCCAGTTGCCGGAGAGCGAACGCCTGCAGCAACTCTTCGATCAGGGTCTGCGTGAACTGAAAGACAGCGGCCGTTATGTGCAACTCTGGCAACAGTTCAACTCGCCCACCGCCCTCTGAGCCCCTATCGGATTGAGCCACGGCAAAGCCTGTTACAACTGCCGGCTTGCTCAAGCGTGACCAGCAGTCATAGCATGACCACCGGTCACAGACATTGATAACCCCCCATGCGCTACCAAGATCAACTCTTCGAACAACGCGAGAACGCCCTCCTCGACGCTGCCCGCCAATTGTTTGCCGAGCAGCCCTGGGACCGCGTGACGATTGCCGAAGTGGCGCTTGCCGCTGGCATCGGTAAAGGCACGGTGTACAAGCACTTCCCCAGCAAGGAAGCGCTGTATGCGCGCCTGGTGCTCGACCTCAGCCGCGCCAACCTGCTGGAACTGCGCGAACTGCATGCCGCCAGTCCGGCGCAGGACGCCATGCGCCGGGTCATTCAGCGCGCCTTCGAGCAGATGCTGGCCAACCCGATCCAGGCGCAGCTGTGCCTGCACTGCGACCGCCCGGAGTTTCAGGAGCGCCTGGAAAGCCCGTACCGCCAGCAATTCCTCGATATAGAGCAGGAATTCCAGCTGTTCTTCAGCGACATGCTCGGCGTCACCCTGAACAACCAGGCGCTGAGCCAGAGCGACTGCCAGAACCTGCTGTGGGGCGTGGAAGCCTGCGTCAACGGAGTGATGGCGCGTATCGCCTCCGGTGGTTTTGCCCATTGGGCCGAGCCGATAGCCCTGGATGAGTATTTCGCTCGCGTCACCGATTTCATCATTGCCGGCCTGCGCACCCAGGCCGCCGACTTGCTTGCTCAACCTCATCGCCACGAGTAGCCACCATGTTCAGTCAACTGTCCAAACGCCCCTGGTTGATCGCCGTCGCCATCAGTCTGCTGCTCGTGTTGTGGCTGTTCAGCGGCTCGCTGTTCAAGGCCCAGGAAACCGCCACCGCCGATGCGCCTGCCGAGGCAAAGGGCCTGACCAAGGTTGAAGTGCAGTGGCTGGAAGCCAGCCCGATGCAGCGCCAGCATGTGGTGCAGGGTCAGATCGAGGCCTGGCGCCGGGTTGAGCTGCGCTCGCAGATCAGCGGTACGGTGACGCGCTTGGATCAAGACAAAGGCAACCCGGTCAAGCAAGGTCAGTTGCTGCTCAGCCTTTCCACCGACAACCGCCCGGCCCAGGTAGCCAAGGGTGAAGCTGATGTACGCCAGCGCGCCGCCGATGCCAGTGCTGCCAACCGTTTGCACGAACGCAAGATGATTTCCTCCAACGAGCTGATCCGCTTGCAAAGTGAGCTGGCCAAGGCCCAGGCTGAACTGGACCTGGCGCGCATTCAGCTGGGTAATACGCAGATCAGCGCGCCCTTTGCCGGGGTGTATGACCAGCGCACGGTCGAGCTAGGCGATTTCGTCCAACCGGGGCAAAGCCTGTTAACCCTGGTCGACATCAGCCTGCTCAAAGTCAGCGCGCAGATTGCCCAACAGGAGGTCACCCACCTGACCCTGGGCCAGAGAGTGCGGGTCGAATTGCTTGATGGCCGCGAACTGCAAGGCGAACTGCATTTTATCGCCGCCGCCGCCGAGCCTGGCTCACGCAGCTTCCGTATCGAGGTCAAGGTCGCCAACCCTCAGGCCCTGCGCCTGGCCGGTGCCAGTGCGACCCTGCATGTACAAACCGGCGAAGCCCTGGCCCATCGCCTGTCACCTGCCCTGCTGAGTCTGGATAAAGCCGGCCGGCATGGCGTCAAGTGGGTCAATGAGCAGCAACAGGTGCAGTTCACCCCGGTGCAGCTGATCAGCGTCGACAACCAGGGCGCCTGGGTCAGCGGCCTGCCTAACAAGGTGGCCTTGATCACCCTCGGCCAGGGCTTTGTCGAGCCGGGCCAGCAGGTGATCAGCCAGCTGGCCAAGGGGGTAGCTGATATGCATGGCCTGATCGCTGCGGCGCTGGATCGCAGCCGCACCAGCCTGCTGGTGCTGCTATTTCTTATGCTAGGTGGGCTGGCGGCGTATTTCGCCATCCCCAAAGAAGCCAATCCGGATGTCAGCATCCCGATCATCTATGTCTCGGTAACCCTCGAAGGCATCAGCCCGGAAGACGCCGAACGCCTGCTGGTTCGCCCGCTGGAGCAAGAACTGCGCAGCCTCGAAGGGGTCAAGGAAATGCGTTCCATGGCCAGCGAAGGCCATGCCTCGGTGACCCTGGAGTTCGATGCTGGCTTCAACGCCAAGCTGGCCCTCGCCGATGTGCGCGAGAAGGTCGATACCGCCCGCAGCAAGCTGCCAGAGGAAGCCGAAGAACCCACGGTCAATGAAGTCAACGTGGCGCTGTTTCCGGTGCTGTCGATTGGTCTGTCCGGGCCGATTGCCGAAACCGAATTGGTCTACATCGCCCGCCGCCTGAAAGAGAACGTCGAAGGCATCGCCGAAGTGCTCTCGGTGGAAATCGGCGGCGACCGCGAAGACCTGCTGGAAATCGTCGTCGACCCGCAGGTGCTCGACAGCTACGGCATCGATTACAACGAGCTGTTCAACCTGGTCAGCCGCAACAACCGCCTGGTCGCCGCCGGCAGCCTGGACACCGGTGCCGGGCGCATGAGCATGAAAGTGCCCGGGGTGATCGAAAACCTTGAAGACGTACTGTCCATGCCGATCAAGGTGGTGGGCAACAGCGTGGTGACCTTTGGCGATGTCGCCACCATTCACCGCACCTTCAAGGACCCCACCGGTTACGCGAGGATCAATGGCCAGCCCGCGGTGGTGCTGGAGGTGTCCAAGCGCAGCGGCGCCAACATCATCGACACCATCGAGCAGGTCAAGGCGCTGATGACCAAGGCCCAGCCGCTGCTGCCCGAGGGCCTCAAGGTCAGCTACATCATGGATCAGTCGCAGCAGGTGCAGAGCATGCTCAGCGATCTGCTCAACAACGTGATTGCCTCCATCGTGCTGGTGCTGATTCTGGTGGTGGCGAGCATGGGCATGCGCTCGGCGCTGTTGGTTGGGCTGACCATTCCAGGGGCCTTTCTAACCGGCATCCTAGTGATCTGGATGTTCGGTTTCACCCTGAATATCGTCGTGCTGTTCAGCCTGATTCTGGTGGCTGGCATGCTGGTGGACGGCGCCATCGTCGTCTCAGAACTGGCCGACCGTTACCTGCACCAGGGGCAAACGCCACGCCAAGCCTGGGCCAATGCCGCCATGCGGATGGCCTGGCCGGTCATCTCGTCCACCGCCACCACCCTGGTGGTGTTTTTACCGCTGCTGTTCTGGCCCGGTGTGGTCGGCCAATTTATGAAATACCTGCCGGCCACGGTGATCGTCTGCCTGCTCGCTTCACTGGCCATGGCCCTGGTGTTTCTGCCGGTGCTCGGTGCGGTCACCGGTGGCCAACCGCTGCCGCAGCCGACTCAGCCAGGCCGAGCAGCCGTGGGTTATCGCCGCCTGCTGGGCGCCTTGCTGAAGCGCCCAGGGCTCACCCTGCTGGGCATCCTCGCGTTGATTGCGCTGATCTACACCGCCTATGGCCGTTTCAACCATGGCGTGGAGTTCTTCCCCGAAGTCGAGCCGGAAAACGCGCAGATCTGGTTGCGCGCCCGTGGCGATCTGTCGGTGCAAGAAAAAGACGCCCTGCTGCAACAGGTGGAAAAGCGCCTGCTCGGCATGAGCGAGGTCAAAGCGCTGTACGCCCGCTCCCTGGCGCAGCCGGACGGCCAGCTCGGTGCGGACGTGATCGGCACCCTGCAGTTCCAGTTCGTCGAATGGCATGAGCGGCGCTCGGCCGGCCAGATCCTCGCCGACATGAGCACGCGAACGGCGGATATCCCGGGCATCGTGCTGGAATTCCGCAAACAGGAAGAAGGCCCCAGCAGCGGCAAGCCGGTGAAGCTACAGGTCAGTTCTATGGACCCGGCCAAGGCCGATCAGTGGGTCGAACAGGTGCGCGCCAACATGCAGCGCCTGGGCGGCTTCAAGGATGTCGAGGATGACCGTGCTCTGCCGGGTATCGAATGGCGGGTCAAGGTCGACCGCGAGGCGGCTGCGCGTTTCGGCGCGGATGTGCTGAGCGTGGGCAATGCCGTGCAGATGGTCACCAACGGCCTGAAACTGGCCACCTACCGCCCGGAAGACGCCACCGACGAGGTGGATATCCGCGTGCGCCTGCCGGCCAACTGGCGCTCCCTTGACCAGCTCGGCCGCCTGACCCTGAACACCCCGGCCGGGCAGATTCCGCTGAGCAACTTCGTCTCGCTGCAACAGGCGCCGAAGGTCGGCACCCTGCGCCGGGTCGACGGCAACCGCACTATCACTCTGCAAGCTGACATCGCCGAAGGCGCGCGCCTGGACGAGCGCCTGCAAGCCCTGCGTGAAGCCATGGGCGAGGTGCCCGTTGATGTGCAGGTGAAGTTCGCCGGCGAAGATGCCGACCAGCGTGAAGCCGCGACCTTCCTCGGCACCGCCTTTGCGGTGGCGATTTTCCTGATGTTTATCATCCTGGTGACCCAGTTCAACAGCATCTACCAGTCGCTGCTGGTGCTCTCGGCCATCGTGCTGTCCACCGCCGGCGTGCTGATGGGCCTGCTGGTCAATGGCCAGTCGTTCGGCATCGTGATGGTGGGTATGGGCCTGATCGCACTGGCGGGGATCGTGGTGAACAACAACATCATCCTCATCGACACCTACAACCAGCTGCGCCGCCAGGGTCTGGAGCCGCGTGAGGCGGCGCTGGAAACCGGCAGCCTGCGCTTGCGCCCAGTGCTGCTGACCGCCGTGACCACGGTCCTCGGCCTGGTGCCGATGGTGATCGGGGTTAACGTTGACCTGCTCACCCCAAGCCTGGGCTTTGGCGCGCCGTCGACCCAGTGGTGGACCCAGCTGTCCAGCGCCATCGCTGGCGGCCTGAGCTTCGCCACCGTACTGACCCTGCTGCTGACGCCTTGCATGCTGGTACTCGGCTCGCGTTTCGAACGTCGCCCGCCGCCGCTGGAAACCTTCGACGATGACCTGCTCGACTTGCCGGAGCATCTGCTGGCCAGTGCCACCGGCAAGGTCGAGCTGCAACGCACGCCCTAAGCTGTTCGCCCAGGTCAACAGTGGCCTGGGCATGGTCGAATACAGCGCCAGCGGGGTTCGGCTGTTTATCGTCGACCGAAGGCTTTATCAGACCGGATTAATTGCGCTCGGAACTCAGCAGCATCAACAGCGACACCGGCTGCTCGCTCTCCGGGTGCAACGGCTCCTGCAGCCATTGCAGGCGCCAGCCGGTATCGCTGAATAAGCCCAACCAGGACTCCAATGTGCGGAAAAACCAGGGCATCGGTTGAGCAAAGCCCTCGCCGAAGCCAGCAAAGGTTTCCACCCGCCAACCGTCGCGATAACCCACGTCATTGCAGGCGCGCCAGGGGTGCAGAGTCTGGATCAGCAACCGGCCATCCTGCGCCAGCAGGCCATGCAGGGCATTCAGCGTCGGCGCCAGGGGTTCTTCCAGAAGGGCAAAGTTGCACACCAGCATATCGAAACGCCCCAGCAGCCCAGCCTGACTCTCCAGCTCGGCATAACCGCATACGCGGTACTGCGACGTGCCTGACGCCGCCTGCTGCGCCACAGCAATCAGCGGGGCGGAGGCGTCCACGCCCACCGCCTCAATACCATGTTCGACCAGCCCACGGCACAACCAGCCCTCGCCGCAGCCCAGATCCAGCACGCGCGTGGGTGCAAGGGCGAGAATCGCCTGAACGATGGCCGCATCGGTCACCAGTCGGCGACTTTCAATGCGTTGCTCGCGCACGGCCGCCGTCCAGGCATCGGCATTGGCCTGCCAGCTGAGGTTGAGTTGCTCCCGATGGTCGCGTTGCATAGCTCACTCGTCGCCTGTTCAACATCTGTATGAGCACACCCGCCAAAGCAAGTGCAGCCACTGGCAATCCTGCGCTGTTCACCTCGCGTGCGCATTGCCGCTGATCACTTATTCAGCGCCCGGTGGAGACCGAGAAAATCTTGCGTCTGCCAAACCCGTCCCGGCGTCATCGACACAGCAGCAGCTAAACTGCAAGCAGAGGCCGACTGAGCGGAGCTCAGTGAACAAGCCCGCTGATGTGATTCAGCAACCTGTCAAACCTATGGACGAGTACATCAGGCTAAATGAATATGGGCGCATCATGGCAACCCAGCATCACCCCACTAACGGCCAATCAGCAGCGACCGGCACCACGTAAACATCGCAGCGCATTAAAAATCACCTTCTGGCTGCTCGTGCTGGTTCTGATCATAGTCGCCGGTCTACTGCTCGCCGAAGAGCTGCGTACCTCACGCTATCAAGCCCAAGAAATCAGCCGTTACGCGCAAACCCTCAGCTACCGCGTCGAACCGGGCCCGAGCAATGCTATCGTCTACCCCAAAGAAGGCCCCTTCGACAAACGTCAAGGTTACACCTACCTGCCGTTGATGCTTGAGCGACTCAGCCAGCGCAACTTTATCGTGCAGCAACAGGCGCAGTTCTCCCCCGCCCTACTCGACTATGCCCAACGCGGCCTGTTCATCCCCTATCCGGAGAAGATTCAGAGCGGACTGAGCATCAGTGACTGTAGCGGTACGCCTTTCTATGAATTCCGCTACCCGCAACAGCGCTACCCGAGCTTCAACGCCATCCCGCCACTGGTAGCCAGCAGCCTGCTGTTTATCGAGAACCGCACGCTGCTTGACCCTGAACAGCCACTGGCCAACCCGGCCGTGGACTGGCCGCGCTTCTTCATGGCCGCCATTTCTCAGGTCGGCAAGTTGCTGGACATGCAGGACCAGTCGGCAGGCGGTAGCACCCTGGCTACTCAGCTGGAGAAATACCGCCACTCACCGGACGGCTTGACTGTGTCCGCGACGGAAAAACTGCGACAAATGCTTTCCGCCAGCGTACGCGCCTACCAGAGTGGCCCGCAGACCATGGCTGCGCGCGAGAATATCGTTCGCGACTACCTCAATAGCGTGCCGCTGTCTGCCGCGCCTGGGCATGGCGAAGTTCATGGTCTGGCCGATGGCCTGCGCATCTGGTTCGGCGCGGACTTCGCCCAGGTCAACCGGCTGCTCGACCCCGCACAGTCAGCGGATGCCAGCCTGGCCGAACGTGGCCTCGCCCTGCGTCAGGTGCTGGCCCTCATGATTGCCCAGCGCCGCCCGTCTTATTACCTGGCCCAAGGCCGCCATGACCTGGCCGAACTGACTAACAGCCATATCCGCCTGCTGGCCGGCGGCGGCCTCATCGACATCGCACTGCGCGACGCCGCCCTGCAGCAGACACTCAGCTACCGCGACTGGGCTCTTGAGCCGAACCTGCAGACGGTGGACAGCAACAAGGGCATCAGCGTTTCGCGGGCGCGGCTCTCGACCATGCTCAACATGCCACTGTACGACCTCGACCGCCTTGATCTGAGCGCGACCAGCACCCTCAACAATGACCTGCAACAGGCCGTCAGCCAGTACCTTCAGCAGCTGGCCGAGCCCACCTTTGCCGGACAGATCGGCCTGTTTGGCGAACGCCTGCTCTCACCGGAAAAAACCGCTGATGTGCGCTACAGCTTCACCCTGTTCGAGCGCACAGAAAATGGCAGCATGGTACGGGTACAGACCGACAGCACCGACCAGCCGTTCGACATCAACGAGGGCAGCAAGCTGGAACTGGGCTCCACTGCCAAGCTCAGGGTGCTGGCCACCTATCTGGAAATCATCGCCGAACTGCACCAGCGTCACGCGGGGCAAAGCGCCAATCAACTGCGCGCCGTCAATGCCCGAGATAACCTGACTCGCTGGGCAATTGATTACCTGCTCAGCACGCCCAACGCTAGCCTGGCGGGCATGCTGAACGCCGCCATGGAACGTAAATACTCGGCCAGTCCAGGCGAGCGCTTCTTCACTGGCGGCGGCATCCACACCTTCAACAACTTCCGGCGCGAAGATAACCAACGCATTGCCAACATGCGCGAAGCCCTGCGCGAATCGCTTAACCTACCGTTTATCCGCCTGATGCGCGACCTGGTGCGTTACAGCACTTACCAGGGCCCGAACAACAGCGCTGAACTGCTTAAGGACGACAAAGATCCCCGCCGTCAGGTTTATCTACGCGACTTTGCCGATCGGGAAGGCACCTCATTCCTGCAGCGTTTCTGGCGCAAGTATCAGGGGCAACCGGAACAGCAGCGCCTGGACACGTTCCTCAATGGCCTGCGCCACACCTCAGTACGCCTCGCGGCTGTACACCGCTACCTGCAACCTACTGCTGACGAAGCCAGCTTTGCCGCCTTTCTGCGCAAATATCTGCCACAGGAAACGCTCAGCGATAAGCGAATTAACGAGCTGTACCGAAGTTACGGGCCAGGCGCCTATAGCCTGCCCGATCAAGGCTATATCGCTCGCGTTCACCCTCTGGAGCTCTGGTTGCTGGGGTATCTGATCGAACAACCGCAGGCGCGCTTCAGCGATGCCGTCGCTGCCAGCCAGAATGAACGTCAGGAGGTCTATGGCTGGCTATTCCGCAGCCGCCACAAAAGCGCCCGCGATAGCCGTATCCGCATCATGCTGGAGGTCGAGGCCTTTCTCGATATTCATCGCCGCTGGCAGAACCTGGGGTACCCCTTCGCCCACCTGGTGCCCTCACTGGCCACTGCGATTGGCAGCTCAGGTGACCGTCCAGCAGCACTGGCCGAGTTGATGGGGATCATTCAGAACGACGGTATCCGCCAGACCACAGCCCGTATCGACAGCCTGCATTTTGCTGCGGATACACCCTACGACACCCTTGTGGTGCGAGACCACAGCGCAGGAAAACGCGTCATGGCACCCGAGGTGGCCGCAGCACTGCGCAACGCTCTAGCCGATGTGGTTGAGGCCGGCACTGCGCGGCGCTTACTTGGCAGCTTCATCCAGGCTGACGGACAACCGCTCAAAGTCGGCGGCAAAACCGGCACTGGAGATAATCGCATCGAAACCGTCGGCGCCGGTGGCCGGGTCCTCAGTTCACGCGCGATGAACCGCACCGCCACATTTGTCTTCTATTTAGGAGACAACCATTACGGCACCCTTACCGCCTTCGTTCCCGGGCAAGCAGCAGAAAACTTCCGCTTCACTTCAGCACTCCCCGTGCAGGTACTCAAAGGCATGGCGCCTATCCTGCAACCTTATTTGCAGCCTGGTACCCGCAGCCTGTGCCATATGACAGGCAGTGAACAGGCCGCCTCAGGTGCAAATTAACGTGGGCCAATAAAAACGGGAGGCCAAGCCTCCCGTTTTTATTGGCAAGTGCAGCGGATCACTTCGCTTTGTAGATGATCCCCGGGCTGCACTGCACCATCTGATAATGATTAGGCAGACCATTGAGCGCCTCGGAAGCCCCGAGGAACAGATAACCACCCGGTTTCAACATGGCATGAATGCGCGTGAGGATGTCTTTCTTCACTTCCGCAGAAAAGTAGATCAATACGTTTCGGCAGAACACCACATCGAACTTACCCAGGCTGGCATAACTGTCCAGAAGGTTCAGCGGGCGAAACTCAATGCGACTGCGAATGGCCGGTTTGACCACCCAGCGCCCCGGCCCCTTGGGGTCGAAATAGCGCTGCAGACGCTCCGGTGAAAGCCCACGCCCCATCGCCAAGCTGTCGTACTCACCCGATTTACAGTTGATCAACATGGACGGCGACAGGTCAGTCGCAACAATCTGCACTCCGGCCTTGAGTTGGCCAAGATTGGTTTTTTCGAATTCATCAATGGTCATTGATAATGAGTAGGGCTCCTGCCCCGAAGAGCAGGCCGCCGACCAAATACGCAAACGCTGCCCCGGGCTAGCCTTGATCAACTCCGGCAGAACACGGCTTTTCAGCACCTCAAAAGGGTATGTGTCGCGAAACCAAAGGGTCTCATTGGTAGTCATGGCATCAACAACCTGCTCACGCAGACCACTGCGCGGCTGGCTTTGCATACGCTGCACCAGTTCACCCAGAGTTTTGATGTCATTCTGTTCCATCAGTTTGTTCAGTCGACTGGAAACCAGATACTGCTTATTGCTACCCAGCAGGATGCCGCAGGCTTTTTCCAGGAAGGTCCGGAACTGCTCGAAATCCAAATTACCTGTAGACACTCGCGAAGCCTCGACGAACAAATTTTCCACTGAGGGCCGAGCCCTCAGTCCCCTGCCGCTATATTGATGCGGTCAGCTACCCGTGCAGCCAGGTCATCCGGCCGAAACTTGGCGAGGAAATCATCCGCGCCCACCTTCTTGACCATGGCCTGATTAAAAACACCAGAAAGCGAAGTATGCAGGATGATGTGCAGTTTTTGCATTCGAGGGTCGGAACGAATCTCCGCCGTCAGGGTATAACCGTCCATTTCGGGCATTTCGATGTCGGAAATCAGCATAAGGAATTCTTCTTCCGGCTTCTTGCCCTCCTCGACCATAGCCTTCAGATAATCCAACGCCTGACGACCATCGTTCAGCGCGACCACCTCCACGCCTACAGTTTCCAAACAACGCGTAACCTGCTTGCGCGCAACCGATGAGTCGTCGCAGGTCAGTACCCGTTTACTCACTGCACGGGCCTGAGTACGCGCATCAAGAACACCTTCAGAAATCACCTCGGAGGTCGGCGCCACCTCTGCAAGAATTTTTTCGACGTCAATGATTTCAACCATCTTGTCGTCCAGGTGCGTCACTGCCGTCAAATAGTGATCGCGACCAGTACCCTTGGGTGGCGGATGAATCGACTCCCAGTTCATGTTGACAATGCGCTCGACGGAATGCACCAGAAAACCCTGAACCTTGGTGTTGTATTCAGTGATGATCACGAAACTGTTATCGATATTGGACAACGGCATGTTGCCTGTGGCCATGGACAAATCGAGAATCGGGATGGTGCCGCCACGGATATTGGCCACCCCGCGAACAACCGGGCTGGATTTGGGCATGATGGTGAGTTTGGGGCACTGAAGCACCTCTTTCACCTTGAACACGTTGATGCCATACAACTGATTGCTGTTAAGACGAAACAGCAGCAATTCCAAACGATTCTGGCCAACCAACTGAGTTCGCTGGTTAACCGAGTCCATCACACCGGCCATACCCAAACTCCTTATTTGAGTAACAGATTACTGTCAGCTTAGCAGGCGGCACGCAGCTTGCTATCTAACCCACTATGAAAACCAAAACGACAACGAATCGACGCTCATCATCGAGATTCTGCCACTGGCTGGCAGTTTTACCCGCTTTGATGGCACTCGGCTATAGCAACGTAACACCAGCAGAGGCGACTCACGCCGAAGAACTTATCGGCGCCGGCAACGCTTTTCTTGAGCAAGCCGTGGATGATTATTTAGAGCGTAGCAACATCACTGCACGTCACCAGATACAAATAAACCAACTCGACCCTCGCCTGCGCTTACCGCTGTGTGGCACACCCTTGATGACGACCCTCGAGAGTCCAGCACAGCCTGTCGGTCGCGTGACACTGCGGATTCGCTGTGAAAGTAATGCGCCATGGACAGTATTTATTCCTGGCCAGGTGCGTTTATTTCGTGAGGTAGTAGTTGCCAGCCGCCCACTCAAACGAGACGGTCTGATAACAGAAATGGATGTCGGCCTGGCGGAAAGAGATGTCGGCTTACTGAACCAGGGTTACCTGACGGAAAAACATCAGGTTGTTGGCAAAAAATTGACGCGCGCTGCAATTATCGACCAAGTCATAACCCCTACCCAGCTTCAATTGGCAGAAGCCGTTCGTAAGGGTGATCACGTGGTCATCAGTGCCAAGAGCGGGATAATCAGTGTCCGCATGCCCGGAGAGGCGCTATCATCAGGGTCAGTAGGCAAGCAAATCAGCGTGCGCAACATCAAATCAAACCGGGTAGTACGAGCACGAGTAACCGCTCCAGGCCAAGTTGAAGTCCCAATGTAGGCATGAATTTTGATTGACTTAGCGGATAACTCACGCTGGCGATTGTTCTCAGTGTGTTTAGACTGTCAATAAACGCAACACTCAGCCCTAAAGTTTTCGCTATCAAGGCCGACACGCTAGGCAAGCGTCCAAACACTGTTCGAGGTTCTGCATCATGGTCATCGACATCAACCGGCTTAACAATGCCGCAACGCCAGCCAGTTCGGGGCGTGCAGGCAGTGCCCAGGCAGGTGGCCAGAGCGCAGTCACAAGCAATCAGCCCACTGGCAATATGCCCACACCTACCGAGCAATCCCAGCAGGCGGGCAAAGGCGGAGAATCTGTGCAGCTGAGTCGCGAGGCTCAACAACTTCAGAAAGCCAGTGAAAAGTTGCGCGACCAACCTAGCGTCAACAAAGAGCGCGTTGCGCAACTCAAACAAGCTATCGAGAGCGGCAGTTACCAGGTCGACAGCCAGCGTGTTGCCAGTAAATTGCTAAATTTCGAATCCCAGCGCTAGTCAAAGGGCTGCGCTTGGGGCTGTTGGTCGCCCAACGGAAGTTTCATGTCTCAGCACTGGAACTGCCGTTCCCCAAAAGAGCCCGCAATGCACGACACCAAACTGCTTGAATTGTTTAACCATGACATCGGCATCGCAGAGCAACTGCTTGCACTCATCAATAAAGAGTTTCAAGCACTCAGTGACCGCGATCTCCCCTACCTGCAGGCCTTGCTAAGCGAGAAATTGCCGCTGCTGGGTCAGCTTGATCAACACGGTCAGGAACGCAGCCAACTTCTCACTGACCTTGGTCTTTCGGCAGACCGCGAAGGCCTGCACACACTCGCCAGAAGCTCTGATCACGCCCAAGCATTGCTTGAACACAGTGAGCAGCTCAGCACTCTGCTTGAGCGTTGCCAGGCAGCTAATCTGCGCAACGGCAGATTAATCCGCTCCAGCCAGGCGTCAGCCAATAGCATGCTTGGCATTCTGCGTGGCAACGAAACTCCAAGCCTCTATGACAGCCGTGGCAGTGCCGCTAGAATCGGCCAGCAGCGCCCGCTCAGCCAGGCCTGAATTTTCCATAAGGCACAGGGACATGCTGTCATATAGCCAGTATTCTAGTGCCATCGCATTTGCCCGGAGTGTAATGGACCGTGTCCAGTCCTTTTAATCAGGAAGATGGCCCTCAACCCCCCAAGGTGCTTAAGACGCCTGTGGAAATTGTTGCCAACCTGCGCCAGCTGCAACAGAACCACGATCCACTGATCATAACGTTTGACGAGCGAAAACAACGTTTTCAGAGCTATGTCATTGCAGTTGACCGCGACAAGAACCTCGTCATTCTTGACGAGTTGATGCCCAACGATGGTGAGCGCTACCTGCAGAATGGTGAAACCTTCCACGTCGAAGCCTTTCACGAAGGCGTGCGTGTAGCATGGACATGCGAGCAAACCCTACGTTTCAGTGAATACGAGGGCTCACGCTGCTACCTGAGCCAAATACCGCTTGAAATCACTTACCATCAACGCCGCAGCGCTTTCCGTGCACCACTTAAACAAAGTGAGCTGATCAAAGTTGAACTGGGCGGCGACAAGCTGAGTACCACCGTATCAGGCTTACTTCTGGACATCTCAGCAACCGGATGCAAACTGCGCTTCCCCGGAGATATCACCAATAGCCTGCAAGCCGGTCAGGTTTATGAGCGTTTTACCGCTCGCTTTCCTTTTGGCGCGATGACTACAGCGATCGAGGTGCGCCACGTGCAGTATGACGACAAGCTGGATATCAGCTTTATCGGGGCACGGTTTCACAGGATCAATGGCCAAGAGCAGCGCTCGGTGGAGCGTTTCGTCTATCAACTTCAGCGTGAAGCTCGCCGCTTTGACAGCGACGGCTTGCTTTAGTATCAGAGCAGGATATTCAGCACCGCCAGGCGCGACAGATCCTCGGGCCGATCCACATCCCACAACGCAGGCAGCAACGCCGGTGGCCAATCCAACTGCCGCAGGCGTTGCAGGGTCAGGTCGAACACCCGCTCAGTACCCCACGGCATGTCACTGAACAGCGTCGGCGCCATGCCACGCAAACCCAGCAGCACATAACCGCCATCCTCAGCCGGCCCGATCACCACCTTGTGCTCCTGCAACGCACGACAAGCCGCCTGCAGGTATACGCCATCAAGGGCCGGGCAATCATTACCGATAAGAATCACCGCATCACTGTCCGCCAACCCCAATGTAGCGATACGGCGCATGCGCTCCCCTAGATCCCCCACTGGCTGCTCGACCAGCGTCCATGCCTGGGCATCGGCCAGCGCCTGCAACTCGGCACTGGGCAGATCATCCAGCCAGAGAAAGCGCTCACTGAAACCACTGGCCGGCAACTGCAAGGCACGCTCCAGCAGGAGCTGCTGCAGATCGCAGGCACCCTGTGCACCCAGGGCCGGAATCAGACGGGTCTTTACCCGCCCCGCCACCGGTACACGCGCCAGTAGATGCAAGGAAATCGAAAGGGTCATAACAGTGATCCTCGACGGTACTGGCGGGCCAGCGTTTCTGGGCTGACACCACAGTAATAAGCCAAACGCAGGCACCACATGAGTATTACGGTACGCCAAATACCGTGCTGCTCCCAGCGCCTGCTGGATGTCGACAGGGGCGGGCGCAGACAACGCGGGCGGGCCTGCGCCTTGAGCTGGCGACACAGCTGCAAGTCTTCCATCAGCGGAATCGGGGCATACCCCCCCAACGCGGCAAAGGCCGCCTTGCGCACAAAAATCCCCTGATCCCCAGAGGCAATACCGGTCAGGCGCGAACGCAGGCTGATCATCGACCCAATGACCCAAAATGCCACGCCTGGACCAGAGAGTCGCACGTCAAAGCGCCCCCACAGCGGACGATGCTGCAGCACATCCTGTAAGCGCTGCAGCGACGGCCCACTGACCCGTGTATCGGCATGCACAAACCACAAGTATTCCCCTTGCGCGCGCGCAGCGCCGGCATTCATCTGCAGAGCACGACCGGGATCGGTCTTGAGCACCTGGTCAGCCCGCCCGCGCGCCCGTTCAACGGTACCGTCGCTACTGCCACCATCAACCACAATCAGCTCCGCACCCTCAGCCCGCAGCGCTGCCAGATCGTCCAGCAACGCAGGCAAAGCATGCGCCTCGTTACGCACCGGGATTACCACACTGAGCAGCGGCCTCACCTGCGCACCTCAGACTCAGCTGCCGCTTGCGCTGGTACACCCTCATCCGCGCTTGGCGCGGCGCTATTGTCATGCATCTGCTCCTGCACCACCTGCTCAGCCACACGCGGGTCGAGGGCAGCGGTCAGGGGTGAGCTGATGGTGCTGTCAGGCATGGGGATATGGTGCAGCGGAGCGTCTACAACCTGATGCAGATGCGTGACCCGCTCCGGCCGCACCCGCAGCACCAGAATCAGCGCACAGCCGCAGACGAAGGCGTACAACATATTGGCGCCGAGAAAGCGCATCAGCACGCCCGCCAGCAACGGCCCGATACTGGCGCCGACACCGAAGGTAACCAGCAGCATGGCCGTCAGTGATACCCGACGCTCGGCTTCGACATGGTCATTGGCCAGCGCCACCGCCAGTGGATAAAGACTGAATTGCAGGGCGCAAACCAGGAAACCTACGACAAACAGCAGCAGCACGCTCGCCTCTGGCAACAGCGCCAGAGGTAGCGCGGCCAGGGCCAACAAAGCCGCACAACCACGAATAAGTCGCACGCGGTCATGCCGATCAGACAACCAGCCAAGCGGCCACTGCACCAACAAGCCCGCAATGATGCAGCAGCCCATAAACAGCCCCACCTGCTCGGTGGACAGGCCCATGCGCGTGCCATACAGCGGTGCCAGGCCATAGAACGACCCGATCAGCAGCCCCGATACGACGATAGTGGTTAAGGACAGAGGCACTCGCGCGATAAAGAAGCGCATTTCCAGCGGAGCTGGATGCAAGGGCGCAGGGTGCAACTTGCGCGTCAGAGCTACAGGCACCAGACACAGGGCAAAGCACAGCGCCACTAGCATCAGCAGCTCCAGGCCCAGCGTCGGGTGCACCACCAGCACCAGCTGACCAAGGATCAGACCGAGGTAAGAGGCCCCCATATAGCCGGCAAACACCTGGCCGCGCTGGCTGGTTTCCGCCTGCTCATTGAGCCAGCTCTCGATCACCATGTACTGGCACATCATGCCGAGGCCGACCAACATACGCAGCAACAGCCAGCTGGGCAGCCAGTCGCTCAGCCCATGCCCGAGCACTGCAGCGGTAACTACGCCGGCACAGGCCACATAAGCGCGAATATGGCCAACCCGGGCAATCAGCCGATGACCAATCTTGCCGCCCAGCACCAATCCCACATAGTTGGCCGCCATCAGCGCACCGACCCACAAGCCGTCCGCCGTTTCGGCCAGACGCAGCGCCAGGTAAGTACTCAGCAACCCTGAGCCGAGCAGCATCAACAGGGTGGCGAAATACAACGAACTGAATGACTTGAGGATCACGGACATGGGGTGGCGCTTGGCTCCAATGGGCCGCCGAAACCATGCTCGGCAGTCAGGTTTTTAGAGCCTGTTTACGATCTCGCGAGCTAAAGCCCTGCAAGGCGCTACGTTAGTAACAGCCTGCGGCTGGTCAAAACAGACGAGGAAGCGGTGTGTACGCGTTGTACATGAGCATCCGAGCCGGTTTTTCGCGCAGCAGGGCCGACGCGCAACAGATCGTAGGCAGGTTCTCAGGCGTGGGCCGCCAGCACGCGGCGCTCCCACGGGGTAATTTCATCAAAGAAGCTGGTGAGCTCCAGTGTCTTGCTGGCAATGTAGCCTTCGATGAACTCTTTGCCGAACAGTTCCAGCGCTAACGCACTGCGCTTGAGACGTTCAATCGCGGCATGCATGGTACAGGGTAGCGCCAATTCGTCCGGTACTTCGAACTCACCCTGGATAGGCGCACTAGGCTGCAACTGCTGCTCAATCCCATACAGCCCCGCCGCAAGGCTCGCCGCCAACGCCAGATATGGGTTGGCATCGGCGCCTGGCAAGCGGTTCTCCACCCGCCGCGCTACCGGCGCACTGGCCGGAATGCGCAGGCCGGCGGCGCGATTATCCTCGGACCAGCAGGCATTGTTCGGAGAAGCATAAGGATGGCAAAGGCGCTGATAGGAGTTCACGTGCGGAGCAAATAGCAGGGTGAAATCGGCCATGGCCGCCTGCTGTCCGGCAATAAATTGATAGAACGCCGGCGTTGCCTGGCCATCGGCCGCGCTGAAGATATTCTGCCCACCGCCCTGCTCCACCACGCTTTGATGAATATGCATGGAGCTGCCAGGCGTGTGCGCCAGCGGTTTGGCCATGCACACCACAGTGAGACCGTGCTTGAGCGCGACTTCCTTGAGCAAGTGTTTGAACAGAAAAGTCTGATCCGCCAGCAACAGCGGATCGCCGTGCAGCAGGTTGATCTCGAACTGACTGACGCCCATCTCATGCATAAAGGTATCGCGCGGCAACCCCAAGGCGGCCATGCACTGATACACCTCATTGAAGAAGGCGCGCAGGCCGTTGTTGGAACTGACACTGAAAGCCGACGCGCCATCCTCACGTCGACCATCCAGACCCAGCGGCGGCTGAAACGGCTGCAAGGGGTCGGCATTGCGGGCAAACACGAAAAACTCCAGCTCGGTCGCCACTACGGGCTGCCAGCCATGACTGGCATAGCGCGCCACAACCTGCTTGAGCAGCCCACGGCTCGACAGGCCGGAACTGCGCCCGTCCAACTCATCGGCATCGCAGATCGCCAGTGCTCGTGGTGTATCGCTCCAGGGTAGGCGGTGCACCTGCCCCGCCACGGCATTCAGTGCCAGATCACCGTCATCACTGCCGTAGAACCGTGCAGCTGGATAGCCGCCCATGATGCATTGCAGCAAAACCCCTCGCGCCAACTGCAAACGCCGCCCCTCAAGGAAGCCCTCCGCCGTCATCACCTTGCCGCGCGGCACACCATTGAGGTCAGGCGTCACACATTCAACTTCATCAACACCACGCAACAACTCAGCCAGGGCGGTGCGGTCGAGGGTACTCATTTGCTGTTGTCCTTATTGATGCAAGAGGCCGTAGTCGAACGGCGAGGCGTACAAAATACGCACCAGGCGTTCGATATTTCAAGCAAAGCTATGTCTGCCACCTGAAGCGCAGGCTAGCGAACAGAATACATCGATTAATTAGATATTAATGATCATGCACAAACACTCCATAAATTCTCTTTTAGACACTCGTAAACAAACATAACTAATTGATAAATAATAAATAAAATCAACTATCAATACCATCGATGATTACCATGCCCAGCCTGCACTTCTTCATCAAATTTTCATCCGTATCATTCGCTCCGTACTCACTTACACCCGCCCTTACGAGGAGCCTGAACATGAAAAAGCACATTCTCACCGCCGTGATCCTGAGCAGCCTGTCCATCAGCGCCTTTGCCCTGCCACAGAACAACACGCAGCCACTGCTGGGTGAATTACGGGACAGCAGCGTAAAAACCCTGATGGGTTTTGGTAGCAACCTGCAAACTGAAGGCGGTGCCGACCACACTGGCACAAACCGCGTCGCCGAAGGCGGCGCTGATCGCCTGCAAGAGCGCCTGCGCTTAGCCCAAGACGGTGCTGACCGCACTGGCGCAAACCGCGTCGCCGAAGGCGGCGCTGATCGCCTGCAAGAGCGCCTGCGCGTAGCCCAAGACGGTGCCGACCGCACTGGCGCAAACCGCGTCGCCGAAGGCGGCGCTGATCGCCTGCAAGAGCGGCTACGTGTTGCCGAAGACGGTGCTGACCGCACACACGGCCTGCGCGTTAGCTGATCAGCACTCAGAGACAACAAATAAGGTGCTCAATCGAGCACCTTATTTGTTTATTGCACAGGCAACTCCAACTGCGCCAAGCGCTCTTCCAGCGCCGCGATGCGCGCCTCCAGAGCTTCCAGACGCTCATCCTGCTGACCGCTCGCCGTCGCGCGCTGCGGCTCACGGGCCCTGACAGCCAACGCGGCCTGCAAATCCGCCGCATCACCCAGTCCGTGCATATAACGATCTTCACGCTGCCCGCTTTGACGCGGCAGTAGGCAAACCAATTCGCGACTGATCAGCCGCTCAAGGTGATGCTGCACCTGCTCGGCATCATCAAAATCATGCATGCGGCTGCTGCGCGTCAGCAGCTCGTTGATAGTCTGCGGGCCACGCAGCAGCAACAGCCCGATCAGCACCACCTGCGCCGCGACCAGCTCCAGCGCCTTGTCGGCGCGATGCTCCCAGCGATCCGCCCGGCTACCCATCACCAGGCGCGCCATTTCATGCCCCTCCAGGCTGCGCAGAGCCTGGCCGACCTGGCCGGCGGTAAGGTTGAGCACCGGTTCACGGCTGGTTTTCTGATTGCAGGCCAGCACCAGGGCATTGAGCGTCAGGGGATAGGCTTCCGGTGTTGTCAGCTGTTTCTCGATCAGGCAACCCAGTACCCGCGCCTCTACAGCGCTCAAGGTTTCAACGGCCACGGCCTGCGCCTCTTCGTTGGACATAACCACCTCATGACTGACAAAGGCACTAACCTAGCCCAGCTGAAGGCTGGTTGATAGGCATGAGCACCATTGGGCAGCTCAGTTTCCGAGCGCAGGAATAAAAGTTGACCATTGTGATAGAGTCGCGCGCTATTTTTCAGCGTGGCCCTGCTTCACCCTCGCGAAAAGCCTCACAACGTGCACTGCAACCACGCCCCCAGCGCCTGGCCACAAGCCACCGCGCCCCACAGGGAGCACAGGCTGCATGCCCTGATCGAGACACCTGTCATGACCGTTGCCCAACACCCACTTCTACAGCTGCTGAATCGCACCAGCCTGGTACTGCAAATCGTCATCGGCCTGTTGGCTGGTATCGCTCTGGCTCTGTTTTTTCCGGCGGCTGCCGCCAGCGCCAGCTTCCTCGGCACCGTATTCGTTTCGGCGCTGAAGGCTGTGGCGCCAGTGCTGGTCTTTGTACTGGTGGCGGCTTCCATCACCAACCATCAGCAGGGCCAGGAAACCCATATCAAACCGATTCTGCTGTTGTACCTGATCGGCACTTTAAGCGCTGCGCTGATCGCCGTGGCGGCCAGCTTCGTCTTTCCCTCGAGCCTGACCCTGACCGACAGCAGCGCTGAACTCTCGCCCCCTGGCGGAATCCTCGAAGTGCTGAAAACCCTGCTGCTGAATGTGGTGGATAACCCGATCAACGCCCTGCTCACAGGCAACTTCATCGGCATCCTGGCCTGGGCCATTGCCCTGGGCTTTGCCTTCCGTCACGCCAGCCCAGGCAGCAAACAGATGCTCGCCGACCTCTCCGACGGCGTGACCAGCATTGTCAAACTGGTGATCCGTCTGGCGCCTTTGGGCGTTTTCGGCCTGGTAGCCGCCACGCTGGCCGAGTCTGGCATGTCCGCACTGCTCGACTACCTGCACCTGCTACTGGTGTTGGTGGGCTGCATGCTGTTTGTGGCCCTGGTGGTCAACCCGCTGATCGTTTTCGCCAAGATTCGTCGCAACCCCTACCCACTGGTGCTGACCTGCCTGCGCGAAAGCGGCTTGACCGCTTTTTTCACCCGCAGCTCGGCCGCCAATATCCCGGTCAACCTGCAGCTGTGCCAGCGCCTGGGCCTGCATGAAGAGACCTACTCGGTGTCGATCCCCTTGGGCGCGACCATCAACATGGCCGGCGCAGCCATCACCATCAGCGTGCTGACCCTGGCTGCCGTGCACACCCTGGGTATCGCCGTGGACCTGCCGACTGCGCTGCTGCTCAGCGTGCTCTCGGCCATTTGCGCCTGCGGTGCATCCGGCGTGGCCGGCGGCTCGCTGCTACTGATTCCACTGGCCTGCAGCCTCTTCGGTATTCCCAATGAGGTGGCCATGCAGGTCGTGGCAGTCGGTTTTATCATCGGCATCGTGCAGGATTCGGCGGAAACCGCGCTGAACTCCTCCACCGACGTCCTGTTTACTGCCGCTGCCTGCCAGGCCGCTCAACCGCGCAGCTAAACCGCCTGCAACACAGACGGCCTGCTCCCGCAGCAGGCCTTGTTTACCCCTGGTTACCCTTGCGGCGTTTGCCTGACCGAACGATTACGGTAGGCTTTGCCGCTTCTCTATTAAGGAGCAATGCCCATGGCCCGCGCCACTGCCCGTCACATCCTGGTTGCCACTGAAGACAAGTGCAACGAACTGAAAGCTGCCATCGAAGGCGGTGCCGACTTCGCCCAGGTCGCCAAAGACAACTCCAGCTGCCCGTCCAGCCGCAACGGCGGCGACCTTGGCTCGTTCGGCCCAGGCCAGATGGTCAAAGAATTCGACACCGTGGTATTCAGCGCCCCAACCAACGTGGTGCAAGGCCCGGTGAAAACCCAGTTCGGTTATCACCTGCTGGAAGTGACCAGCCGTCAGGACTGATCCACTCCTCGCGCTGGGCTATCCAAGCCCAGCACATCCCCTCTCTACAGCACGCCAACCGCCGCGCAACATGCGCCGCAGCCGCACGGCAATCGCCAGGTATACTCGCCGGCCAATCTCCCGTAATGCGGACCTTGTCATGCACCCTACCAGCGCAGATGAACCCACCCTCGCCGCTCAGACTCACGACGACGATCCGTCAACCGATCTGCCAGCCGCCGCCCACAGCCTGCAACCCCGTGGTTTTGCCTCCCTGTTCAGCGCAGCCAAAGCCGCGACCCGCAAGCAGGATCGACAGCGCAAGCCGCAAAAGGGCATCCCCTCAAGCCATGAGAAGAAGATCGGCCCGGCACCGAGCGGTACGCGTCGTTCCATGGGCAAACGCTAGCTGTAACGGGCCCGCCAGCGCGCCGGCAGCCAACTGCCGGCGACATTCAGCAGCAAGCCCAGCATCACCAGCAGCGCGCCTAGCCACTGCAGGCAGCCCAGCCGCTCATCCAACAGCAAAGCGGATGATGTTATGCCTACCAGTGGCACCAACAACGAAAAGGGTGCCACCTGGCTGGCCGGATAACGCGACAACAGGCGGCTCCACAAGCCATAACCAAGGATGGTCGCACCGAACGCCAGGTAACCCAGCACCCACAAACTGTTCAGGTTGAACCCGCGCAGCGCAGCCTCGATCGCTTCGGGGCCCTCCAGCAGCCAGGACAGGGCAAAGAACGGCAACGGTGGCACCAGGCTGCCCCACACCACCAACCCCACCAGATTCACCTTGCCCAGCTTGCGCGTGACGATATTGCCCAGCGCCCACATGGCCGCGGCGCAGAGCGTGAGAAGAAAACCGGCCAGCGTCATCAGGCCGCTGCCCTGCGCGCCGATCAGCAGCAAACCGCTGGCCGCCACCAGCAGCCCGAACAGGTTGACCAGACGAAAGCGCTCGCCCAGCAGCAACACAGCGAACAGCAAGGTAAAGAACGCCTGCGACTGCAGCACCAGCGACGCCAGCCCGGCCGGCATGCCGACCGCCATAGCCGAGAATAGAAAGGCAAACTGCCCCAACGAAATGGTCAAGCCATACGCCAGCAGCCAGCGCAGCGCAATCTGGGGGCGCTTGATAAACAGCACGGCCGGAAAGGCCGCCAGAAGAAAACGCAACGCCCCCAGCAGCATCGGCGGCATCTCGTGCAGGCCAATCTTGATCACCACAAAGTTCATGCCCCAGACGATGATCACCACCAGGGCCAGCAGTAAATCCTTGGGCTGCATAAGCGCTCCGGATTAATCAATCTGCACTTATTAGACCTGCCAGCAGCGCCATAGCGCCCATACAGAGACCGCGCAAATAAGCCGTACAGCACCTCACTGATCGGCAGATTGCAGCGCCACAGGTGCCGCAAACGTCTCGAAGGGCTAGAATCGCAGCCCTTAGCATTTTTCGGATCTTGAGCCGCGCGAGCGTGGCCATTGTTAGCGCGCTATCGCCGGCGCACAGCAGGTCCGAAATCCACCTATTAACCCGCAACGACGAGATACCCTATGGGCGCCCAGTGGAAAGCCAAACCTAAAGAAGCCGCGGCCAACGCCAGAGGCAAGATCTTCGGCCGCTTGGTCAAGGAAATCATGATCGCCGCCCGCAACGGCGCCGACCCGGACCTGAACCCCAAGCTGCGCCTGGCCATCCATCAGGCCAAGAAAGCCTCGATGCCCAAGGAAACCCTCGAGCGGGCGATCAAGAAAGGCGCCGGCCTTCTGGGCGACACCGTGACCTTCCACTCCGCCACCTACGAAGGGTTTGCCCCGCATCAGGTGCCGGTGATCATCGAGTGCCTGACCGACAACATCAACCGCACCGTGGCCGAAGTCCGCGTGCTGTTCCGCAAGGGCCAGATGGGCGCTTCTGGCTCGGTGACCTGGGATTTCGACCATGTGGGCATGATCGAAGCCAGCACCGAAAGCGATGCCGACCCGGAAATGGCCGCCATCGAAGCCGGCGCTCAGGATTTCGAGCCGGCTGACGAAGGCAACACCCTGTTCATCACCGAACCGACTGACCTCGACGCCGTGTGCCGCGCCCTGCCGGAGCAGGGCTTCAGCGTCAACTCGGCGAAAATCGGCTACATCCCGAAAAACCCGGTGAGCAGCCTGACCGCCGAGCAGCTCGAAGAAGTCGAGGCTTTCCTCGAAGCACTCGACGCCCACGATGACGTGCAGAACGTCTACGTCGGGCTTTCCGGCTAACCCCAGGCTGACCAGACCCGCAGCGCAGGAGGCGCGGCGGGTCCACGAACGGCACGGTTCAATGTGCGCAGTTCGTCGAATCGGCCGATTGACCACTGCCCGCGCTCGACAAAGCGGGTAGAATCGCCGCCCGCCGCGCCACCAGCGCCCGGCGTGTACACAAGGACGTTGTCACACAGGAGTTTTACCGTGCACAAGTTTCTGATTCTGGCCGCCTGCCTGCTGCTCGGCGCCTGCGCCAACAACCCGCAGACGACCTACCAGCAAGAGGTCAAGGCGGGCAAAACGCCAATGGCCAAGAGCGCCCTGGAAGCCATCCACAACACCCAGGCCATCCCGCTGCCGCTCAACCCTGGCCTGCTGGCCCCGCAATGGCCGATCAGCGCCGACGAGCCACGCCTGGATTTTGGCAGTTCGATCTCCAACTACCGGATCTTTTCCCTGCAGCTGAAAAAGGGTGAGCGTTACACCCTCAATGTGCATTCGCTGTGCAACAAGCCATGCATGGGCGTCAGCAAATACGCCCTGAAACCACGCGCCATGCTGCTGGACGCTTACGGCACAGTGATTGCCGACAAGCCTTCGCGTGCCGAAGCCGTGGTCGGCCAAATCAACCTGAGCTGGGATGGTGAAGCCGCCGAAGATGGCACCTACTACCTCCTGGTAGCCGCCGATAACGACGACATCGGCCAGACCATCGTGATTGATGATGTGTGGGTCAACAACTCGCCGCTGATGGCAGTCAAGGTTGATATGCAGAGTGCGCCGTTCGGCAAGATCAGCGCGTTCTCCAGCCCCCGTAAGAAATGACTCCGCTACACATTCATTAGCCCCTCACCAAAGCGCCATGCCAGACAGTGTTAACGCACTGTCTGGCATGGCCTATGCCGTGCAATACCTTATCAAGGATGAGCCATGAAAACGCTGCATTACCTTGTAGCCGCACTGTTCAGCCTGAGCCTGACCGGCTGCGTATCCTTCACCCCGGCCGGCCCGATTGGCGACCCCAAGCAGCCTGCCAATTACACCCAACCCCGCGCCGTGATGGTCGATGACGTACAGATCACCGACAACAAGATCAACGACAACCTGCGCAGAACCCTGAGCAGCCAGTTCACCGAACAGCTGAATAACCGCATCGAACGGGGCGAGTACTTCGCCAAGGTGATCAGCTTCCCAGCCACCCTCGGCGAACAGGATGTGCTGCTCAAGCTCAACCTGACTTCGCTCAAAGGTAAGCGCACGCCGCATCCAGCCTACGTCCCCGGCGCCCTGCTGACGCTGACCATGTGGATCTGGGTCAATGGCCCCATCTATGTCGACAAATACGACCTGGCCGGTGAACTGTCGATTACTGACGCCCAGGGCAAGCTGCTCGCCAGCAGCCGCCAGCAGGTCAAGCTCGACCAGAACACCGGCCTCTGGGACAACGACTACTTCAACATGTCGCTCGGCTCAGACCAGCTCAACCAACTGGTTGAACAGCTGTTGCAGGACAGCACCCGTCAACTCGCTCACCCCTAACAAGGATGTCACGCATGAAAGCCGTCTTTACCGCCCTACTCGCCGCTGCCCTGCTGTCGCTGACCGGCTGCCTGTCCTATTCACATCACGACCTGGCCCAGGTTGAGCAATGGCCTTTGACGACCACCGAACAGCAGACTCAGTCGGCCTACCTCAAGGTTGATAGCCAATACCTGTTCAACGATCAGACTCGCGCCGGCGGCTTCAACCAGGCCAACCTGGAAAAGCTGATCGTCACGCAGTACCAGGACAGCAAGCGGTTCAGCAACGTCACCACGGCCAAGCAGAAAGCTGATCTGTATATCAGCGTGCGCGTCAGCAACCATGAGCGGGGCAGCCTGGCAAGCGCGGTCATCACCGGCCTCACCCTGTTTGTCATACCCGGCAAGTTCAGCAATGAACTGAGCATGGAAACCACCTTCAAGGACGGTGACGGCAAGGTGCTCGGGCGTATCGAGAAGCGTGAAACCATCACCACCTGGATGCAGCTGCTGCTGATCGTGGCGGTGCCCTTCAACGAGTCGATTGACCCCATCCTCAACCAGCTGACCCAGAGCAGCCTGGAAGAAGCCGCACGGCAGAAGTTGATCTAGTCACACCGCACCTGGCACCACGACCGCAACGGTCGTGGTGCCCAACAACCCATCCGCCCACTTATTGATCCATCGCAAGATGCCCTGCTCGTAGCCCCTTAGCCTATGCCGATGACTTCCACTGCCATCGACGAGGTTTCCATGAGCATCACCTCTGCCAGCATCTGCGCCGCCGCCGACCAACTGCAGGGTTTTGTCGGCTTCAACGCCAAGACCGGGCGCTATATCGTGCGTTTTTCCGAAGATTCCTTCGGCCTCGACGTGCTCGAACAGAGCATCACCCCCACCTGCGAATTCGTCTGGCGCGCCTTTGACGGCGAACTGATGAACCTCGACCGCGCGCGCCTGCAACTGCTGCTGGAACAGAACATCGATGACCGCCTGGCGATTAGCGAACCGCTGCGGGTCTACGTGCGCCGTACCGATATGCCGGAGATCAGCGCCGAGCGACGACGCCTGAACGCTTGAGCAGCTTGGCGAGGTGGCCGAATTGACCCAGGCTTGTTCACTTGCACCCTCACAACAACGGCGCACGGCAGACTAAGCTCGACGGGTCAGAATCACTCGCCAAGGAGCCTGCCGATGTTCGACGTGCTGATCAAAAACGCGCTGTTTTTCGATGGCAGCGGCGCACCCGGTGTCGTGCGCCACCTCGGTATCCGCGATGGCAAGCTACAAACAATCAGCGCCAGCGCCCTGGATGAGAGCGATTGTGGCCAGGTAATCGATGCGCAAAACCGCTGGGTGACGCCCGGTTTTATCGACATGCACACCCATTACGACGCCGAGCTGGTGGCCGCCCCAGCGCTTAAGGAGTCGGTGCGCCATGGCGTCACCACCGTGATGATCGGCAGCTGCTCAATCAGCATGGTGCTGTCCGGCCCGGAAGACTGCTCGGACCTGTTCACCCGCGTCGAATCGGTACCCCGCGAGCATGTATTGCCACTGCTGCAGGCACGCAAGACCTGGAACAGCGCCAGCGAATTCGCCGCCTTTCTCGATCAGCATCCCCTGGGACCGAATATCTGCTCCTTCCTCGGCCACTCCGATTTACGCGTTGCCGTGCTCGGCCTTGAGCGCGCGGTAGACGCCAAGGTACGCCCCAGCGAACAGCAACTGCAGCAGATGGAACGCCTGCTCGAAGACGCACTGGATGCCGGCCTGCTCGGCCTGTCGAGCATGACCAACCCCTGGGACAAACTCGATGGCGACCGCCAGCGCTCGAAGTCCCTGCCGTCGGTGTATGCGCCCTGGGCCGAGTACGCGCGGCTGAACAAGATCCTGCGCCGGCGCGGACGCATCCATCAGGGCGCGCCGAACCTGGTGACCAAACTCAACGTGCTGGCCTTTCTCTGGGACAGCATCGGCGGCTGGTGGCGCAAGCCGCTGAAGACCACCCTGATCACCCTGATGGATGTCAAAGCCGACCCTTGGCTGGCGCCGATCCTCGGCCCACTGACGCGCTGGATCAATCGACTGAGCAACGCCGACTTCCGCTGGCAAACCCTGCCGGTGCCGTTTGAGACCTATGCCGACGGTATGGAGTTCGTAGTCTTCGAAGAATTCCCCGCCGGCCAAGCCGCCCTGCACCTGGCGAGTCATGACATGCGCAGCCAGCTGTTTCAGGACCCCGCCTACCGCCTGCGCTTTCGCCAGGACGTGGAAAAGAAATTCGGCCCACGGGTCTGGCACCGCGACTTTGACGACGCCTGGATCGTCGATTGCCCGGACGCCAGCGTGGTCGGCAACAGCGTCGGCGAACTGGCCAAGGCCCGTAATGAACACCCGGCCGATCTGTTTCTCGACCTGTTGGTGGCTCATGGCCCGCGCCTGCGCTGGCGTACCCTGATCGCCAACCATCGCCCCGAGGTGGTGGAAAAACTGGTGTGTGAACCCAGCACCCTGATCGGTTTTGCCGACTCCGGCGCGCATATCCGCAACATGGCCTTCTACAACTTCGGCCTGCGCCTGCTCAAGCTGGTGCGCGATGCCGAGCTGCGCGGGCAACCGGTGATGCCGATCGAAACGGCCATCTGGCGCCTGACCGGTGAGCTGGGCGAGTGGTTCAATATCGATGCGGGAACACTCTACGAAGGGGCCAGGGCTGACCTGGTGATCATCGACCCGACGGCACTGGACGAATCCCTGGCCAGCTACCAGGAAGCGCCGATGGAGGCCTTTGGTGGCCTGCAGCGCATGGTCAATCGCGGTGCGGCGGTGGATGCCGTGTTGATCAATGGCCGCGTGGCCTTCCAACATAACGAGTTCGCCGCCAACCTGGGCACAACACGCGGCTACGGTGAGTTCCTGCGCAGCCGCGCCTGAGCCGATTAGACGGCATGCGACCTACGGCGCACCGGAACGGCGCCAGGCTGGCATAATGCGCGCCGCACGCTCTGGCAAAGCATGCCGTTCCGGTATTGAAAGGACTCATATCGCTATGCCCTCCCCCCTACAACAGACCGTCTGGCGCTGGCTTGCAGGCCTGTTGCTGTGTGGCCTGCTGACATCCGTACAGGCTGGCGAAGCTGCCGATATTTATTACCCACGCTGGAGCGATGGTGACGAATCCCGTCCCGACTATGCCCTGGCCCAACTGCGCCTGGCACTGGACAAAGCAGGCAGTTCGCTGCGCCTGAAACCCTCACCCGCCAGCATGGAGCAGGAACGCGCATTAATTGACCTGCAACACGGCAAGCATCTGGATGTGGTCTGGAGCATGACCAGTCGCGAACGCGAGGAACGCCTACTGGCCGTGCGAATTCCCCTGGACAAGGGCTTGTTCGGCTGGCGTATCGCCTTGCTGCCACGCGAGCGCATGAATTTGTTCAAACAGGTCAATAGCCTTGCTGACCTGCGCCAGTTTTCAGCTGGCCAAGGCCATGATTGGCCGGACACCACAATTCTGCGCAATCAAGGCTTGCCGGTTGTGGTGTCGTCCAGCTATGCCAGCCTGTTTCATATGCTGCAGGCGCGGCGCTTTGATTACTTCCCACGCTCAGTGCTGGAAATCGGCGACGAACTGCAACACCCACGTGCACAGCAACTGGTCGCCGACCCACACGTGCTGCTCCACTACCCCACCGCGCTGTATTTTTTCTTTTCACCGCAGCGTCCAGAACTGGCCGAGACGGTGCGCCGCGGGATGGAAGCAGCCATCGCAGACGGCTCATTTGAGCGTCTCTTTCAGCAACATTTCGCGGCCATTCTGCAGCAGGCAGCACTTGCGCAGCGCCAGGTAATCGAACTGCCCAACCCGCTCCTGCCCAGCGCCACGCCGCTTAAGCGCCGTGAGCTGTGGTTCAGTCCGGCAACGTTGAAACGCTGACTGGCACAGCCAACGTGGTTTGCACCGCCTTGCGGCTATGCGCACCGAAACGTTTGAACAACTCCACCAGCACCTGCTCCAGCACGGGATCGGCGTGCGCCAGGGCCAGTTGATTGCCGCCACTGAAACCTGGCGCGGCCGCTGGCTTGCGCGCCAACCACTGGCCGATCAACTCATCAAAGCTATCGGCACTGGCGTAGGCTTCGGCCGCCACCACCTGTTGCGGGTAGTCCACCGAGAAGGCCGGGTAATCAGAACCCGCAGGGTTTTGCGTATAAGCCTGCAGCAAGGGCGAGGCCGCCTGCTGATTCATCAGCTGCTGCATACGCTCCAGCTGATACTCCTCGATGGCCGTATGCCGATCCGCTACGCGGGCAATCGCTGCCAGACGGTCCTCGGGATAACCGGCGGCGCCTTTGAGGGCAATCAGCATCAGCTCTGGCGTATTGAACCCCGGCACCGTCTTGGCGTGATAGGGCTGGGTCAGGTCCTGCATGTAGTGCAGTGCCCAACCGAGAAAACGGTAACCCCAGTATTCATGACCATGCTCCAAAGCCAACCGGGCCAGGCCGGTGTACTGGTAGATGCGCCAGTGCGGCAGGGTGCGGCGCAGATAGGGCGCGGCCTGGAAGACCAACTCCGGCTCGTGGTAGTAGCCGATATGGAAAGGCGCCTGGGAGGAGTACTCGAAGCGCGCATCGCCAAAGGGCTGCACACCGAAGTTGTATTGCGCGCCGACTTCACCCGGGTTGTCGCTGAACAGGTTGATATCGTGACCATAGTCCGGCTCATCGGCCGCACTGCTGAGTACCTGAATCGCACTCACGTCCTCACCGGGCTGCAAGGCCAGGTAGCGCCAGTGACTCCAGGGGCCGATCTTGCGAAACACCAGCACCTGCTCGGCAGGCAGAAGCGGCCGACCATCATCAGCCTGCCCCGGTAGTTGTTGCACAAAACCGGCCAAACGAATCTG
Source organism: Pseudomonas sp. SL4(2022) (assembly GCF_026625725.1). Lineage (NCBI taxonomy): Bacteria > Pseudomonadati > Pseudomonadota > Gammaproteobacteria > Pseudomonadales > Pseudomonadaceae > Pseudomonas > Pseudomonas sp. SL4(2022). The sequence continues at coordinate 429,254 of NZ_CP113060.1, forward strand.
TGGATTGACCCGCAACGCCTGCAGAAACGCCAAGCGGCGCTGCTCCGGCGCGGTGTGAGCGGCATCGAAGCGCAGATTATCCGGACGCGCTGGATAGTCCGGGAAATGCGCACGGGCAAAGGCTTCCTGCTGATCCAGCAGCTGCTCGATGGCCGGCGCCTGCGCATCGAGAAAAGCCTCCAGCGGCTCATAACGCAAGGTGCGCTGCAGCTCCGGCAGAGCCTGCAACGCCAGCTGACTACCGAGCGAGTGATTGGACCAAGCCAGCGCACTTGTTGACTGGAGCACCAGGCAACAGGCAGAGAACAACAGGAATAATGGCTTCATCAGAACTCCGACAGCAGGCAGTACAAAAACGCACAGACTAACGCCAAAGCAGCCAGCTGGCACTGTCGTATCAAGTCAGCCCATTCACTAATCGGGCAGCCTGCGCACCCAACCAGGCTGAGTTAAACCGTAAACACCACAGCCGCCACCACCAAGCCAGTCACCAGCAACACCATCAGTGCCAGCAAGGGCTTGTTCAGGCCATTGGGTGCACTGGCGGGCGCAGCAGCGCGCATGGGATTGGCCGGCGCGGCGGTACGCAGCGGGTTGGCCTGGCCGCTCGACGAGCTGGACAGAGGCGCTTGCTTGAGCGGTTTGGGCAGATCCACCGCACGCATAAACAGCGTGGCATCTTCATCTTCGCTGGCCGCCACGGTGCTTTTCGGGCCGATCACCAACAGGCTGACCGAGCCCATTTTCAGCTGATCACCCGGTTGCAGAGCGGCCGAGCTGACTTTTTGCTGATTAACCCAAAGGCCGTTGGCTGATGCCAGATCCTTGACCTCCAGGACGTCATCGCGGAGGTAGAACTCACAGTGCCGACGCGACAACTCCTGATCACTGAAGCACAACTCGCACTTCACCGACCGACCAAAGGTCATCGAGCCGCTGATATGAAATTTCTTGCCTTCGTGCTCGCCCTGAATCACCTGCAAAAACCAGCGCGGGGCTTGCTCAACCGGGGTCTTACTGCGCGCAGGGTCGACCAGTAGGAGCTCCACGTCGCCCAGTCGCACGCGGTCATCGGCACGCAATTGAAAACGCGTGGTTACCCTCTCGTCATTGACAAAAGAACCGCCAGCACTGCCGACATCGGTGAGGAAATAGAAGCCTTGATCCTGACGGATTTCGGCATGGAACGGTGCAATACCCGGCACCGTCAACACCAGGCTATTGCGGCTGTCCTGGCCAATGGTGAAACGCTCGTCGACCAGCCAGATCGGCGCCTGACGATTGTCACTGAAGTGAATTCTGAGCATTTGCGCACTCCGCCATTAACCTGTTGAACACCCCACTGCGGGTTGAGCTACGCCGCGCTTCGACACGGCGTGCTGTCACGGCCGCGCATGCTGCCTGTCATCCAGGCCAGTAGCAATACGCCCGCACGGAGGCTTACTTAAATAAGTTGTTCCACAGCCGCTTGACCGGGTTAACCGGTGCCGATTGTTCGGCAGCCGCAGGACGGCGCCGGGGCGCCTGGGCCAGGCGCACGCGTCGTTCATGGCCATCCCGCAACTGCAGCAACTGCTCATTGGCCGGTTCCACTTCCAGGCCCTGCTGTACCAGCGCCAGAGCCAGGGCAAACTCGCGGCGTTTGTAGGCGGCTTCGCTTTGCTCGATATAGCGCTGCGCCACCCGGTTGATCCCGGCCAAGGCCAGCAGGTTGTCCGGCTCCCAGGCCAGTACCTGGCGGAAGTAGTGAGTGGCGCTGTCATCTTCCGGCAGCAGCAACTGCTGATCAGCCAGGCGCTGCTCGGCCAACACCAAGGACTGATTGATCCGCGCCTGCAGCACGCGCGCCAGACCATCAAGGGCCGCGGGGTTATCCGCATCGAGTGCCAGCACCTGGCGGAACAGGTAATCGGCGTTGTCCTGCGGCGGCTCCAGCAGGCTGCCGTTTTGCAGGCGCAGCTCGGCACGCGCCAGGTAATCGCTGATTTGCTTCTGCTGATACAAGTAATAACCGCCGCCGGCGACGCCGGCCAGCAACACGACGCCGGCGAGCAGCAAGACCCATAGCGCACTGCGCGCAGTTTTGCGTCTGGCCGGTTTGCCCAGACTGAGCGCCGGAGCGATGCGTGTGCTGTCCGGGTCATCGCGGGTCAGTTCATCGAGGCTGGCCAGCAGCACCTTGCAGTCGGCAAAACGCTCATCCGGCTCTTTCGCCAGCATGCGTTCAAGCAACCACTGATAACGCTGCAAATGTGCAGGCAACTGCGGCACGTCCATCTGCAGGTGGTTCATCACGGTCTGGGGGTAGTTGGCGGCGCGATACGGATTGGTGCCGGTGAGCATCTCCAGCAGGATCACGCCCAGGCTGTAGATATCACTGCGTGCATCCAATGCCTGGCACTGCGCCTGTTCGGGGCTGCTGTAGGACGGGCTGCCAACGGCGATACCGAACTGGGTCAGGTCATGGTCCAGCTCAAGCGCCTTGGCCACGCCGAAGTCGGTGATCACCGTCGTACCGTCGCTGCGAAAGAGGATGTTGGCCGGTTTGATATCGCGGTGTACCAGGCCCTGGTCATGCACCACGGCCAGACCGCTGGCCACCTGCTGCACGATGCGCAGCGCGCGCGGCAGGTCGAACACCTCGCCTTTGTACTGCGCCAGATCACCACCGGGGACAAACTCCATGGTCAGATAGTGGCGACCATCGGCGAGCTGGTTGATGTCATAAATAGTGATGATCGAGGGGTGATGCAGGGACGCCACGATGTGGCCTTCCTTGAGAAAGCGCTGACTAAACGCCTGATCATCTGCACTCAGCAGCACCTTGATTGCCACCTTGCGCTGCAGTGACGTCTGGGTGGCCAGGTACACCTCGGCCATGCCGCCTTTACCCAGGCGGCCGTGCACCTGATAACCGGGAATATCGAGCAATTGTTCAGTCATGGAGGTCAGTGCACACCGGCGAATTAGGACTTGCGGGAGGTAAACAGGCGGCTGAGCAAACCTCGCGGTTTAGCCTCGACGCTGGGCGCGGCCGCATCACGGCCGAGCACGATACAGGAGATATTGTCCTTGCCACCCATTTCGTTGGCCTGCGCCAGCAACTGTTCCACCAGCTCATCAAGGGTCTGGGCGTTGCTGCACAGCTGCTGGATCTGCACGTCGTCCAGCTCGCCGGTCAGACCATCGCTACACAGCAGCAGCAACTCATGCTCACCGAGCGAGCCTTGCAGCATGCCGATCTCCAGCGGCTGATCATCACGGCCCAGGCACTGCAGGATGACATTACGCTGTGGATGGCTACGCGCCACCTCGGCGCTCATCTGCCCGGCATCGATCATGGTCTGCACCCAGCTGTGATCGCGGGTCAGGCGCTCGATATGTCCAGCACTGACCCGATAGGCGCGGCTGTCGCCGACCCAGACAATGCTGAACGCCGCGCCAGCGAAGCGCACCGCCACGAGGGTTGTGCCCATGCCACGCTGCTCATCGGCGCGCGCCACGCTGAGAATCGCCCGATTGGCCGCATGCACCGCACCGAGCAATTCCTGACCTTCGGCGCAGGCCGCCTGCAGCACCTGTAATGCCAGGGCGCTGGCCACTTCGCCACATTGATGACCGCCCATGCCGTCAGCAATCGCCCATAGATTCAGCTGCGGGCAACACAGCAGAGCGTCTTCATTGTGCCCACGCACCCGCCCAGGCACGCTCTGGCCGGCATAAATCAGCGCTTGTTCCATCAATGTCTCGACTCAGGGGTTCAACAGTCGCACTGCAAGCAGGCTGTGCGCGGCGTAATACGCCCATGATGCGGCGGCACGCACAGGCTGTCACCGCCAGCCACCGATTTTGCCGGTGAACTGTTAACCAGTCGAATCCTGTCCTGCATCCAAGCCCCGGGTAACGCCCCCAGCTATTCACCCAACATGGGCGTAGACTCCTAAGTACCAACCTCGCCTCACCGCGAGGGAATGGCCCGCTCCAGAACATTCAACCACGACAGTGTCAGAGGTGAAGATCATGAGCAAAGGTATGGACTCAAAGAAACAAGTGAAGAAAAAGCCGCTGAAAACCGCCAGCGAAAAGCGCATGGACAAAAAAGACAAGCAAGGTGCGAAAACCCTGCTCGGCAGCCACGCCGCCAATATCTGACGCACCGGTCTGAGGCAAGCACCATGCTTGCGCTCAGGCATCCACTCACCGTCGCACCCGTACCTGCCATGCACTACCGCCTACTCCCCGCCCCGCTTAAACCACTTGCCGACAAGTTCTACCGCAGCCAACACTCAGCCATGCGCGCCACTGCCGGCGCACAGCTGTGGGTGGCAGAAGATCGGGAAATCGTCGCCGCACTCTGCCTGCAGCAGGTCGCGCACGGACATTGGCTAACCAGCCTGCTGGTCGATAGCACGCAGCGTGGGCAAGGCGTGGCCCGCCGGTTGATCGAAGCAGCTCTGGCCGATTGTGCCGCTCCGGTCTGGCTGTTCTGCCATCCGCAGCTCAGCGACTTCTACCTGCGCCTGGGCTTTGCGCCCTGCACCGAGCTGCCTCAACCATTGGCTGAGCGCCTGGCCCGCTATCAGCGCAGCAAAAGCCTGCAGGCATTCTTCCGCGCGCCTTGCCCAAGCCTTACAGCACAAGGACTGGAGCCTTAGTACCAAGTCAAACAGACACCATTTGGCAGGAACCAGCAAATACTGGCACTTTGCTCATTTTCACTATTGCCATCGCCAGGGCAAGCTCTGCATGCTTAGCTCATAACAACGACAACAATGGCCCCTACCTATGCGCATATCGCGGCTACTCAGGCGTCTGCGTAACGATTTCCAGCTGTCCATCATTACCTTGATGGGCTTCTTTGGCGTGATTGGTATTTCCCCTTATGCCGTCTACCGGCTAGCCACCGGTAACTACCTGGTAGGCTTCGCCGACACCATAATTGTCGTCTCCACTGTGGTCGCAGTGCTCTATGCCTGGCGCACCGGTGACACGATCAAACCCGGCATTTACTTGGCCACCATCTTCTCTGCCGGCGCAACGCTGATCGCCATCAATCTGGGCGTCAACGGCCTGTTCTGGATCTACCCGCTGATTCTCTTCAACTTCTTTATGGTTTCACCCACCAAGGCCTTGCTGGCCACCATTCTGGTGCTCATAACTTTGGTTGGTTACGGCCAGTTAAAGCCCGGCACGGTATTCGAAAGCGACTACCAGATGGTTTCATTCCTGGTCACCAGCATGATGGCCAGCATCCTCAGCTTCGTATTTGCCTACCGCACCAGCAGCCAACGCGATCAGCTGCAACAACTGGCCATCCAGGACCCGCTGACTGGCGCCCGTAACCGCCGGGCCATGAATGAAGAGCTGAAGATCGCCGCCTCCATCTACCGTCGCCACGGCAACAGCTACGGCGTACTGGTGATGGACCTGGATCATTTCAAACGAATCAACGACAGCCACGGCCACCAGGCCGGCGATCAGGTGCTGGTGGACTTTGTCGAACTGATCAAAAGCTCATCGCGCAAGGAAGACCGGCTGTTCCGCTTCGGCGGCGAGGAATTCCTCCTCCTGCTGCCCAACACCGAGCATGCGGGCCTGCTGGCGGCCGCGCAACACCTGCAGCAGCAAGTGGCGCAGCACCTGCGCGGGCCTGGTGGAGCGGTGACCATGTCAGTCGGCGGGGCCATCCTGCGCCGCGATGAGCACTGGGAAACCCTGCTGCAGCGTGCCGATAAGCGTCTGTATCGCGCCAAGAATGCCGGGCGTAACTGCATCGTCATCGATGACGGTGTCGACAGGTCCAGCAGCCTGCCCATTACCTGACCGCACGGTTTATCTTTGCTTACAACTTGCGCGGGAAAATTCGCGCGCGCGGCGGGTAAGGCTGTAACAACTCAGCGTTGTCTCTGTCTATTGGCCACACCTCACACAGAGCACCGCCATGAAAAGACGCTCACTGCTCAAGGGGATGGCCCTGTTGCCAGCCCTGCCCCTGCTCGGCCACGCCTCGCTCAGCCTGGCGCAAGCCACCGCCAGCAGCGTGATACCGCTGAATAAACCCCACAGCGACTGGCGCGATCTACTGACGCCCGAAGCCTATGCCGTGCTCTTCGAAGAAGACACCGAGGCCCCCGGCAGCAGCCCGCTGAATCAGGAAAAACGCGACGGCACCTACCTCTGCGCCGCCTGCTACCTGCCGCTGTTCGCCAGCCAGGACAAATATGAAAGCGGCACCGGCTGGCCCAGCTTTACCCAGCCAATTGCCGGCCACATGGGCACCAAGCGCGACTTCAAGCTGTTCTTCCCACGCACCGAATACCACTGCGCACGCTGCGGCGGGCATCAGGGCCATGTCTTCGATGACGGCCCGAAACCGCGGGGCGAACGCTGGTGCAACAACGGCGTGGCCTTGCGCTTTATCCCGCAAGGCGAAGCCTTACCTGAGCTGCGGAGCTGAACATGACTGTCATCCCCTCGACCTGGCGACGCCATCTGCTGGCTAGCAGCATCCTCGCGCTGGGCGGCCTGCTGGCCGCCTGTGAACCCACCGCCGCGCAGGCGCCACAACCTCAGGCCAGTGCAACAACAGTTGAAAGCCCCGGTGTCGCGATCTTCGCTGGCGGCTGCTTCTGGTGCACTGAATCGGATTTCGACAAGGTCCCAGGGGTGATTGAAACCACCTCCGGCTACATCGGCGGGCATGTCGACAACCCCACCTACGAGCAGGTCTCGGCCGGCAGCAGCGGGCATATCGAAGCAGTACGGGTGCGCTTCGACCCAAGCAAAACCAGCTACGCCCAGCTGCTGGAAGCCTTCTGGCCTACCATTGACCCAATCACGGCCAATGCCCAGTTCTGCGACCGCGGTCCGCAGTACCGCAGCGCGATCTTCTATAGCAACGGCGAAGAACAGCAACTGGCCGAGGCCTCCAAGGCGACTCTGGATAAGTCCGGGCGTTTGCCAGCCCCGGTGGTCACAGAAATCCTCGCCGCCAGCACCTTTTACCCGGCCGAGGACTATCACCAGAACTATTACCAACGTAACCCGCTGCGCTACAACTACTACCGCAATGGCTGCGGTCGTGACCAACGCCTGGAAAAACTCTGGGGCAAAAAACAGTAAACCGCCCCCATCAGCGGACCCTCGGGCCCGCTGATGACGCTGTATTCAGCCGCTGATACATAAGGGCAGCAATCGCCGCATCCGCTATGGTTGAACTCACACCTTGCCCAGTGAGCACACCATGGTACCGTTGAAACCCCTGTTCAAACTCACCTCGCTGATCGCTCTGAGCGGCTGGCTGATGCTGGTCTGTCTGCCGTTCTGGCCCTATACCGACGAACTGGTGCTGGGCCTCAGCGTGGTTCTACTGGCCATCGTCTATAGCTGGCTGCTGTTTGTCGCGATGCGCCAGCGCCCGGAGCCGGGTAGCGGCAGGCCCGGATTCTTCAGCCTCGGTGGAGTTCTATCTCTGCTGCGCCAACCCACAGCCGCACTGGCAGCCTGGATACATATTCTGGCGTTCGATCTGATGGTCGGGCTGTATATCCGCCACGAAGGCGCCATCGCCGGCATCAGCCACTGGGCACTGCTGCCCTGCTATGTACTGACGCTGATGTTCGGCCCGCTGGGCCTGCTGGCGTTTCTAGGCTTACGCTGGGGCTTGGTGATGGTGGCCTGAAGCTAGCCGGCCGTTGAGAATGTTGGCGAGGCAGTCGAGACAAGGCGCTAGATTAGTAACAGCCTACGGCTGTCCAAAGTGGCAAGGAAGCGGACTGGGCTGGCGCACGAGTTTACGAGCTGTAAATAAACATTGCGAGACGCCGCGTCCCAGCCTGTTTTCAACGCAGTATCGGCAACGTAAGTAATTCTTCAACGGCCTGTTAGCGGCTGCGCTCATAGTATTCAGAGCTCTGCCCTGGATACTGCTGCACCCGGTAGCCATTGGGGTACTCGATCGTTTGCTTGATCGTCCCGCGATTTTCTATCGACTGACTGCCGTAGCGCTGCTCATGGCGCTGCAGGCCGTCGGGTAGGCGCTGCCCACCATAGAGGTTATGGCTTTCGATGGTCTGCGAACTGCCGATGCTGCCACTGGCACCGGGGCTGATATAGGTCTTCGGAATGACCCGCAGCGTCTGCGGCGCCTGCTGCTCGGCATACAGCGGAGTCACCAGCAGTAACCCCACCAGACTGACCACATATCTGCACATCGTCATCACAACCTCTGCGCCATCGGCGCGCAACGAACTTAAAAGTTTGGCAACACCAGCCCACCTGCGGTTCCGACCGTTGATCCGGGAGAGGCGCACGCGAGCTGCTTAATCGCTCAAATAATGAGCAATCATCCTTGATTGGCGAAAAAGCACAAGCAACCCCAGGCGCCAGTGCAGGAAAACACCCTGTAAACCCGCCGTACAGTTTCGCGATACCCGTCCCGCTTAATCTACGGAGCGTTTATTACTATCACGGGCTATGTATTCGCCTGAGCATCGCCAACCAGATGACTATCCGTATCGCTTTACTCCTTCTCGCCTGCCTCCCCGGCCTGGCGCTTGCTGAGCAATTCATCTGCCGGGTGATGACCATCAGCGAAGGCGACACCTTCAGTTGCCTGAACACTGACAACAAACGGCTACGAGTGCGCCTTGCGGAAATCGACGCACCAGAAAGAAAGCAGCCCTATGGCGACGAAGCCAAGCTGGCCCTGTCTGATCTGGTGTTGGAAAAGCAGGTAGTCCTGCATGTGCAAGAAGTCGACCGCTACGGCAGAACACTGGCTCGGGCCTATGTCAGCGGCGTTGATGTGAATTACACCCTGGTCGCACAGGGCGCCGCCTGGGCCTATACCAAACAGCTAAAAGACCACCGATTGAAAGATGCCGAGACCCTGGCCAGAAACATGGGCAAAGGCCTCTGGCAGCTTCCCGCCGAAGACATCGTCGCGCCCTGGGACTGGCGCTACGCCGGCAGAATTGAGGCACCGCAAAAAAGCAAAACAGGCCGAACCGCGTCGTTCTCCCAGTTTGGTGACGGCTAACCGATTGATGTGGATGGGGAGACAGGAATCGAACCTGCGACCTTCGCGTTACGAGTGCACTGCTCTAGCGACTGAGCTACACCGGCAAGATGCTCATTGAGTCGCGCAGTGCGCCAACTGCAACGCGACTCAAGCTGCCCCCTCAAGCCTAGCAAGCCAACTACAGAACGTACGACTCACTGCTGGTACGCGGCCATGAGTCGTAAACGCAGAGAGCAACTGCTTACTTGCTCGGCAGTTCGATACGGTCTTCGTGGATCACGATGCGCCCCTGTTTGTACAAGCCGCCGATGGCTTTCTTGAAGTTGCCCTTGCTGACTCGAAACAGCCCGGCAATTTCTTCAGGTGAACTTTTGTCATTCACCTTGAGTACACCATCATGCTCGCGCAGTTTGGCCAAAATCTGTTCACCAAGGCTGCTGGCAGCTTCCTGGCCAACTGGCTGCAGGCTCAGGCTGATTTTGCCGTCGGCGCGCACTTCCTTGATAAAGCCTTTTTCCTGCATGCCGCTGCGCACAAACTTGAACAGTTCGTTCTTGTGGATCAGGCCCCAGTGCTTGCCATTGATAATGGCCTTGAAGCCCATATCGGTGGATTCGGCCACCAACAGGTCGACTTCCTCGCCCGCCGTGTAGTTGGCCGGCACGTTATCCAGATAACGATCCAGGCGTGCAGTGGCGGTGATGCGCTTGCTGCGTTTATCGAGGAAGACATGCACCACGCAGTAATCACCGATCTGCAATGGGCGTTTTTCTTCGGAGTGCGGCAACAACAAATCTTTTGGCAAACCCCAATTAAGGAATAAGCCCACGCGATTTATATCCACAACTTTCAAACTGGCAAATTCGCCCACCTGAACTTTTGGTTTTTCCGTGGTGGCAATTAATTTGTCTTCACTGTCCAAGTAAATAAAGACATTCAACCAGTCGTCCACTTCACTTGGGCTGTCGCTTGGGATATAGCGTTTTGGCAAGAGAATTTCGCCATCTGCGCCGCCATCCAGATACAGGCCAAAGTCGGTGTGCTTCACGACCTGCAAACTATTCATCCGTCCAATAACCGCCATGATGCCCTACCCTCATTACCAAGCCGGCATTCTAGACGAGTCGCCCCTGAATTTCTCGACAACCCGGCACATATGCCAACGCCTAAACGCGTGTTGGTCGGTGCAACTGACCAGTGGCGGGCTACGCCACTTCGCGCATTGGGAAAATCTGTGCAGGCATGTGTAGTCAATTAAAACAATTACTTAGTGAACTGCTGCTGTATTAAATCAACCCGCTGAAAAATTATTCCTCGGCACAACACGACATCCGGTCTTTATTTACCAAGCAATTGTCAAGCATTTCGAGTACCATGCGCGGCCAAATTAATTTTTAAATAGGTTAATGGCCGTCATGCGCGTAAAAGCATCCAACAGTAAACCCAAGCCGGCACCAGCCGTGGAAACCAGCGCCTCAATCGACGCACAAATCGAGGCCTTCCTGAAGTCTGGTGGGGAAATCCAGCAAATCGCCAAAGGTGTCAGCGGCCAGGTGTACGGCACCACCAAGCAGATCACCATCGGCAAGAAGTAACGCGTTCTGGCCATGCAGCGCTTTGCTCGCAATGACAAGGCGCTGGCCAGTGCTTGATTGAACCTCTTCCTCCCCCGCTGTTTTATCCATTTACACCTAGCCCTCTGGCGCTTAGCACAACCTTGTTTCAGAATCATGTCAGCCCGCACCTTGCGGCTGTTTCGGCATTGCCGTTGCTGAATGATGGCGAATGCCCCAGGAGTACCCGTGCGCTTTACCTGCAATTGGCTGCGACGCCCTTCCAGCACGCTGTTTGTGCTCGGCCTGTTGTTGCTCGCATTGCCGATGCTCAGCCGCTACGCACTGGGCTGGTCCCACCCTTATGGCTACCTCTCTGACCTGGCGATTGGCAGCTTGCTGCTGGTGGTGCTGCATCAGCGCTCCTGGCTGCTGGCGGTGCCGCTGCTGCTGGTCTGGTGCATCTTCAACCTGAGCACCGCCGAACTGGTCAATGCCGTCGGCCGCATGCCGGAACCGGCCGATCTGCAATACCTGGGCGACGCCCAATTTGTCAGCCATTCCACGCAGGGCGGCGGTTTAGGTCAACCGTTGCTGGCGCTGGCCCTGGCACTGCTGACGGCACTCTATTTCGGTCTGCGCAGCTGGCAGACGCCACGCCGCGCCGCATCACTATCCCGCGCCTGGCTGCTGTTGCCGTTGTCGCTATTTGCCGTGCACAGCGTTTTTCAGCAGCTAAAGCCCAGCGAAGCGGATCAATGGTTGCAATTCAACCTGCCGCACAAGCTGCTAGCGGAAAGCACCAGCAGCGGCCAGCAGCACCTGGCTGACTGGCTTGACGGCAATGAGCCCGGCAGCCCGCCGGATATCAGCGCCCTGAACCAGCTCGACCTTAACGGAACCCCACTGCTGGCCCAGGCCGGCAGTGCACGCAACGTGCTGATCATTACCCTGGAAGGGGTAACCGGGGCCTATCTGCGCGCCAGCCGCCAGGCCATTGGCAGCAGCTACCTGGAACAGCCGATGCCACGTCTGAGTCAGTGGGCCGAGCGCGGCATGCTCACCTATGACTACGTGCTGCATGGTCACCAGACCATTCGCGGGCTCTACGCCATGCTCTGTGGCGACTACAACAAACTCGACTCCAGCACCCCGAAAGGTGTGGAGCTGCTCAATAATCCTGCTCGCAGCGATCTTTGCCTGCCCGCGCAACTGCGTGAGCGCGGCCTTAGCACCCATTTTCTGCAAGGTGCAGGGCTGCGTTTTATGGCCAAGGATCAGATCATGCCGCGCATGGGCTTCGACCAGACTCACGGGCGCGACTGGTTCAAGAACAAGCCCTATATCGAGTTCCCCTGGGGCATGGATGACAAGGCCTTTTTCGAGGGCGCGCTGGGCTACGTCAAGCAACTGCGTAGCAAACGCCAACCCTGGATGCTGACGTTGCTGACCGTCGGTACTCACCAACCTTATTCAGCGCCGCAGGGCTATCTCGACCGCCATCCCAACGCCAAGCTGGCCGCGATTGCCTATCTGGATGACGCGGTGGCGGACTTCCTCAACGCCTTGGAAAGACAGGGCGTGATGAACGATACCCTGGTGATCATCACCTCGGACGAATCCCATGGCATAGAGAATGTCCGCCTGGCCTCGGCCTGGGGTTTCAACCTGCTGCTGGCGCCCGAGCAGCCGAAGCTGCCCGCACTCAAACATGGCATCTACGGCCATGTCGACCTGACCGCCTCGGTACTCGACTACTTTGCCTTCCCCGTACCGACTAACATTTCCGGCCGTTCATTGCTGCGCGACTACAGCCACGGTCGACCCATCATGTCCTACACCAATGGCCTGCTGCGCCAGCATGACGGAAACGCCACGCTGACCGAATGCGACTTCCAAAGTATCTGCCGCCGCTATGAAAGCCACCGCTTCATTGCTGACAGCGCCCGTTACTTGGGCCGCTTCACCGGCAAGCCGGCACGCCTTATCAGCCAACAAGCCAGCATGCTCGACCAGTCGCTAACGAGTAGCCAAGGCGAACAAAGTTACCAGTTTGCCAACCCGCAACCGATCAAACTCACCCCTGGTGTCAGCGATGACTGGACCGACAACCTGGTTGGCGCTCAGTACCTGACGCTAAGCGCCGCCACTCAAACCACCGTAACCCTGAAGATCCGCGCCCAGCGCGTAGGTAAAGCAGGCGCCAGGCTGCAATTGAAAACCAAGGAGTACGACCGTGACGTGGCCCTGCCAATCCCGGAACTGCCGCTACTGACGCACGATAAACCAGTCGAAATCAGCTTTTCCTTCGACAACCCAGACGCACGCAAGGCGTTTTCCTTTCACTTGCTTGGACAGGGGCAGGGCGCCATCGAAATTGTCGATTTCAGTGTGCGCAGCAGCCCACTGCAGACCGAAGAAGAACTGCTCGCAGCTCAGGAAAGCCTGGATGAGGTTCAGTCAACCGGGTACGAGCTTATCCAGATGAGTGAGGCTCAATAGATCGCATAGCGCCCTTCGATCTGCGCGTACTCGCCGGTCTTTCTAAGCTCTGCCAACCCCAGGTTAAAACGCTCACACAAGGCCCACTCACGGCAACCGAGCTTGTAATCATTGGCTGCAAAAATGGGAAACAAGGTCAGGGGCTGAGTCACGTCGACCTGGGTATACACCTCACGGTTGAAGTAGCGAAGGATACGCATGTCTGTCACTACAACATCCACGCGGCCGCTGTAGAGCATGCGGTTACGCGCGATCTGGAAGGCCTCTTCGCGGTAACGCGGATTGGCCTGCGCCATGCGCTGAAACTCAGCACCCAACAGAAACCGCGCACGCTGAAAGGCATTGACCGAATACCGTGCCAAGTCGCTGATTTGCTGGATTTCGAGATTGCGTGAGCGCAACGCCACCGCCACATTCTGGTAGCGGATATAGCTGTGCGAATAAACGATATCGCCACCGTTCAGTTCATTGGTTGCGGCAATCGCATCCAACTGCCCCTTGCGCAGCATCATGTTCAAGCGCTCAAGGGGCGCATAATAGGCTGTCGGCTGCAGACCGCCATGACGAGCTGCGCTCATAACGATATCGTGCTCCAGCCCACGGTCCTCATCTTCGAAGATATAGGGCGGTTTATGCGTCCCGAAACCGATGCGCAGATTGTGCGCTGACACCGTCAGGCTACATAGCAGCAGGCCCAACACCCCGATCCATTTCATGACCATATCCCAACTGAGCCAGCCTCCAGCATAGCCGGCTATGCGCTGAAACTGCACGCGGCCATCACTGAGATCGATTCACCCGTATTAGTCGCCAGGTACAGACGTGGGGCTAGACTCTCTGCACCCCAATCAGTCGATGCACATGTGGAGATTGTTCATGCTCAAAGCCGAATACCAGCAACGCGGCCCGCAACCCCATGAAGTGATTGCCGCAGTCGAGTTGCAGCTACCCGAACCCGGAGTTGGCCAGGTACGCATCAAGGTGCTCGCAGCGCCCATCAACCCCTCCGACGTACTCACCCTGACTGGCGAATACGGCATGCTACCGCCGCTACCCGCAATTGGCGGCAACGAAGGGGTTGGCCGAGTGGAAGCGCTGGGCGCCGAGGTCGGCAACCTGAAGGTCGGGCAGATGGTGCTGTTGCCGGTGGGCTGCGGTACCTGGGTCAGCCATCTGAATGCAGCGGCCAACAAGCTTATCCCGCTACCGGAAGCGGATCCGCAGCAACTGGCGATGCTCACGGTCAACCCGCCGACGGCCTCCCTGTTGCTCAGCCAGTTCGTGGACCTTAAGCCCGGTGATTGGGTAATCCAGAACGCCGCCAACTCAGGCGTCGGCAGCTACCTGATCCAGCTGGCCAAGCTGCGCGGCTTCAAAACCATCAACGTGGTACGCCGTGAATCGGCCGTAGCCAGTGTTGAGGCCGAAGGCGGTGACGTGGTGCTGGTCGATGGCCCGGACCTGGCCAAGCGCGTGCGCGCAGCCACTGGCGGTGCAAGCGTGCGTTTGGGTATCGATGCCGTAGGTAGCGAGTCGACCGACCACCTGGCGGCCAGCCTGTGCGAAGGCGGGGTACTGGTTAACTACGGCATGATGAGCCGCCAGCCGTGTCAGGTATCGCCAGCATCCTTCGTGTTCCGCGACGTCAGCCTGCGCGGCTTCTGGCTGGCCAAGTGGTTCCAGAACGCCAGCCAGGCCGAACAGATGAAGGTATTTGGTGAGTTGGTACAGCTGATCGCCAGCGGCAAGCTGCACACCCGTGTGGCAGCTACCTATGACGTCAGTGAGATCAAGCAGGCCGTGGCGGCCGCCGCCAGTGGTGAGCGTGGCGGCAAGATTCTGATCGTACCGAAGTAAGGATCAAGCGACAGACGGCGGCTAGCCCGCCGTCTTCAGCCACCTGCAGGTGTACTGCTCAGCCACAGCACCAGCCCCAACAGGGCCAGATGCAACAGCACAATCAACCAGAACAGCAGCTGATAACTCAGCTTGCGGTTCTTGTGGCGAATCAACCGCTGCGCCAGCAATCCGCCTGGCCAGCCACCCAGCAACTCATACAGGTGCAGGCGCGCCTCAGGCGTACGTTGCTGACCCTGGATGGCGAACTGTTTGTCGCGGTAGTAGGCAATAAAGCAGACCAGGCTCATCAGCCCGTAAACCAGCACCAGCATGGCCAGCACATCAACCTCGACCAGCAGCGGCTGAAGCCGTTCGTGCCAGAGTTGTGCAACGCCCTGCAGTAAAGGCGGATAGCTGGCGTAGTCACTGATGCTCAAGGCCAGGTTGCGATGGGCAATGCTGCAGGGCTGATCAGTGTAGAGCACCACACCGTCAGGCTGCACGCATTTGTGTACTGAGCCCTGCGCCTGCGTGGCCAGCGCCAACGCGGCAGACAGGAGCAGACAGCGAGCCACAGGTTTACTCGGCAGCGGGCTTACGGCGTTTCAGCGGGGCCAGGCCGTCCTGACTGACCAACACGGGCGCATCCGCCTTGGGCTTGTTGATGGTATTGCGCTTGCTTGGCGCCTTGGTGGCTGGCTTTTTGGCCAGCTTCTTACCGGTTTTCGGGTCGACCTTTTTCTTCTTCGGACCAACCGCCTTGCCGGACGCCTTGAGATTTTTCGGTCCCTGGTAGATGCCCTTGAGGTCCTTGATATTGCGGCGCTCAAAACGCTGCTTGAGGTAGCGCTCGATGCTCGACATCAGCGCCCAGTCGTTATGGCAGATCAGCGAGATCGCCAGACCTTCGGCGCCAGCACGGCCGGTGCGGCCGATGCGGTGCACGTATTCGTCACCGGAGCGCGGCATATCGAAGTTGATCACCAGGTCCAGGCCATCAACGTCCAGACCACGGGCCGCCACATCGGTGGCCACCAGAATTTTCACCGCGCCCTGCTTGAGACGGTCGATGGCCAACTTGCGGTCCTTCTGGTCTTTCTCGCCATGCAACACGAAGACCTTGAAATCCTTGGCCACCAGCTTGCCGTACAGGCGGTCGGCCTGCACTCGCGTGTTGGTGAAGATGATCGCTTTTTCGTAGGTTTCGTTGGCCAGCAGCCAGTCGACCAGACGCTCTTTGTGATGGTTGTGGTCGGCGGTGATGATCTGCTGTCGGGTGCCCTCATTGAGCTGGCTGACGCGGTTGAGCTGCAGGTGCTCAGGCTCTTTCAGCACCTTGCCGACCACTTCGCGCAGCGCTGCGCCGCCACTGGTGGCAGAGAACAGTAGGGTCTGGCGATCGGCATTGCACAGTTCGCCGAGACGTTGCACGTCTTCAGCAAAGCCCATATCGAGCATGCGGTCGGCTTCATCGAGGACCAACACTTCGACTTCATCGAGCAGCAGGTTGCCGGCGTTGGCGTGTTCGATCAGGCGACCCGGCGTACCGATCAGGATGTCGACCTTGCGCAGCATGGCGGCCTGCACCTTGAAGTCTTCACCACCGGTGATCAGGCCACCCTTGAGGAAGGTGAACTGAGCGAAGCGCTCGACCTCCTTGAGGGTTTGCTGGGCCAGCTCGCGGGTTGGCAGCAGGATCATCGCACGCACGCTCATACGCGGCTGAGAAGCACCATCGCCGAGCAGACGATTGAGCATGGGCAGCACAAAGGCTGCGGTCTTGCCGCTGCCGGTCTGCGCGGTAACCCGCAAGTCTTTTCCTTGCAGCGCCAGCGGAATGGCCGCCAACTGCACCGGGGTGGGCTCGACAAAGTTAAGCTCGGCCACGGCTTTGAGCAGGCGTTCATGCAGGGCGAATTGGGAAAACACGGGCATACCTCGGCAAAAAATCAGCAATACAGCGACATAGATTACCGGTTCTGCCAGCTAAAAGCCCGAACGGCCTGGCCAACGGCGTCTACAGCCTCGCTCACGAATGCATTGCTGGGAGCTGGATGGGGGGATTTGACGCCTCTCGTCAGACCATTACGCAAGCCTCACGTCACGCCGTTAGAATGCGCGCCGCTGTTCAATCCCGAGCCGCATGGGTTCCCTAACCCCATTCACTAAAAAGGTTATGTCATGCTCCTGACTTCCCCTCGGCGCCTGCGCAATGCGCTTATGGCGCTGGTGCTATTTCACATTCTGATCATCATAGCCAGCAACTACCTGGTGCAGCTGCCGATTACCTTGTTCGGCTGGCACACCACCTGGGGTGCTTTCAGTTTTCCATTTATCTTCCTGGCTACCGACCTGACGGTGCGTTTGCTCGGCAAACAGGCAGCGCGCCGGGTCATTGCCCGAGTCATGCTGCCGGCACTGCTGATTTCCTACATCGTCTCGGTGCTGTTTCAGGAAGCCAGCTTCCGCGGCTTTGGTGCGTTACTGGAGTTCAACGAGTTCGTTCTGCGCATTTCCGTGGCCAGTTTCCTCGCCTACGTACTGGGGCAGGTTCTCGACATCCAGGTATTCGACCGTCTGCGTCAGTTGCCACTCTGGTGGGTGGCACCAACCGCCTCGACCATTCTCGGCAACCTGCTCGACACCTTCGTCTTCTTCTCGGTGGCGTTCTGGAACAGCAGCAACGCGTTTATGGCCGAGAATTGGGTGGAAATCGCCACGGTCGATTACGGGGTCAAACTGGTCGTCAGCCTGCTGCTGTTCGTGCCGCTCTATGGCATGTTGCTCAATGCCATCCTGCGCGTGCTGGCCGGACGCAATCAGGTGACCAGCTAAGTTCTAACCACCTTGCCGCGCCTGTTTGAACAGCAGGCGCGCGCTGTCCCAGCCGACCAGCAGCACCGCCAGCCAGATTGGCAGATAGGTCAGCCATTGCGCGCTGTCGAACTGCTCGCCAAGAAACAGCAGCGCGACGAGAAACAACAGCACCGGCTCGACATAACTGAGAATGCCGAACAGGCCCATCGGCAGCAGCCGGCTGGCAGCCATCATCGCGGCAAACGCCAGCGAGCTGAGGATCGCCAACCCTGGCAGCAACCACCAGAGCTGCGGCGCCTGGCTGAACAGTTGCGGCGGACTCCATTGCAGCACCAGCCAGATCGCCACCGGCGCCATAAACAGCATCTCGAAGGCAAAGCCGGACAAGGCGTCCAGGCGCATCCAGCGGCGCAGCATGAAATACGGCGGATAGCCCAGCACCGTGACCATCACCACCCAGGAGAATGCCTGGGTCAGCCACAGTTCATGGGCGACGCCAAGCAAAGCGCAAAACACCGCCAGCCGCTGCAACGGCCTCAGCCGTTCGCCATAGAACACCCGCCCGGCCAGCACCATGGCCAGCGGCAGCAGGAAATAGCCCAACGACACGTCCAGCATGCGCCCAGCCAGCGGCGCCCAGACAAACAGCGCCCACTGAATCCCCATCAACAACGCGGCCAACGGCAGGCTGGCGAACAGCAACGGCTCGCGCCGCACGCGGTCGCAGGCGGCGAGCAGCACCGGCCATTGCCGCGACAAGGTGATCAGCAGCAACACTGCCGGCATCGACCATAGCACCCGCTGGGCAAACACCTGCAAGCCATCGAGCGGCGTCAGCAACCGCACATAGCCGGGCACCAGGGCAAACAGCCCCGAAGCAATAATCGACAGCGCCACGCCGCGCCCAGACAGCTGCATCACACCACCCTGCTCAATCAGTCCTCGGCATCTTGCCTGGCTTGTAGTTAAGACCACAGCCACAAAGCGACACAGCTAGGCACTGAAACACCCATACAGCCAAAAATCCGGGCGCTGCCCATAAAAAAGCCCGCACTGCAGCAGCAGGGCGGGCAGAGACGTCCAGGAGCACCGGACGTCAGGAGAACAGGATGCAGCGGAGAATCAGATGGCCTGAGCCAGTTGCGCCTTGGCCTGATTCAGGCCCTTTTCCATAAACTCGCCGCCCAGATTGAGGCCTTCGGCGTGGATAAAGCTGACATCGTGGATACCGACAAAGGCCAGCGCCTGACGCAGGTAGGGTTCCTGGTGGTCCTGGCTGCCGCCGGCATAGATACCGCCGCGAGCGGTCAGCACAAAAGCACGCTTGCCGCTGAGCAGGCCCTGCGGGCCGGTTTCGGTGTATTTGAAGGTCACCCCGGCGCGCAGCACATGGTCGAGCCAGGCTTTCAGGGTGCTGGGAATGGCGAAGTTGTACATGGGCGCGGCCAGCACCAGCACATCAGCGCTCAGCAGCTCATCGGTCAGCAGATTGGAGCGCGCCAGCGCCGCTTGCTCCGCTTCGCTCTGCTGCGCAGCGGGAGTCATCCAGCCACCCAGCAGATTGGCATCCAGGTGCGGCACCTGATCCACCGCCAGGTCACGCACGTTGATCTGATCGGCGGGGTGCGCCGCTCGCCAGCTGGCGATAAATTGCTCAGTCAGTTGACGGGAAACCGAACCTTGTTGGCGGGCGCTGCTTTCAATTACCAGGACATTAGCCATGTTGTTTGCTCCATCGAAGGGGTGTTGAACGTCGATGGGCAAAGAATATAAGCGCTATGATTGATTAAAAAGCGCAAATATTCGCATCAAACAATCGAATAATTTGATTTATATAGCATCCCGGCTTAGTCTCAGGGCTGTTGCGCTAACAGCCTTGGCTAGCTGACTTCGCAGGTCAGTTTGACCCGCAGCTTGATAATGCTGCGGCTGAACTTCACCGCCAGGCTGCTGCTTTCACCAGCGCTCAGTCTGACCTTGCGGGTACGCGGGGCTTCCGGGCCATTGCGGAACAACGCCGTGCACTGGGCGGCCGCACGGCCATAGTTGTACAGCTGCAAGCCACCCATGTTGTGATCGATTTCCTGAGTGGTGGCCGCCACCTCGGCACCGTTGAGCTGTTTTTCCACCTCAATCGGGTAGGCCATTACACTCAGAGGCAAGCAGGCCAGCAGTGCGCAACAGAGCTTTTTCATCAGGGCTGTCTCCGGCAAAAGACGGCCAGTTTAGGTTGATTGAGTGGGTCTTTGCACCCTGAGTACGGGAATCGATTATGAAAGCCCCCCGCGTAACCCTCGACCAATGGCGCACCCTGCAGGCGGTGGTCGACCACGGCGGCTTTGCTCAAGCGGCCGAGGTGCTGCACCGCTCGCAATCCTCGGTCAGCTACACCGTTGCACGCATGCAGGAGCAGCTCGGCGTGCCGCTGCTGCGCATTGATGGACGCAAGGCGGTGCTCACCGAAGCCGGTGATGTGCTGCTGCGCCGCTCGCGTCAGCTGGTCAAGCAAGCCAGCCAGCTGGAAGACCTGGCGCACCATATGGAGCAGGGCTGGGAAGCCGAAGTGCGCCTGGTGGTTGATGCCGCCTACCCCAACGCGCGCCTGGTACGGACCCTGACGGCCTTTATGCCGCAAAGCCGTGGTTGCCGGGTGCGCCTGCGCGAAGAAGTGCTATCCGGGGTGGAAGAAGTGCTCAAGGATGGCATGGCCGACCTGGCCATCAGCGCGCTGAACATTCCCGGCTTTCTCGGCGTGGAAATGAGCACCGTGGAGTTTGTCGCCGTCGCCCACCCTGAACACCCGCTGCACCGCCTGCAGCGCGTCGTCACCTTCCAGGATCTGGAAACCCAGATGCAGGTGGTGATCCGCGACTCCGGCCGCCAGCAGCCGCGCGATGTAGGCTGGCTCGGCGCCGAACAACGCTGGACAGTCGGCAGCCTGGCCACCGCCGCCACCTTTGTCAGCAACGGCCTGGGCTTTGCCTGGTTGCCGCGCCATCTGATCGAACGCGAGCTCAAGGACGGCCTGCTCAAGCCCCTGCCGCTGGATCAGGGCGGCAGCCGTAACCCACTGTTCTACCTGTACTCGAACAAAGACAAACCCCTGGGTCCGGCCACGCAGATTCTCGTCGAGCTGATTCAACGTTTCGACTCGGTCACCCTGGATACAGCCTTTGCTGCACCCCTGCCCCCCACTTGATCTGGAATTCAGCGGATGCCCTATTTCGAACACGACGACTGTCAGTTGCACTACGAAGAATATGGCCGCGGCGCGCCCGTGCTGCTGGTCCACGGCCTCGGTTCGAGCACCCGCGACTGGGAATACCAGATCCCCGAGTTGGCTCGTCACTACCGGGTTATCGCCCTCGATGTGCGCGGCCACGGTCGCTCGGACAAACCCCACGAGCGCTACAGCATTCAAGGTTTTGCCGAGGATGTGGCGGCGCTGATCGAGCACCTGCAGCTGCCACAGGTGCATCTGGTGGGTATCTCCATGGGCGGCATGATCGGCTTCCAGCTGGGCGTGGATCGCCCCGAACTGCTGAAGAGCCTGTGCATCGTCAACAGCGGCCCGGAAGTCAAAGCCAAAAGCCTGCGTGATTACGTAGAAATCGCCAAACGCTGGAGCCTGTCGCGCCTGCTCAGCCTCGATACCATTGCCAAAGCCTTGGGCAAGCTGTTGTTCCCCAAGCCGGAGCAGGAAGAGTTGCGGCAGAAAATTCTCCAACGCTGGCCGCAGAACGACAAACGCGCCTACCTGGCCAGCCTGGACGCGATCATCGGCTGGGGCGTGCGGGAACGCCTGACGCGAATCAGCTGTCCGACCTTGGTGGTCACCGCCGACCGCGATTACACCCCGGTGGCGCAGAAGCAGGCGTATGTCGATGAACTGCCCAATGCCCGCCTGCTGGTGATCGAAGATTCACGCCACGCCACACCGCTGGACCAACCCGAACACTTCAACAGCAGCCTGCTGACCTTCCTCGCTGAAGTCGAACAGGCCGCGCCCACAGCCAAGCAACAATAAGGACCACCCCGCATGTTCAAGACCCTCACCCTCGCCGCCTGCTCCATCCTGTTTGCCAGCAGCCTGCTGGCCGCAGAAAATCCGAAAGTGCTGCTGACCACCAGCCTTGGGGACATCGAGATCGAACTGAACGCCGAAAAAGCGCCGATCAGCACCGCCAATTTCCTCAGCTACGTCGACAGCGGCTACTACGCCGGCACCCAGTTCCACCGCGTGATTCCGGGCTTTATGGTGCAAGGCGGCGGCTTCGATGCCGACATGCAGCAAAAAGATACCCAGACACCAATCAAGAACGAAGCCGACAACGGCCTGCACAACGTGCGTGGCACCCTGGCCATGGCCCGTACCCAAGTACGCGACTCGGCCACCAGCCAGTTCTTTATCAACCACAAGGACAACGCCTTCCTCGACCACGGCTCGCGTGACTTCGGTTACGCGGTGTTCGGCAAGGTGGTGAAGGGGATGGACGTAGTCGACAAGATCGCCCAGGTGCCAACTGCCAACCGTGGCGGCCATCAGAACGTCCCGCGTGAGCCGGTGCTGATCACCGCCGCCAAACGCCTGTAAACCTGTTCAACCGGCTGGGTAGCCCGCTGCCCAGCCGTCAGTTGCGCGCATGAGTCATCTGAAACTTCGCCACCCCGTCCAACTGCGCCAACTCATCAGCCATATCGCTGATCCGCGCACTCTTCTGCCCATCGACTGCCACCGCAACAAAGCGCCACTCCAGCTGCCCATGCTCGTAGCTCACACTGAACGAACCACCGGCGATCACATAACCGCGCTCGCGGGCAATGCGCCGCAGTGTGTTTTCTTCAGGCCGGACAAATCCCGGTGCAAAACGCAGCACAATGGCAATGGCCGGCCGCGATGGCAGCCGCGCCTCCAACTTGGCGCCCCACATCATCAGCCCGGCGGAAATCAGACTGAGCAGCAAGGCCGCCCAGTAAAACCCGACGCCAACCAGCACACCAATTGCTGAAGAGGCCCAGATTGAGGCCGCGGTGGTCAGGCCGCTGATGCTCATGCCATCTTTCATGATCAACCCGGCACCGAGAAAACCAATACCAGTGACCACGCCCTGAATCACCCGCGTGGGATCAACCCCTGCCAACGAGTGATCGCCCAACCAGTGCTGCGGGTACACGCACAACACCGTCAATGCACAGGACGCCATGCAGACCATGCCATAAGTACGCATGCCTGCTGCACGCCCATGGTAGGAGCGCTCATAACCCACCAGCAGCCCCAGCAGCAGCGCACCCAGCATATTCAGAAACAGGGTCAGGTTGACCGCCACGCCGGGCAGCAGCCAGAGCTGATCGACTAGGGCCAATACACTCACCACACACCTCGCGCAGCAGCGAACATGCTCTGAGCGTAGTTGCCGCTCCACTAAACTGCGCGAGCCAGCGACACTATTGGCGGTACGGCAGCAGCTCGCGTGCCTGTTCGGCGTAGCCGCGCACGCCGTACTGTTCTTCAGCGAGGAAGTTCGCCACGGCCGCACGCAGGCCGGGGTGGCAGAGGTAGTGCCAGGAGTGGGTGATGACCGGTTCAAAGCCGCGAATCAGCTTGTGCTCGCCCTGGGCACCGGCGTCGAAGCGGTGCAGGCCATTGGCGATGGCAAAGTCCATACCCTGGTAGAAACAGGTTTCGAAATGCAGCCGATCAAACTCCGCCAGACAACCCCAGTAGCGGCCATACAGGCTGTCGCCGCCGACCAGGCTAAAGGCCATGGCCACAGGTCTACCAGCCTGATGAGCGAGCACCACGCGGATCATCTCAGGCACGCACTCGGCCAACAGACTAAAGAAGGCGCGCGTCAGATAGGGTGACTGGCCGCGCACACGGTAGGTGTTGGCGTAACACAGGTAGACGAAATCCCACTCCAGCTCACTGAGCTGATGGCCCTCACGCCAGTCAAACGCGATGCCCT
This sequence comes from Pseudomonas sp. SL4(2022), assembly GCF_026625725.1. Lineage (NCBI taxonomy): Bacteria > Pseudomonadati > Pseudomonadota > Gammaproteobacteria > Pseudomonadales > Pseudomonadaceae > Pseudomonas > Pseudomonas sp. SL4(2022). The sequence goes on from NZ_CP113060.1 coordinate 452,953, forward strand.
GCCCCGCCACCTGCTCACGCTCCTTGCGCATCTGTTTGCGCTTACGCGAACTGAGTGCATCGAGAAAATCCTGAAAATCCCGGTAGCCACGATTACGCCAGTGAAACTGACAGCCGAGGCGCTGCAACCAGCCATCACGGCCCTGCAGCAGCGCATTTTCGGCCTCGGAGGTGAAGTTGATATGCAGGCTCGACAGACCCTGTTGTTCCAGCCCGGCGCAGAGGCCATCGAGCAGCTGTCCAACCGCCTCAGATGCGCCTAACAGGCGCTGACCGGTAACCGGAGAGAAGGGAATTGCACCGAGCAGCTTGGGGTAATAGTCGATGCCGGCGCGGTAGCAGGCATCCGCCCAGCCATGATCGAACACGTACTCGCCATAGGAGTGGCTTTTCACATACCCCGGCATGGCGGCCAGTAATTGTCCCCGCGCATCGAGCAACGCCGCATGGGCCGGCTGCCAGCCAGTGCGCCCACCCACACTGCCGCTGTCTTCCAGTGCCGCGAGAAAAGCATGGCGCAAGAACGGCTGCGTATCTGCCAGCAGGCCATCCCACTGGCTGGCGGCAATGTCATGGATGGAATTCAGGCAGGTCGGCAACATGGGCGGCTCAGTCAGGTCTGTCGCGGTCAGACAAAGCTGCACTATAGCCGCCAGGCTGATTAGCAGACAGCATTGCGGCCGTGGGCCGCCGGCGTCAATCGACACTCAATCGTCATCAGGCTGTCACCAAGCACAGCGAAAATCTCTTGCCAACTTCCTAGGGAGGGAATTCGATGTCCGTCAAAAACACCATCAAACCTTTATCCATCGCCTTATTGGCTGCGTGCATCAGTGCCTGCAGCAGCTACTCGGCAGCACCGGCAGCCAAAACAGAAGCCAGCCTGAATAACGAAGACTGGTATCAGGTTCGTACTGAAGAACAGCTGTTCCTGTTTGATGACTACAAGGTTTATCGCGACTTCCTGGTCAGCGGTACTGCACCGGTCATCAAAGACCTCGGTGAAAAAGACAAGCATGGGCAGAACATTATCCTGGCTCTGCGCGCTGAGGACTCCAGCAAGAAGCTGGAAGATATTTCTGCTTACCGCTTCCTGCGCCAGAACCTGCCGCCAGCTGGCAAGTTCTATGGTGAAATCCGCCAGGAAGGCGTGATTTTCGTGGGTCAGCGCTATGGTGACATGGTCGATCTGAACAATATCGGCGAACCTATCTTTCGCCACACCGAGATTGCCAGCGGCCCTAAGGGTGAGCGGGTGATCTACCTGATGCAAAAAGAAGAAAAGAAACCAGAAGCCCTGATCAAACAGTTCCAGCTGAACTACGGCATCACCCCTGCCAGCTAATCAGGCTGACTTGGCAGCGGGCAATCCGCTGCCAGACCTTCGTTACCGCACTCTCGCTTAATCCCCCCTTCACCTGTCGCACCTGCCTGCTGCGGACTAACTGCGCCTCCGCTCTCCTGCCTCCTGCCGCTTAAGTCCTCACCCCATTTAACGCCTGACAATACTGCTGCACGCGCCGATGAGCCTGGCAACATCGACTGCTGGCAAAACGTAATGATGTTGTCAGCGGCGGTCGGCCGAGAAATACCGGCGACATGTAGTCGTTGGGGCGATTGTCTCTAGGTTTATCGGGACGAGCAGCAATGCGGGTCAGCGTCTGCAGCTTGCCAAGCTGACGAGCGATACACCTGTTGTTCGAACTCCCGGCAATCACGTCGTTTTATCACCGAGTTGCCTTCGACCAGCTCAAGAAAGCTGGGCCGGTGGGCAGTGACCGCCGAACACCGGACGGGAGAAATCAATCTGCCTTTCGGGGTGCTCAAAGAGTTGGCGTGTCGGACTCGTATATACAGGCAGCATGTCCGTCCGCAGCCGCCAGTTCATTAACCCACGTATTTATTGCACAGCATAAAAAAGCCCCGCACGCGGCGGGGCTATAAAAAGGAGCAGCTAAGACGTAATTACAGCGTATTAGAAAACGTATTGCGCGCGCAGCGAGATGGCATTACCGCTGTCATCATCATCGCCTGCCGCGAAACGGCCGGTCTGCAGTTTGACAGTGTCATCGTCAGTCGAAGTCATCAGGTAGTTAGCCGACACCTTGACTGCTTCGTTGACATACCAGTTCACACCCAGGGTGTGGATCTTGGCTTCCGTCTCGTCAATCGCCACACCACCGACAGTTGCCATGATGTCGTCATCCTGAACATTCAGGTTTTCATAGCGATAGAAGACTTCCCACGCGCCAGTCTGCTTATTGCTCGGTTTGATGGCGTCAAACTTGGCACCGTCGAGTTTGTAGATGCGCGACTCACCGGTAAGGGTGTAGGCAAACTGCATGTTATAGCCGGTCGCTTCACGATCACCGTTAGTGCGGAAGCCACTCATATTGCGCTTGAGGTATTCGCTCTGCACAGAGAACGGACCGGTCATGTAGGCAAATTCAAGCCCTACAACCGCATCATCCTCAAAGCCGGCAGCATCGCTGTTACCCAAGGTCAATGCGCCCGAGTTCACGCTGGTGGAGTTCTCGGTCACACCACGTGCGCCCAGACGAGACGTGATGGAGCCGTTGAACTTGGTGCCATCGCCTTCGTTGCCGTAGCTACGCTTGGCGTAATCCAGACCGAAGTGCAAAACCTGGGTTTCGCTGACGATGGGAGCGAACACACCACGAGTGAAGAAGCTGTTTACGTCTTTGCCGTCTTCATCTTCGAGGCTGTTGCTGGAATCTTGCTGCTGAATGCTGGCCGAACCATAGAACATCCCGGCGGTAGTACCACTAACCTGAATGCCCATGCCGGTTTCATGATCGGTAGTCCAAGGAGCCAGTTCAAGAATCGCCGAACGCTCTTTGGCGGTTACCCACTTGGAGCTGGTGGCTTTTTCCAGGCTGTAATCCGGATCGAAACGGCCGATACGGATATTGATCGGCGAGAAGCCGGTGTAAGTAACGCTGGCTTCATCAAACTTGTTGCTGCCGCTGCGGTTGTCACCGAAGTCGACGTTCATCTGGTATTTCCAGTCTTTGTAGTTACCACCAAACTCCAGCTGGGCACGGCGCAGATAGGCTTCGTTACCGGCTTCATTGTTGGTGGTGTAGAAGCCGTCGAAGTGATCAAAGTCCGCCTGGATACGACCGCCCAGCTTGAAGCTGTATTGCTTGTCGGTGGTGGCGACTTCCAGACCGCTCTTGGTCTTGATAACGATGTCGGTGCCGTCAGTGGTTACGGTACCTGCGAAAGCCTGGGCGGAAACGGCCAGAGCCAGGGCGCTGGCTGCGAAACCGGCGAAGTGCTTACGGATCATCAAAGATTCCCCTATTGGTCTTTAGTGTTGAAAACACCCGAGCGTCTGGGCTCGTTCGTGCTGGGGGGAATCTTGGCTACGGGATATTTCAGCTCGGTTGCCGATATATAAAGATTTGATTACAGCGGAACTTTTTACTTCTTACGCCTATAAGCAGCTGAGAACTGCTCCAACCCCGCGCTTAGCCAACCGTGCGCCACCCTGCAGTGGCGCACTGTATTCGGCTCAAGGCTGCTTACGCAGAGCCTTGGCCAGCCAATAGTCGAGGCTCAACCAACGCCCGGCACCGCTGAAGAACAGCGCCACCAGCATCACCAAGTAGGTGGCGGCAAACTCGATACCGTTGTTCAGCACCACCAGCTTGCCGCTGCTGGTCAGCCAGTCGTAATTGCCGTGCTGTTTGAGCAGCTCACGGGCACGCTCGAGCTTGTCCACCGCCGCCATGACCCGCTCATTGGCGAACGGTGCGCTGGCATCGGCAATCGCCTGCCAGCCGTAGGGCAGGTGCACGGCGAAGATCGCCACCAACATGGTGACGATCAGCGGAATACTGACCCAGCGCACCGCCAGGCCGAACAACAGCAGCAGCGCCCCGCCCGTCTCGGTGAGCGCTGCAGCCCAAGCCAACAGCTCAGGAAATGGTAGGCCCAGGCCCCAATCCGGGTTACCGAACCAGGCGGCGGTGGCGTCGATGTCCGCCAGCTTGTGCATGCCGGCCATCCAGAACACGGGCACCAAGTACAGGCGCAGCAATAACGGGCCGAGAAAATCCAGACAACGGGTAGCGTCCAGGGCATCCTGGAGACGATTGAAAAAGCTCAGCATGGGACATCTCCGCAGGTCGACACCGAGGGTGCCGTGATCAAGTGATTAGGTAATGGAGGAATACCAGATTTCCTGGCGGCACCACTCCGCCAGCAGGTCATGGGCGTTGCTGAAGTACTGCGTATCAGCGCTCAGTCCATGCTGCTGGGCCAAAGCCAACAACGCGGCGTCAACGGCTTCACCAGCCTGCAGGCGTGTCGCCAACTGATAGGCAAAGGGGCTGATTTGCATAAAGCGCACCCTATCCTGCCCATCGCGCCAGACCAGCAAACACGTCGGCTCGTCCGGCGGCGTTGTCGGCTGGAAATCGCCACCAATGCGCTGCACCGGCCACTGATAGGCCAACGGCCAGGCTAGGGGCGACCAACCCTGCGCAGGCAGCTCGGCCTCGCTAACATCCAGCGCCAGCTCAACCCACTCGTAATGCGCCAGTTCGAGGATAAACGGCGGATCGCCGGCCTCGGCGACATAGCCCTGCTGCAACCAGGCGAGAAACTCCTGGCTGATCTGCAAGAAATACGGCGTGCGTGCCGGGTGCTCGGCGATAAAACTGCGCACCAAACGCTGCCAACGACTGGCCTCGATCAGCCGGTGCAGCACCGGAAAAGCGCCGCTGATAAAGCCTTCAATATTGTTGAAGAACAGCGCTTCATACACTGCCATCCGCTCGGCCGTAATGCCCTCCAGCAAGGGCTGCACTGCCGGTTGGCGAATACGCGCGGCAAACGCGCACTGTGCGTCAACGCCCCTCATGTTGCGTAACCCCGCAAAGGATCCGCCGCCGTTTGCAGCTGACGAATCTGCGCCACCTCGGCGTACAGCTCGGCAATCGGCGGAAAGTTGAAATCGCGCTCCAACAAGGTCGGACGCACGCCATGCACGGCGTAGGCCTGTTCCAGCAGCGCCCAGACAGGGTCGATCACCGGCGCGCCGTGGGTGTCGATTTTCAGGTCGCTGGCCTGGTCGTAATGCCCGGCCACATGCAAATAGGCGATGCGTGCACTGGGCAGACTGGCGATATACGCCGACGCATCGAAGTTGAAATTGATGCTGTTAACGAAGACGTTGTTCACATCGAGCAACAGCTGGCAGTCGGCCTGTTCCAGCACCGCGCTGACAAACGTCGCCTCGTCCAGCTCGCCCGGCAACTGCGCATAGGCCGACACGTTCTCGATGATCAGCGGCCGCTCCAGCACGTCCTGCACGATGCGCACGCGCTCGGCGATACGCAGCACCGACTCATCGGAAAACGGCAGCGGCATCAGGTCATACAGCTGGCCATGGTCGGCGCAGGCCGACAAATGCTCGCTGTAACCACGCACACCGTGCAGGTCGAGAAAGCCTTTGATGGCTTTGAGCAGCTCGATATCCAACGGCGCAAAGCCACCGAGGTTAAGGGACAGACCATGGCAGAGCAGTGGCAGGCGCTCGCTTATGGCGCGCAGCTGCTTGCCTAAACGCCCGCCTACGCCGATCCAGTTCTCCGGTGCCAGTTCGAGGAAGTCCACCTCGTCTGTGCTGCAGTTCTGCAGCGCGCCGAGCAGGCCGCGACGCAGGCCCAGCCCGGCACCGTTAACGAAATCCATCTGCATGTTCTGCCCCTGCACTCAGTCCGTTACTCGGTTTTCTGCTCGCCGCCGCACTTGCCTTCACCGCACTTACCTTCGCCTTCGGCCTTGGCTTCGCCACCGCATTTACCCTCGCCACACTTACCTTCGCCTTCGGCTTTCTTCATTTCGCCGCCGCATTTGCCTTCGCCGCAGCTGCCTTCAGCGGATTTTTCGCCAGCAGCCAGGCTGTAGCCGCTGCTCAGTTCCTGTGCGGCAAACGGGTTGCTCGCGGCCTGCACGCTCAATGCAGCGCTGCTCAGCAGTACCGCGCCCAGGGAAGCAACAACAGTGTTCAGATGGTTCATGGCAACGCTCCAATGGTGGTTTACAGTGGCGGCCGATTGGCTGCCTCGGCCCAATAGACGCGCCCGACCGGCGGCTGTTACAGCTGCACCGGAAAAAATTCGCAACCCAGCTGACGGCTGCTAAACCCTAGAAGATTTTTGCCGCCAGGCAGCCGATCCGGCACACTACGCCTCCCGAGCAAATGCTCGTTTTCAAGCCTGCAGACTCCGTATGACCCGATCTCCGCTCCGCCGTCTCGTTTTTGGCACCCTGCGCCGCGTGCTGTACCTCTGGGTGCGCTCGGAAACCATCAACCAGTCCGCCTTTACCCTCAAGCTCGACCGCAGCAAGCCGGTGTTCTACGTGCTGCAACAGCCGTCGCTGAGTGACCTGGCAGTGGTCGATACGGAATGCCGCAAGGCCGGCCTGCCGCGCCCGGTGCTGCCGGCGGCCGTAGGTGAACTGCTGGAGCCTGCCGCCTTCTTCTACCTGACCCCGGAGCCCGATTGGCTCGGCCGGCAGGACAAACGCGGCATCTCGCCGACCCTGCAACGCCTGGTCAGCGCACTGAGCCAGCATGCCGTGGACGATGCGCAGATCATTCCGGTCAGCGTGTTCTGGGGCCAATCGCCGGACCGTGAAACCAGCCCGTGGAAGCTGCTGTTCGCCGACAGCTGGGCGGTGACCGGACGCCTGCGCCGACTGGTGAGCATTCTGATTCTCGGCCGCAAGACCCGCGTGCAGTTCTCCACGCCGATTCATCTGCGCGAGCTGGTCGAGCAGGACAAAGGCCACGAGCGCACCCTGCGCATGGTCCAGCGCATCCTGCGCGTGCACTTCCGCAACCAGAAAGCCGCCGTGATCGGCCCGGACGTCTCGCACCGACGCAACCTGGTCAAAGGCTTGGTACACGGTCCGCAGGTGCGTCAGGCGATCATCGAAGAAGCCGAACGCGAGAACATCAGCCTGGAGAAGGCCGAAGGCCAAGCCCTGCGCTATGGCAACGAAATCGCCTCGGACTACACCTACACCGCCATTCGCTTCCTCGAACTGGTGCTGAGCTGGTTCTGGAACAAGATCTACGACGGCATCAAGGTCAACCATATCGAGGGCGTGCAGGAAGTCGCCCAGGGCCATGAGGTGATCTATGTGCCCTGCCACCGCAGCCATATCGACTACCTGCTGCTGTCCTACCTGCTGTTCCGCAACGGCCTGACGCCGCCGCACATCGCCGCCGGCATCAACCTCAATATGCCGCTGATCGGCGGCCTGCTGCGCCGTGGCGGCGCGTTCTTTATGCGCCGCACCTTCAAGGGCAACCCGCTCTATACCGCGGTGTTCAACGAATACCTGCACACCCTGTTCAGCAAGGGTTTCCCGGTCGAGTACTTCGTCGAAGGCGGCCGTTCGCGCACCGGGCGCATGCTGCAGCCGAAAACCGGCATGCTGGCCATCACCCTGCGCAGTTTCTTGCGCAGCAACCGCCTGCCGGTGGTGTTTGTGCCGGTGTACATCGGCTACGAGCGCGTGCTGGAAGGCCGCACCTACCTGGGCGAGCTGCGCGGCGCGAGCAAGAAGAAAGAATCGATCTTCGACATTTTCAAAGTCATCGGCGCGCTCAAGCAGCGCTTTGGCCATGTCTGGGTGAATTTTGGCGAGCCAATCAAACTGGCGGAATTCCTCGACGGCGAGCAGCCCAATTGGCGCGAACAGGATTACGGCACGCAGTTCCGCCCGGCGTGGCTGAATGAAACCACCAGCCGCCTTGGCGAGCGCGTGGCGCAGCATCTGAACGAAGCGGCGGCGATCAATCCTGTCAATCTGGTGGGCTTGGCGCTGCTCTCCACCAGCAAACTGGCGCTGGACGAGCGCGCCCTGTCGCGGGTGCTCGACCTGTACCTGGCCCTGCTGCGCAGCGTGCCCTACTCGCCGCACACCACCCTGCCGGAGGGCAACGGCCAGGCGCTGATCGAATACGTACAGAAGATGGACCTGCTCGCCGAACAGAAGGACGCCCTCGGCAAGATCCTCTATCTGGACGAGCAGAACGCCGTTCTGATGACCTACTACCGCAACAACGTGCTGCACATCTTCGCCCTGCCGGCGCTGCTGGCGAGCTTCTTCCAGAGCAGTTCACGGATGAGCCGCGAACAGATCCTGCGCTTTACCCGTGCACTGTACCCCTACTTGCAGTCCGAGCTGTTTATCCGCTGGAACCTGGAAGAGCTGGACGGCGTGGTCGATCAGTGGCTGGCCGCCTTTGTCGAGCAAGGCCTGCTCAAGCTGGATGGCGACATGTACGTGCGCCCGGCACCCAGCTCGCGCGAATTCGTCCTGCTGACCCTGCTGGCCCGCGCCATCGTGCAGACCCTGCAGCGCTTCTACATGGCCACCGCCCTGCTGCTCAATGCCGGGCAGAACGCCATCAGCGCCGAAGAGCTGGAAGACCTCTGCACCGTGATGGCCCAGCGCCTGTCGATCCTGCATGGCCTGAATGCCCCGGAGTTCTTCGACAAGAGCTTGTTCCGTCACTTTATCCAGAGCCTGCTGGATCAAGGCGTGCTGCGTCAGGATGAGGCCGGCAAGCTCAGCCACCACCCGCTGCTCAGCGAACTGGCCGAAGGCGCGGCCAAGCGCGTGCTGCCTGCGGAGATTCGCCTGTCGATTCGCCAAGTGGCCATGGACCGCAACGAGGATGTCGCCGAGCCGGTGTAAACCACCCAATCGTAAATGCGACGTAGGGTGGATCGGGGCGCGTAGCTGACGCCCTGTTCATCCACCCTGCGACCGATCCGGTGGATGGGTAAAGCGCCATCCACCCTACGGTTCGAGAAGCCTGTAGATAACACCCAGATCGCCCCTAGACATCCAGTCACTCATGCATCCAGACAACGATCAAACCAGCAAGCCCTCCCGCGCCGAGTTTCACCAGGCCAACCAGGCGCGCGCCGAAGCTGAAGCCCAGCGCCTGCTGGCGGCCAAGCCCGAGTTGGGTGGGCGCTGGCTGAGTTGGGTCGCCGCCGAGCTGTACGCCCTCAAACCCGCGGCCTATGCACAGATGGTGCGCCGTGAACTGCAGCGGCTAAGCGACGCCCCCTGATTCAAGGGCGCGCGGACTTTTGCGTCAGTTCCTGACGGGTGCGGTTCTTGGCTTCGGCCAGTTTGTACGCCACGTAGTACTTGTAGATATTGCCGACATAATCGACCGTCTCACGCCCCACCACCCGCGCGGCTGAATGTTCGACGTTACCGAACCAGACGTTCTTATCCAAACCTGACTTCTCGGCCAAACGGCGAAATTTGCGCAAATTGCCCGGCCCGGCGTTGTACGCGGCAAAACTCAGCAGGGTGCGGTTCATTGGCGTCAGCTCGGGGTCGTTGAGGTATTTATCGGCCAGCACACGCATGTATTTGCTGCCGGCCTCAATGTTTTTATCTGCACTTTTGTCGATGCCCCTGATGCCCACCACCGGGTCTGCGGCGGTACTGGGCAACAGTTGCATAATCCCCACCGCACCGCGCGGACTACGCGCAGCCTGATTGAGCTGCGATTCCTGATACCCCTGAGCCATCAACATCAGATGGTCGAAGTCATAGGTGCCGGCATGCTTCTCAAACAGCCCCACCAGGGCATTGAACTTCTGCAGTTCCGCCTCCGTAGTGGCATTGAGTACACGCGTGCTGTTTTTCACGTACTTATTACGCAGGCTATTACCGAATGCAGTACCCGCTTTGTGCTTGTCCACAAAGGCTGCCAGTTCCTGCTTGAGCAGCGGGCTGCTCTTGCGAATCGCCCAGGCGAATTCGCCCCCCTCACGGATGTAAAAACTGTCATGAATCTTCAACTGCTTGTACAGCGGGCTCCAGGCCTCGGCAATGTAGCGGTCCACCACCACGGCATTGAGCAAGCCGGCGTTGAGCATTTCCAGCAGGTCTTCGGATTCCAGATTTTCATCTGCGGGGATGATCTTGATCGGCTTTAACCCACGCGCCTTGAACTGCCGGTTAATCCCCACCAAATGTTCGAAGTAGCTGCTGGAAGCGCGTACGGTCACCTCTTGCCCGGACAAGTCCTCCAGCCGACTCAGCGCTGCACTGGATGGCCCGGTGATGACCGCCTCACGGATATTGCTGGAAAACGGCGCGGCAAAATCCACCGTATGCAGCCGCCCCTCCGTAATGGTCAGACCGCCAGCGGCTATATCACCAATACCACTGAGTAACTTGGGCATCAATTCGTTGCGCGCCACCGGAATAAACATCACCTGCCAGCGCAGCGACTTCTGCGGGTAGGGGTGATGCCGGTTCAGCCACACCTCCAGCGCCTTGCCCATTTCATAGCTGATGCCCTGCTGACGGCCACGGTCGACCATAAAAAAGGTCTTGCTGTAAGGCACCAGCACCCGCACCAAGCGACGCTCCCGCATGCCGTCGAAGTCGCCAATCCAGTCGTCCGGCACCGGCAACACCAGCTCTTCCACTTCCGCCTCTTCGGCCTCATCCAGCTCAACCGCCAGCCAGTCGAGCACGCTCGCCTGTGCCGACAGCGAAATCGCCACCATCAGCACCCCGACCAGCAGTACCTTCATCACCCAACCATAACCCCTCATGCATGCTCCCTCACCCGAGTTAATCGACCTGCTGCGCCCGCCCTTAACAATACTGGCTCAGGCCCGCTATCGTCGCCAAGCCGCGGTGCCGGTAGTCTGGGCTAGCACTCTCCGTTAAGCTCCAACGCTGGCCTCTCACCTACAAGGATGCTCATCATGCTTCGTCTATTGACCCTGGCTGCCGGTTTTGTTCTTTCCTCCAATGCCATGGCCTTGTCCCTCGCCGACCTCTCGCAAAGCGACGCCAGCGGCGGACTCAAGGATGCCCTCAGCCAAGGCGCCAAAGTGGCCGTTCAGCAGCTGGGCAAACCCGGTGGTTTCAGCAACAACCCGGACGTACGCATCGAACTGCCGGGCAACCTCGGTAAAGCCGCAAAAACCATGAAAATGATGGGCATGGGCGCGCAGGTGGATCAGCTGGAAGCGAGCATGAACAAGGCCGCCGAAGCCGCCGTGCCGCAAGCCCAGGCACTGCTGGTGGACTCGGTGAAAAAGATGACCTTGCAGGACGCCAAAAGCATCCTCAGTGGCCCGCAGGACTCCGCCACCCAGTATCTGAACAAGACCAGCCGCGAACAGATCCGCGCCAAGTTCCTGCCTATCGTCAAGCAAGCCACCGACCAGGTCGGTCTGGCCAAGCAATACAACAGCTTCGCCGGCCAAGCCGCGAGCTTCGGCGTGATCGACGCGAAAAGCGCGAATATCGAAAACTATGTAACCGAGCAGGCGCTGGACGGCCTGTTCGCCATGATCGCCGAGCAGGAAGCCAGCATCCGTGAGAACCCGGCGGGTGCGGCGACCAATTTGGCGAAGAAGGTGTTTGGAGCGCTGTAAGAAGGCGGGGATGGATATGAAAAAGCCAGACAATGAGATCTGGCTTTTTGGGCACTGCAGCAACCTGCCTTATCGGAAAACACATCTATCCCTGTTTGAAATCGCACCCTTCACCCTGTCATTTATTGCTACGCAGTCGCGATCACTGTAAGCAGGTATCTGTTGTTTATTGCTGCTGCGCTAGCTGTACTCTCATACCTTTGGTTTCCCTGGAAAAAGCAGCGCTTAGCTTTTTAATCGTTATTGTTGCGTGCCTGTTTTATTCACTCGCGCCTAATGAGCGCAGCGACCTCAATATCTAGGCTTCCCAAGGATTGATGACAGAAACGCCCAGGTAGTCGAACTGCCAAACATTGCGTATAGCTGGGTCAAGTAACGCCTGCTAGTTAACAGCATGCTCTGACTGCACAGCCTTCACAATTGCCGTTTCTTTGGCCTACCCGCCTTTTGCGGCCTTAACTGCACCGTACGTACCAAACAATAGGCCAGTAAAGATCAGCGTTGCGCCAAGCCAGTGATAAGGCTGCAAGCCCTCCCCCAACAGCAACCACCCCAGTACGGCGGTAAACACCGGCATCAGGTAGTTGGAGAGTGCCGCCTTGGCGGCGCCGAGTACACGGATGGCGTGGTTCCAGGCCAGGTAGGCGAGCAGTGAGGCGAAGATCGCGGTGTAGCCTATAGCCGCGAGGTTGGCTGTGGTAAAGCTAAAGCGTGCGCCCTGGGCCAGTTCATACAGATAGAACGGCAGAATCAACGGCACACCCAGCAGCATCAGCACGCCCAGCAGCGCCAGTGGCGGAATCGGCAGCAGGTGAGCCGACCAGCGTCGCAACAGCAATGAGTAGAGCGCCCAGTCAGCCACCGCCAGCAGCATGACCAGGTCACCCTGATTGAATGCCAGACCGCGGAGGCTGGCCCAGCTGCCTGTGCTGATCAGCACCAGCAGTCCAACTACGGCCACTGCCATGCCCCACCAGGCGCGACTGTGCGGCCACTCGCCAAGCAGCAGGCCCGCGCCGATAAAGGTCATCAGCGGCAGGCAGGTATTGACCAGGGTTATATTGATCGCTGCAGTGGTTTGCGCGGCGGCGTAGAGCAGGCTGTTGTAGCCCGCGATACCGATGCCGGCGAGCACCAGCAAACGCCAGCCGGCCGCATGCAATGCCGCGCGGTGTTGCCACAGCGGCTTGGCCACAAAGGGCAACAGCAGAACCAGTGCCAGACTCCAGCGCCAGAATGACAGGGCGAACGGCGGGATTTCGCCGGCAAACGCCCGCGCCACCAGGGCATTGCCGGACCAGCACAGCGTCGCCAGCAGCAAACCGGCCAGCGCGATGCGCACGGAGGACGGCATACCTCAACGCTGACCGAGAGGACGCAGGCGGTATTGCGGTGGCAGCTGCTCCATGCCGCTGACGGTGACGTTGAGGTTCTTCCAGCGGCCGTCCTTGATGCCGTAGATACAGCCATGCACCGCCAGCGGCTGCCCACGATGCCAGGCGTTCTGCACGATGGTGGTGTGGCTGACGTTCGCCACTTGCTGGATCACGTTGAGCTCACACAGGCGATCGACCTGATCCTCTTCGCTGGGCAACTGCGCCAGGTGTTCACGGTGCTCGTAGTAGAGGTCACGAATGCTGCGCAGCCAACCGTCGATCAGGCCGAACTGGGTGTCCTGCATCGATGCGCGCACGCCGCCACAACCGTAGTGCCCGGTAACCAGGATATGTTTGACCTTGAGCACATCGACCGCGTACTGGATCACCGACAGGCAGTTGAGGTCGGTGTGCAGCACCACGTTGGCGACGTTGCGGTGCACGAACAGATCGCCCGGCAGCAGGCCGACAATCTCATTGGCCGGCACACGCGCATCGGAGCAGCCGATCCACAGGTACTCGGGCACCTGCTGCTGGGCCAGCTTAGCGAAGAACTCGGGATCTTCTTCCTTGATCGCTTCGGCCCAACGCACGTTGTTGTCGAAGAGGTGCTGTAGGTCGCTCATGCGTCACTCCCGGATTCGTCGATGCGCACCATAGGAGCGCCACCGGCTTTTGACAAGCACGGAGTAGCTGCCCTCACAGCGAACAGCCGGCAGCAGGCTTGATCAGGCGCGGCGACGACGCAACAACCAGAGAATCAGCAACACACCCGCCAACAGCACCAGGCTCACGCCCCATTGCAGCGGCCCGGCGTAACGGTAAAGCTCGGCTGGCTGCAGACTGGGCACACGCAGCATGCGTTGCTCGGCGGCCGCGCCCTGGGTCGGGATATCAGCCAGGCCATCGCCGTTCAGGTCCGGCATGCTGCGAATATGGTCAAGCAGGCCCTGCCACTCTTTATATTCCTGCACGCCGGGCTGCTGCGGATCAGCATCAATGATTGCATCCTTGATCGCCGCCAGTGGCCGTCCCTCGGCATCCTTGGGCTGCACGCTGAGCAGGCCCTTGGTCAGGTCGCTGACCAGCCAGGTAAAGCTGCCGACATAGCTGGTGGCGCCAATGCTGTAAAGGCGCTGGTCGGCCAGGTCGAGCGGCGTATAGCCCTTGATCGGGTCGCCGAGCTCAATTCGGCTGACGCGGTCAAATGGCACCCGCCAGGGGTTGTAACTGAAGCGCAGGCCCGACACGCGCGGGTAATAGCTTTTACTTTCACGGACCTGATAGGCCAGCAGCAGCACTTCAAGCAGGCTCTTCAGCTCCTGCCCACTGACGTACACCTTGATCAGCGGATAACCCGGCGCATCATCCAGCTCGCCAACGCCCAGCGGAGCGATGCGGAACAGGTCGGACACCGCCTGCACGCCATGCCGACCCATGATCAGGTTGTCACGAATAGTGCCGTTGCCGGTAAATGACACATCGCTGCCCGTCGCATGGCGCAGTGCATCGGTCACCAGATTGCCAAGAATCGGATCGTCATGGGCGCGGGTCAGGGTCTTGTCGACCTTGGCCAGCGGCTGGTCGAAGGTGTATCCCTTTGGCGCCAGCATCTGCGCGCTGACCACCTGCTTGAAGTCCTCGACCTTGGCAGTCACCGCAGCGCTGCCGGCAATCTGGTCATTGATCGGGTGCAGCTGGTAATCGACCACCTGCGGTTTGCCGTCCGCCGGCAGACGCATGCGCAGCTCGCCCAGGTGCTGAATCTCGGAACCAGCCTGCATCACGGGGGTGCGCCCATTGACCAGCACAGGCTGCGCCAGGGCCGTGTGCGAGTGACCGCCAACCACGATATCGATGCCCGGCACCTGCTCGACCAGCTCGACCTCTTCACCGCGCCAGCTGCCGTCTTCCTGCTGCACCACGCCCATGTGCGAAAGCAGAATCACCACCTCGGCACCCTCCTCGCGCAGCTTGGCGACCATGGCTTGAGCAGTCGCGACCGGATCGGCAAACACCGCCGGTTTGATCATCGGGCTGACTGCCACGGCGTTGTTACCGAGTAGGCCGAACAGGCCAAAACGAATGCCGCCCTTGTCGATCAGCTTGTACGGCGCAATGCGTCCAGCCTCGTAGTGGGCCTGCAGGCTGTCATCTTCCTTGCGCGCGGGGTCAAAGCCGAGGTTACTCGACAGCAGCGGCATCAGCGCATCGCCCTTGATCTTGTGCGCCGAGCTGATCATCGCGGCCAAGCCGGCCGGACGAAAATCGAATTCGTGGTTGCCCAGGGTCGCTGCGTCATAGCCCAGCTCGGTCATCAGGCGCAGCTCGCCGCCGGTTTCGCGGGTCACGGTATGAAACAGCGTGCCCATACTGAAGTCGCCGCCATCGAGCAGCAGCACCGGTTGCTCGCCAGCAGCAGCGCGGCGCTGCTCCAGCAAGGTGGCCAGGCGCGCGACGCCGCCGACGGTATCGTCATCGCCGGTGGTCGCGGGGGAATATTCGTTGTTCGGGCCAAAGCCGAGCAGGCGTGATTGCCAGTCGTTGGTGTGCAGGATGGTAAAACTGCGTTCGGCACTGGAGGCCTGAGCGCTGATGAATAGGCAGAACACCGCAAGCAACGAAGCAGACAGACGCATGACAAGTCCTTGGGGCAATGGGCCGAATACCGCTACCGCTGATGGCAGCACGCGCCAGTATGCGACAAGCTCTGCGTCAGGTCAGCGGCGAATAGCGCCGTAGGCGGTAGCTAATCGAGTCAGCAGGCGATGGGCAGGCCTAATCGAACAGCGGACAGACCATCACCAACGCGTCTTCGCGGCCGCCAACGGCCGGGTAGTAGTCGCGGCGCCGGCCCACTTCGTTAAAGCCGTAGCGCTCATACAGGCGGTAAGCCACTTGGTTACTCGCACGCACCTCCAGAAAACAGTCATTGGCGCCCTGCTTCTTGGCCTGCTGCATCAAGTGTTCGAGCAGCTTCAAGCCCAAGCCACGGCCCTGGCTTTCTGCCTTAACGGTGATATTGAGCAGGTGCGCCTCGTCCATGATGATCTGGATCACGCCGTGGCCGACCTGCTGCTGGCCTTCAAACATCACCCAGCAGTTGTAGGCGGTCAGGCTGTCGGTAAAGATGCCGCGCGTCCAAGGGTGGCTAAAGGCGGCATATTCGATTTTCAGCACCGCATCGATATCCGCCGCCGTCATCGGGCGGAAGCTGATTGCATCACTCATTCAGGTTGACTCGGCAAACGGTAGAAACCTCGGCCAAACGGCCGGGAAAGAAGTCTTCAATTGGCAGCCAACCAGCGCTGACGCACGCGCCGCATGGCTTGCCACAGCTCGCGCTTGCGCTCGGGTTCGTCCATCAGCAGTTCCAGGCCCGGCAGCGCCCAGGCAGTGCCCAGCCCCTCGACCTGCAGCTCACGGTTATAGGCCTCGGCATCCGCTTCACCGGCAAACCGAATCGCCGGCAACCCCACCAGCCATAGGCAGCTGCAAGGCTCCTGTTCTTCCAGCCGCGCGCCAACAAAGCTCTGCACATATTCCAGCGCCGCTTGCGGCCCCTGGTCGATCTGCCCGCGCACCAGCAGTGGCCAGCGCACCGGCTCGCCAATCAGTTGCGGACTGTCCGGCAGACCGGCGGCGCGCAGCAGATCCTTGAGCAGCAGATACGCGGGGTCGCGCCCTTGCAGTGGCTCACCGGTGGGCAACTCGACCAATACCGCGCAGGCACCGGCGCGCAGCAATTGCAAGGCAAAGCGCGGGGGGGCAACGGGCGTTGGCTGGGAAGTGATCTGCGTTTCGGCGTCGACTGTAGCCGGTTCCACCTTGGCCATGCGCCCCTGAGGCGCCGGACGCGGCACGTCGATCTTGGGCCGGGTAACTGGCGCGACAACGGCGGTTTCGGCATGCGGCGGCTCATAGGCCGGCGCCGCTTCAGCCACCGCCGGTGGCACGGCAGCGGCTACCTCCGGCTCGGGCTCGGCCTCAACCAGCGGCTGTAGCAACTCCGGCCGCGAGGGCGCAGCAAAGGGCAATTCCACGCGCGGCAGCCAACTGGCCACCTGCATGGCACTCAGGTAAGCACGGCGGCGCAGTTCAGCGATCAAACGTCAGCCGCCTGTGGGTGCGCCTTTTGCCCGGCCTGCATCAGGTTCAGCGCATTGATATAGGCCTTGGCCGAGGCCACCAGAATGTCAGTGTCCGCGCCGTTGCCGTTGACGATGCGCCCGCCCTTCTCCAAGCGCACGGTTACCTCACCCTGCGAGTCGGTGCCCTGGGTGATGGCATTAACCGAATACAGTTGCAGGTTGGCCTCGGAGCGGGCAATCGACTCGATGGCCTTGAAGGTGGCATCCACCGGCCCCGACCCCTGGGCATTACCACTGTGCTCGGTCCCCGCAACACTGACCACCACCTGAGCCTGCGGCACCTCACCGGTTTTGCTCGCCACCTCCAGGGTGATCAGCTTGAAATGCTCCGGCGCTTCCTCGGTCAGGGTGTCGGACACCAGGGCCTGCAGGTCTTCATCAAAGATCTCCTGCTTCTTGTCCGCCAGGTCTTTGAAGCGGGCGAACGCAGCGTTCAGCTCCGCCTCGCCGGCGAGCACGATGCCCAGCTCATCCAGGCGTGAGCGGAAGGCGTTACGCCCGCTTAATTTGCCCAACGACAACTTGTTGGTGTGCCAGCCAACCGACTGCGCTGACATGATTTCGTAGGTTTCGCGGTGCTTGAGCACGCCGTCCTGGTGAATGCCCGACTCATGGGCAAAGGCATTGGCACCGACGATGGCCTTGTTTGGCTGCACCGGGAAACCGGTGATGCCCGAGACCATCCGCGAGGTACTGAGGATATGCGGGGTGTCGATGCGGGTGTGCACGCCGAGCAGGTCTTCACGGGTTTTGATCGCCATGACGATCTCCTCCAGCGCGGCGTTACCGGCGCGCTCACCGAGGCCGTTGATGGTGCACTCCACTTGGCGCGCACCGGCCACCACCGCCGCCAGCGAGTTGGCCACGGCCAAGCCCAAGTCGTTGTGGCAATGCACGGAGAACACCGCCTTGTCGGCGTTTGGCACGCGGTTGAGCAACTGGCGAATGGTCTCGGCGTACTGATGCGGTATGGCATAGCCAACCGTATCGGGAATATTGATGGTGCGCGCACCGGCATCGATGGCCGCTTCAATAATGCGGCAGAGGAAATCGAGCTCAGAACGGCCGGCGTCCTCGCAGGAAAACTCCACGTCGCTGCACAGGTTGCGCGCACGTTTGATGGCGTGGACGGCTTGTTCCACCACCTGATCCGGCTGCATGCGCAGCTTGTGCTGCATATGGATCGGGCTGGTGGCGATAAAGGTGTGGATACGCCCGCTGTTGGCGCCCTTGAGGGCTTCGGCGGCGCGATCAATGTCCGCATCCAGGGCCCGCGACAGGCTGCACACGGTGCTGTCTTTGATGCTGTCGGCAATCGCCTTGACCGCGGCAAAGTCGCCCGGGCTGGCGATAGCAAAGCCCGCCTCAATCACGTCGACACGCAGGCGCTCCAGCGCCTTGGCGATACGCAACTTTTCCTCACCGGTCATCGACGCGCCGGGGCTCTGCTCGCCGTCACGCAGGGTGGTATCAAAAATAATGACGCGATCGTTGCTGCTCATGCTGGTGTCCTCACGGAGTCGCCGGAGCACACACCCGACGTGGGGGCGCGTGTCGATAAGGAATGATTGTCGCGTGAAATGCCGCAGGCGGGAAGCGCGGCGCATATGGATGCCAGGTCGCGGATAAAACGGTAGAAAGCAAAACGCCCACCTAAATGGCGGGCGTTTTGCTGATTAAGCGAGCTAGAGCGCCGCTAGATCAGGCCAATCAAAGCGCCTGATCCCAGGGACGGTCGCCATTGGCGTCTTTAATCCGGGTCGGTAGACCCATTACGTCCAGCAGTTTGAGGAACGGCTCAGCCGGCAGTTCTTCGACGTTGGCCATGCGCGCCACATCCCAGTCACCACGCGCGACTAGCAGCGCAGCGGCGACCGGCGGTACGCCAGCGGTGTAGGAAATGCCCTGACTGTCGGTCTCGACATAGGCATCTTTGTGGTCGGCGACGTTGTAGATAAACAACTCGGTTGGCTTGCCGTCTTTGGTGCCTTTGACCAAGTCGCCAATGCAGGTTTTACCGCTATAACCCGGCGCCAGCGAGGACGGATCGGGCAGCACGGCCTTGACCACTTTCAGCGGCACGACTTCGAGGCCTTCGGCGGTTTTGACTGGCTGTTCGGACAGCAGACCGAGGTTTTTCAGCACGGTAAACACGTTGATGTAGTGCTCGCCGAAACTCATCCAGAAACGCACGTTGGGCACGTTCAGGTGTTTGGACAGGGAATGCACTTCGTCATGCCCGGTCAAGTACAGATTCTGTTCGCCGACTACCGGCAGATCGTCGGTGCGTTTGACTTCAAACATGCGGTTGCTGGTCCACTGGCTGTTCTGCCAGCTCCAGACTTGGCCGGTGAATTCACGGAAATTGATTTCCGGATCGAAATTGGTGGCGAAGTACTTGCCGTGGGAACCGGCGTTGACGTCGAGGATGTCGATCGACTCGATGCTGTCAAAGTACTGTTGCTGCGCCAGTGCGGCGTAAGCATTGACCACGCCCGGATCGAAACCGACGCCGAGGATGGCGGTCACGCCCTTCTCCTGGCATTCGGCCAGGTGCTTCCACTCGTAGTTACCGTACCAAGGCGGCGTTTCGCAAATCTTGCCCGGTTCTTCGTGGATGGCGGTGTCGAGGTAGGCGGCGCCGGTCTCGATGCAGGCGCGCAGCACCGACATATTGAGGAAGGCCGAACCCACGTTGATGACGATCTGCGATTCGGTTTCGCGGATCAGTGCTTTGGTTGCTTCAATATCCAGCGCATTGAGGGCAAAGGCCTTGATCTCGGCCGGCTGTTTCAGACTGCCCTTGGCGTTAACGCTGTCGATGATGGCCTGGCATTTGGAGATGTTGCGCGACGCGATAGCAATCCGACCCAATTCGTCGTTGTGCTGCGCGCACTTGTGGGCCACCACCTTGGCGACACCTCCTGCACCAATGATCAGAACATTCTTCTTCAATTGTTTCACCTCCTGAGTACTGCGTTATTGAGAGCGTTGCAGCGGGTTTAAACACGTAGGGTGGATGACGCTGTTTGCATCCACCTGTGTGATTGCAGAGCGGTGGCCGGAAAAGCGCCGCCCACCCTACGGGGTTAAGACAGGCTCGACAGGTAATCGTCAAAGCCAAATTCGCGCACCACTTCGACGCTGCCGTCGAGTTGCTTGACCGCGATGGACGGCATTTTCAGGCCGTTGAACCAGTTCTTCTTGACCATGGTGTAACCGGCGGCGTCGATAAACGACAGGCGATCACCAATGGCCAGTGGCGTGTCGAATTGATACTCACCGAAGATGTCACCGGCCAGGCAGGACTTGCCGCACACCATGTAGGTGTATTCACCGTTGCACGGTTCCATCTTGGCGTTAAGGCGGTAGATCAGCAGGTCAAGCATGTGCGCTTCGATCGAGCTGTCGACCACGGCCAGGTGCTTGCCGTTGTACAGGGTGTCGAGCACCGTGACTTCCAGCGAGGAACTCAGGGTGATGGCCGCTTCGCCCGGTTCCAGATACACCTGCACCCCGAAGCGCTCGGAGAAGGCCTTGAGCCGCGCACAGAACTTGTCCAGCGGGTAGTCGTCGCCGGTGAAGTGAATGCCGCCACCGAGGCTGACCCACTCGACCTGCTCCAGCAGATGACCGAAGCGCTCTTCAATGGTCGTCAGCATCTGGTCGAACAGCTCGAAGCTGCCGTTCTCACAGTTGTTGTGGAACATAAAGCCGCTGATCTTATCCATCACGGCGGCGATCTTTTCCGGGTCCCACTCGCCCAGGCGGCTGAATGGGCGCGCCGGGTCGGCCAGCAGGTAATCGGAGCTGCTCACCTGCGGGTTAACACGCAGGCCGCGAATGGTGCCTTCGGTGGCTTCGGCGAAGCGTTCAAGCTGGCCAATGGAGTTGAAGATGATCTTGTCGCAGTTGGCGACCATTTCTTCGATTTCATCATCGGCCCAGGCCACGCTGTAGGCATGGGTTTCGCCGGCGAACTTCTGCCGACCGAGCTTGAGCTCGTACAGCGAGCTGGACGTGGTGCCGTCCATGTATTGCTGCATCAGGTCGAACACCGACCAGGTGGCGAAGCACTTAAGCGCCAGCAGCGCCTTGGCCCCGGAGTGCTCGCGTACGTAGGCGATCTTCTCCAGGTTGCCCAAGAGCTTTTGCTTGTCGATGAGGTAGTACGGCGTCTTGATCATCTGCGTGTCTGTGCCCCGAATGCTATGCAAAGTCGGCCGGCAGGCAATCAGCAAAGCTGACCCCTCCCCGAAAAGTGGAGGCGAATTGTGCCGACAACCGGCACATACCGAAAGAGCAGTGGGGATATTTCGTCGATTCAGTGACTATCGGCAACGACTGCGCGGCCAACGTGAAACAACCCACGCGCCGCAGGATGACCAGTCAGAGTGACAGGGGTATGACGTACCCCAGCGTTAACGCGCCGGGGTTGTGCGGATCAATTGATCGGCGTGGCCGTCAGGTTGGCGCGGATATCGGCGTTCTGCAGCTTGACCCCGTACATCGAAGTCACGGCACCGCCAGTGGGATGAACATTCTGAATCCGGTCGATGTTCACTTCCTTGAAATGCACCCGGCCGTTGACCGCAAAGCCAAGCGGATCGGGGCTGACTGGCGTACAACCGGCAGCTGATTTATTGCAGACCTTGGTCGGCGCCACGTCTAGGTTGAGGTCGACATTGAACCCATAGGCATTGGCGTTCGGGTTACTCGGGTTACCGTCAGACGTGTGGAAGTTGTCCACCACCAACTGGCTGCCTGTGCCGTTCACCTTATTAACCCGCCCGGTTTCAATGATGATCTGATTGCGCTTCTCGTTATTCGATACGCTATTGGCCGGGTTACCGGAGCCATCACGTACAAACACGTTCTTCAGCTTGACCGAGATGCCTTCGTCACCGCGATCTTCCCAACGCCCGCCACTGGCCACACAGGCGCTGGAAGTACTGCCGCTGCCGCCGACGCACAGCGCACCAGCACCGCCCGAATTAATGGCCAGGGTCGAACCTTGCTCATAGCGTTTGAGCACTAAACGACCAATGCTGCTACCGGTTTGCCGGTCACCCCAGCGCACATCGTTCACATCAAGCTTGGACCAGTACGTCCCCTTGCGCAGCTCGACGCCGTTATTGCTGATATCCAGCGAGCCATCACGAAAGTGGATGTCATAGCTGCTACCTGCCAACCAAAGGCCTCGGCCATTCTCGTCGACGGTAATCGCCGCATTGGCTTCACTCATATAGAAGTCGGCGTTGTAACGCAGACCATCGCCCGTCGCCCCGCCCGCCTTGAGGGTGATGTGGCCATTGAGGGTAAAGTCATAGGCCGGGAATATTTCCATTAGAACCAGCAGTTCGGTACCGCCCTGCAGCGGTGCGCCAGGTGTGCCGACACGCAGACCATCAAAACTATAACTACCGACCACGTTCTTGAAACCCAAGCGCATGCCGTCGAAGTGACCGTTATAACCACCGCTGTTCATGTCGGTATTGGTACCGGCATAACAACTGGCAGAGACACCCGCCGCGCAGCTCTTGGTCAGGTCAAACGTAAACTGCCCCGTGCCATGGGTGCGCAGGCCGCTGAACCACATGCTGTTACCGTTATCGGTGAGCGCCAACGAGCTGTTGACCATGTTCCAGCTGAGGTCGGCGCTGATACCTTTTTGCCCCGAGTTAGGGTCACCGCCCGGGCGCAGCTTCAGCCAGTTTTGCCGTGCGCCCTGGTCGAGGAAGTTCAGATCCACCGCCAGGCCGCCGAGTTTCTGATTGCTCGGGTTGCCCATGATCAGACCGCCCAGCGTGGCGTTGAGATTCAAATCTTGAAAGGCGACTTTGGCGTAACTGCCAACACCATCCTGTTCAAGATCCAGGGTCAAACCGGAATTGCTGATCAGGCTGCCGGCAAAGTTCTCGGCGCGCAGCACGCCTTCATCCTGATACTGGAACAGGCTGTTGGCGATGGTGATATTCGGTTTGATCCGCAGTCCTTCGCCACTGGCCCCGCCACCCGCAATGCTGATACTGCCGCCCAGGCGCAAGTCCATGTTCAGTTTGCCGAAGCTGCGCGGGGCATCCACGTCACGCAGATCGGGAGTGCTCGGCGTCACCGCCACACCTGGCGTCGGGTCGCCATGGGCCAGATCAAGGCTGATGCCGGCAATCGAGCCAACAAAGCGCGAGGTACCCAGGTCCAGCTTGATCTCCTGGCCACTGCCGCCGCTAACAATATCCAGGTAGGCGTTGTTCAGGTAGGTATCGAACGACAGGCCTTTGACAATCAGGTCAAAGCCATTGTCGCGGTAATAGAAGGTCGCCGCGCTCAGCGACAGCTGACTGTCATCCACGCTGAAACCACTGACACCGCTGGCCCCCCCGCCACTCAGTTTGAGGCTGGCGCCCAGGGTGAAGAATGCACGAAAGGCGCCAAAGCTTTTGCTGCTGCCAGCCAATTCGATGTTATCCACACTCAGCACCTGGGCACTGCCGCTGTGCTGCACCTGCAATTGATCGCCGACTACATCAAGCGTGGTGGTCGAGTTGCTGCCCGCTGTTTGCGGTGTGCCACTGACACCCTTGAGGCTAAGGGTCTGGCCATCCTGCGTGTAATTCACACTACCCGCCGACCAGCCACCGCCACTGGTTTGCAGGCTGATACCGTCACGTCCGCTGACGGATGACAACGCTTGATCATCCAGCGCCTGCATGGCCTGCGTAAGCGGACTCAGAAGTGCGAGCAACAACAGCGAGTGACGGTGCATGGCTCTGCTCCTCAGTTCTGCGGAAAGATCAGCACGTTGCCTTGCATGCGGATGGTGCCATCAATCTTCGCCGAGAAAATATTGGTCTGCTGATACGACGGATTGCCGCCGTTGGCCACACTCAGCGACTTGTTCTGCCAGCCGCCCTGGTTAGCCACGCCAAAGGCAAAGCTGCCATCCTTGAACTTCACCTCGTTGGGCAGGCCGAACTCCAATACATCCTTATTGAAGGCTGCGCCATCACCATTAAAACCACTGTTGATAGTCCGCGTACGCAACGTCAGCCCTTCGAAACTGAACACACCCTTGAGGTTGTCCAGTACATACCATCCGCCAACTTCTTCCGAACGAATAGCGATGCGCATACCGCAGTTCTCCGCTGTACTGGCGCCCGCATTGGCGCAGCTACGTTGGCTGGCCGTCCACGTGCTGGGGTTGTTGCTGGCCGGTTTGCTCCACAACACACCGCCATCCTTGTTGATACTGAACTCGCCAGACAGATACACCCCGCCCTGACCATTCATGCTGCTCAACGTGTTGTCATCCAGCGCCTGCATTTCGGCAAGCGCCGGCATTGCCAACATGAACACCACGACTATCCCGAATCTAGAGATCACGGCTGGTCACCTTCAGATAGTTGAAGCTCAGCCCCGAAATTTCATTGCGACCGAAGTTAAAGCCGCCGTTCAAGCCGCCAGCCCCTACCACGGCCTGACCATTCGAGTTCACCACCGCCCCCGGCATGTTGGCGAACCCGTTGGCGGGTGGCCGTCCGTAACCGATATTCATGTTGTCGAATACCAGATTGGTGCGCGGGGTATTGGCATAGAAATCTGCCGCCTGAGCATTGCGCTGGGCAGCCGTACCGCTGGTATTCACAGGGTTGCTAAGTTCCAGAACAAATTGACCGTTGCTGTTCACATCAAACTGCAGCGGCTGCGATTTACCATAGCCCAGCGCAATATTGGCGTAGGCATTGGTCAGATACAGCGTGCCGCCCAAGGCCGCCGCAGCGCTGCAATTGGCAGCTGCCTCCGGTGCTGTACAGGCACTGATATCAAGGTGTTTGGCAAAGATATTGATCAAGGCTTCGCCCACCAACTGCTTGCGACTGTTATCCCCCCACAACCGCAAATAAGAGCCATCCATGGTCAACTGGGCCAAGTCAAAATCGAGAATATCCTTACGCCCTCCCCCCACGCTGAAATCAAAGCGCATGCCCAGATCAGCACGACCGCTTGGGTCACTTGAGCAGTTCAACCCTGCACCGGCGAAACCGCTGATACAGCTTGAACCGCCCGAGGTCATGCGTTCCGGAAAGGCCAGTGTTAGCACCGCCACATTGCTCGGCGTGGTCTGCACCCATTGCGATGCACCACTGGGCGCCCAGTATTGAACCGTCTTGTTGACGCCCCCCTCGCGGACGACCTTACTGCGCAGTTCCCAGGTGTCACTGAGCGCACGCATTTCTTCGCCCTTACCCAGGGTTACGGTAAAGGGGTGGTTCAGCCGCCCCAATGTAACCGGAGTCTTGTTGGCTCCTTTGTTACTGCCGCTGCCGCTCAGGTAGAACTCCGATAATTTGACCGGCATGTTCTCCTTGGTGCCGTCGGCCTTGACCCGCTCAATATCATTGATGGTGATATTGGCGGCTGACGCATCCAGCATGATGCCGTCCAGCACGAAACCGAATCCGGCCCCCTGAACCACTGACAGCTCTTCGTCAGCCAACTCCTGCAGCTCCGCAACACTGCAGGTGGTCACCGAAAGCAATACGCAGAAACCAATTGATCGAAGCATGATTAGCACCCGTGAGTCGCAGAGCCGAGACAGGTATCTTTGCGTGCAATGCCTTCCAGCGCTTGCTGGAAGCTTAGGTTAATGGCTGCCGTACCATCGGCATTGCGCGGCAAGTTCATAAAAGCACCCGCCAGGGCCGTGATGAACTTGCTGGCATCCTGCTGATCGCGCCACTGCACGTTTTCCGTCTGCATCGAGAGGAATACACCATTGGCAGTGCCGACAAACTGCTGGGTCTGATTGTCAAACTTACCCACAGGAATGCTGCCGTAATCGGAAAGATTGAAGCAGGTACTAACGCCCAGCAAACCGCAGTCCTGCGACTTAAATAACCCCAGCAGAAAGTTAGCAACAGCACCTGAAGCGGGCATGGAGAGGGTTGTGCCATCAGGCAGGCCAGCCATGGTGCCGCGCACAGGATCTGCATTGCCGGCCCCGTTGACCAGTGATGCCTGCGCTTTGAACTCATCATTTGCCCAAGTGCCACTTACAAGTGACTTTGCGATGCCGCAGATTGGATCCCAGCCGCAATTCATTTTCGGCCCCAGATAACTACCTTTGCCAAAGATATCGATGGCCAGATTACCGGTGTAAGTATTGATATTGCCGGATAAATGCCCCTGCGCTTCACCAAAGCCGAGGCGCACACCCACTACCTTGTTGTCTTTGTAGGCCAGCTCTAGAAAGGGGTTGGAAATACGGAATGGGTTAATTGTGTCGTTCGCATTCACCGACCCCAGGGCAAAATTGTCGATATTGATATCTGCGGTATTGGCAGCCTCACCCGTGCGGCCATACAAGCCCAGCTTGAGCTTGTTCATATTCAACTGGGTTTCAATGTCCATGCCGAAATTGATGCGGGTGTAATTGACCCCTGCATAGCTATCAGTGGCCAGGTTGATGAAAGCCTGGCCAGTGACTTCTGACAATTCACTGTCGGCCAACTCAACCATTGCCCCATGGGCAGCCACACTCATTAACGCCGAGCTGATCAACACACAGGCAGTCTTGGCAAAGCGCAAAGCTGGGCGCATGGCAAATTCCTTGTTTTTTATTATCGGTGGCAGGTCTCTGTAAGACTCCACGCCTTGATTAGCACTATAAAAAGCTCGCCCTTTGAATGTGCCGACCCATAGTCGAGAAAACCCGAGAAACTCGTCACAGGCAGCCGTCAGGCTGTTACCCATCACCACACCACGGGTTACATCCGCCCGAGCGGCGCACAGACGATGACTGACACTCAAGCCTTGGCCGCGCCTTGCAGTACAATCGGCGTTTTTTGCGAAAGCCCGCGGAGCGGATGCCCCGATGATTGATCCCAAGCGCGTACTGCGCGCCCTTGCTGAACACTGGACGTTGCTGGAGCCGCTGTGCGAGCGCTTCGATGCCGGCACCCTGAGCTTGGTGGAGCTGCGCAACCAACTGGCCGTGCAACTGCCAGACGGCAGCCCCACCGACATCACCGCCCTGCTCGACCAGTGGATTCGCCTGGATATCCTGGTGCCGGTGGCCAAGAGCCCCAATCGCTTCGAGTTGAACGCACAGATTCACGACTTCCTCGCCTACCTGCGCCGCGAACACCGCCTGGGCCTGTGCCTGGAAATCGAAGCCTACCTGCGCCATCTGGAGCGCCTGGCCGGCTATATCAAGGACGCCTTCGAGGTACGTGACGCCGCCGACCTGGCGCGCCAGCTGCGCTTGCTGGATATGCGCGTGCGCGACGTGCTGAAGAAGCTGGCCAACGACGAGCAGGCCCTGGTGGCAGTGGCCGAGCGGGCCAAAACCAGCGACCGGCAGATTCCGTTGCGTCAGCGCTACGCCGAAGTGCTGGCCACCTGGGACGAATACGTCGAGCCGATGATCCAGCTGGTCGCCGCCGACGGCGCTTTCGAACAGGGCGTCTACCGCGTCGAACACGTGCTGCTGCGCCTGCTAGGCGAACAGCAGCGCCTCGGCCAGCTGGTGGATGACGACCTGCTGCTACGCACCCATGCGCGCATACTGGAAATGCAGACCACCGCTCAGCTGACCCTGCGCCGCGCCCGCGAGTTGCTCTTGCCACTGCGCGAAGAAGCACGCCGGCATAACGCCGTGACCCGTGGCGCAGCACTCGCCCTGTCGGCCATTCGCAAAAAGGGCCTGGACGCCGTGCCACAAGCCTCACTGCCGCTGTTCAGCCGCCCGCAAAGCACCTTTCTCGGCACCGCTTCGCAGGTTGAGGCCTATGTCTACGCCCTAGCCCGCTTCGAGCCAAAACCGGCGCAGTTCCCCAAAGCGCACAGCAGCCGCAAAGGCGAAGCACCACGCGCGCCACGCACCGCGCGGGAGATGATCGAACGCTGCGAGCAGGCCCTGCCGCTGCCGGACCTGATGGTCTGGCTGCTGGAACAGGAGCCCGAAGGCGCCACCGACGAATTGCTCTACTGGTTCTCGCGCTTGTCGCGCGATGGCCGCTTCCAGCGCGAGCGCCTGGAGCGCCGCGACTACCTCACCCGCGAGCATCAGGTCAGCCTGAGCTCCTTTGCCCTGATCAAGCCGGCCGGGACCACCGCCCTATGAATATCGACCTAAAAGAACTGACCCAGCTCGCGCCGATCTTCCGCGAGCTGTTCAAGGGCTACCACATCAGCCGCAGCAATCCAGAACTCTATACCCAGCTGGCCGGCCAGCAGGATCAGTACCGCGCCCTGTTCAAGGCGCTCGGCTATGAACTGACGTGCGACAGCCGTGGTTTCTACTATTTCGTGCCCGAGCAAATGGGCGCGCAGGTCAACAAAACCGCGCAACGCCTGGCGCTGTTCACCTTCATTTTGGTCGAACACTTGGCCGACCAGGGCCGCGACCCGCTGGCTGTGCTCGACGGCGGCAGCCTGGGGCGCGACGAGCTGCCGGCGTTACTGGAAAAGTACCGCGACCTGTTCCTGCAGGCCGAAGTCACCACCCAGGATGAACTGGAAGAAAAAGTCATGCGCCGCCTGACGCAGCTCGGTTTTGCCAGCGAAGACAACGGCATCTACCGCTTCCTCGCGCCGATGCATCGCTTCCTCGATGTGTGCCTCTCCGTGCAGCAAGACCGTGACCTGGCCGCCACATTGCACAGCAGCCTGCCGCTGCCAACACCGGTGCTGCAAGATGAAGAGGTCGAAGATGAGATCATCAGCCTCGCAGAGAACGATGCCGACGAATCCGAAGAAGACGCCCTGGCCCGCGCCATGGCTGAAGAACGTAACGCCCAGGAGATGGATGCATGAGCCAGGAACGCTACGGCATCCGCCGCTTCGCCCTACTGAATACCGCCGGTTACAGCCTCGGCCTGTTCCCACTGGAAAACCCGCTGTCGGTTTACGGGGCCAACAACCTCGGTAAATCCGCCTCGATCAACGCCCTGCAGTTCCCGATTCTGGCGCGCATGTCGGACATGAGCTTCGGCAAGTACAGCCTGGAGCAATCGCGTAAGTTCTACTTCGCCAGCGACACCAGCTACATCCTCGTCGAAGTCGCCCTGCCCCATGGCCCGCATGTAATCGGCGTGGCCGGTCGCGGCCCGGGCGGCGGTTTTGGCCACCAGTTCTTCGCCTACCAGGGCACCCTGAATCTGGAGCACTACCAGAAGAACGGCACCTGCCTGCGTCAACGCGAGCTGTTCAACAACCTGGAGCGCGAGGGCATCAAGGCCTACGAACTGAAGCCGGAAGAGCTGCGCCGCCTGCTGGTCGGCGGGCATACCTCGATTCCGCTGGACCTGACGCTGATTCCGCTGCGTTCGACCAGCGAGCAGAGCCTGAAAACCTTCCGCGCGCTGTTTATCAACCTGCTGCACATGCGCGAAATCACCGCGGCCAAACTCAAGCAGCTGTTCCTCGATGCCTTCGAGCACAGCCTGCGCTCGGGCAGCGTCGACTACATCGCCGCCACCGAAGAAGCCTTCCGCGATGTGCGGCGCATGGAACAGGACTACCAAGCCCTGGTTACCGCCGGCCCGCTGATTGAAGCGCTGGCCGCTGGCGTGGCTCAGCGCGAACTGCTGCGCGGCAAACTGCATCGCCTCTCGCCGCTGCTCGATTCGCTGCTCGGCACTTGGCAGGACTACGCCGGCGCACGCCGCGAGGAACTGGTGATCCAGGCCGAACACTACCGCGGCGAGCAGGACGGTCTACAAAATGAACAACGTGGCGGCACCCAGGAATTGATGCGCATGGAGCGCGAGATCAGCGAAATCCAGCGCTGGCTCGGCGAGTTATCAGTGCTGAAAAACCGTTTCGCCCTGGTCACCGACGCCAAGGTGCTGGAAGAACAGCTGCTGGCCGCCAAGGACGCCCACGACGAACTGGCCGGCGCACTGGCGCAGTCACGGCAGTTCTCCGCCGAGGACTTAGATGAGCGTCTGCGCGACTTGGAGAAGCGCTTAAAGTCTGTCAAGCAGCAACTCGAACACGCCGACAACAACAGCTACTCACGCTTGCGCGAAGAGTTCAGCCAGCAGGACGTCGACCGCCTGATGCGCCTGTTCAACGGCCAACTGTTTAGCCTGCCGCTGGGTGAGAAAGGCATTCAGGTGGCCGAGGGTGATGCTTGGGTCAAATCCCTCGAAGCCATCCTTGATGGTTTTAAAGGTGAACACTTCGAAGTACCCGGCCTCACCATCGACCTCAGCCATATCGAACCGCCAGCCCTGCAAGCCCTGGCCGACCGCGCCGCCCTGCGCGACCAGAAAGACCGCCTCGATCGCGAATACAAACAGCTGAAAACCCAACAGGCCGTAGCGGCCGACCGCGCAGCGAGCAAGGCCCAGGCCGAGCAGTTCTACCAGGCCGTGCTGGATGCGCAGAAAGCCCTGGAAGACTTCCGCCGCAGCCAGACCCTGGCCGTGGAAGAGCCGCACAAGCTGGAGCAGCTGGCTCAACTGGAAGCCGCCCAGGACGAGCTCAAGCGCGCCGCCGATGCCTTTACCGAACGCGTGCAGCAGCTCTCCGCCAAGCTGCAACTGGTCGGCCGTCAGCTCGCCGATCTGGAAGCCAAGGAACGCACGCTGGAAGATGCCCTGCGTCGTCGCCAACTGCTACCGGCCAACCTGCCGTTCGGCACGCCGTTTACCGACCCGGTGGATGACAGCCTGGATAACCTGCTGCCGCTGCTCAACGACTACCAAGACGCCTGGCAAGGCCTGCAACGTGTCGACGGGCAGATCGAGGCGCTGTACGCCCAGGTTCGCCTCAAAGGTGTGGCCAAGTTTGACAGCGAAGACGACGTCGAGCGCCGTCTGCACCTGCTGGTCAACGCCTACGCCCACCGCCAGGATGAAGCCATTACCCTGGCCAAGGCGCGCCGCGCGGCGGTCACTGACATCGCCCGTACCCTGCGCAATATCCGCAGCGACTACGACAACCTGGAACACCAACTGGCGCTGTTCAACCGCGAAATCAACAAGCGTCAGGTGTCCAACCTGGAAAGCTTCCGCATTGTCCTCGCCCCGAATAAAGATGCGCTTAAACACATCGACCAGATCATCCACAGCGCCGGCCAGTACGAAGAAGGCGAAACCCTCTCGGTGTTCGACCTGCAACAGAGCAGCGAACAGGACAGCAAGAACGAGGAGGCCAAGGACTATCTGTCGCGTCTGGTCGCCGCCAACCATAACCAGTTGGGTTTGAAGGATCTGTTCGAGCTGGCCTTCGAGATCACCAAGGTGCATGGCCAGCCGGTGATCCACACCGACATCGATGGCGCGGCGTCGAACGGCACCACCATGACCATCAAGGCGCTGACCAACATGTACTTGTTGCTGCACCTGATGGACCGCGACCAAGCCGGCAAGGTACGCCTGCCTTACTACCTGGACGAAGCAGCGGATATCGATGAAAAGAACCAGCAGGCGCTGATCGAGACCAGCCTGCAACTGGGCTTTGTGCCGATTCTTGCCTCGGTGAAACCGCAGGTCTCGGCTCACGTGGCCATCGACCTGGAAGGCGGCAGTGGGCCCAATGGCATCTATATCGACGAAGCGGATTGGAAATACATCCAGCGCCGTGACAGCGCCAAGAACAAGGCAGAAACCACAACCGCAGCCATCGAGCCAGCCTAACGCTGGCTCACACGCCATAAAGCACGAGGGCCGCAATGGCGGCCCTCGTCGGTTATTTCTCCAGCGCGATCTTCGGCGCCCAGCGTAACCACTCTTCCTTGACCTCATCATGCAAGGCAAAGGTCTGCCCAGCCTGCGCCGGCCCGCCCATTTGCGGGTTATCCGGCGAAGCAAAGGCAATACCGCCCTCCAGCAAAGCCTCCAGCGACTCGGTACGCACCTTCACGCCACTGAACAACCCGGCATCCACACCAATGCCGCTGGCATTCCAGAAGCGGCTGCCAGTACGCACCAGCGGTGCATAACGCGGCTCGATCAGGATATGGATCAACACGCGATCCGAGGTCGGTCCCAGCTCAAAATCGGTGACTTTGCCCACCGGCACCTCGCGGTAACTGACCACCACACCCGGCTTGATCGACCCACGCCGTGCGGCACTCAACACCAGACGCAGGCCCTGCTCACGGGCATTGGCTTTAGGCGGTGCTTCGGCAGCCGTAAAGCTCAGCTGCGCAGCGCCCTTCTGATTTGAGGGCTGCACTTCCAGATACTGGCCGGTGACCAGAGTTTCCAGGTTGGCGGCGCGGGTCAGGCTGACCTCTGGCTTGACCACCCAGAACTGCGTGCCTACCCGGGCAATCTGCTGCGTCGCCTGGGTAACCCGGGCGTGGAGTACCACCGCCTGCAGATCATCGGTGAGCTCGATACGCTCAACCTTGCCAACGTCCAGGCCCTTGTAACGAATCGCCGTACCCGGATTCAGCCCATCTCCACGAGGCACACGGATGGTCAAGGCCACGCCTTTCTCCAACGCCTGCTCCTGGCTGCTGTAGAGGTTGAAGCGCTGCACCCGCTTATCATCCTTGGCGGCTTTTGGATCTGGTGTCTCGAAGGCGACCCCCCCAGCAAGCAGGGTCTGCAAGGACTCGCTCTTGACCTCGACACCGGACAAACCGCCTTTGAGGGTAATGCCACTGGCATTCCAGAAGCGCGTACTGTTGTTCACCAGATGGGCATACTCAGGCTCAATGTGCACACCAAACGCCACTTGTGTGTTATCCCGCGACAGTTGATAGCTCTGCACCGAGCCTACCTTGACTTGCTTGAACAAAATCGGGCTGCCGACCTCCAGCGAGCCACGCGCGTCGCTGAACAACACCAGGTGCAAGCCAGGCGCGGCCAGATCGAGCGGTGGCGCCTTGGCCCTGGCAGCAAAATCACGCGCGGGCGCAGCGCCCTTCTCACCCGGGCGAATGGCAATGTAGTTGCCCTTGACCAGTGCCTCCAGCCCGGTAATACCGGCCAGGGAAATCGATGGTCTAACCACCCAGAAATCGGTGCCTTGCACCAGATAGTCTTCTGTGCGCGGGTCCAGCATCAGTTCAACCCGCGCACCGCTGAGGTCGTCATCGATCTTGAACGTCTTCATGTGCCCGACCTGGATGCCCTTGTACATTACCGGTGTGCGTCCAGGCTCCAGCCCTTCAAAGTCATGCAGGGCGAGATTGACGCGGATGCCGGCCTGCGCCGCGTCGAAGTCTTCATACAAGCGGAATGGCAAGGACGGATCGGTCGGTGGGCTGTCCTTGCGGTGTTCCGGGGTAGCAAAGGCAATACCACCCGCCACGATGCTCGCCAGCGACTCGGTGCGCACTTTCACCCCCGAGAGCCCCGCATCGATGGACACACCGCTGGCGTTCCAGAAGCGCGTGTGTTTGCGTACCAGGGAGGCAAACTCCGGTTGAATAAACACCTTCACCTCAACCTGACTCTGGTCCTCTAGCAGCGCGTAACTTTTAACCCGGCCAACTTGGATCTGCTTGTAGAACACCGGACTGTCGCGATTCAACGAACCCAGGCGCTCGGCCTTGAGCGTCAGGTGCAGGCCGGGAGCGGTATCGGCCAGCGGTGGCGGCTCATTGAGTGCAGTGAACTTGCGCGTAGGCTCACCATCACCCGGGCTGGCGGCAATGTAATTACCTGACACCAGGGTTTCCAAACCAGTAATCCCTGCCAGCGAAACGCTCGGTTTGACCAGCCAGAAGCGGGTGTTGCTGAGCAGTTGATGCTCCACACGCTTGTCCATCTCCAGCGTCGCTCTTACGCCACGCCGCTCGCCGCTGTCGTCCAGCTCCATCGCAGTCAACTTGCCAATCGACATGCCCTTGTAGATGACTTCCGTCTTGCCGGCCTGGAGGCCTTCACCGGTCTCGAAAGTCACCTGAATCTCGATGCCCGCTTCGCTATAGGCTCGCCATCCCAGCCAACCGCCGATCAGCAGCGCAATCAGCGGCAGCACCCAAATAGCCGACCAGTTCGAAGCTGGGCGTGCCTTGGCTAACGGCAAATCATTCATGGTCGTCATCCGAATCCGTGTTATCCCATATCAGGCGGGGGTCAAAAGTTAGAGCGGCGAGCATGGTCAGCACCACCACACTGGCAAAAGCCGTTGCGCCATAGCCAGGTTCGATACTGGCCAGGCTGCCGAAGTTGACCACCGCCACCAGTATGGCGATGACAAAGATGTCGAGCATCGACCAGCGCCCAATCCATTCGATAAAGCGGTACATCAATATCCGCTGTCGCGCCGACATCGGCTGATGGCGCTGCACCGAATACAGCAGCAGAGCAATGCCCACCAGCTTGAACGTCGGCACCAGAATACTGGCAATGAAGACCACCGCGGCAATCGGCAGCATGCCGTAGTTCACCAATTCGATGACACCCGACATGATGGTATCGGACTGTCCTTTGCCCAATGAGTTGACCGTCATGATCGGCAGTAGATTGGCTGGGATATACAGCACAGCAGCCGTCAGCAGCAACGCCCAGGTACGTATCAGACTGTTAGGTCTGCGCTCATGCAGGCGGCCACCGCAACGTGTACAGAACTGCTTGTGACCACGCTGCTGCGGGTTGAGCTGGTGGCATTCATGACAAATCAGCAGCCCAGCATCAATCGCACGCATGCTCATCCTCTCCCGACAGGGCTTCCCAGATCTGATGGGGCGACATCGTCACCTCCAACCAGACCTGCACCAGTAACAGCGCGACGAAACACAGCAGCCCCAGTCCAATACTCAGTTCGGCCAGATCGACCAGCTTCACAATGGCCACCAGAATGCCCATCAGGTAGACCTCAAGCATGCCCCACTCACGCATGTGATGATAAATACGGTAGAGCAAAAGGCCATAACTGCGGCCAATATCCAGGCGGATACTCAGCAACACAGCCAACTGACACAACAGTTTGAGCAATGGCACGGCCATGCTGCACAAAAAGACCACAACAGCGATGCCCTGCATACCGTTGTTATACAGCCCGAGAACGCCACTCCAGACTGTATCCTCGGTCGCCTGCCCCAATAGATTAAGACGCATGATCGGCAGGAAGTTGGCTGGGACATACAGCAGCAAAGCGGTAATCACCAACGCCATACTGCGCCGGATAACCTGCGTGCGGTGCGTATACAACTCGTAGCCGCAACGCGGGCATTCAACCCGATCACCAGCTGCAGTCGGTGGTTTACGCATCAACAGATCACACTCATGACAGGCAATCAGCTGCTTGAGCTCAAGCTCGGTGAAAGCGTCAGGGGATGCCGGGTCGGCCATGTAAAGAACTCTGCTGGAAGTGCGCAAGAGCATGATAGCGACGTGCCGTAATGTTGCCTATCAAAGCCGCGACTGTGGCTGGTTTGTTTTTGCGGGTAAAAGTAAAACCCCCGACCGTTTTCACGGTCGGGGGTTTTGGTATAGGTGCTTGACGATGACCTACTCTCACATGGGGAAACCCCACACTACCATCGGCGATGCATCGTTTCACTACTGAGTTCGGGATGGGATCAGGTGGTTCCAATGCTCTATGGTCGTCAAGCGATTCAGCTGGGATATCGTCGCGAGACGCTATCCCGAATTGGGTATGTGATGTCTTGGTTTGTAGTTGAGCAAATTTTCGGCTGTTGCAGTCTTCATAGAGACACACAAACATCAAATTGTTTGGGTGTTATATGGTCAAGCCTCACGGGCAATTAGTATTGGTTAGCTCAACGCCTCACAGCGCTTACACACCCAACCTATCAACGTCGTAGTCTTCGACGGCCCTTTAGGGAACTCAAGGTTCCAGTGAGATCTCATCTTGAGGCAAGTTTCCCGCTTAGATGCTTTCAGCGGTTATCTTTTCCGAACATAGCTACCCGGCAATGCCACTGGCGTGACAACCGGAACACCAGAGGTTCGTCCACTCCGGTCCTCTCGTACTAGGAGCAGCCCCTCTCAAATCTCAAACGTCCACGGCAGATAGGGACCGAACTGTCTCACGACGTTCTAAACCCAGCTCGCGTACCACTTTAAATGGCGAACAGCCATACCCTTGGGACCGGCTTCAGCCCCAGGATGTGATGAGCCGACATCGAGGTGCCAAACACCGCCGTCGATATGAACTCTTGGGCGGTATCAGCCTGTTATCCCCGGAGTACCTTTTATCCGTTGAGCGATGGCCCTTCCATACAGAACCACCGGATCACTAAGACCTACTTTCGTACCTGCTCGACGTGTCTGTCTCGCAGTCAAGCGCGCTTTTGCCTTTATACTCTACGACCGATTTCCGACCGGTCTGAGCGCACCTTCGTACTCCTCCGTTACTCTTTAGGAGGAGACCGCCCCAGTCAAACTACCCACCATACACTGTCCTCGATCCGGATAACGGACCAGAGTTAGAACCTCAAGGTTGCCAGGGTGGTATTTCAAGGATGGCTCCACGCGAACTGGCGTCCACGCTTCAAAGCCTCCCACCTATCCTACACAAGCAAACTCAAAGTCCAGTGCAAAGCTATAGTAAAGGTTCACGGGGTCTTTCCGTCTAGCCGCGGATACACTGCATCTTCACAGCGATTTCAATTTCACTGAGTCTCGGGTGGAGACAGCGCCGCCATCGTTACGCCATTCGTGCAGGTCGGAACTTACCCGACAAGGAATTTCGCTACCTTAGGACCGTTATAGTTACGGCCGCCGTTTACCGGGGCTTCGATCAAGAGCTTCGCGTTAGCTAACCCCATCAATTAACCTTCCGGCACCGGGCAGGCGTCACACCCTATACGTCCACTTTCGTGTTTGCAGAGTGCTGTGTTTTTAATAAACAGTCGCAGCGGCCTGGTATCTTCGACCGGCATGGGCTTACGTAGTAAATACTTCACCCTCACCGGCGCACCTTCTCCCGAAGTTACGGTGCCATTTTGCCTAGTTCCTTCACCCGAGTTCTCTCAAGCGCCTTGGTATTCTCTACCTAACCACCTGTGTCGGTTTGGGGTACGGTTCCTAATTACCTGAAGCTTAGAAGCTTTTCCTGGAAGCATGGCATCAACCACTTCGTCATCTAAAAGATAACTCGTCATCAGTTCTCGGCCTTGATTTCCCGGATTTACCTAAGAAATCAGCCTACCACCTTAAACACGGACAACCAACGCCGTGCTGGCCTAGCCTTCTCCGTCCCTCCATCGCAGTAATTAGAAGTACGGGAATATTAACCCGTTTCCCATCGACTACGCATTTCTGCCTCGCCTTAGGGGCCGACTCACCCTGCGTCGATTAACGTTGCGCAGGAAACCTTGGTCTTTCGGCGTGGGAGTTTTTCACTCCCATTGTCGTTACTCATGTCAGCATTCGCACTTCTGATACCTCCAGCAAGCTTCTCAACTCACCTTCACAGGCTTACAGAACGCTCCTCTACCGCTCAACTTACGTTGAACCCGTAGCTTCGGTGTATGGTTTGAGCCCCGTTACATCTTCCGCGCAGGCCGACTCGACTAGTGAGCTATTACGCTTTCTTTAAAGGGTGGCTGCTTCTAAGCCAACCTCCTAGCTGTCTAAGCCTTCCCACATCGTTTCCCACTTAACCATAACTTTGGGACCTTAGCTGACGGTCTGGGTTGTTTCCCTTTTCACGACGGACGTTAGCACCCGCCGTGTGTCTCCCGTGCTGACACTTGCTGGTATTCGGAGTTTGCATCGGTTTGGTAAGTCGGGATGACCCCCTAGCCGAAACAGTGCTCTACCCCCAGCAGTGATACACGAGGCGCTACCTAAATAGCTTTCGAGGAGAACCAGCTATCTCCGAGCTTGATTAGCCTTTCACTCCGATCCACAGGTCATCCGCTAACTTTTCAACGGTAGTCGGTTCGGTCCTCCAGTCAGTGTTACCTAACCTTCAACCTGCCCATGGATAGATCGCCCGGTTTCGGGTCTATACCCAGCGACTAAACGCCCTATTAAGACTCGCTTTCGCTACGCCTCCCCTATTCGGTTAAGCTCGCCACTGAATATAAGTCGCTGACCCATTATACAAAAGGTACGCAGTCACCCAACAAAGTGGGCTCCCACTGCTTGTACGCATACGGTTTCAGGATCTATTTCACTCCCCTCTCCGGGGTTCTTTTCGCCTTTCCCTCACGGTACTAGTTCACTATCGGTCAGTCAGTAGTATTTAGCCTTGGAGGATGGTCCCCCCATATTCAGACAAAGTTTCTCGTGCTCCGTCCTACTCGATTTCATTGATAAGAGAATTTCGTGTACGGGGCTATCACCCACTACGGCGGCACTTTCCAGAGCCTTCCACTATTCTCAAATCAACTTAAGGGCTAGTCCCCGTTCGCTCGCCACTACTAAGGGAATCTCGGTTGATTTCTTTTCCTCAGGGTACTTAGATGTTTCAGTTCCCCTGGTTCGCCTTACACACCTATGTATTCAGTGTGTAATAACCAGCTTATGCTGGCTGGGTTCCCCCATTCAGAGATCTCCGGATCAAAGTCTGTTTGCCGACTCCCCGGAGCTTATCGCAGGCTACAACGTCTTTCATCGCCTCTGACTGCCAAGGCATCCACCGTATGCGCTTCTTCACTTGACCATATAACCCCAAGCAATCTGGTTATTGTCTCTAACGTGAAGACGACATTCGCCGAAAATTTGCAATTGAGAACTACAAATTTTACCTTGACCAGATTAATTACCAGTGAAAGTAATCAATCAGTCACTTCTATCACATACCCAAATTTTTAAAGAACGATTTGTTACTGGTCAAAGACCAGAAATCAACATTCATCTGACAAGCAGGAACGTTCATTTCTGAACTCTAAACGAGACTGTGTATGGTGGAGCCAAGCGGGATCGAACCGCTGACCTCCTGCGTGCAAGGCAGGCGCTCTCCCAGCTGAGCTATGGCCCCATATTCTTACAAGGCCAAACCCCACAACAATTGGTGGGTCTGGGCAGATTCGAACTGCCGACCTCACCCTTATCAGGGGTGCGCTCTAACCAACTGAGCTACAGACCCAATCGTCTTTCTCAATGAATCAAGCAATTCGTGTGGGAACTTATGAAGAAGCTGAAGTCTTCGATTAAGGAGGTGATCCAGCCGCAGGTTCCCCTACGGCTACCTTGTTACGACTTCACCCCAGTCATGAATCACACCGTGGTAACCGTCCCCCTTGCGGTTAGACTAGCTACTTCTGGTGCAACCCACTCCCATGGTGTGACGGGCGGTGTGTACAAGGCCCGGGAACGTATTCACCGTGACATTCTGATTCACGATTACTAGCGATTCCGACTTCACGCAGTCGAGTTGCAGACTGCGATCCGGACTACGATCGGTTTTATGGGATTAGCTCCACCTCGCGGCTTGGCAACCCTTTGTACCGACCATTGTAGCACGTGTGTAGCCCTGGCCGTAAGGGCCATGATGACTTGACGTCATCCCCACCTTCCTCCGGTTTGTCACCGGCAGTCTCCTTAGAGTTCCCACCCGAGGTGCTGGTAACTAAGGACAAGGGTTGCGCTCGTTACGGGACTTAACCCAACATCTCACGACACGAGCTGACGACAGCCATGCAGCACCTGTGTCTGAGTTCCCGAAGGCACCAATCTATCTCTAGAAAGTTCTCAGCATGTCAAGGCCAGGTAAGGTTCTTCGCGTTGCTTCGAATTAAACCACATGCTCCACCGCTTGTGCGGGCCCCCGTCAATTCATTTGAGTTTTAACCTTGCGGCCGTACTCCCCAGGCGGTCAACTTAATGCGTTAGCTGCGCCACTAAAATCTCAAGGATTCCAACGGCTAGTTGACATCGTTTACGGCGTGGACTACCAGGGTATCTAATCCTGTTTGCTCCCCACGCTTTCGCACCTCAGTGTCAGTATCAGTCCAGGTGGTCGCCTTCGCCACTGGTGTTCCTTCCTATATCTACGCATTTCACCGCTACACAGGAAATTCCACCACCCTCTACCGTACTCTAGCTCAGCAGTTTTGAAAGCAGTTCCCAGGTTGAGCCCGGGGATTTCACTTCCAACTTACTGAACCACCTACGCGCGCTTTACGCCCAGTAATTCCGATTAACGCTTGCACCCTTCGTATTACCGCGGCTGCTGGCACGAAGTTAGCCGGTGCTTATTCTGTCGGTAACGTCAAAACAATAACGTATTAGGTTACTGCCCTTCCTCCCAACTTAAAGTGCTTTACAATCCGAAGACCTTCTTCACACACGCGGCATGGCTGGATCAGGCTTTCGCCCATTGTCCAATATTCCCCACTGCTGCCTCCCGTAGGAGTCTGGACCGTGTCTCAGTTCCAGTGTGACTGATCATCCTCTCAGACCAGTTACGGATCGTCGCCTTGGTGAGCCATTACCTCACCAACTAGCTAATCCGACCTAGGCTCATCTAATGGCGCGAGGTCCGAAGATCCCCCGCTTTCTCCCGTAGGACGTATGCGGTATTAGCGTCCGTTTCCGAACGTTATCCCCCACCACTAGGCAGATTCCTAGGCATTACTCACCCGTCCGCCGCTCTCAAGAGAAGCAAGCTTCTCTCTACCGCTCGACTTGCATGTGTTAGGCCTGCCGCCAGCGTTCAATCTGAGCCATGATCAAACTCTTCAGTTCAATACTGCTTGGGTTTTGAGAAAACCCTAAACTTGGCTCAGCAATCGCAAAACTTTCAATTTAATGAAAGGTAACTCTCGAATTAACGAGTGTTGCTTTGTGATGCTGATAATCTTGCG
This sequence comes from Pseudomonas sp. SL4(2022), assembly GCF_026625725.1. Taxonomy (NCBI): domain Bacteria; kingdom Pseudomonadati; phylum Pseudomonadota; class Gammaproteobacteria; order Pseudomonadales; family Pseudomonadaceae; genus Pseudomonas; species Pseudomonas sp. SL4(2022). The sequence goes on from NZ_CP113060.1 coordinate 493,651, forward strand.
ACTAACAGTCTTACCTCACAAGCACCCACACGAATTGCTTGATTCAGTTGTTAAAGAGCGGTTGGTTAAGTCTTTCGCCTCAACCGAGGCGCGCATTCTACAGCAGCCTCATTCTCCGTCAAGCGATTTCGAAAATTTCTTTTCAATCTCAACCACTTGCGCTTTCGATCAACACCTAGCTTCTCGTCAGCGGGAGGCGAATTCTACAGCGTTTAAAACCACTGTCAACATCCTCTTTTACCGCTTCCGATCACCTCGACCGAACCCTTCAGACTCAAACATCACCCCTGAAGAGAAGGCGCATTCTACGCAGCTTTCGCTGCTTTGCAACCCCTTATTTAAATCTAACTTCTTGTTTTATAAGAAGTTTAAGGAGCCGCATGTGCCTTAAGAGCTGCGCATTATAGGGACTCAAACCCTGAGGTCAACTGATTGTTTCATATTTGTTTCGCCGACACGGCAGCCACTGCGAACAGAACCAAGCACCGCACAGCCTGTAGATACGACAAAGCCGTTGAAGCTTGCGCTTCAACGGCTTTGTCGAACCAACAGCACAGTAACTAGGCGCCCTTACCGCGACGCAAACGCAGCAGGTACTGAACAGGCCCCGAGGCCGCATAGGCCAGGAAGATGATCAGCAGAATCCGCGGCGGATCACTGAACACAACCGCGAATACCAGCACCACAGCCAGAATCGCCACAAAAGGCACACGCCCCTTCAAGTCGAGATCCTTAAAGCTGTTGTATTTGATATTGCTGACCATCAGCATGCCAGCAGCTGCGACCAGGATCGCGACCACAAAGGCCATGTTCGAGCCCTTTATACCGAAATCACTGAAAGCCCAAACCGTTCCCGCCACCACACCAGCTGCTGCTGGACTAGCTAAGCCGATGAAGTAGCGCTTATCAACACTGCCAATCTGCGTATTGAAGCGCGCCAGTCGTAACGCTGCACCCGCTACATAGATGAAGGCAACCATCCAGCCAACCTTACCCATGCTACCCAGCGCCCACTCAAACGCCAGAAGTGCCGGCGCCACACCAAAGGCAACCATATCGGACAGCGAGTCATACTCGGCACCGAACGCACTCTGCGTATTGGTCAGGCGCGCCACACGCCCATCTAGACCATCAAGCACCATCGCCACAAACACAGCCGCCGCAGCCACATAGAAGTTGCCGTTCATGGCATTGATGATGGCGTAGAAACCAGCAAACAGGTTGGCCGTGGTAAAGAGATTTGGCAGTAGATAGATGCCACGGTGGCGCACCTTACGCCCCTCTGCGTCGCGCCCCTCCTCCACATGCTCATCGATAGGCAGCAGACCTTCGGCGTCGACGGGAGACTTGGGCTCATCTGGACGTTCATTCATGAACAACACCTTGCAACGGATTTGGATAGATTCGACAGGCACCAACGCTAAGCGTTCACGAAAGCACCCATGCACACCCAGGCTTTATACCAGAAGCCTTGCTACACCATGAAAAAACGCGGCCTTGGCCGCGTTTTTTCTTACATCATAAAACCTTAGTTCTTAGTCTTATCGACGATTTTGTTGGCCGAGATCCACGGCATCATGGAACGCAGCTTCTCACCGACCACTTCAATACCATGAGCCGCGTTGTTGCGACGGTAGGCCGTCATGGATGCATAGTTGGTAGCACCTTCCTGGATGAACATCTTGGCGTACTCACCATCCTGGATACGCTTCAGCGCATTGCGCATGGCGGCACGAGATTCGGCATTGATCACTTCAGGGCCGGTCACGTACTCGCCGTACTCGGCATTATTGGAGATCGAGTAGTTCATGTTGGCGATACCGCCTTCGTACATGAGGTCAACGATCAGCTTCAGCTCGTGCAAGCACTCGAAATAGGCCATTTCTGGCGCGTAGCCAGCGTCTACCAGGGTTTCGAAGCCAGCTTTGACCAACTCAACGCAACCACCACACAGAACCGCTTGTTCGCCAAACAGATCGGTTTCAGTCTCATCCTTGAAGGTGGTTTCGATGATACCGGTACGGCCGCCACCTACGCCGGAAGCGTAAGACAGGGCAACGTTCTTGGCATTCCCGGAAGCATCCTGATAGACAGCAATCAGGTCAGGGATACCACCACCTTTGACGAACTCGGAGCGCACAGTGTGGCCCGGCGCTTTCGGCGCGATCATGATCACGTCGAGATCGCTACGCGGAACAACCTGGTTGTAGTGGATCGCGAAGCCGTGGGAGAAAGCCAGAGTGGCGCCCTTCTTGATGTTCGGCTCGATCTCGTTCTTGTAAAGCTGGGACTGGAATTCGTCCGGAGTCAGGATCATGACCAGGTCAGCACCGGCAACAGCAGTGGCCACGTCGGATACTTTCAGGCCATGGGCTTCTGCCTTGGCAACAGTAGCCGAACCTTTACGCAGACCAACAGTGACGTCGACACCGGAATCTTTCAGGTTGCACGCCTGGGCGTGGCCCTGGGAACCGTAACCAATGATGGCAACTTTCTTGCCCTGGATGATCGAGAGGTCACAGTCTTTGTCGTAATAAACTTTCATGTTTTTGGCTCTTTTAATCGAAGGAGATGGGGTGCATGCACCGCGACGAAGACACCTTAAGTGATTCGCACCGTTGCGTAAAATGATATATTTGCAACACAATATGCCGATAATTGAAACAATAATGGACAGCCACACACTCCAGCTCTTTCTCTCCCTGGCCGACAACCTGCACTTCGGCAAAACCAGCCGCGAGCAGCATGTCAGTCCTTCTGCACTTAGCCGCAGCATCAAGCAGCTTGAGGATGAACTCGGCGCACCGCTGTTTCTACGCGACAACCGCTCGGTACGCCTGACCCGCGAAGGACAGCAATTTCGCGAGTATGCCAGCGAGGTCATGAACGGCTGGCAAGCCATGCGCCAAACCTTCAAACAGGATCAATTAATTCTGCATGGGGAGCTCTCGCTCTATTGCTCGGTAACCGCCAGCTATAGCTTCCTCTATGACATCCTGAGCAGCTTTCGCCAGGACTACCCTCGCATTGAAATGAAGCTGCACACAGGTGACCCGGCAAAAGCCGTTGAACGCGTACAGGAAGGGCTGGAGGACCTGGCCATCGGCGCCCGCCCCGACAGTTTGCCAACTGGCGTCGCATTTCAATCGATTGCCCGTTCTGCCTTGTGCTTTATCGGCCCACTGTCTCCCCAGTTGCTAACCGAGGAGCAACTGAAGCACCCCGGCACAGAAACCTGGAAAGACGTACCGATGATTCTCTCAGAAGAAGGGCTCGCCCGAACTCGCACCGACCGATGGTTGAAAAACCACACCATCAAACCGCGCATCTATGCCCAGGTCAGCGGTAACGAAGCCATCGTCAGCATGGTCAGCCTGGGCTTCGGCATTGGCGTCGTGCCGCAGATCGTCCTCGATAACAGCCCGCTGACGGCACGCATCCGCATCTACGATATTCAGCCGCCACTGACGGCCTACGACATCGGCCTGTTCGCGCTGGAAAAGCGCCTGAAAGAGCCGTTGATCAATGCTTTCTGGAATCGCCAACGCTAACAACGGCTACGCAATAGGCAAGGCACTTACTCTCGAAATGAAAAAGCCCCCGGAGAAATTCCCCCGGGGGCTTTTGCTTATATCAGTGCAACGCAATCAGATACTCAGCACCTTGTCACCGCGGGCAATGCCGGTGACACCACTGCGCACGGTTTCCAGAATAGACGTGGTGCCGATGGCCTGGATAAAGCTATCGAGCTTATCGCTCGTACCCGCCAGCTGGATGGTGTAGACGCTGCTGGTCACATCGACGATCTGCCCACGAAAGATGTCGGTGGTGCGTTTGACCTCGGCACGCTGAGCGCCTGTGGCCTTGACCTTGACCAACATCAGCTCGCGCTCGACATGAGCACTTTCTGACAGATCAACCAGCTTGACCACCTCGACCAGCTTGTTGAGGTTTTTGGTGATCTGCTCGATAACTTCATCATGGCCAACAGTGGTCAGGGTCAGACGCGACAAGGTCGGGTCTTCAGTCGGCGCCACAGTCAGGCTTTCGATGTTGTAGTTGCGCTGCGAGAACAGACCGACCACGCGGGACAATGCGCCGGGCTCGTTTTCCAGCAGCAGGGAAATAATGTGTCGCATGATTAGGTACGCTCCGTCTTGCTCAGCCACATATCGCGCATTGCACCGTCTTTGATCTGCATCGGGTAGACGTGCTCACTGGTATCAACCTGGATGTCGAGGAACACCAGGCGATCCTTCATCGCAAAAGCCTCTTCCATCTTCGGTTTGAGGTCCTTGAGATCAGTGATGCGGATACCAACATGACCATAGGCTTCGGCCAGTTTGACGAAGTCCGGCAACGACTCCATGTAGGAGTGCGAGTGACGACTGCTATACATCATGTCCTGCCACTGACGCACCATACCCAGCGCGCCGTTGTTCAGGTTGACGATCTTCACCGGCAAACCGTATTGCAGGCAGGTCGACAGTTCCTGAATGTTCATCTGGATGCTGCCTTCACCGGTAACACAGGCTACCTCTTCATCAGGGAAGCTCAACTTCACCCCCATGGCGGCCGGGAAGCCGAAGCCCATGGTGCCCAGACCACCGGAGTTGATCCAGCGATTCGGCTTGTTGAAGCGGTAGTACTGCGCGGCGAACATTTGGTGCTGACCAACGTCCGAGGTCACAAAGGCATCGCCCTTCGTCACTTCAGAGAGCATCTCAACCACAGCCTGCGGCTTGATAACGCTACCGTCACCCTCGTTATAGGGGAACAGACGACCGCTGCCACGCCATTCGTCAATCTGCTTCCACCAGCTCGCCAAAGCATCCTTGTTCAGCTGCTCACCGATCTCTTTGAGGATGGCGACCATCTCGGTCATCACGCTATCAACCGGGCCAACGATTGGAATATCGGCCTTGATGGTCTTGGAGATGGAGGCTGGATCGATATCGATGTGAATGATCTTGGCATTCGGGCAGAACTTGCTCGCCCCGTTGATCACCCGGTCATCAAACCGCGCACCCACTGCCAGAATCACATCAGCATGGTGCATCGCCAGGTTAGCGGTGTAGCTGCCATGCATACCAAGCATGCCGAGGAACTGACGATCAGTGCCGGGATAGCCACCCAATCCCATCAGGGTATTGGTGACGGGCAGATTAAGCATTTGCGCCAACTCAGTCAGCGGCGCTGCAGCACCGCCCATGATCACACCGCCACCGGAGTAGACGATTGGACGCTTGGCCGCCAGCAACAGCTCGGCCGCCTTGCGGATCTGCCCGGAGTGACCGCGTAGCGCAGGGCTGTAGGAGCGCAGCTTGACCTTCTTCGGATAGACGTACTCGAACTTTTCAGCCGGGTTGGTCATGTCCTTGGGAATATCCACAACCACCGGGCCTGGACGGCCGGATTGCGCCAAGTAGAAGGCTTTCTTCAGGACTTCCGGGATTTCCGAGGCATGCTTGATCATGAAACTGTGCTTCACGATCGGCCGAGAGATACCGATCATGTCGGTTTCCTGAAAGGCGTCGGTGCCGACCATGTTGCTGGGCACCTGGCCCGACAGCACCACCATCGGAATGGAATCCATGTAGGCAGTGGCAATACCGGTGATGGCATTGGTTGCGCCAGGGCCAGAGGTCACCAGCACCACACCGGCTTTACCGGTGGCACGGGCATAACCATCAGCCATATGAGTTGCGGCCTGCTCGTGACGAACCAGGATGTGATTCACTTCCGGTTCTTTAAACAGGGCATCGTAGATATGCAGCAGAGCACCGCCCGGGTACCCATAGATGTTCTTAACGCCTTCGTCACGCAAAAAGCGGACGACCATTTCAGCGCCGGATAAAAGCTCCACGTTGTTCACCTCTAAAACGCCAGAAAACCGTCCAACAGAGGGACGGCCTAAGATAGGTTTACTGTCAGCAGAGCATGAGCGACGGTGGTCGCCGACTACGTCAGCTACTACTGAGCAAGTATTGGGAAAGTCCCTTGGTGTTGCGGGATTTTCCCACCCAGCGCGAGGTAACGCGTTGCGGGTGTAACAGGTCGGCGCGGGTGTGCACCTCATGTCTACTGAGCTAAAGCCTGCTTGCGGCGGACTCCACTACAGTGAGCGTGGAATTGTTGAGATTCGGCGCGGCCAAGTCAAGCAATCCGTGACTGAATCTGCAATCTTCTGCTGTGACGCAGCGCAGGATGACGATTCAAACATTTTGGTTATAGTAGTGAGCAGGCACCGCAGCTCAACATAAGGAAACCGCATGCGCCGCATGATGATCACCAGCAGCTTGATGCTCGCCATGAGCGCCACCGCAATGGCCAGTCAGGTTTACAAGTGGGTCGACGCCAAGGGCGTGACACACTTCAGCGCGCAGCCCCCGCAGGGGCAAGAGGCGACCAGCATCAATACCGCCGTGCCGGCCCCCAAGCCAGCAGCCAACGAAGAACCGAAACCCGCACCGACATTCGAAAGCATTGCGAACCCCGAACAGGCGGCGATTGACGAAAAAGTTAAGAAGGACGTTGCCACCAAGGAAGCCGAACGCAAAAAATATTGTGAGAACGTGCGCACCAATCTGGCGCAACTGCAGAACAATCCACGCCTGAGCATGGAAGTGGACGGTGAAGTGCGCCGCCTGACTGAAGACGAACGCCAAGCACGCATCAGCGAAACGCAGAAGTCGATTACCGACAACTGCGAGTGAAATAATAGGCGCGACTCAGGTCGCGCCAGCAATCAACTGATCGAAGTCACCCAACAGCCTGATCAACTCCCGTGCACGCTTCATCTCACCCTGATAAACCTGTTCGGCCATTGGCTGGATGCCAGATGCTGTCGGCAAGGTAGCTGCAGACTCGAGCAACTGCTTCATGCGCGGCAGGAAAATCCACTGTAACCACTGCTCAAACGCCAGAGTATCAACACAGAACGGCTGTTGACTGGCCAGCGCCTCAGCCGCTGGCGACTGTTCGCTCCACCAGTTCTGCAGGCGCAATTCACGCTCGATCAGCAGCAACTGCTCCGCCAGCAACGGGATACGCGCATCCATCACAAGCTGACTCTCGCCTGCTCACGGGCTTGCGCTGCGCCCGCCGTATCACCTTGACGCTCACGAGCCTGAGCTATCAGGTTCCATAGACTGGCCTGCAACGCTGGACGCCCACTGGCATAGCTCAAACCACGCCGGGCAAACTGTTCGGCCTGCGCGGCATCACCTTGCGCCAGACGTACCTCTGCCAGGCGGTAGAGCACCTGCGGCTCACGCGGAGCAATCCGCTGGGCACGCTCCAGACTCGAGGCAGCGCCATTCAGATCGCCACCACCCTGTTGTTGCTGAGCGGTGGTCAGCAGGGCGAGCACCGGACCATCCAGCTGTTCGTCCATGGCCAGGCCACTACTGGGAATTCCGCTGGGTGCCGGCGCAACATAACCACCCTGGGTAGCCGGCGGCGTGGCTCTCCAAGGCTGGCTCGACGCACCGACATCCAGTGGCGCGTTACCGGCCGGGAAGGATTGAATCGGCGTAGTTGTGCCACCCCCTGGAACCATCACCACCACACCGGAATCTTCCGGCAATGCTTTCACCTGAGGCGTTGCGGCCGGGTAACCGGTAGCAGCAGAAGCCTGACCGGAAGAGACTGAAGAACCGCCCTCAACCACAGGAATCGAACCGCGCGGCACACTGCTGCAACCCGCGAGAACCAAAGTGGCCGTTACAGCAGGAATCAACCATTTATTCACAACACACCCTCTCACTTAATCCAACCAGCCGCGTACCCAATCCATCACCTCATTGGCCGGCGCCTGAATGCCACAGCCAAGCCCAGCAGCGGGTTGGCTGCCGCGAATATAAGGCATCTGTACCGCATTCGGACAACTCGGATCAGTGCCCTGTCCACTACTGGTATCGATCCAAGCCTGCACCACATTCTCCGGCACCGGCATGTCCAACGGCAACGGATCGGCCTTGCGCATAAAATCCGTCCACACCTGCAACGCCCCTGTGGCGCCAGTCAACGGCGTAGGCCCGTTGTCATCACGACCCAGCCAGACCACCGCCAGAACATCCTGACTGAAGCCGGCAAACCAGCTGTCTCGCGAGTCGTTACTGGTGCCAGTCTTGCCGGCCAGCGCCAGCGAGCGCGGCAACTGACCGTATACCGAGCGCCCTGTGCCCTCAGACATCGTGCGCCGCATGGCATTCTGCAGCAGGTAGATGGCACCACTGTCGAAACGCTGCTGAATTTGAAACGGATAGCGCTTGAGGGGCTGCCCGTCTGCTGTGAGCACATTGCGGATACTGCGCAAGGGCGTATTGAAGCCGCCATTTGCCAGTGTCTGGTACATGTTGGCAACGCTCATCGGACTCAAGCCACCCGCTCCCAACAACATAGAGGGATAAGCCGGCCACTCCTGCTCGACACCCAGACGACTGAGGGTCTTCAGCACTTCCGGCACACCGATTTCCAGCCCCAGCTTGGCAGTCGAGAGGTTGTAAGAGTTAACCAGCCCCTGATACAGGTAAATCGTGCCATGAGCCTTGCGGTCATAATTCTGCGGGCTCCAAACCTGGCCGTTCTGGCCTTTGATGGAGAACGGCTGATCTTCAAGCAAACTGGTCAGGGTGTACTGACTCGGTCGCTCGAGTGCGGTCAGGTAGATCGCCGGCTTGATCAACGAGCCGATCGGCCGTACCGCATCCAGCGCCCGGTTGAACCCAGCAAAGCGCGGCTGACGGCTACCTATGATGGCCTGCACCTCGCCACTTTCCGGGCTGGTCACGACCATGCCCGCCTCAACCTGGTCGACCCCCTTACGCCCGGATAAACGTTTGAGGCTGTCCGCCAGAGCACTTTCCGCCTTGAGCTGCAAAATCGGGTCGAAGCTGGTGAAAATGCGCAGGCCTTCTTCGGTCAGATCCTGCTCCTGGTAATCTTCGCGCAACTGACGCTTGACGAGATCGAGAAAAGCCGGAAATGAACTGTCCGCCAGACTGCCTCGACGGGTGATACCCAGCGGCTTCTGTTTCGCGGCGCTCACATCTGCCGCACTGACAACACCCTGCTCTGCCAGCACATCCAGCACCAGATTACGGCGCTCCAGTGCACGCTCCGGGTTACGCCGCGGGTTGTAGTAGGTCGGCCCCTTGACCATACCGACCAGCAGGGCGACCTGATCAAGCTTCAGCTCGGAGAGGGGCTGGCTGAAGAAATACTGGCTGGCCAGACCAAAGCCATGCACCGCGCGCTGGCCATCCTGACCGAGGAAAACCTCGTTGAGGTAGGCTTCAAGAATGTCCTTCTTGTCGTAATGCAGCTCAAGCAAAACGGCCATCATGGCTTCGGTGGCCTTGCGCGAGAGGCTGCGCTCATTGGTCAAATAGAAGTTCTTTACCAACTGCTGAGTCAGGGTACTGCCGCCCTGACGCAGCTGACCGGCGGTGGCGTTGATCCAAACCGCACGGGCGATACCCTTGGGCGACACACCAAAGTGATTGAAGAACTCACGATCCTCGATCGCCACCAGGGTTTCAACCAGATAAGGCGGCACCTGCTCCAGCTTGATCAGCACGCGGTCTTCCTGATGCGCTGGGTACAACCCGCCGATCAGCAGCGGCTCAAGGCGCGCCACAGCTAGGTTGCCACCGCCAGCCTGAGTCAGCCCAGCAACGTAATCGCCGGAAAAACGCACACGCACACGCTGTGAAGGCTCCGCGCTTTCATAGAACTGGAAGCCACGCGAATGCAGCTCGATGTTATTGCCCGCTACCGAAACGCCACCGGGACCGACCACCGTGTTTTCCCGGCGATAGCCCAGGGCATCCAGCTCCTTGAGGAAGTCATCCTTGGCCAGCTTCTGCCCCACGAACAGTTCCAGCGGCCGAGCGTAGACCTTGGCGGGCACGGTCCAGCGCTTGCCGGAGAATTTCTCCTGGACCACAGCATCGAGATAAACCGCAAACACGGCGAGCACCACCAGACCGACCAGGCTGAGCTTGAGAGCCCAGCCCAGCCAAGGGCGCATACCGCCGGTGCGGCGTTTAGAACGGGGACGGGAAGATCGGGTACGAGTCATGGCGCGGCATTATACGCACTTTGCCCACTTGCCAGCAGGCCGCCGCTACGGTTTGCAGACTGGCCTTGAGCGGCCATAATGGACGCCTCTTATTTCAGTACAACGCCAAGGATCGCCCGTGAGCCAAGCTCTGATCGCCGCATTGCAAAACCCGGCACTCTACCCTCATCCGGTGGAGCAGTTTCAGGTCATCGAAACCCATATTTCCTGGGTGATACTCACCGGCCCCTTCGCTTACAAAATCAAGAAACCAGTGAATTTCGGCTTTCTCGATTTCACCGAATTAAGCGCCCGCGAGCACTTCTGCAAGGAAGAGCTGCGCCTCAATCAGCGCCTGACTCAAGGCCTTTACCTGGACGTGCTGCCGATCAGCGGCAGTGTCGAGGCACCACAACTCGGCGGTAGCGGAACGGCCATCGAGTATGTGCTGAAAATGCGCCAGTTCCCGCAAAGCCAATTGCTCAGTGATGTACAGGCACGCGGTGAATTGACTGAAGCGCACATCGACGACCTGGCCAAGCAGATCGCAGACTTCCATGGCACCACACCTGCCGTGGCAAGCAGCCATGCGTTGTGCTCGCCAGACGCCATCGTTGCGCCAATGCGGCAGAACTTCGAGCAGATCCGCCCACTGCTCAATGATGCCGCCGACCTGCAGCAGCTGGCGGCTCTGCAAGACTGGACCGAAGCCACCTACACCCGCCTGGAGCCACTGCTTGCCGAACGTGCCAACAGTGGCTCGATCCGCGAATGTCATGGCGACATCCACCTGGGCAACGCCACCCTGCTCGACGGCCAGGTCGTGCTGTTCGATTGCATCGAATTCAACGAGCCATTCCGCCTGATCGATATCGCCTCGGACGCGGCCTTCCTCGCCATGGATCTGGAAGACCGTGGCCTCAAGGCGCATGCCTGGCGCTTCATCAATGCCTGGCTGGAGCACACCGGTGATTACGCAGCACTGGAGTTGCTGAATTTCTACAAGGCCTACCGCGCCCTGGTACGCGCCAAAGTCGCGCTGTTCAGCCTGGCCCATCAGACCGATGCGGTGCAAAAAGCCGTAACCCTGCGCCAATACCGTAACTACGCCAACCTGGCGGAAAGCTACAGCGCCATCCCCTCTTGTTTCCTGGCTATCACCCACGGTGTTTCTGCCGTGGGAAAAAGCCATGTGGCCATGCGCCTGGTCGAGGCACTGGGTGCTATTCGACTGCGTTCGGATGTAGAGCGCAAGCGACTGTTCGGCGAACAGTCGCTTGCAGACCTCGGCAAGTTGAGCGCCGGCATCTACACCCAGAACGCCAGCGCCACCACTTACCAGCGCCTGCACCAACTCGCCAAAGCGACCCTGCATGCCGGGTTTCCAGTAATCATCGACGCCACTTACCTCAAGCAGGCACAGCGCGAGGCAGCCAGTCAGGTGGCCGAAGCCTGCGGCGTTCCCTTCATCATTCTGGAGTGCAGCGCCCCTGACGAAGTTATCGCCAGTTGGCTGGAGCAGCGCAAAGCCGCTGGTAGCGACCCATCCGATGCCACCATGGATGTTGTGCTCGCACAAAAGGCGAGCCGCGAAGCACTGAGTGACGGTGAACTGCTGCACAGCAAGCGTGTCGACACCCACGAAAGCGCCAGCCTGGACACCCTGATCGCGCGCATTCGCCAACGCCTTCCGGGAATCTGATTGACACATAGGACGTAGTACTGCTGGAAGCAGACTGCGCCACGGCTTCTATACTTGGAGTAAGCCCCAACACGGAGATAGCCCATGAGCCAGCCCAAACAGTTGGACAATCCACTGTACGCACTGATTCACAATGAAAAAGTATCGGCATTCAATGCGCAGAAGCCTAAAGACACCGTCGTTGATTTGAGCGACGGTGACTTTCGCGGACTGGATCTACGTGCTCTTGATGCGCACGGCATCAATTTCACCAACGCCTACTTCCGCGGTGCCGACTTGCGTGGCCTGGATCTGCGCTACTCTCAACTTGAAGGTGCCAGTATTGCCCATGCGCAAATATCAGGAGCCTACTTCCCTGTCGAACTGACCGCAGATGAAATCCTCATGTCCGTAAACTTTGGTACACGCCTGCGCTACAAGACACGGTAAGCATCAACGTCAGCCAACTTTTCGGCGCGCTGGCAGCCGCTTACCCCACTTTTCGCCCGCATTATCCAGCACACATATCTGCCTGGATGGCAGCCCGACCCCCACAGTGCCTGCTCGCCTTGGACATCGCTTACGGCAATGGCCAGGCAAGTTATCTGCGGTTAGAACACTTGGAGCAGGTTCTGACATGCAATCGCAGTATTGAACAACTGCAGGCAAGCCGAACACGCTCACATGTGCAGCTCTTTGCGACGCACGCACAGGCCGAGCCATTAACCAACCAAAGTATCAACCTGATGGTGATTGCGCAGGCATTGCATGGGTTCGCCACCCCGGTCTTTTTCAAGAATATGCACCGCCTGCTCAAACCTGGCGTGATCGACTGTGCTTAGTGTTACGGCCCGCTGCGCATCAACGCAGGGCTGGATGAACTGATCGACCATATTTACTGGCAAACGCTGGACGATTTCTGGCCGGCAGGTCGGGCCAGTGTTGATGCGGGTTACCGTGATATGCCCAATCCCTTTAGCGGACTGAAACCAACGAGCTCATCCGTCCAAAAATACTGGTCACTGGATCAATTACAGGGGTATCTGCGGACGTGATCAGCATTGCAGCGCTATGTACAACACCACAGCCAAAACCCGTTGCAGCAACTAGAGCCTGAGACTCGCAGAACCTGCGGGTATACCAGGCAACCACACTTTATCCAGTGGCCGCTACACTTTCTTGCAGGTACGCCAAACTGCCCTATCCGCACGACTGCCCAGCAGCGCAAGGAGGCCTAATGAACGATGAACTGCAACACATGAAAAATCTCGGTAAAACCTCAGCCCAATGGTTACATGCAGTGGGGATCCATAGCGCCAATGACCTGCGCCGCCTGGGATCGGTCAGCGCATACCGAGCAGTGAGAGCGCGAGGCTTTAGAGCATCGAAAGTACTGCTGTACGCAATCGAAGGAGCATTGCTGGATGTTCATTGGAATGAACTACCACCCAGCCTGAAAGCGGATCTGAACGGCCAGCTCAATGAAACTTCTCACCACAACAAGAGCTAGCTCACAACCTCTAAGGCTAACGATTTACCGGAAGCCCGCTGGCAACTATTGTTTTAGGGACGTTCGTACGGTTTAGTATGCCCAGCCAGTTCAAGGAAATTCACTCATGTACTTACTCGGGGAGCAACCGGCTTACGCCGACCAGCTGATCAACCGATTACAAAGCATCCCGATGCAATTGCTTGAGGGCCTTGCCCCGGCGGCATCACCACTGCATCTCGAGCGTGCGGATGATCTGGCCAAAATTCTGCCGAGCAACCAGTTGTTCATCATTGAAAACGGTCTCTTACATGCAGTCGTTGATGATCGACCTCTGTTCTATCTGCAAGAAGGTGATCTGGTCGGCCTGCGGCAGGGCCTGGACATGCCGAGCTGCCGCTACAGCAGCGAAGAACAGCTGAGCCTGATTCCCTACTCGCGCAGTGAGGTGTTTCAGCACATCTATGCCAGCGAGCAGCGCCAGGAACTCTTTATCCAGTACCTGATTGGCCATACCGCTTTGCTGTCAGATGCACTGGCTCGTCTGAAACAACCTGAAATACGCCCCTCCACTGGCTTCCAACACTTTGCCGCAGGAGAAGAATTGATCCACCAAGGCGATGTGGCCGACAACGTATTCATCATCATAGAGGGCCATGCCGAGGCCTATGTAGACGGGCACAAGGTCGGCGACGTGCAGAAAGATGAAATCTTCGGTGCCATGGCCGTATTCACTCGCGAACGGCGCAGCGCCACCGTACTGGCCAGCGAACCTTGCACCGTGATGGTGATCCCCAAGGAGCAATTTCTCAGCCTGATGCAGAGCAACCCACGCATTGCCCACAGCCTGATCGAGAGCATGGCCAAGCGCATCGACCTGCTCAATAAAGAAGTCACACAGCTACGCTTGCCGGCTGCAGATGCCTGAATGCGGCACGCTAACAAACCCGGCCTAGCGCCGGGTTTGTTGTTAATGGCCGTCACAAAATCAGCCATCACCGCAAAAAGTTTTAGCAAAGACATTGACTTGAAAATGAGAATTGTTATTATTACCTCAACTGGTCGCGAGATCAGCCGATAAGCTTAAGAGACCTTCAGTCGGCCTCTTCAGATTATCTCCTCATCAGGCTAATCACGGTTATTGACCCGGCTTCTGCCGGGTCTTTTTTTGCCTACGGGAAAGCACCGCGCACAGGACAAAATCCGGAAAGAGATCGACTCCAGCCTGGAATTGAATAAGGGCTGGCGGCATTGGGCACATCCGTCAGACACGTAATCCGATGCACTCAGACTAAAATGCAATGCGACGCCCTATTGCGAGCCTCGCGCAGATACAACGGCTGAGCGGACAATCTCCGGAGAACCCGCAGACAAATGCTCAGCCGCTGGCCAGCCTGGCTATGGGCGCAGTTTTGCGCAGTGATCCTGCTCCGGCTGAGCCGGTGTGTACCAGACGTAATCGGCCGATTGCGCAGCCACCTGGCTACCAACCTCCGCCAGAATCAGTACCTGCACACCTGCAGCTTCACCCAAATCCTGCAAATGCAGCGGCACACCCAACTCACGGCGCACATGGAAGGCGCCGGCAAACAGCAGGCTAGGCTCAGGCGCAGCCAGCAGGGCTTCGGCCATACGCCGATCCCGCTGTTGCTGCACGGCGAGCATGGCCGGCAACTGACTGTCCGGTAGCAGGTTGCAATGCGACTCGCGAATCTGCTTGAACAGCGCTTCGCGCACCGGCGCAGCCGTGGATGCCGGACCTTGGAGTTGTGGTACCCGGGCATAAATCTGCATAACTTCGCGGCGCTCAAGGTTGGCTGAAAGCAACGGATACGGCTGACGCAGCGCATGTTGTACGAGGGGGCCGTACAGCGACCAAGCCCAGCCCGGCTGCCAGTTCAAAGCACCCAGCATGTCCTGCGGCGCCTGTCCGGCAACGATGGCAGCACGCACCTGATCGACTTTGACCTGCTGATCCGGCGTCAGCATTTCCAGCAGCAGACTGCCCTGTGGTCGCTGCGCAGCAAGCGCCCGCAACAACCAGAGCTGCAATGCATGGTGATCGGGGTTGTCATGCCGCTCGCCGACCAGCACCTTGGGCGCAGCAGCCAGACGCGTCAGCAGTTGCTCAGGCGTCAGCCGCGCGCCGGTACGCAACTCGACAATCTGCCCCAATTCAGGATGCTGCAGCCCCTCGGGGCTTTGCCAGACGGGTAACGCCGGCAACGCCTGACAGGCACTCAACAGCGCAGCAACCAGCAATAACACAATACGCATAAACAAGACCTTAACGAGCAACGATTAAAGGGTGACCCCGTTCCGGATGCTGCTGCACCAGCACTTCGAGACCAAACACCGCCTGCAATGGCTCGGCGCGCAGCACGGCCTCAGGACTACCGAGCGCATGGGGGCGGCCTCGCTCCAGCAGCAACAGACGGTCGCAGTAACGCGCGGCCAGATTGAGGTCGTGAAGAATCACCAGTACCGCGGCGCCCTGCTCGACGAAAGCGCGGGTGGCCTGCAATGTGGTGTGCTGATGCAGCGGATCAAGCATTGAAGTCGGCTCATCGAGCAGCAGTATCTGCCCTTCCCCCCCGGCCAGAGCTGCGCCAGCACCCGCGCCAGGTGCACGCGCTGGCGCTCGCCGCCGGATAACGCCAGGTAACTGCGTCCGGCCAAATGCAAGGCATCGGCCGCCTCCAGCGCCTGCTTGATGATCTGTGCATCGCGCACACGCCCACTGGCGTGAGGTAAGCGGCCCATGCCAACCACTTCTTCCACACGAAAGGCAAAGTTCAATGTCGAGGTCTGTGGCAATACCGCCAGACGTTGCGCGCGCTCGCTGCCGGGCCAGTCCTGCAAGCGCCGTTGATCCAGCCAGACGTCGCCATGGCTCGGCTGCAACTCGCCACATAAAGCACCCAGCAAGGTACTCTTGCCAGCACCATTTGGGCCCAACACGCCGAGCACTTCGCCCGGACGCAGCTCCAGGTTGATATCCGCCAACACCGTGCACGGGCCGCGCTGTACCGCCAGATTTTCCGCGCGCAGCATCAGGTACGCCCCCCGCAGCAACAGATAAAGGAAGAACGGCGCGCCAATCAGCGCCGTGACAATACCAATCGGCAATTCCGCCGGCGCCAGCACCAGCCGTGCCACCAAATCCGCCAGCAGTAGCAGACTGGCACCCGCCAGCGCTGAAGCCGGCAACAGCACACGATGATCCGGCCCCACGAGCAGACGCACGAGATGCGGCACCACCAGGCCGATAAAGCCGATCATCCCCGCCGCGGCTACCGCGGCACCTACGCCCAGGGCGGTGCAGAACACCAGTTCAGCCTTGATCCGCTCAACAGCAAAACCCAGGTGGCGTGCTTCAGACTCGCCCAACAGCAAGGCATTCAGCGCCTTGGCCCGTCGTGGCAACCACAGCGCCACGGCCGCCGTCACCAGCAGCAACGGCCACAGACGCGGGTAGCTGGCGCCATTTAGGCTGCCCAGGTTCCAGAACGTCAGGGTACGCAAGGTGGCGTCATCGGCCAGGTAAGTGAACAGACCGATGGCAGCACCGGCCAATGCGGTGAGGGCAATACCGGCCAGGAGCATGGTCGCCACATTGGTTTCACCATCACGCCGGCCCAGGCGATAAACCAGAGCCGTTACCCCCAAACCACCGATAAAGGCACACACCGACAATAGATACGGCGCGAACGCTTCCGGCAAGCCGCCCAGGGCCGCACCACCGACAATCGCAATCGACGCGCCGAGGGCCGCGCCGCTGGATACGCCAATCAACCCAGGGTCTGCCAGCGGGTTACGAAACAACCCCTGCATCGCCACCCCGCACAGCGCCAGCACTGCACCGACCAGCAGCCCGAGCAGGGTGCGCGGAAGGCGGATCTGCCCGAGGATCAGTTCGGCCTGGGCCAACTCATCGCCCGCGTGCACCACCCCCAGCAGGCGCAACGCCGCCTTGAGCGTATCGAGTAGCGGCAGGCTGACTGGCCCCAGCGCCAGGGATAACCAGAGCGCGAGCACCAGCAACAGGCTCAATGCAATAAACAGTGAGCGCGGTCGAATAACAGGATTCATGGCGTGGGCTTAGCTTCGGCGACCAAAGGTTGGCTGGCAGGATAAAAGGCTGCGGACAAGGCCGCCAGCCCATCCGGCAAACGCGGGCCGAGACCGCCGACCAGCAGCGTCGGGTCAAGCATCAGCAAACGCTGGTTACGCGCTGCCCGGGTCGCCGCCAGCGCGGGATTCTGCTGCAACAATGCCTCACGCGCAGCATCACCGGACAGGCTGCGGTCGGCGATGATCAGCACCTCGGGATCAAGCGCCAGCAGGGCTTCGGTGGACAGCGCCTTGAAGCCGCGGTGGCTGGCCAGATTGCGCCCGCCGGCATGCTCGATCAGCCAGTCGGCCGACGTGTCCTTGCCACCCGCCATCGGACTACCGCCGGCATGCCCGACTAATAGCAGCACGCCCGGCGCCGCCTGTTGACGCTGCGCGCTCACCAGCCAGTCGGCCTGCTGCTGCAAGCGCTGCTGATAGGCCGCAAAGACCTGATCAGCGCGTTGCGGCTCGCCTAACAGAGTGCCGATGCGCTGCAGGCTGGCCTGCACACTGCTCAGGTCCGCCTTGGACGAGAGCATTTCCACTCGCACACCGGCGCCGCGCAATTGCGCCAGCACCGGCGGTGGCCCCATTTCTTCACTGCCGATCAGCATATCCGGGCGCAGCGTCAATATGCCTTCGGCCGCCAGCTGGCGCTGATAACCGATACTCGGCAGCGCACGCAGCGACTCTGGATGCTGACTGGTGCTGTCCACCCCGACCAGACGGCTTTCGCCACCCAGCGCCACCACCCACTCGCTGAGTGAACCACCGGAACTGATCCAGCGTTGCGGCAACGGCTCGGCGGCCATCGCCGAGGCACAGGACAACAGGCTCGCGCACAGGGCGAGCAGAGAGCTAAGGGGCTTCATGGGAATTCTCTAGGGAAACAGAAGTGAACGCCGGCCCCGGTCAAACCAGTGGCGCGGCGCATCAACCACAACGGCTAAACCGACTCAGGCCGGTAGAGCCACGGCCTCCTCGGCCAGGGCACGCCAGTCCTCACGTTCTGGAACACCCGGTTTGCGCGCACCAAACAGCTGCACCACCAGCTCGCCTTCAGCATCAAAGGCCTCCCAACTGGTGATCACACCGTCGGTGCTCGGCTTACGCACACGCCACAGTTCGGTCACGCCAGTGGTTTGCAGGTGCAGATTGAACTCGGGGTCCAGCACATTGAACCAGGTGTCCATCCAGCGCAGATTCTTCACTGGCCCGGAATGGATCTGGATGCAGTGGCGGTTGCCAACAAACACCATAATCGGCACATCCCGAGCGCCTGCCTGCTCCAGTAGCTTCGGCAGCTCGCTCACCGCCAACGGCTCCGCCCATTCGCGCCCCGCCAAACGCAGCGCCTGGGTACGGGTGGTACCGTGCTTTTTCAACAGGGCAAAGAAGTGGTGTGTGTCTTTCAACGACGACCAGCCAACGCGTAGCGCATTGGCATCAATCACCGTATCGGCCTGCGCCTGGGTTGCCGGCGGCAGTGGCAGCAGGTCCAGCTCGGCACTCTGTTCACTGGCGGCAAAGCGTTCCAGCAGAGGCTCCCAGGCCTGTAATTGGCTGTCCTCGGTGAGAAACACCTTGTGCACTGCCGTACCCTGACGGTCGAATATCTGGATGCTGCGCTGGGTGCCCTTGCCAGTCTGCTCCTCAATGGCAAACACGCTGGCCCAGCCGCCGAGGAACAGGCGCAGATCGATATCGGCCGACACCACCAGGCCCATCTGGCCATTACCCGTCACCGTGACCTCACGGTAATAGCCCTTGCGTTCATGCACGCAATGCTCGTTGCGGGTGAGTGCCATCACATAGCCCAACTCCCCCAATGCCGGCAGCAGTTGCGCCCACTCCGGGCGTAGCCGCAGGGTATCGACACCAAGCCGGCTGGCAACCAGCTCAGCCTCGCTCACCGCCAAACGCTCGGCGGCATCTCGCGCACGCAGGCGTGGCTGTTCATTGCGCAGGACTTGCCAGGCCAGGTAGAGATCATTGCTCACCGCGGCGGACTGGGCGGTTGTATTCATGCTGAGTTCCTCATTGATGGATCATCGACTTGCCGTCAGGGCAAACTGAATTGGGATATGGACACGGCTGGGTACGGCCTGACCGTCTGTGGTTTCGGGGCTGAAACGCCATGCGGCAACGGCTTGCAGCGCGGCACGATCAAGACTCTCAACCCCCGAGGAGCGCAGTACGTTGAGACTGCGCTGCTGCCCCAGCTCATCCAGACGCACCTCCAACAGGACAATCCCCTGCTGATTGCGACGACGCGCCTGGGACGGATAACTCGGCTGACGCGGTGGCTCACGAAAGCTCGGCCTACGACTGAACACCTCAGCCACCACGCGTGAACGGGCCGGTTCGGCCGACTCAACCCGAGCCGGATTTGCCACAACGGCCTGCGTGCGGGCGACCTCAACCGGTGCGACCTCAGCGACCGCTTGCTTCGGTGGCACCAATAAAGGGGCAGGTTTCGGCTGAAGCGCCACGGCCGGCTTGACGGGCTGCACCGCCGCCGGCTTAGGCGGTAACGCCGGCGGCGGTACGGCTGGTGCCTTGTGCTCAACCGGAGCAGGCGCCAGCAGCACAGCCGTGATGCGTGGCTGCACGGCCTGAACACTGGCGTGCGCGGCATTCAATTCTGGAGGCTGCGCAACGCCATACAGCAGCCAGCCGGCGACATGCAGCGCCAGCGATAGCAGCAGGGAAAAAAATATACGAAGCATGTTGGCGCGCACTCGATCAAATACGAATCTATTTGATAATTATTTGCATTAGCGTGTCAACATGGTTTAGCGTGCCGCCGATGCCAACCCGGCGGCCAGAGAAGCCGCCCGTATGACCCTGGAGTCCCTATGCACAGAAGTCCTCCGTTCGCCCGCCGTCCCTGGCTTGCCCTGCTGTTGCTGAGTCCCTCATTGGCGCTGGGCGCAGAACAGCCCGCCAACCAGTTCGACACAGTGACCGTCACGGCCACCCGCACCGAGCAAACCCTCGACCAGGTGCCGAGTACCGTATCGGTGCAGACCGAGCGCGACATCGACCAGAAGAACGTGAAGAACATTCAGGATCTGGTGCGCTATGAGCCGGGCGTTTCCGTTGGCGGCAGTGGTGATCGCTTTGGCCTGTCGGGCTTCACCATTCGCGGTATTGGTGGCAACCGCGTCCTGACCCAGGTTGACGGCATCGGCATGCCGGACGCGTTCTCTTTTGGTGGTTTCCTCAGTGCCAAACGCGATTACGTCGACATCGATACCGTCAAGCAGGTGGAAATCATCCGTGGCCCCGCCAGTTCGCTGTATGGCAGCGATGCAATTGGCGGCGCAGTGAGCTTTCTGACCAAGGATGCCGGCGATTATCTGGACGAAGGCGATGACGTATACGCCCGCCTGAAAACCGGCTATGACGGCAGCGATGACAGCTGGCAGCGCAGCGCCACCTTTGCCGCACGTCAAGGCCAGGTCGATGGCCTGCTGCACCTGGGCCGCCGCGGCGGTCAGGCCACCGACACCCACAGCGGTCAGGGTGGTATCGGTGGCACCCGTGAGCAGGCTAACCCGCTGGACTACCGCACCGACAACCTGCTGAGCAAATTTGGCTGGGATTACAGCGACAGCGGTCGCCTGCAACTGACCTATGAGCGCTACCAGGACAATACCGACACCCGCGTGCTGAGCAACTACAGCAATACCGCCGCCATCCGCACTCAGAATGCAGAAGACCGGGTTGATCGTGAGCGTTACTCTCTCGCCCATACCCTGCAACTCGATACCCTGGTGGCTGATCAGATCCACAGCCAACTGAGCTACCAAGACAGCCAGACCCGCCAGCAAACATTCGAAGACCGCGTGGTAACAGGTCAAGCCCGCTTCCGCACACGGGATTCCTACTACGAAGAAAAACTCTGGGCGTTCAATACCAAGCTGGACAAGGCGTTCAGCATCGGCAGCACGCAACATGCACTGGTCTATGGCCTGGACGTCAAACACCTGAAGAACGCTGACCTGCGCGAAGGCGGAGAAACCGTACTGGCCAGCCGCGTAAATACCCCCGTACTGCCCACTAGCGACTTCCCCGATCCGACCACCAAGGAATACGCGCTGTTCGCCCAGGACAGCATCAGTATCGGCCGCTGGACCCTGCTACCGGGCTTGCGTTATGACCACTACGAAATGCAGCCGCACGTCACCCAGAAGTACCTCAACAGCCAGGCCACGGATCGCAACCCGAGCGATTTCAAAGACTCGGCCATTTCCCCCAAGTTCGGTGTGACCTACCAACTGGACGAGGCCCACAGCGTCTACGGTCAGTACGCTGCCGGCTTCCGTGCCCCCCAGGCGATCGAGATCTTTGGCGAGTTCGCCAACCCGGGCATGTACCGCACCCTGGCCAATACCAACCTGAAAGCCGAAACCAGCGACAGCTTCGAGCTGGGCCTGCGCGGCCAGTACGCCATCGGCAGCTTCGGTGCGGCGCTGTTCTACAACCAGTACGACGACTTTATTGAGCAGGTCAGCCGACCTTCCAGCGTGCCGGGTTTCCCCTTCGGCGAATTCCAATACGTCAACCGTGACCGCGTGACCATTCGCGGCGCGGAAGCCAAAGGCGAACTGTTCCTCGACCAACTGGGCCTGCCGGCAGGCTGGAAAGCCCGTGGCAGCGTGGCTTACGCCCGCGGCAAGGATGAAGGCACAGGCCAGCCGATCAACAGTGTCGACCCGCTCAAGGGCGTCTTCGGCCTGGGCTACAGCGAGCCGAGCGGCACGTTTGGTGGCGAGCTGAGCTGGACCCTGGTGGCGGCAAAAACCCGCGTCGACATGACCCAAACCGCCAATCACGTCGAAACATCGGGTTATGGCGTGCTCGACCTCAACGGCTGGTGGCAGATGACTGATGCCTTCGCCGTGAATGCCGGCCTCTTCAACCTGACCGACAAAGAGTACTGGCAATGGGGTGATGTACGCGGCCTGACCGAAAACAGCCCAAGCCTGGGCCGTTTCAGCCAGCCGGGCCGCCACGCCGCCGTCAATCTGGTCTGGGAAATCTGACCCGGCAACACATCTACCGCGCGATTAACTCGCCGCGACAAAGCGTTCCACTTGGCGCAAGGATGCGCCCTCCTCTTTCACTTCCACGCCAGGGCGGCATAATGCCGACCTGGCGTGGAGGTTCCTATGTTGCGTTTATGTGCACCCGATGAAGTGGCCGAAGGCCAGAGCCGGGGCTTCGCGGTTGCAGGTGAGAAGCTGTTTGCCGTGCGCAAGGACGGTCAACTGTATGCCTATCGCAATCGCTGCCCGCACCGCGGCATCCCGCTGGAATGGCTGCCTGACCAATTTCTCGATAGCAGCGCCAGCCTGATCCAGTGCGCCACCCACGGCGCGCTTTTTCTCATCGAATCCGGCGAATGCGTTGCCGGCCCCTGCGCCGGGCAATCGCTGCAAGAACTTGCTATCCGCGAGGATGATCAGGCCATCTGGGTTGATCTAAATGAAACCTAGAGGCCTGCAGCCTGCAAGCGCTGTGCATGCTCAACAAACAGCTTGACCGGCTCGGCGCCTTTGCCGACCAGGCCGAAGGTCTGATTGATGATGTCGAAGTGATCCAGCGGGTACTGATCACCAATCACCGTGCCCAGGTGTGAGCTGTAGCGTCCGACCATGCCATCGCACTGCCCCACCTCGCGCTGAAAGGTCTTGGCAAACAGGCGGCAGGCAACATTCGGCCCGTCGAAGCGGTTGCCGCCTTTATCGGTGATACCGGGCTGAATGGTGCCGGACCAGGAGTAGTAGCGCACGCCATTGACCTCAGCCGCGCCCTCACCGCCCCAGACCGCCGGCAAGCCCTGCGGATACCGCACATTAAAGGCCGCCACGCCGTCGCGGGTCAGCGATTGCTGCGCCGCAGCTACATCAATCGGCAGTGGCTCGCCTTTATAACCGCGCTCCAGCCAGGCCATGCAACGTGCCACGCCACTTAATAAGACACTCAACACACGCTCACGCAGGCTGCCATGCGGGACTTTCCGTTTGAGAAAATCCGCCAATTCCGAACCATGATTAGGCCCGGCAACCGAGGTAACGGACGCCACCCATTCGGGCTTTAGCGCCGCCGCATAACGGGCGGTCAGGGCGCCCTGACTGTGGCCGATCAGGTGCACCTTGTCGGCACCGGTCCGCTGCATCACGTCAGCAATGCGCAGCAGCAGTTGCTCACCGCGCACCTCGGTGCAATGCACCGGCGACACCAGAACCGGGAACACCACGACCCCCATACGTCGCAGCACCGACACAATGCCGTACCAATACGGATAGCCAAGCAAGCTGATAAACCCGAGCAAACCGGGCACCAACACCAGCGGATAACGGGGAGCAGAAGACGTCATGGGCAACCTTCCTGGTAATCATGTGTTGAACGCCGCCAAGCACTCTCAGCCTATGACCACACTAACCCGCAAAGATTACGCCAGGGTGGCGTCATGCCTGCTGCGGCAACCCGGTAGAAGGCGCAAGGCGATAAATCCAGATACGTGAGAGCACCGTTCTGAACTGATGCCAGAGACTGCCACTGTTATAGACCTGACCATAACGCTCAGCGATCTCACGCACGTCCAAGGCCAACGCCGCATAGCGCCGCGCCGGCAGATCGGGGAACAGGTGGTGTTCGATCTGATGGCTGAGGTTACCGGTTAGGATGTGAAACAGCGGCCCGCCGTTCAGGTTGCTGGACCCGCGCAGCTGACGCAGGTACCAGTGACCGCGACTCTCGCCGACCACGGATTCTTTGCTGAACACCGCGGCTTGCTCGGTGAAGTGACCGCAAAAGATCACCGTGAAGGTCCACACGTTGCGGATCAGGTTGGCCACGGCATTACCGGCGAGCACTGCCGCGGCATTGGCGCCGATCAGCAGCGCCAGCAGCGGGAAGGCCAGGTAATCCTTGCCCCATTGACGCAGCACCTTGACACTGAACTGCCTGATCAGCGGGCGCACCTCGGCCTTGCTCAGCTTGCCTTTGTAGACCTTGTCCAGGCGCAGGTGCTGAATCGCCACCGAATACTGGAACAACACCGCCTGGATCGTCACCCACAGCGGCTGCCAACGGTAGAACGGCTTCCAGCGCTGTTCGGGAAACAAGCGCACCACGCCATAGCCCACGTCATCGTCCATGCCCAGTACATTGGTCCAGGTGTGGTGCACATGGTTGTGGGTGTGCCGCCAGAAGTCGCTCGGCCCGGCGATATCCCATTCATAAGTGCGTCCGGCCAGTTCAGGATCGTTCATCCAGTCGTACTGGCCGTGCATCACGTTATGCCCCAACTCCATATTTTCCAGAATCTTGCCCAGCCCCAGCAGCAAAGTGCCGAGCAGCCAGGTCGGCGGAAACCAACCGAACATCAAAAGCCCGCGCCCGCTCCAGCAACAGCAGCGCACCGCGGCGCGAATCCGGCGGATATAGCGAGCATCTGCCTCGCCGAGATCGGCCAGGGTGCGCTGGCGCAGCGCATCCAGCTCCTGGCCGAATGCATCCAACTCGGCAGCGGACAGGTGACGGTCTGCGCGCATGGGGTTACCTCGCAAGTTAAAGATCAATGTCTACGTCGCTGTGGGCGGCGTTGACGCATAAACGAATCGGTTGCCCCGGCTCACTGAACAGCGCGCCGCTGCGCAAGTCGCGCACCGTGCCACTGAGCAAGGTGCAGGTACAGCTGGCGCAGATGCCCTGGCGGCAACCATGGGCCGGCTGCAAACCCTGCGCTTCAGCCAGCTCCAGCAGGCTGCGCTGGTTGTCGGCCTGCATCTGTTGATGGCTGCGGGCAAAACCCAGGCGTACCGCGCGCAGCCCTTCAACGGCGTTGAACGCAGGAGGGGTAAAAGCTTCCACTTGCAGCGCACCAGGCAACTGCTCGTGCTGCCACCAATGTTGCACCTGCTCAACAAAGCCCGCCGGGCCACAGACCAGTACACGGCGCTGCTGCAACGCGGTGACCGAATGCAGATGTTCAACCGTAAAGCGCCCGGCCAACTGGCCCGGCTCGGCTTTGGCAGCTGTCAGTGACCAGTGCACCTGCAGATTGCCGTACTGCGCTTGCAGCGCCTGCAATTCGGATGCAAAGGCGCACTGGCCCTGCCCACGCACGTAATGCAGCAGCGTGATCGGCGCGCTGAAGCCCTGCGCCAGCGCGACACGCAGCAAGCCCAGCAGCGGCGTAATGCCACTGCCAGCGGCCAACAGCAGGACGCCTTGTTGTGCCTCGGGCCAGCTCAGCTCGCCATACGCCGGCCCAAGCTCCAGCACATCACCCAGCGCCAGCTGCTCCAGCAGATAGGGCGAAACGCGGCCACCCGCCTGATGCTTGATGGCGATCTGCACACAACCATTTGGCTGCACCGCCGTCAGGCTGTAACTGCGGCTCAGGCGTACGCCGTCACGTTCGAGATAGAGCTGCAGGTGCTGGCCCGGCTGCGCACCGCGCCAGTTGCCGTTGGCCTGCAGGGTCAGCTCAAGCATGTCATCGGCCACCCACTGACGCTGGGTTACCCGCGCGAATACCCGATTCAGGCGCAGCGCCGGGTGCAGCAGTTTCAGCCCGGCATCGACATCGCTTTCCCGTAACCAACCATCAGCCACCAGCAGTCGCAACGGCCCTAACAGGCGCAAACACCCGCGCATCCAGGCAAAAGGAATAAGGGCCACGGCAGACTCCAGTGAACAATTGTTCACTAGACTGACAGAGCCAACACCACTCAGTCAACACTCGTACACTCAAGTAAGCTGCGCGCGTGGTTCGACGTCTACAACGCCGCTTTGTTAGAGTGCGGTGCTGAACGCCATGCCGAGCCTCGAAGTTTGAAACCACTACAACCGCGCGCCGAACAAAAACTGCAAACCCGCCACGCCCTGATGGACGCCGCCCGCAGCCTGATGGACAGCGGCCGTGGCTTTGGCAGCTTGAGTCTGCGCGAAGTCGCGCGCTGCGCCGGGATTGTGCCTACCGGGTTCTACCGGCACTTTGACGACATGGATGCCCTCGGTCTGGCCTTGGTGGCCGAAGTGGGGGAAACCTTTCGCGAGACCATTCGCCAGGTACGCCACCACGAATTCGAGCTGGGCGGCGTGATTGATGCTTCGGTGCGAATCTTCCTCGATGCTGTGGCAGCCAACCGCTCACAGTTCCTGTTTCTCGCCCGCGAACAGTACGGTGGCTCACTGCCGGTGCGCCTGGCCGTAGGCGCTTTGCGTGAACGCATCACCGCTGACCTGGTGGCCGACCTCGCGCTGATGCCCAAGCTGCAGCATTTCGATACGCCAGCACAGAACGTGCTGGCCGACCTGGTGGTCAAGACCGTATTCGCCACCCTGCCCGAGCTGATCGACCCTCCGGCCCGTGCCCTGCCGCGCCATGCCACCCCTGAAGCGAAGATGATCGAGCAGCTGCGTTTTATCTTTATCGGCGCCAAACACTGGCAGGGGCTTGGCCAGCACCACACCTGAGCGCACCACAATTGCGCACAGCCATTGCGTGCGCACCAAAGCGCAGCCCTGAATGCCCGATAGTTAAGCACTGCACCCACTGAAGAACCCGCATTGCGCGGCCATACAGCAGTTTGGCAAGGCACTTGCTCTGTAACCGGCATTGTCCTGCCGGAAACTGCCCCATGTTGGTGATCCACCGCCGTATTGCCGCCCAGCCACACTGGGACGCCGAACTCGAACTGAGTTTCGAGGCCCGTAGCAAAAGCCGCCTGCGCTGCTTCAGCCGCACAGGCGAGGATGTCGGCCTGTTCCTCGAACGCGGCCAGCCCGCACTGCACGACGGCGAATACCTGCAAGCCGAAGACGGCCGTATCGCACGTGTGTTCGCCCGCCCCGAGCCACTGCTGCACGTCACCTGCGCCAACGCCTTCGAACTGATGCGCGCCGCCTATCACCTGGGCAACCGCCATGTCGCCCTGCAACTCGGTGATGGCTGGCTGCGCCTACCGGATGACTATGTGCTCAAGGCCATGCTCGAGCAGCTAGGTGCCACGGTGAAACTGATCGAAGCGCCCTACCAACCCGAGCAAGGCGCATACGGCGGCGGCCATCACCACTCCCACGCCGGCGATGCCGAATTCAGCTATGCGCCGCGCCTGCATCAATTCGGTGCACGTAAGTGAATAAAGCCTGGCAGCTACTCCGGCTCGCCAGTCCCCAGCTGCCGATTGGCGGTTACAGCTATTCCCAGGGTCTGGAAATGGCCGTGGAACAGGGCCTGGTCGATAGCGCAGAAAGCGCCCAGCGCTGGATTGCCGATCAGTTGCTGCTCAACCTCGCGCGCTTCGAGGCACCGCTGTTGCTCGCCCATTGCCAGGCCGCAGCCAACGAGGACTGGGCCCAGCTGCGCCGGCTCGCCGAACAGCAACGCGCCAGCCGTGAAACCCGTGAGCTGCGCCTGGAAAGCCGGCAGATGGGCTACTCCCTGCAGCAACTGCTCAGCGGCCTGCCGGAGCTGGATCAGCCGGCGCAGCAACTGTTTAGTGAACTGGACGAACCCGGCCTGGCCGTCGGCTGGGCGCTGGCGGCGCGGGCCTGGCAGATCGCACCGCAGGATGCCCTCGCCGCCTGGCTCTGGGGTTGGCTGGAAAACCAGCTGGCAGTGCTGATGAAAACCCTGCCGCTGGGCCAACAAGCTGCCCAGCGACTGACCTCACACTTGCTGCCGCTGCTCGATCAAGCGCAACACCAGGCTAGCGAGTTAGAACCGCAACACTGGGGCAGCGCCGCCTTTGGCCTGGCCCTGGCGAGCATGGCGCACGAGCGCCAGTACAGCCGTTTATTCCGCTCTTGATGATAAGGAAGACTTGAAGATGAACAGCCAACCCCTGCGTGTCGGCATCGGTGGCCCGGTCGGTTCCGGCAAAACCGCCCTGACCCTGGCCCTGTGCCTGGCCCTGCGCGAGCGCTACAACCTCGCCGTGGTGACCAACGACATTTACACCCAGGAAGATGCGCAGTTTCTGGTGCGCAACCAGGCCTTAGCCCCGGAGCGGATCATCGGCGTGGAAACCGGCGGCTGCCCGCACACCGCCATCCGCGAAGACGCCTCGATCAACCTGGAAGCCGTCGAACAGCTCAACCGGCGCTTTCCGGGTTTGGACCTGATCATCGTCGAATCCGGCGGTGACAACCTCTCGGCCACCTTCAGCCCTGAACTGTCGGACCTGACGATCTACGTGATCGATGTCTCTGCCGGCGACAAGCTGCCGCGCAAGGGTGGTCCGGGCATCTGCAAGTCTGACCTGCTGGTGATCAACAAAATCGACCTGGCCCCACTGGTCGGCGCATCGCTGGACGTGATGGAACGCGACACCCTGAAAATGCGCGGCGAAAAACCGTTCGTGTTCAGCAACCAGAAGGTTGGCCAGGGGCTCGACCAGATCATCGCCTTTATCGAGCAGCACGGCATGCTCAACGCCGCCTGAGAACCCATTCAGTCAAGGAGACACCCCATGAACCTGCGTAAATCGCTCTTCGCCATCGCCCTGTTTCTCAGCCCCGCAGTGGCCTTCGCCCACGCTGGCCACGATCACTCCGGATGGATGGCCGGTTTGGCGCACCCGGTATTCGGCCTCGACCACCTGCTGGCCATGCTCGCCGTCGGTCTGTGGGCCGCGCAGCAATCCGGCGCGGCGCGCTGGGCGCTGCCATTGACCTTTGTCGGCAGCATGCTGGTCGGCGGCCTGCTGGGCTTTAACGGCCTGGAAATGCCGCTGATGGAAACCGGCATCGCCGCCTCGGTATTGGCCTTTGGCTTGCTGGTGGCCGTGGCCATTCGCCTGCCGATGGTGATCGCCATCGCCCTGACCGCACTGTTCGCCCTGACCCACGGCGTCGCCCACGGTCTGGAGCTGCCGGAGCTGGCCAGCCCATGGGGTTATGCCGCCGGTTTCGTGGTTGCCACGGCGGCCCTGCACGCCAGTGGCTATGCCCTGGTGCGTCTGCTGCCCCAAGCCGCTGCACCGGTGGTGCGCGTACTTGGCGCCGCCTCGGCAGTCACCGGCGCCTGGCTGCTGGCCGGCTGAGTTGCTGGCTCGGATGGACGACCAGCGTTCACCTTCATATTGCCAAGCCGCGCTGACCGCAAAGGTCGCTCGGCTGGCGCATTTTGCCTCTCGTGTGGCCTTCATGGCTTTGTCATAGTCGAGGTGTATCAAGCACAGCCTGTCTGACCTGCCTGGAATCCTCCATATGCTTCGCATCATCCGTTTTATTTCAATTCCCTTGATGTTGCTGGCCATCGCCTTAGGCGTGCTGGCACTGACCAGCACGCCAGCCACACCGCCTGCCGTAGTGAGCACACTGGGCGAACAGCCTCTGGTCATCGCTCACCGCGGCGGTAAAGGATTGTGGCCAGAGAACAGCCTATTCGCCTTCGAGCGCGCCAAGGATCTGGGCGTGGACATGCTGGAAATGGACCTGCACCTGTCCAGTGACGGCGAGCTGGTGGTGATCCATGACCGTACGCTGGATCGCACCACCAATGGTGAAGGCCCGGTTGCCGCGCTTAGCCTGGCGCAGCTGCAAGCGCTGGACGCCGGTTACCGCTGGAGTGCCGATGGCGGCCAGAGCTATCCCTACCGTGGCCAGGGCATCCGCATTCCGCGCTTTGCCGAGGTGCTGCAGCGCTTCCCTGAAACACCCAAGGTCATCGAAATCAAGGTTCCGGACGTTGGCATGGAAACGCACGTGTGCGAAGCCCTGACCAAGCACCAGCAACGCGACAAGGTAATTGTCGGTAGCTTCTATGATCGCAGCCTGCAACTGTTCCGCGAACAATGCCCCGGTGTCGCCACATCAGCGGGCCCTGGCTCGGTACGCCTGCTGGTGGCACTCAACTGGGTCGGTCTGGGCAGCCTGCTGTCACCCTCTTACCAGGCATTGCAGATTCCCGAAAGTTACGAAGGCTTGCCAATGGCCACTCCGAGCCTGTTCAAGACTGCCAGCGAGCGCGGCTTGAATGTGCAACTGTGGACCATCAATGAACAGCCCGATATGCGCCGACTGCTCGACCTGGGGGCCAATGCACTGATTACCGACTATCCAGATCGCGCCCTGCAGGTGCTGGGGCGCTCAACCGGCATCAGCGCAGCCCAAGCCGACTAATCATACTGTACAAAAAATAGCCAACCCTACTCAGGCCAGCCCCAGTCTGGCCTGAGCACAGGCATACGCAGGTTATCCACAGATCGCTCCACAGCAACTTGGGATAAGTACTCAGCGAGATGCCTATGCCTTGCCGTAAACCCTTGAAAAAACGTGATTATCGCTTGACTCAGCGAACGTGAAGTGAAGTCAAGAAAGCACACAGCAAGCTGTTCAAAAAACGATCAACCAGCGAAAAGCCAGGCACTCCAAGCCTCGCAAGCAGCCATACCGAAGTTATCAACAGCTCTACCCACAATAGTCGTGGACAACTTCAGCACTGCACCACAACGCCCTGAATAACCAGCTTAAGCTGTTGTTTCTACGTGAAATATTTGACTGATCAAAAAACACACAAGCCCCGCAGACTGCCAGCAGACTAAGCGCACACGCGCCTACACCCACCTTATCCACAGCTCACTCCACAGTCTTTGTGCACAACTAATCATCGCATGCGACTGCACTGTGCATAAGTACAGTCATGGCGACTGACTATGGATGCCATCAATACAATCAACAGTCCGACTGCCGAGCAGCGGCGTATGGTCGTGCCATCACCCAAGGAGATGTGCCATGCCAATCCATGACCTGTTACGCAGCCTGCTCGCCGCCTATGCCGGAGGTGCCAGCGGCAGCAGCGATTAACCCAGCCTTTTTCGTGCAGCACGACAACCGCGTGACGCCAGCCTATGGCTGACGGGCATCGACTCACGTATAAATCTGCGCACTGTCACCTGCTGCTTTATCAGGTGATGACCCCAAAACCACGAAAGGAATCCCCTGCAATGGCCGGCGCTAGCCTGTTAACCCTGCTCGATGATATTGCCGCAGTGCTTGATGACGTGGCAGTGATGACCAAAGTGGCTGCCAAGAAAACTGCCGGCGTGCTTGGCGACGACCTGGCACTGAATGCCCAACAGGTCACCGGAGTGCGTGCCGAACGAGAGCTGCCAGTTGTCTGGGCCGTGGCCAAAGGCTCATTTATCAACAAACTGATTCTGGTGCCGGCAGCCCTGCTGATCAGCGCTTTCGCGCCCTGGGCGGTGACACCACTGCTGATGTTTGGCGGTGCCTTCCTCTGCTACGAGGGCTTCGAGAAGCTCGCGCACAAGTTTCTGCATAGCCACCCCGATAACCAGGCGCAGCAACAAGAACTGCTGCAGGCGGTGGCCGATCCCGAAGTCGACCTGTTGGCATTCGAGCAGAACAAGATCAAAGGTGCGATCCGCACCGACTTTATTCTCTCCGCAGAAATCATCGCCATCACCCTCGGCACCGTGGCCCTGGCCAGTTTCGGCAAGCAGGTCGCGGTGCTCTCGGGTATCGCCCTGCTGATGACAGTCGGGGTCTATGGCTTGGTGGCAGGTATCGTCAAGCTCGATGACGCCGGCCTTTACCTCAACCAGCGCACCGGCGAAGGCCCTGGCCGCCGCCTGCAGCGCGCCCTTGGCCGTGGCCTGCTGCTAACCGCCCCCTACCTGATGAAAGCCCTGTCGATTCTTGGCACCGCCGCGATGTTTATGGTCGGCGGCGGCATTCTTATCCATGGCGTGGACTCAGCCCAACAATGGGTAAATGCACTAGCTGAGGGTGTTGCAGTCAGCAGCGGCCTGCTCGCGGCCTTACTGCCGACCCTGCTTAACGCCGTCGCGGGGATCATCGCCGGGGCCATCGCCCTGCTGCTGGTCAGCCTGCTTGCACGGATCTGGAAAGCCCTCAAGCGCTAATTCGACAGCGGCAGCACCGTGACCTGCACCTCGGGGTCATGGCTGCCGCCGCCGAGAATCACCCCACGCAGCGGCGAAACATCGGCAAAATCACGGCCCCAGGCCAGGGTGATATGTTCCAGCGCCGGGCGGATATTGTTGGTCGGGTCGAAATCCACCCAGCCCTGCTGCGGGCAAAACACCGAGACCCAGGCATGCGAAGCATCGGCACCGATCAGCCGGGGCTGGCCGGGCGGTGGCTGGGTCAGCAGGTAACCACTGACATAGCGCGCCGAAAGGCCCATAGAGCGCAGGCAGGCGAGCATCAGGTGGGCAAAGTCCTGACACACGCCACGGCGTTCCTCCAGCACCTGTAACAGCGGCGTCGCCACCTGGGTGGCGGCGGCATCAAAGCTGAACTCGGCAAAGATCTTCTGCATCAGCCCGTCCACCGCTGCCAGCAGCGGGCGACCGGGGCTGAAGCAATCCGCCGCATACTCGGCAAACACCTGCTTGAGGTGCACATAGGGCGACTCGAAACGAAAACGCGTCGCCTCCAGCACCTCAGGCAACAGTGCCTGACCGCTGTAGCGCAGCGCCGTACGGGCCGCTTCCCAGGGCGGTGACGCCTGCAGCTCCAACGCTGGCCGCGCCAGCACTTCGACCTGCAAGCGCGCACTGACCTTGAGTTCGTTATGCGGGCGCTCGAACACCAGGCGGGTCAGTGGGTTGCCGAACACATCCAGGGCATCCTGGCGCTGGCACGGCTGCGGGCTGACCAGCAGTTGCTGTTCATGGTTACGCTGCCAGGGGCAGGCGCGCGGCCACAGGTGCGCCAGCTGCTGGGCCAGCGACACCGGGCTGGCGTAGCGGTAATGAGTGTCGTGAAGTATCTGGTAGAAGGCGCTGCTCATGAGGATTGCGTCCGTTGGCTGGCGTCGACATGCACAAAGAAGCGCAAGCCTAAACGGTCGGAGATGTCCGCACTGGCCTGGCTGATGCTTTCCAGCAGCCCAGACAAACCATCCAGCACCTCCTGCACGCTCGCCGCGCCAAACAGCGGATTCTCCAGGCTGGCCAGACTAAAGCGCGCCAGTTGCCCTTCCAGGTGTTTCAGCCGGCGCTCGCTGGGCAGCTCGAAGCGCTCGCCCAGGCGCGCCAGCGAGCGCAGCAGGGTGCGCACCTGAAACAGCACGGCATGCGGGTTCTGCTCATCCAACAGCAACAGGTCGAGCACTGGAATCAACTGCGCGGAAGCCAGGTAACGGGTGCGGTAGGTGATGCTGCTGTTGCCCAGCTCCAGCAGCCATTCCAGTGCCGACTGGTCCTGCGCTGCGCTGCTACGCAGAAAGTTCGCCAAGCTGTCGCAGAGAAACTGCAGACGCTCGATACAGCGGCCGATCATCAGAAAGCGCCAGCCGTCATCACGGGTCATGTCATCCAGGGCAAAGCCTGAGAGCGCCGCCAGAGACAGCAGCAGACGGTCGAGAAAATCCAGTAACTCGCCGAAGTCGGCCTGCTCGCAGCTCAACCCCTGGGCCTCACGCTGTAATTCGAGCAGGGCCTGCCAGTTGGCCTGGGACAGCTTGCCGCGCACGCTGCCAGCCACCCACTGCAAGCGCTGTAGATTACCGCGCAGGCTGTCCGGCCAGTCCTCGCCCAGTAGCGCTTCAAGCAGGCGCTGCTGCAGTTCGCCGCGCTCGGCATCCGGCAGCAAGCCCAGGCTTTCGGCCAGGCTCAAGGCGGTTTGCAGGGCTTGCGGGTCATCGTCGTCATCCACATAGCGCGCCAGCATGATGCGCAGCAGCCGCGCACCGTCCTCGCAGCGTTCGCTGTAGCGGCCGAACCAGTAGAGGTTTTCCACCACCCTTGAGGGCAGATAGGGGTCACTGCGCACCAGATCGGCCACGCCCAGCGGGCGCAGCCATTGCCAGGGCTCGCCGCCGGCATGCCGTTCACCGAGCACCCAGGTGTCCTTGCTGGCACCGCCGCGCTGCATCGACACCACTTCGGCGTCAGCTTCGGCGGCTACCCGGGTCAGGCCGCCGGGCATGACCCGATAACCGTCGGCACTCGCCACGGCGAATACCCGCATGCCGATGGCGCGCGGCGCCAGTTGGCCTTCTTCAGGCTGCCAGACCGGGGCCTGCGACAGCTGCGCCAGCGCCTGGGCAACATAGGCGTAAGGCCGCGCCTTGAGCCGCTCAGCCAACTCAGCGCGCTGCGCTTCATCCAGATCGCGGCCAAACACCGGGGCAAAACTCTGCGAGGGAAAGCTGGCGCGCACCAGCAACTCGTCGAGCTGCTCCAGAGCCTTATCCAGCACCGGCGGCTCGCCGCACCACCAACTGGCGACACTCGGCAGCAGCAGTTCTTCGCCCAGTAGTTTTTCTGCGATGGCCGGCAGAAAGCCCGGCAAGCCTGGAGATTCCAACACGCCACTGCCGAGGGCATTGGCCACCAGCACATTGCCTTGGCGCACCGCTTCGAGCAGGCCAGGCACGCCGAGGGCCGAGTCGGTGCGCAGCTCCAGCGGGTCGCAGAAGTCATCATCCAGACGGCGCAGCACCGCATGCACGCGGCGCAGGCCGGCCAGGGTCTTCAGATAGACCTTGGCATCGCGCACAGTCAGGTCGCTGCCTTCCACCAAGGGATAGCCGAGCTGGCGCGCCAGGTACAGGTGCTCGAAATAACTCTCGTTGAAACGCCCAGGGGTGAGCAGCACCACCAGCGGTGTTTCACTGCCAGCCTGGGCCTGGCGCGCCAGGGTGTCCTGCAGGGTACGGAAGAAACCGGCCAGGTACTGCACGCGCAGATCGCGGTACAGCTCGGGAAAGGCGCGCGAAACAATCTGCCGGTTTTCCAGAGCATAACCGGCGCCAGACGGCGCCTGGGTGCGGTCGGCGGTGACCCACCAACGACCATCCGGCGCACGGGACAGGTCCACCGCATACAGGTGCAGATAGGTGCCGCCGGGCGGCTGCACACCCTGACAGGGCCATAAGTAGTTGTTGTGACCAAACACCAGCTCAGCCGGCAACAGCCCGTCGGCCAGCAGTTGCTGTGGGCCATACAGGTCGGCCAACACGGCATTCAGCAAACCGGCACGCTGCGCCACGCCGGCGGCGACCTGCTGCCATTCTTCGGCCGGGATCAGGTTGGGCAGCAGATCCAGCTCCCACGGCCGGTCGGCGCCATCGGGGTCGGCGTAGACGTTGTAGGTCACCCCATTTTCCTGAATCTGCCGCGCCAGCAGAGCCTGGCGCTGGGCCAGCTGCGCCGGGCTGCTGCGCTGCAAACGCTCTAACAGCAGGCGCCAGTGCGGGCGCACCTGACCGTCTGCGTCGAACAGTTCATGGTAAGCCCCTGGTGTCAGGGGGTAGTCGGCAAGCAGGTCGGGCATGGCAGGCTCGATAAGACGATCACGGGCAGCGCGCCCCTCGCCCCGTTATGGGTGAGGGGGTTAAACGAGGCGCAGATCCAGGGTCATGGGCAATTCATTATTGTTGATTGGCGCCAGTGTTGGGCGCTTGCCTGGGCTATGGCCTAGGCGGAAGAAGCGCGCCAGACGCCGACTCTCCGCCTCATAGGCGTTTACCGGCAGGCTGTCGTAGTTGCGTCCACCGGGATGAGCGACATGATACTGACAACCGCCGAGGGAGCGGCTCATCCAGCTGTCCACCAGGTCGAATACCAGCGGCGCGTGCACCTCGATGGTCGGGTGCAGGCAGTTGGCCGGCTGCCAGGCGCGGAAACGTACGCCGCCGACAAACTCGCCGACCTTGCCGGTAGGCCGCAGCGGCACCGGTACGCCGTTGCAGGTCAGCACATAGCGGTCACTCGGCAGGCCGCTGAGCTTGACCTGCATGCGCTCCAGCGAGGAATCCACATAACGCACCGTACCGCCGCCCCCGCCCTCCTCGCCCAGCACATGCCAGGGTTCCAGGGCCTGACGCAGCTCCAGCTCGATGCCCTTGACGTTGAAGTCGCCGGACTTGGGAAAGCGGAACTCGAAATGCGGGGCAAACCACTCGCTGTGCAGGCGATAGCCGCAGCCGTCCAGCTCCTGCAGCACGTCGGCAAAATCCTGCTCGATAAAGTGCGGCAGCAGGTAGCGGTCATGCAGCTCGGTGCCCCAGCGCACCAGCCGCGCCGGTTTGTAGGGCTCACGCCAGAAACGGGCGATCAACGCGCGAATCAACAGCTGCTGGGCCAGGCTCATCTGCGCATGGGGCGGCATCTCGAAGGCGCGCAGCTCCAGCAGACCAAGGCGCCCAGAGGCCGAGTCCGGCGAATACAGCTTGTCGATGCAGAACTCAGCGCGGTGGGTGTTACCGGTGACATCCACCAGCAAGTTGCGCAGCAGGCGGTCGACCAGCCAGGGCTGGCAGTCGCGGCCCACTTCAGGCATCTGTGCGAAGGCGATTTCCAGCTCGTACAGCGCATCGTTACGCGCCTCATCGATACGCGGCGCCTGCGACGTCGGGCCAATAAACAGGCCGCTGAACAGGTAGGACAGCGACGGGTGGTTGTGCCAATAGCTGATCAGGCTGCGCAGCAGGTCCGGGCGGCGCAGAAACGGCGAGTCCGCCGGCGTCGCGCCGCCGAGGACAAAGTGGTTACCGCCACCGGTGCCGGTGTGGCGGCCGTCGATCATAAATTTCTCGCTGGAGAGGCGGCACTCGCGGGCCTGCGCGTAGAGAAACTCGGTGCGTTCGACCAGCTCATCCCAACTGGCGGCCGGGTGGATATTCACCTCGATCACGCCAGGGTCCGGAGTCACCCGGAAGAACTGCAGGCGCGGGTCCAGTGGCGGTTCGTACCCCTCCAGCAGCACCGGGCACTTCATCTCGGCTGCAGTGGCTTCGATGGCCGCGACCAGCTCCAGATAGTCTTCCAGGCGCACCAGCGGCGGCATAAACAGATAGAGCTTGCCGTCACGCGGCTCAGCGCACAGCGCGGTGCGCACTACAGCGGCAGCCGACTGGCCCAGCAGCGGACGCTTGCTCGTACTGGTCTGGCTGCCCGACCAGACACCGCGCGACTGCGGCTTGATCTGCGCCGCTGCCGGCAACGGGGCGAAGCGTTGGCTCGGGTCTTCGGGGGTGATGTAGGGGTAATCAGCCTCACTGACCCAGGGTTGCGAATCCAACGGCAGGCGGTAACCCAGCGCCGAATCGCCGGGGATCAGCCGGCAGTGCTCATCACGCAAAAACCAGCTGCCGCTCTGCCAACCCAGCTGCTTGGCCTGCCGGGCCAACGGCAGGATATGCCCGACCACTTTATCCAGCCCCTGCTCGAACACCTTGCGCAGGCGCTCGCGCTCCAGCGGGTCAGCCAGGCGTGGGTCTTCGGCGGTGACGTTGATCGGCAGCTTGCGCTCGCGCCACAGGTAGTAGAAACGGTCCTCATAGGCCGGCACGCAATATTTAGCGTCCACGCCCAGGCGCTCGGCGAGCAGGGTGAGAAAGTCGGCAGCCTTGGCCGCATCGACGCCATAGTCTTTTTGCTCATCGGCATACAGCGCCGACTTGTGCCAGATCGGCTCGCCATCGCGCCGCCAGTAGGCATTCAACGACCAGCGCGGCAGCTGCTCGCCGGGGTACCACTTGCCCTGGCCGAAGTGCACCAGCGCTTGCGGTGCGTAGTGCTCGCGCAGGCGATGGAACAGGTCGGTGGCCAGGCGACGCTTGTTCGGCCCCAGGGCGGCGGTGTTCCACTCCGCATCGTCGGGGTAGTCCAGGGCAACAAAGGTCGGCTCGCCGCCCATGGTCAGGCGCACATCCTGTGCTTGCAGATCCTCATCGATCTTCTGCCCGAGACCGACAATCGCCTGCCACTGCGCCTCGCTGTAAGGCTTGCTGACCCGAGGCGCCTCCCAGATGCGCTCGACCCACATCTCGTGGCTGAACGCGCATTCGCTCTCATCCACGCCGCCGCTGATCGGCGCCGCCGAGGACGGTTCAGGACTGCAGGCCAGCGGAATATGGCCCTCACCGGCGAACAGGCCGCTGGTCGGGTCCAGGCCAATCCAGCCGGCGCCCGGCAGATAAACCTCGCACCAGGCATGCAGGTCGGTGAAATCCACCTCGGTGCCGGACGGGCCGTCGAGGGATTTAACATCGGCTTTCAGCTGAATCAGGTAGCCGGAAACAAAGCGCGCCGCCAGACCCAGGTGGCGGAACAACTGCACCAGCAGCCAGGCCGAATCACGGCAGGAGCCGGAGCCTTTCGCCAGGCTTTCTTCCGGAGTCTGTACGCCCGGTTCCAGGCGGATCAGGTAGCTGATATCGGTGGACAGGCGCTGATTCAGCGCCACCAGAAAATCCACGCTCGGCAGCGGCGTGCGCTCGATGCTGGCCAGGTACTCGGCAAACCGCTTGCCAGCCGGCAGCTTGACCAAATAAGGCGCCAGCTCCAGCTGCTCGCCCGCGGTGTAGGCAAAGGGAATTTTCTCGGCGTAGGGTTCGAGGAAGAAATCGAAAGGGTTGAACACCGACATTTCGGCGACCAGATCGACCTCGATCTTCAGCTCGCGGGTTTTCTCCGGGAACACCAAGCGCGCCAGGTAGTTACCCTGAGGGTCCTGCTGCCAGTTGATAAAGTGCTCGCCCGGCTCGACCTTCAACGCATAGGACAGCACCCGGGTACGGCTATGCGGTGCAGGACGCAGGCGCACGACCTGCGGGCCAAGATTGACCGCGCGGTCGTAGCGATAGTGGCTGACATGGTGCAAGGCGATATGAATCGACACAGCGGGCCTCCTGCGAGCCTGGGCGATAACCAGGCAGCGCAAGACTTATGCCAGCGGCCCACGCCAGCACTGGCGCGGCCTGGGGCATTCACCCACTACTGACGCGCACCACAACAGGGCCAGCCATGCCCCACACCTGCCGCAGCGCACGAAAACAGGTCGCGCACTGATCTCATGACACCGCCAGATCCGTGGGAGGGCCGGGCGGCGATCCGCTTTGGCCGCGACAACAGCTCGCCGCTGAAGCGCCACCCACACCTAATAGCCCCTCAGCAATCCCCTTGCAGGCTGGCAATCCAGCGCTGCAGCACCTCGACGCCCTCAGCATGCACGGTGGAACGGCCCAGCTCAGGCATCATGATGCTGGGGTCGACACTTTCCACGCGAAACAGCAGCACCGACCTGTCCGGCTGGCCCGGGTGAATGTCCACCAGCCGATCACCCGAGCCTTTACCCGCAGCAACCGGCTGCTTGCACAAGCCATAACTGATGCCGATGGCCGTGGCCGGGTCGAGCAGCAGGCCCGAGGTACGCCCCGGTCCCTTGGGGTTGTGACAGTGGCTGCAGTTGGCGTCCAGGTAACTGCGCGCCTGCTTCTCCAGGCTTTCGCCAACGCGTGGCGTCGGCCATAACGCGTTCTGCGGCACGCCCTGCAACTCGGCTGGCACACCCTGCAGACGGCCTTGCTGCAGCCAGTGCTGCAACTGATTGCGGGTGCCATCGGCGTAGGCAAAGTCCTTGTTCAGGTGCCGCGCCTTGGGCCCCAGCGGGTTGACGCCCTGCCCTGCGGTTTCCTCATGGCAACCGGCGCACTGGTTGGCGTCCGGCACCTGATAGGCCACTGCTTGGGTCTTGCCCTCGGCATCCAACAGGCTCAACTCGCGACCATCACCTGCCCATTCCAGATGGGCCTCCTGTTGTTGCTCATCCCACACATAGGGCAACGCCACCCAGCCGTCCTGCTGTTTGAGCAGGATACGTGTCTCGATCAGCTGCACCCGCGCCAGCTCCAAACCGCGCTGTGGGTCGCGGTCATCCTGCTCGTTAAGCAGCAGGCGGCCCTGGGCGTCCTTCGGATAGTAGAAGGTCTTGCTCAGCACCGTACCGACCGGGTAATCGAAGTGCGCCTCGGCATAGGTCGCCGCTGTACCCGCCGGCATCCAGACGGTGCGCAGCTTGTGTGCATAGTCGGTGA
The DNA here is from genome assembly GCF_026625725.1 of Pseudomonas sp. SL4(2022). NCBI lineage: Bacteria > Pseudomonadati > Pseudomonadota > Gammaproteobacteria > Pseudomonadales > Pseudomonadaceae > Pseudomonas > Pseudomonas sp. SL4(2022). Next base: position 533,846 of record NZ_CP113060.1, read on the forward strand.
ACAACGGGGTATTCAGGTCGTAGGGCAAAGCCTCGGCAACCGGCGCGATAAAGCCATCGGCGCGCTGCAGCATGCCCCACTCGCTGAGGGTTTGCGGGTAGTTGTCACCTTGCGGCAGGTACAACGGGGCCGGTTGCTGTTCGCAACCGGCGAGGAGCAACAGCGCTGCCAGTAACAGACGACGCATCAGGCCCCCCTGACCGGCTTCAGCCGAGGCTAATTTGACGGCCGGCAACGGCGGCAGGCTGCAGCGATAAGGCGTCATGTCGGTGCTGATGTTCTTGTAATTGTTCGGCCCGTCGACGTTGATCATCCCCGCCTCGCCGTTATTGATGCAGATCGCCCGATCCGCCGGCAGCTTGCCATCCACCAAGATGTCGAGGTTGACGTAGCCGTCCCAGAGAATGTCCGGCAGACGGCCATTCAGACCGAACTGGCTGACCTTCAGCGCTTTCAGCTCCAGGTGATCCGGGCTGTCGCCACCGGGGCCAAAGCGGTTGCCGTGGATATGAATGCCTTCCGGGTAGGGGTCGAAACTCTCGGCGGTGGAGAGGTCGGTATAGCCGGTACTGAAGTAGCTGCTGATGATCACGTTGGCGGTCTTGTGGTCGCCAATGTCGTTGTCGAACACCTCTACATCATCGTTGGAATTGATCACCACCCCGGAGCCTGCCGGCACACTGGCCACCGGTGTGCCCTTGTGGCCGAAGTTGGTGTGATTGTTACCTTCGATCTTGTTGCGGAACACCCGCGTCACCCGCCCGGCCTGCGGCAGGTTGGGCATGTTGAACACCAGAATGCCACCGGTATTACCGGTGGCGACGTTGTCATACACGTCGGCGTCGATGGTGTTTTCGATCTCAATACCGGCGACGTTGCGCTCGGCGCGACTGTTGCGCACCACGACGTTGCGCGACTGGCCAACATAGATGCCGGCATCCGATGCGCCGATGGCCACCGCACCGTCGATCAGGGTGTTTTCGGTCTGCACCGGGTAGATACCGTAGGCGCCGTTCTCGGTGGCCGGGCCATTGGTCCATTCGGTGCGCACGCGGCGGATGATGATGTTCTTGCCGCCCACCACTTTCAGCGAGTCACCTTTGGTGTCCTCGAAGGCAATGTCTTCGATGGTGAAATCCGAGGCATCCACCAGCAGGCCCTCGGCACCGGATTTCTGCCCTTTGAAGTTGAGGATGGTCTTGTCCATGCCCGCACCTTTGATGGTTACCCCACTGACTTTCAGGCTCAGGCTGCGGTCCAGCTGGTAAGTGCCGGCCGGGATTTCGATCACCGTACCGGGCTTGGCCTTGATCAGTTGGGTCTGCAGGTTCTTCTGAAAATCCAGGTTGGCCACTGGGGCCGGTTCTTCGCCGCACGCGGCGAGCAGCACAGACAGGGTAAGCACGGAAAGCGGGGCAAGGCGCATGACAATCTCCAGCGTTTTTCTTATTAAGTGGAACGATAGTACCAACTAATGAGAAAAATCCAAGCCTACATCAACATATCCATGCCGCCCGACCAACAGCCAGCCTACGCAGAGCGCGATGCATCCGTTACCATCGCCGGCAATTAAACGAAGAGATGCGGCATGTATATCTATCGATTGGTGCTGATCCTGGTGGTGGGGATCTACCTGTTTTCCCCGGCCATCATGGACTGGTGGATCGACCCCAATGGGGCCTGGTACCGCCCCTACCTGCTGTGGCTGATCCTGATAGTCGTGACCTTCATTCTTCAAAGTCAGCGTGATGCCGATGAGCTCTGACCTGCGGCAGCACGACGTACATGACCACTCCTTACCCTTATTCGCTTCAGAGCCACCGCGATGCTGACGAGCTTTAGCCTGAGCCAGCTGATTCTGATCAGCGCGGCCTACCTTCTTATTCTGTTCGGTGTGGCCTGGATCAGTGAGCATGGCCTGATTCCACGCTGGGTGATCCGCCACCCACTGACCTACACCCTGTCGCTCGGTGTCTATGCCAGTGCCTGGGCCTTCTATGGCACCGTTGGGCTGGCCTACCAATACGGCTACGGTTTTCTCGCCAGTTACCTGGGCGTGTCTGGGGCATTTCTGCTGGCACCGGTGCTGCTCTACCCAATTCTGCGCATCACCCGCACCTATCAGTTGTCATCGCTGGCCGACCTGTTTGCCTTCCGCTTTCGCAGCACCTGGGCTGGTGCCCTGAGCACCGTGTTCATGCTGGTGGGCGTGTTACCGTTGCTGGCCCTGCAGATTCAGGCAGTCGCGGACTCCATCGGCATCCTCACCCGCGAGCCGGTGCAGGAGCGCGTGGCGCTGGCCTACTGCGGGCTGATCATTCTGTTCACCATACTGTTCGGCGCACGGCATATCGCCACCCGCGAGAAGCACGAAGGCCTGGTGTTCGCCATCGCCTTCGAGTCTGTGGTCAAACTTCTAGCCATCAGCGCCATCGGCCTGTATGCCCTGTATGGTGTGTTCGATGGCCCGCAGGACCTGCAATCCTGGCTGGTACAGAACCAGTCGTCGCTGACCAGCCTGCACACGCCGTTGCAGGAAGGCCCATGGCGCACCCTGCTGCTGGTGTTTTTCGCCTCAGCCATCGTCATGCCGCACATGTACCACATGACCTTTACCGAAAACCTCAACCCGCGCGCCATGGTCAGCGCCAGCTGGGGCTTGCCATTCTTCCTGCTGCTGATGAGCCTGGCGGTGCCACTGATCCTCTGGGCTGGGCTGAAACTGGGCGCCACCACCAACCCGGAATACTTCACCCTCGGCGTCGGCATCGCGGTCAATAGCCAGACCCTGGCACTGATCGCCTATGTCGGCGGGCTGTCGGCCTCCAGCGGGTTGATCATCGTCTCGACCCTGGCGCTGTCCGGCATGGTGCTTAACCATGTGGTGCTGCCCCTTTATCAGCCACCCTCGGAAGGCAATATCTACCGCTGGCTGAAATGGACGCGTCGCGCGCTGATCCTGCTGATCATCATGGCCGGTTACGGCTTCTATCTATTACTAGGCGCCGAACAGGACCTGGCCAACCTGGGCATCGTTGCCTTCGTCGCCACTCTGCAGTTTCTCCCCGGCGTACTGTCGGTGCTGTACTGGTCGACGGCCAATCGCAGGGGCTTTATTGCCGGTTTGCTGGCAGGAATCGGGGTGTGGGTGGTCAGCATGCTGCTGCCGATGCTCGGCAACCTGCAGGGTTTCTACCTACCCTGGTTCAATATCATTTACGTTCTGGATGACAGCAGCTGGCACCTGGCCGCCATCGGCTCGCTGGCGGCCAACATACTGGTATTCACCCTGGTATCGGTATTTACCGAAGCCAGCCCGGAAGAAAAAAGCGCCGCAGAAGCCTGCGCCGTTGATAACGTACGCCGCCCGCAACGTCGCGAGCTGCTGGCCGCCTCGCCCCAGGAATTTGCCGCACAGTTGGCCAAACCCCTGGGGGCCAAAACCGCCCAGCATGAAGTCGAGCAGGCCCTGCGCGACCTGCACCTACCGTTCGATGAAGGCCGACCCTACGCCCTGCGCCGCCTGCGCGACCGCATCGAGGCCAACCTCTCCGGGCTGATGGGCCCCAGCGTGGCCCAGGACATCGTCGAGACCTTCCTGCCTTATAAAGCCGGCAGTGAAACCTATGTCTCCGAGGATATCCACTTTATCGAGAACCGCCTGGAGGACTACCACTCGCGCCTCACCGGTCTCGCCGCCGAACTCGATACCCTGCGCCGCTACCACCGCCAGACCCTGCAGGAATTGCCAATGGGCGTCTGCTCGCTGGCCAAGGATCAGGAAATACTGATGTGGAACAAGGCCATGGAAGAACTCACCGAAATTCCCGCGCAGCGCGTCGTCGGCTCGCGCCTGAATACCCTGGGCGAGCCGTGGCGCGGCTTGCTGGAGCGGTTTATCGAATTGCCCGACGAGCACCTGCACAAACAGCGCCTGGCCCTCGACGGCCAGACGCGCTGGCTCAACCTGCACAAGGCGGCCATCGACGAGCCCCTGGCGCCCGGTAACAGTGGTCTGGTGCTGCTGGTTGAAGACCTCACCGAAACGCAGATGCTCGAAGACAAGCTGGTGCACTCCGAGCGCCTGGCTTCCATCGGTCGCCTGGCCGCCGGGGTGGCGCACGAGATCGGCAACCCGATCACCGGCATCGCCTGCCTGGCGCAAAACCTGCGCGAAGAACGCGAAGGTGACAGCGAGCTGACCGAGATCAGCGAACAGATCATTGAGCAGACCAAACGCGTGTCGCGCATCGTCCAGTCACTGATGAGCTTTGCCCATTCCGGCAGCCACCAGAACAGCGAGGAGCCGGTGTGCCTGGCCCAGGTCGCCCAGGACGCCATCGCCCTGCTGGCACTCAACCGGCGCAGCGTTGAAGTGCAGTTCTTCAACCTCTGCGACTCCGACCACTGGGTGGTGGGCGACCCTCAGCGCTTGGCCCAGGTGCTGATCAACCTGCTGTCGAACGCACGCGATGCCTCACCGCCTGGCAGCGCGATCCGGGTCAAAAGCGAACGTTTCGAGCACACCGTCGATCTGATCGTCGAGGACGAAGGCAGTGGTATTCCCAAGGCAATCATCGACCGCTTGTTCGAACCTTTCTTCACCACCAAGGACCCGGGCAAAGGTACGGGACTGGGCCTTGCACTGGTCTATTCGATCGTGGAAGAGCATTATGGACAGATAACAATCGACAGCCCGGCAGACCCCGAGCTTCATCGCGGCACCCGCATTAGGGTCAGCCTGCCTAGGCATGTCGAGGCGACGTCCATAGCGACTTAAACCAGCTACCCGCGCGCATGCAGGCCAGGGCTCTTTGCCCGGCGCTGCGCCCTGAGACTGTCGAGAGAACGAATTGATGCCTCATATTTTGATCGTCGAAGACGAAACCATTATCCGCTCTGCCTTGCGTCGCCTGCTGGAACGTAACCAATACGAAGTCAGCGAAGCGGGCTCGGTGCAGGAAGCGCAAGAGCGCTTCAGCATCCCCAGCTTCGACCTGATCGTCAGCGACCTGCGCCTACCGGGCGCGCCCGGCACCGAGCTGATCAAGCTCGGCCAAGGCACCCCGGTGCTGATCATGACCAGTTACGCCAGCCTGCGCTCGGCGGTCGACTCGATGAAGATGGGCGCGGTGGATTACATCGCCAAACCCTTCGACCACGACGAAATGCTCCAGGCTGTGGCGCGCATTCTGCGCGATCACCAGCAGGCCAAGAGTGCGCCCACCCCCGCAGCCGGCACGGCGAAAGCCAGCGCCGACAAGGTGGTGGACAACAGCAATGGCGAAATCGGCATCATCGGTTCCTGCGCAGCCATGCAGGAGATGTACAGCAAGATTCGCAAGGTCGCGCCCACCGACTCCAACGTGCTGATCCAGGGTGAGTCCGGCACCGGTAAAGAGCTGGTCGCCCGTGCCCTGCACAACCTCTCACGCCGCGCCAAAGCGCCGCTGATTTCAGTGAACTGCGCCGCCATCCCGGAATCGCTGATCGAATCCGAACTGTTCGGCCACGAGAAAGGGGCCTTTACCGGTGCCAGCGCTGGCCGTGCTGGTCTAGTAGAAGCCGCTGACGGTGGCACCCTGTTCCTTGATGAAATCGGTGAACTGCCCCTGGAAGCTCAGGCGCGTCTGTTGCGTGTACTGCAGGAAGGCGAGATTCGCCGGGTTGGCTCGGTGCAATCACAGAAAGTCGATGTGCGCCTGATCGCCGCGACCCACCGCGACCTGAAAACCCTGTCGAAGATCGGCCAGTTCCGTGAGGATCTGTATTACCGCCTGCACGTAATCGCTCTGAAACTGCCGCCACTGCGCGAGCGTGGGGCCGACGTGATCGAAATCGCCCACGCCTTCCTGATTCGCCAGAGCAGCCGCCAGGGTCGCCTCGACCTGAGCTTTGCCAACGACGCCGAACAGGCCATCCGCCATTACCCCTGGCCGGGTAACGTGCGTGAGCTGGAAAACGCCATTGAGCGCGCGGTAATTCTGTGTGAAGGCAACAGCATCTCGGCCGAACTGCTGGGCATCGATATCGAGCTGGATGATCTGGAAGACGACTTCACCGGTCTGCCTGCCCAGAGCAACGGCCTGGGCCATGAACCGAGCGAACCGACCGAAGACCTGTCCCTGGAAGACTACTTTCAGCACTTCGTTCTGGAACACCAGGACCACATGACCGAGACCGAACTGGCACGTAAACTCGGCATCAGCCGCAAATGCTTGTGGGAACGCCGCCAGCGTCTGGGTATCCCACGGCGCAAATCCTCGGGCGCAACTGCAGGCTAGAGCCCTGCGCGAGGGTGACAGATGTGCGCGCAAGAGGTTCCGCAGTCTGTTACCCATTCAACACTTAGTAACAAAAGCCGGGTCTTATGGTAACGAGAACCCGGCTTTTTTATACCATTCCACCACCCACTGAATCTATCAAACCCTTGTTTTAAAAGGGTTTTCACAAAGTGGCATGGGTTCTGCTTTATTGCTGGCACAACAACAATAACAAGCACGCTTCAAACCTAATAAAAATAAGACGTATCGACTCCAGCACAATAAAAACAACAACGCGGAGGCGCAGCTAACTGATTCTTTTGGAAAGGAATTGCCTTTGGGGTTCGCCCCAAAACCAGGCCGAGAACTATAAAACTGCCCCAAGGCAGCGCCAGAACTGGTTGGGTCACTGTGTGATCATGGCAGCGTCAGCATCCAAAGAAATCCGTTTGCTCTTGATTCCCAGCTTGGGAAGTTTTCCAAAAGTCCTTGACTGGATGGAACGGGCAAATCAACAAAAACAACAAGCCCGCCATAATAATAAAAACAGAGCACGCACCAATTTGGGGGGGAGCCTCGGCTCCCCCAGTAGCTTCAAATCCCCCGCCTGCAAGCCTTTACTTTCGTTTCCTGCATCAATCCCTGACTCAATGCTAGAATCCGCGCCACTCCTGCGGCCGGCATATACTCTGGCCAGTCATTTAGTCAAACAGTGCCTCCCATGCTGAAAAAGCTGTTCAAGTCCTTTCGTACCCCTGCCCGCCGTGGCAACCACTCACACAGCACGCCTGAAGTGCTGAGCAGCAGCCAGCACCCGATTGAACGCGGTGAAATCAGCCGCTACGCCATCAGTGTGGTCGAGCGCCTGCAGCAGGCCGGTTACCAGGCATATCTGGTTGGCGGTTGCGTGCGTGACCTGCTGCTGGACATCGAACCCAAGGATTTCGACGTGGCCACCAGCGCCACGCCTGAGCAAGTGCGGGCCGAATTCCGTAACGCCCGAGTAATCGGCCGACGCTTCAAGCTCGTTCATGTGCATTTCGGTCGCGAGATCATCGAAGTCGCCACCTTCCGCGCCAACCATCCGCAAGGCGAGGAAGAAGAGAACAGCAACCTGGCCTCGCGCAACGAGAGCGGGCGCATTCTGCGTGACAACGTTTACGGCAGCCTGGAAGACGACGCTCAGCGCCGAGACTTCACTATCAATGCGCTGTATTACGACCCCAGCACCGAGCGTATCCTCGATTACGCCAATGGCGTGCACGACATTCGCAACCACCTGATCCGCCTGATCGGTGACCCGACCCAGCGCTACCAGGAAGACCCGGTGCGCATGCTGCGTGCGGTGCGTTTTGCCGCCAAGCTGGATTTCGACATCGAGAAACACAGCGCCGCGCCGATCTACAAACTGGCCCCGCTGCTCGGCGGAATTCCCGCGGCACGCCTGTTCGATGAAGTGCTCAAATTGTTTCTCGCCGGTTATGCGGTGTACACCTACGAACTGCTGGTAGATTACGGCCTGTTCGGCCAGCTGTTCCCGGCCAGCGCCGAGGCGTTGAAGCACAATCCGGACTACACCGATCAACTGATCCGCAACGCCTTGGACAACACCGATCTGCGTATCCACCAAGGCAAGACCGTCACCCCAGCCTTCCTCCTTGCGGCGCTGCTCTGGCCTGCGCTGCCGGCACGCGTGATCAAGTTGCAGGATCGCGGCATGCCGCCGATCCCGGCCATGCAGGAAGCCGCCCACGAGTTGATCAGCGAGCAATGCCAACGCATCGCTGTGCCCAAGCGCTTTACCATGCCGATCCGTGAAATCTGGGATATGCAGGAACGCCTGCCACGTCGCAGCGGCAAACGCGCCGACACGCTCCTGGAAAATCCACGCTTCCGTGCCGGTTACGACTTCCTCCTGCTGCGCGAAAGCGCCGGTGAAGAAACTGGCGGCCTGGGTGACTGGTGGACCCGCTATCAAGACGTCAGTGACAGCGAGCGACGCAACATGATTCGCGACCTCAGCAGCAAGGACGATGCCCCGGGCGCGCCACGCAAGCGCAAACGCAGTAACAGCAAGCGCAAACGTGGCCCCGCCAGTGATGCTGGCAGTCCTGCCGCAGGTGAATGATGACACGCGTTTACATCGGCCTGGGCAGCAACCTGGCCACCCCGGTCGCTCAGCTACGCAGCGCCCTGACCGCTCTGGCCGCGCTGCCGCAAACGCAGCTGGTTGCGCAATCCTCCTTTTATGCCAGTGACCCGCTGGGGCCGGCGGATCAGCCGCGCTATGTAAATGCCGTTGCCGCGCTGGACACCACACTCAGCCCACTGGCCCTGCTGGATGCGCTGCAGGCCATCGAACTGGAACAGGGCCGTACGCGCAAGGCTGAACGCTGGGGGCCGCGCACGCTCGACCTGGATATCCTGCTGTTCGGCGATCAGCAGTTTGAAGAACCGCGCCTGATCGTGCCGCACTACCATATGCACGCACGCGCCTTTGTCCTCTATCCACTGGCCGACATTGCCCCTGACCTGGAACTGCCGGATGGTCGCGCACTGAGCGCGCTGCTTGACGCCTGCCCTTATGCAGGGCTGGAACGCCTCAGCGAAGACGGGCAGGCCTGAAACCGACCAACCGCGACTGCCAAGTCATGCCATAACTGCAGCACTAACCTCAGCGTCAGGCAGGCACATTGGCGGTAACGCCAGTAACAAGCCGGTAACACCTGCAATTGACTTCGAGCCCCCCCATCAGGACTATAGGCGTCCCGTTGCCCCGCACCGGTGCAATTCGAGGCCAATGCAGGCCAACTTGAAGCAGCACAACTGCTGACTGAACGCCTGAGTGAGGACAGTTTTCATGCCCGATGTAACCCTGACCACCCTGCAAAGCCTCAAGCAGAGCGGCGAGAAGATCGCCATGCTGACCTGCTATGACGCCACGTTCGCCCAGACAGCCTGCCAGGCCGGTGTCGATGTGCTGCTGGTGGGCGACTCCCTCGGCATGGTCTTGCAAGGCCATGACAGCACGCTGCCCGTTACCGTCGCCGAGATGGCGTACCACACCGCCAGCGTCAAACGTGGCAACCAGGGCGCACTGATTCTCGCCGACCTGCCCTTCATGGCTTACGCCACCCTTGAGCAGGCCCTGAATAATAGCGCAGCACTGATGCAGGCCGGCGCCCATATGGTCAAGCTGGAAGGTGCAGCCTGGCTGGCTGAGCCGATTCGCCAACTGGCGGAGCGCGGCGTACCGGTCTGCGCCCACCTCGGCCTCACCCCTCAAGCGGTCAATATCCTCGGCGGTTATAAGGTTCAGGGCCGCCAGGAAGCCCAGGCACGGCAAATGCGCGCCGACGCCATGGCGCTGGAACAGGCCGGCGCCGCCATGCTGCTGCTCGAGTGCGTACCCAGTGAACTGGCCGCGGAAATCAGCCAGGCGGTGAAGATCCCCGTGATCGGCATCGGCGCCGGAGTGGCCACCGACGGCCAGGTGCTGGTGCTGCATGACATGCTCGGGCTGTCGCTGAGTGGCCGTACGCCGAAGTTCGTGAAGAATTTCATGGCCGGCCAGAGCAGCATCCAGAACGCCATCAGCGCTTATGTCAAAGCGGTCAAAGACCAGAGCTTCCCAGCAGCCGAACACGGATTTTCTGCATGAACACAGTTAAAAGCGTGCGCGAGTTGCGCGCCGCTGTCGCCCAGGCGCGCGCCGAAGGCAAACAGATCGCCTTTGTTCCGACCATGGGCAACCTGCACGCAGGCCACGCCGCACTGGTGGAAAAAGCCGCCCAGCGCGCCGACTTCGTGGTCGCCAGCATTTTCGTCAATCCGTTGCAGTTCGGCCCCAGCGAAGACCTCGACAAATACCCGCGCACCCTGCTCGCTGATCAGGAGAAGCTGGTCGAGGCCGGCTGCCATCTGCTGTTCACCCCGGATGTCGAGGAAATGTACCCCGGCGGCATGGACGGCCAGACCCGTGTCAGCGTACCCGGTGTGTCCGAAGGCTTGTGCGGTGCCAGCCGCCCTGGGCACTTCGAAGGGGTCGCCACTGTGGTCAGCAAGCTGTTCAACATGGTGCAGCCGGACCTGGCGATTTTTGGCCAGAAAGACTTCCAGCAGTTGGCGGTGATCCGCACCCTGGTACGCGACCTGAATATGCCGATCCAGATTATCGGTGAGCCCACCGTACGCGCCGAAGACGGCCTGGCACTGTCTTCGCGTAACGGTTACCTGAGCGCCGAACAACGTGCCGCCGCCCCCGTGCTATACCGCACCCTGCGCGAGATGGCCGACGCCATCCAGGCGGGCGAACGTGACTATGCCAAGCTGATTCATGCCGCACAGGCACAGCACAGTAGCGCCGGCTTTCGCCCTGACTACTTGGAAGTGCGTGAAGCCAACGGCCTACGCCCAGCCACAATGGACGATCAGCAACTGGTGATTCTGGTGGCCGCCTTTATTGGCAGCACCCGGTTGATCGACAACCTGGCATTCAACATCGACACCCCCATCTGAATCAGTACGCAGGTGCTTGCTACGCGCCTGCCAGTTACACTCAAGGCCCGGATCACTCCGGGCCTTTTTGCATCATTGATTAGCCGCACCCAGGAAAGGAACACGCACCAATGGCTTACTACCAGCAGCCGCATGATGTCACCACCCTGCCCGCCTGGCAGGCGCTGCGCAATCACCGTGAGCAGATGCATGACTTCAGCATGCGCGAAGCCTTTGCCAATGACCCACAACGCTTTGCACGATTCTCCCTGAGCGGCTGCGGATTGCTGCTGGACTACTCCAAAAATCTGATCACTGACACAACGCTGCAACTCCTGATGCAACTGGCAGAACAGTGCCGCCTGAGCGAATCCATCCAGGCGCTGTTCAAAGGCGAAAAAGTCAATGCTTCGGAAGGCCGCGCCGCTTTACACACGGCCTTACGCAGCCCGATTGGCCGTAGCCTGAAGCTCGACGGCGTTGACCTGATTCCCCAGGTTCATCGTGTACTCAACCAGATGACTGAACTGGTCAGCCGCATCCACAGCGGGCTATGGCGCGGCTACAGCGACAAGCCGATCACCGAAGTCGTGAATATCGGTATCGGCGGTTCATTCCTCGGCCCGCAATTGGTGTCCGAAGCGCTACGCCCCTTTACTCAGCGTGGCGTGCGTTGCCATTACCTGGCAAATATCGACGGCAGCGAATTCCGCGAACTGACCGCACGCCTGAACCCGCAGACCACGCTGTTTATCGTTTCGTCCAAGTCGTTCGGCACCCTGGAAACCCTGAAAAACGCCCTGGCCGCCCGCGACTGGTACCTGGCCCTGGGCGGCCCGGAAGCCGAACTGCACAAGCACTTTATTGCGGTGACCAGTAACCAGAAGGCGGCCATCGAATTCGGTATCAAGGCGGAAAATATCTTCCCGATGTGGGACTGGGTCGGCGGCCGTTATTCACTGTGGTCGGCCATCGGACTGCCGATTGCATTGGCCATCGGCATCTCCAACTTCAAGGAACTGCTGGCTGGTGCCTACGCCATGGACCAGCACTTCGCTCAAGCACCGCTGGCCGAGAACATGCCGGTGCTGATGGCCCTGCTGGGTATCTGGTACGGCAACTTCTGGGGCGCGAAAAGCCAGGCGATCCTGCCTTACGACCATTACCTGCGTAACTTCACCAAGCACCTGCAGCAGCTGGACATGGAATCCAACGGCAAGAGCGTACGTCAGGACGGCAGCCCCGTGGATTTCAGCACCGGCCCGGTAATCTGGGGCGGTGTGGGCTGTAACGGCCAACACGCGTATCACCAGTTGCTGCACCAGGGCACCGAACTGATCCCCGCGGACTTTATCGTCCCGGTCAACAGCTTCAGCCCACTGGCTGACCATCACCAGTGGCTGTTTGCCAACTGCCTGTCGCAGAGCCAGGCACTGATGCACGGCAAGACCCGCGCCGAAGCCGAAGCCGAATTGCGCGCCAAAGGCCTGGATGAGGCGCAAGTGCAACGCCTGGCACCACACAAGGTGATCCCAGGTAACCGCCCGAGCAACATCCTGGCGCTGAATCGGGTCGGACCGTTCAACCTGGGTGCCTTAGTAGCGCTGTATGAGCACAAGGTCTTCGTGCAAAGCGCCATCTGGGGCATTAACGCCTTTGATCAGTGGGGCGTCGAACTGGGCAAGGAACTCGGCTTGGGCGTTTACCAGCGCCTCACCGGTCAACTCGACGAGCCAGCCAGCGATGCTTCAACCCAGGGTCTGATCCAGCACTTCCGCGAGCGGCATCGCGGCTAACGGCACGCTCAGAATCTGTTCAACGTCTGGCGAGCTCGAGGTGTGCCAGACGCGACTAACAGCCTGCGGCTGGTCAAACAGGCGAAGAAGCAGAGTTTACGTGTTGTAAATGAGCATTCTGAGCCTGTTTTAAACGCAGCATGCACGACGTGCAGCAGACCTTGAGCGGGCTCTCAGCTGCGGCAGAAACGCTGACGATATTCATCCGGGGTAATCCCTAACTGCTGACTGAAGCCACGCCGTAGGTTGTACAACGACACAAAGCCGCACTGCTGCGCTACGCGCTTGAGTGAGCGTGCGCCCTGCTCCAACTGACGGCAGGCGGCCTCCAGGCGCAGCTGCTGCAGATAATGCCCTGGCGTCATCTGCAGTTCCTCACGACAACGGCGGTGCAACGTACGCACCGACAGCGCCAGCCCCGCCGCGATGGCCTCGTTATCCAACCGCTGTTGCAGCCTGGGCTGCAACCATTGCTTGAGGCTTGCTGCCAGGCCGCCGGGTGCCCCGGTCTGCGCCAGCAACTCGGCACTGAACTGACGTTGCCCGCCGCTGCGTCTGAGCGGCAGCACCAGATCCTTCGCCACGTCCAAGGCCATTGTCGGCCCGCAATCTTCCTCGACCAGCGCCAGGCACAAGTCAATTCCGGCGCTCACACCGGCCGAGCTATAACAGCGGCCATCCTTGATAAAAAGCGCGTCGGCGCATACATCGATACGCGCAAAGCTGCGCTGCAATAACTCGACATAGCGCCAATGGGTAACCGCCATACGGCCATCCAGCAGCCCGGCCTGACCCAATAGAAATGCACCGGTGCACACAGAGCAACAGCGTGCCAAGTGCTCGGCGGCCTGGCGCAACCAGGCGGCCAGTTGCCCACCTGCCAGCGCTTGCATCACGCCGAAACCGCCGGCCACCAGCAGCGTCGCCCCGCCAGCTGAGCAACCGCGGGCAAAGGCTCGGTCAGCAACACCACACCCGCTGACGCACGCACCTCGCCACCGTGCTGCGAAACCAGGTGCAGGCGATAGCGCGGCGGCAAACCGGCAGCCGCCAGACGATCATTGGCCACAGCAAAGACCTCCAGCGGCCCACTGGCATCAAGCAGCTGGAAATTGTCGAAGACCAGCAGCAGAACATCCTGCAGATCAGCGGATGGCGGCAGGGGGAATTCACGCATATCAATCATCCTTGGCACCTCTTCACAGACGCGCGAGCGTTCAGCGCTGGCAGATATTCACTCAACAGTGGCATTACTGCCAGGCACACGCAGGCGAGACTCATACCTCGACTGGAGACTACTCATGCCTACTCGCCTTCTGCTGCTCAGCCTGTGCCTCAGCCTATTGCTCGACACAAACGGTCTGTTTGCCGCAACACCACCACCGATCAGCGACGAAGTCATCGCCGCCTATGTGCCCCGTCACGGCCGCGACCGCCCAGTGATTGCCGTGCTGGGCGAGAACCGCATGACCGAACTGGTCGACTTTGTGGTGCCCTACGGGATTCTCAAACGCGCCGCTATCGCCGAGGTGCTGGCCGTCGCCCCTGAACCAGGCCGCATCAAGATGCTGCCTGCGTTGAGTTTTGCCGCCGACGCCAGCACGGCCGAGTTCGATGCACGTTATCCGCAGGGTGCCGACTATCTGATCGTCGCGGCGACTCACCACAACGACGATGCGCGCCTGCTCACCTGGATTCGCGCGCAGGCGAGCAAGGGCGCAACTGTGCTGGGCATCTGCGACGGCGTATTCAGCCTGGCTCACGCCGGCCTGCTCGACGGCCGGCGCGCCACCGGGCATTGGTACTCGGCCAGCGAACGCCGCGCACAATTTCCACAGACTCAATGGCTGGAGCAGCGCCGCTATGTGGTCGATGGCCCGGTGATCAGCAGCTCGGGAGTCAGCGCCGCCATGCCGGTATCCCTGGCACTGGTCGAGGCCATTGCCGGGCCTACACAAGCGCAGCAGCTGGCCGATGAACTGGGTATGTCCGACTGGTCAGCCGCCCACGACAGCCGCCCCTTCACCCTAAACCGCGCTGACTACCAGACCCTGGCAGGTAACTGGCTGGCATTCTGGAACCATGAAACGCTGGCCATCCCCGTGCGTGCCGGGATCGACGAAATCACCCTCGCACTGACGGCCGATGCCCACGCGCGCACCTACCGCTCACAGGCGCTGAGCATCGCCACCGTGCCGCTGCTAACGCGCAGCGGCCTGCGCCTGATCCCTGACCGGGCGTACAGCGATCCGAATATGCATAGCCTCACTATCACCAACGGGCCGGCGAGCCATGCCCTGCAGCAGGCCCTGGAGAATATCGCCAGCCGTCACGGCACCGCGACTGCGCGACTGGTCGCCCTGCAACTGGAGTACCCCAGCCCCTACCTTGCGCCAGACTCACCGCCCTAAGCGGCCACACCACTTGAACCAAGCACCCGCTTGGTTCACCCTTGCGGATATCGCGGAACACAACAACAAGGACCCGCCATGTTCGACATCACACGCCACCCCGTGCCCGACGCCGTGCGCCAACGCGCTCACCTGGACAACGACGACTACCTGCGCCTTTACCAGCAATCGCTCGAGCAGCCGGAAACCTTCTGGGCCGAACAGGCCAAGGCCTTTCTCGACTGGAGCAAACCCTGGAGCAGCGTGCAGCAGGGCGACCTGCTCAGCGGCCAGGGTTCCTGGTTCAAGGGTGGCCAGTTGAACGTCAGCCACAACTGCATTGACCGCCACCTGGAAAAGCGCAGCGAGCAGATCGCGCTGATCTGGGAAGGCGACAACCCCAGCGAATCGGCGCACATCACCTACAAGAAGCTGCACCACAACGTCAGCCGCCTGGCCAACGTGCTGAAGAGCCGCGGGGTGAAAAAGGGCGACCGGGTGTGCATCTACATGCCGATGATCCCCGAAGCCACCTACGCCATGCTCGCCTGCGCGCGCATCGGCGCGGTGCATTCAGTGGTGTTTGGCGGTTTCTCTCCGGATGCCTTGCGTGACCGCATTCTCGATGCCGATTGCCGCACGGTGATTACTGCCGATGAAGGCGTGCGCGGCGGCAAGTACGTGGCGCTCAAGGCCAACGTCGACAAGGCACTGCATAGCTGCCCCGCTGTCAGCACGGTGGTGGTGGTTGAACGCACACAGGGCGGGATCGATTGGGTGGAAGGCCGCGATATCTGGTACCACGAAGCCCTGCGCGACGCGGACGGCAACTGCCCACCAGAGCCGATGGACGCCGAGGACCCGCTGTTTATCCTCTACACCTCCGGCTCCACCGGCAAACCCAAGGGCGTGCTGCACAGCACTGGCGGCTATCTGCTGATGGCGGCGATGACTCACAAGTATGTGTTCGACTACCACGAAGGCGATATCTACTGGTGCACCGCTGACGTCGGCTGGGTCACCGGGCACAGTTATATCGTCTACGGCCCGCTGGCCAACGGCGCCACCAGCCTGATCTTCGAAGGCGTGCCCAACTACCCGACGGCCTCGCGCTTCTGGCAGGTGATCGACAAGCACCAGGTGAATATCTTCTACACCGCGCCTACCGCCCTGCGCGCGCTGATGCGTGAGGGCACCGGCCCAGTCGAATGCACCGAGCGCACCAGCCTGCGCCTGCTCGGCAGCGTCGGCGAGCCGATCAACCCGGAAGCCTGGGAGTGGTATTACAACGTGGTCGGCGAACGCCGCTGCCCGATCGTCGACACCTGGTGGCAGACCGAAACCGGCGCCATTCTGATCACTCCGCTACCCGGCGCCACCGACCTCAAACCCGGCTCGGCGACCCGGCCGTTCTTTGGCGTGCAGCCGGTGCTGCTGGATGAACAGGGCAAGGAGATCGACGGCCCTGGCAGCGGCGTATTGGCGATCAAGGACAGCTGGCCAAGCCAGATTCGCAGCGTTTACGGCGACCATCAGCGGATGATCGATACCTACCTCAAGCCCTACCCCGGCTACTACTTCAGCGGCGACGGCGCGCGCCGCGACGAGGACGGTTACTACTGGATCACCGGGCGGGTGGATGATGTGATCAACGTCTCCGGCCACCGCATCGGCACCGCCGAGGTGGAAAGCGCCCTGGTGCTGCATGACGCCGTGGCCGAAGCCGCCGTGGTCGGTTACCCGCACGACCTCAAAGGCCAGGGCATCTATGCCTTCGTCACACCGATGAACGGCGTGGAAATAAACGATGCGCTGAAGCAGGAACTGCTGGCCCTGGTCGGCAAGGAAATCGGCAGCTTCGCCAAACCGGAACTGATCCAGTGGGCGCCGGGCCTGCCGAAAACCCGCTCAGGCAAGATCATGCGGCGCATCCTGCGCAAGATCGCCTGCAACGAGCTGGATAACATGGGTGACACCTCGACCCTGGCCGACCCCAGCGTGGTGGATGGGCTGATCGAGCAACGCCTGAACCGATAGCTAAGATGTAGGGTGGATCGAGGCGCGTAGCTGACGCGCTGTTCATCCACCTAAGGCACCGCGCGGCGGATATCCACCCTACACCAGTAAACGAACCCACCATTCCATGGAATTTCTTCGCCGCCGTATCGAAAGCCAAGTTCTTAGTCTCAGCGGTGTCGCCTTGGGGCAAATCGACTTCGAAAAGCCCCAGGACGACCCCGGCCTGTTCGGCCCCGACTCGGTGAGCTGGCAGGTACATGGCGACTTCACCAGCATGCTGATCGGCGGCATCAGCGCCCTGCTCTTGCAAGCCCTGCATCCGCTGGCATTAGCCGGGGTGTGGGATCACTCGAATTTTCGTGAGGACCTGCTTGGCCGCCTGCGTCGCACCGGGCAGTTTATATCTGGCACCACCTACGGCTCGCGCGCCGATGCCGACTGGCTGATCGACAAGGTCAGAACCATTCACCTCAAGGTCACGGGTACCGCACCGGACGGTCGCGCCTATGCCGCCAGTGACCCGGCGCTGCTGACCTGGGTGCATGTGGCCGAGGTGTACAGTTTTCTCCAGGCCCACCTGCGTTACCGCAACCCACAACTGAGCGATACCGATCAGGACCGTTACTACGCGGAAATCGCCTTGATCGCTGAACGCCTGGGTGCGACCCAGGTGCCGCGCTCACGCGCCGAGGTCGCCGCCTACCTGGCAGCTGTGCGCCCCGAGCTGCTCTGTGATGAACGCTCGCTGGAAATCCTGCGCATTCTGCTCAACGCCCCGGCACCCAGCGCCCTCGCCGCCCCGGCGGCCAAGCTGCTGATGCAGGCTGGCATCGACCTGCTGCCAGATTGGGCGCAGCAGATGCTCGGTCAGCAGATCAGCCCGTCGCGTAGCCGGGTGATCCACGCCGGCGTACACAGCCTGGCCCCCGTGCTGCGCTGGGCGGTACGCGGCGGTGCGATCCACCGCGCGCGCAAACGCCTGAACCTGCCACCACGCTGACCGGTCGGTTCGCACGCTGGCCGTAAACAAAGCCGCTGTGCCACCATAGCGACCTTTCGCGGCCCGCCGCGCCTGTCATTTGTGAGGATCGCGTTATGCAAGACGTCGTCATCGTTGCCGCCACCCGCACCGCTATCGGCAGTTTTCAGGGTTCACTGGCGACTATCCCAGCCCCTGAACTGGGCGCAGCGGTAATCCGCCGCCTGCTGGAACAAACCGGCCTGGACGGCGCGCAGGTCGACGAAGTGATCCTCGGCCAGGTGCTGACCGCCGGCAGCGGGCAGAACCCGGCGCGTCAGGCAGCAATCCTCGCTGGCCTGCCCCACGCCGTGCCAGCGCTGACCCTGAACAAGGTCTGCGGCTCGGGCCTGAAAGCCCTGCACCTGGGTGCCCAGGCGATCCGTTGCGGCGACGCCGAGGTGATCATCGCCGGCGGCATGGAAAACATGAGCCTGGCCCCCTATGTCATGCCTGGTGCACGAACCGGTCTGCGTATGGGCCACGCCAAGCTGGTCGACAGCATGATCACTGACGGCCTGTGGGACGCCTTCAACGACTACCACATGGGCATCACCGCTGAGAATCTGGTCGACAAGTACGGCATCAGCCGTGAAGCGCAGGACGCCTTCGCCGCCGCCTCACAGCAAAAAGCCGTGGCCGCCATCGAAGCCGGGCGCTTCGTCGATGAAATCACCCCAATCCTGATTCCGCAGCGCAAAGGCGAGCCAGTGGCCTTCACCACTGACGAGCAGCCACGCGCCGGCACCACAGCAGAATCCTTGGGTAAGCTGAAGCCCGCATTCAAGAAAGACGGCAGCGTCACCGCCGGCAACGCCTCCAGCCTTAACGACGGCGCTTCCGCCGTGCTGCTGATGAGCGCCGCCAAAGCGCAGGCCCTCGGCCTGCCGGTACTGGCCAAGATCGCCAGCTATGCCAATGCCGGTGTCGATCCGACGATCATGGGTATCGGCCCGGTCGGTGCCACCCAGCGCTGCCTGGCCAAGGCCGGCTGGCAGCTGAGTGACTTGGATTTGATTGAAGCCAACGAAGCCTTTGCCGCGCAGGCCCTGGCAGTCGGCAAGGAGCTGGGCTGGGATGCCAGCAAGGTCAACGTCAACGGCGGCGCCATCGCTCTCGGCCATCCGATTGGCGGCTCTGGCTGCCGCGTGCTGGTGACCCTGCTGCATGAGATGATCAAGCGCGACGCCAAGAAAGGCCTCGCCACCCTGTGCATCGGCGGTGGTCAAGGCGTGGCACTGGCTATCGAACGAGACTGATAACACCGCTCAGCTGTAGCTAGAAAAAGCCGGCCCCATCAATCAGAAGGCCGGCTTTTTTATTTGCCATCGACAGCAATGATGATTGCTATTGACCGCCTGCGTTTCTCAAGAGTCGGGCTGCGGCGCAACATGAGCCCCGTAGCCACTTACCCCACTCTTCCGAGGACACCCAAATGAACAAGTACCTGATCGCTTCCCTGCTTGCCGCCAGCCTGACCAGCAATGTTTTCGCCGCAGACGGCGCAGAACGTACCTTGAGCAATCGCATCGCTGCTGATGGTTTTGACCGTACCAGCATCCACCGTATCGCCGAAGACGGTGCAGATCGCACCAGCGGTAACCGCATCGCTGCTGACGGCGCTGACCGCACAGGCGGCAACCGCGTCGCTGCTGATGGCGCTGACCGCACGGGTGGCAACCGCGTCGCTGCTGATGGCGCTGACCGCACGGGCGGCAACCGCGTAGCCGCTGATGGCGCTGACCGCACGGGCGGCAACCGCGTAGCCGCTGATGGCGCTGACCGCACGGGCGTTAACCGCATCGTCTGATCAAGTAACACTCGCAAATTAAAGGGCACCTTAGGGTGCCCTTGCTGTTTTTGCCGAGCCTGCGTCCCGGCAGGTGAATCTTGATAAACTGCGTGCCCTCCTTTTTCGAGTCGCCGCGCATGCCCTCTCTCGATCAGGCGCTGCGCGCCGCCCTGCATAACCGTCACGACCTGCTGGCTGAACTGCATCAGCAAGGCACCGACTGCTATCGCCTGTTTCATGGCAGCCAGGAAGGCGCCGGCGGCCTGACCATCGACCGTTATGGCCCGCAACTGCTGGTACAGAGCTTCCACCAGAGCCTGAGTCGTGACGAACTGCTGCAATTGGCCGAGCAATGCCAAACCCACCTCAGCATCCCACTGCTGCTGGTGTACAACGATCGCGCCCAAGGCAACTCGCGTATCGACCGCAGCGACGCGGTCTATCAAGCCGAGCCAACGGCCTTGGAAGACCTGATCGGCCATGAATGGGGCCTCAATTACCGCGTGCGCGGCCGCCATGCCGGACAGGACCCCTTGCTGTTTCTCGACCTGCGCAACGCCCGCGGCTGGGTCAAAGCACACAGTGCCGGCAAATCCGTGCTCAACCTGTTCGCCTACACCTGTGGCGTCGGTTTGAGTGCAGCTGCTGGCGGGGCCAGCGAGGTGCTCAATCTGGATTTTGCCGAAGGCAACCTGGCGGTCGGTCGCGAGAATGGTCAGCTCAATCCGCAGCTGCTTCCTATGCAATTTGTGCAATCGGATTACTTCCCGGCAATTCGCCAACTGGCTGGCCTGCCGATCAATGTGCGGCGCGGGCAGAAGCTGCCGCACTATCCGCGCCTTGAGCAACGTCAGTTCGATCTGGTGCTGCTCGACCCGCCGGCCTGGGCCAAAAGTGCTTTCGGCACCGTCGACCTGCTGCGCGATTACCAGAGCCTGCTCAAACCAGCAATTCTCGCCACCGCCGATAATGGCGTGCTGATCTGCTGCAACAACCTGGCGAAAGTTGCCCTGGCCGATTGGCGTGAGCAGGTGCTGCGCTGTGCGGAAAAACTCGGTCGCCCAGTACGTGGCTGGCAGGTGCTGCCACCGGCCAGTGACTTCCCATCACAGGATGGCAAGCCACCACTGAAAACCCTGATCCTGCAGTTCTGATGTACCCGTCAGCATGAAGAAAATCGCCGCGCAGAGCCTCTGCGGAACTGCGCACGCATGCCATACTCCAAGGCACTTCTCGTCGGGATAGATGACGTTTTTATGCTTAAAGGGATAAAGCGCGCGGCCAGCGCCATTGCCATCGCCATTGCTCTCTACAGCCTGCTGGGGTTTCTGATTCTGCCCGGTATCGGCCTGCGCATCGCCAACCAGCAACTGGCGCACTACGCCGAAGTACCCGCCACCCTGCAACGCCTGCAACTTAACCCGTTCAGCCTGGAGCTCAGCCTCTGGGGCCTGCAGATTGGTGAAGCCGAACAGCAGCAGATCGCCTTCGAACGGCTGTATGCCAACCTGCAACTCGACAGCCTGTGGAACGGCGTATTGCACCTGGCCGATATCGAGCTGGATAAACCGCACAGCGCAGTGCTGTTCGGCAAGGACGGTCGACTCAACCTGACGCAACTGTTCAACGTCCCGCCTAGCACCGAGCCTGCGGTTGAAGAGCCGGCCGGCGAGCCGTTCCCGCTGCGTATTTCACGGATCAAGCTGAGTGGCGGCAACGTGCATTTTCAGGACCTGCGCCCCAGCGAGCCCATCGAGTTTATCTACGACGACCTCAACCTTGAGCTGTTCAACCTCAGCACCCTGCCAGACGACAATGCCGACATGAGCCTGGTGGCCACCGGCCCTACCGGCGGACGCATCGACTGGACTGGCCGTATCAGCCTGGTGCCAATCAGCTCCAGTGGCAGCCTGAAAGTCACGGACGGTAAGCTGAAAGCCATCTGGCCCTACGTGCGCGATGCGGTGCCGCTGGTTCTGGAGGACGGCACCGTCAATCTCAGCAGCGACTACAGCCTGAATCTGGCCAAAGGCACCGAACTGCTGTTGAGCAATACCCAGCTCCACGTCAGCAGCTTTGCCATCAAAAGCCCGGCGGAAAAACCGCTGCTGCGCCTGCAACGCCTGGATATCAGCGAAACCAGCGTGGACCTGGCCAAGCAGCAGGTCATCGTCGGCAAGATTCGTAGCCAGAAGCTGGAAACCTGGGCTGCACGCGAGGCCGATGGCCAGCTCGACTGGCAGAAGTTGCTGGCCAGCCAACCCGCCAAACCAGCTCCAGCTCCAGCTCCAGCTCCAGCTCCAGCTCCAGCTCCAGCTCCAAATGAGGGTGGCTCAGGCTCCGCAGCCACGGAAGCCGAACCGGCAAAAGAGCCAAGCGAACCGACCACCGCAGAGCAATCCGCTGACCTGGAAACCGCCACTGCCGACCAGCCGGAAGAGCCCAGCAAACCCTGGCAGGTAATCCTGCGTGACGTGCAACTGCGCGACTATCAGGTGCATCTGGCCGACCGCGCCGGCGGCGCGGAAGTCAAAATCGACCTGGCACCACTCAACCTCGATCTGAACGACTTCGACAGCCTGGGCACGTCGCCCTTCAGTCTCAAGCTCGACACAGGAGTGAACAAGACCGGGCAGATCAAGGCCGACGGCCAGGTGCAACTGACCCCGACTACGGCGAAGCTGCAGGTTGCCACCCGCGATATCGACCTGCGCCTGGCGCAGACCTACCTGAGCCCCTTCGTGCGTCTGGAACTGCGCAGCGGCAAGCTCGGCAGCGAGCTGGCGGTTGATCTGCAGAGCGTCGAACCGCTGGCCTTCAGTATTGGCGGGCAAGCCGAGATCAATCAGCTGCATACCCTCGACACGCTCAAGGACCGCGACTTCCTTAAATGGCAGCAAGTGCTGGTGGAAGGAATCGACTATCAACACGGCAAGGGCCTGGTGATCGGCCAGGTCAAACTGCAGCAGCCCTATGTGCGCTTTATCATCAACGAAGACCTGACCACCAATATCAGCGATCTGATGATTCCACAGCCGGCAGAGGCCAACGCCAAGCCCGCTGCAGCGAGTAAACCGCTGCCGATGCGCATCGGCGGCATCAGCATCAAGGACGGCTCGGCGAACTTTGCCGACTTCAGCCTGACGCCTAACTTCGCCACGGCCATTCAGCAACTCAACGGCAAGATCGGCACACTCGACAACCAGAGTCCGAAAACCGCCAGCGTCGATATTCAGGGCAAAGTCGACAAGTACGCACCGGTCAGCATCAAGGGCAAACTCACCCCGTTTGATCCGCTGAACAGCCTGGATATCGCCACCAGTTTCAAGAACGTCGAGCTGACCACCCTGACGCCTTACTCCGGCAAGTTCGCCGGTTTCCGTATCCGCAAGGGCCGTCTCAACCTCGACCTGCATTACCAGATTGAGAAAGGCAACCTCAACGCCGAGAACAAACTGCTACTGGAAGACCTGCAGCTGGGTGAGAAGGTCGACAGCAAGGACGCCATGGACCTGCCGATTCGTCTGGCCGTGGCCCTGCTCAAGGACACCCAAGGCAACATCGAAATCCAATTGCCTGTGCAGGGTAATCTGAACAACCCGGAGTTCAGCGTGATGCCGATTGTCTGGCAGACCCTGCGCAACCTGGTGCTGCGCGCCGCCCAGGCGCCATTCAAATTTATCGGTGGGCTGGTCAGCGGTGGCAGTGAAGTTGACCTCAGCACCGTGCGTTTCACGGCCGGCGGCAGCGAGCTCGACGGTGATGCACAAAAAGCCCTGGACACCCTGGCCAGCGCCTTGAAGGAGCGCCCAACCCTGCGCCTGGAGATCGAAGGCATGAGCGCTGCAAGCAGCGACGGCCCGCCACTGGCGGCCGCACGCCTGGAGCGCGAATACCAGAACACCTGGTACAAAATGCTGCAACGTCGCGGCGATGATGTACCCGCCGAGGCCAGTGAATTGGTCGTCGATGATGACGACAAGACCGTACTGATCGAAGGTATCTACCGCACCCGCCTCAAGCAGCAACCGCCTGCCGAGTGGACTGAACTGGCCAGCGCGGAACGCAGCGCGAAGATGCGCGACGCCGTGCTGCAGTCCTGGGCACAAAACGAGCTGCTGCAGCGTCAGCTGGCCCAGATGCGCGCGGCAGAAATAAAGACTTATCTGGTCGAACGTGGTGGCCTGGCTGACGAACGTATTTACCTGCTGGATGTCAACATGGCACAGGCTGACGCCGATGGCCGCGTCGCCACCACCCTGCACCTTGGCAGCGAGTAAGGTTTTCGTCATATGCGCGCTCTCGCCACAACCCTGATCCTTGCCTGCGCCGGCGCATCGTCGCAGGTACAAGCCGAAACACTGCGCTGCGGCAGCCAACTGGTCAGCCTGGATGACCGACGTTTCGAGGTGCTGCAGAAGTGCGGTGAGCCGGCTTTTCGCGACCTGGTAGGCTACTCACTCGGCCCAAGTGAACGGCGTGAGTACCAGATCGAGGAATGGGTCTATGGTCCGGATAATGGCATGCTCAGTATTCTCACCTTCGAAGGCACGCGCCTGCGTGCAATCGAACGGCGTCGTAGTCGCTAACCGATGAAAGCATTGATCAGTACCCTGCTATTACTTCTGCCCTTCTGTGCACAGGCCTCATCGACCCTGCGGTGCGACAGCGGGCTGATCAGCCTCGACGACACTACCAGTGAAGTCAGCAGCAAATGCGGCGAACCCCTGAGCCGTGATTTTCTTGGCTACCGCGAAGTGCTGGATGAATACGGTTTCTACAATGAGGTCGCAGTTGAGGAGTGGTCATACGGACCACGCAACGGCATGTACCAATTTCTGCGCTTTCAAGGCAATCGACTGATCAAGATCGACAGTAAACGCGGCAACTAGCAACACCTAACACTCACCCAAACCAACGACAAGGACATTCCACCATGCAACGGATAGCGCTCAGCCTCTCCCTGCTGCTTCTGGCAACCAGCGCCCAAGCCAGCACCCTGCGCTGCGAAAAGGGCATCGCCAGTACCGGCGACCGCACCACAGAGGTCGCCAGCAAATGTGGCGAACCGATTGCCCGCGATATGCTGGGTTACACCCTGGATGCCCACGGCAATAACGAGTTCCTCGTCGAGGAGTGGGTCTATGGCCCGCGTAACGGCATGAACTACTACCTGCGATTCGAAGGCGGCCGACTTAAGAGCGTGGAAAGCAAACGCGGCAGCTGAGCCGACAGCAGCCACAAAAAAAGCCCCGCTGGTTATGCCGGCGGGGCTTTTTTACGCCTGATTACAGCTTGCCGCTGAAATCACGCAGCTCATCCTGAGCCTTTTTCTTGGTCCAACCGTAACGCTCTTGCAGCTTGCCGGCCAAGTACTCGCTATGGCCTTCGGCGACGTTCAGGTCATCGTCGGTCAGGTTGCCCCAACGCTCCTTGATACGACCGTTGATTTGCTTCCACTTACCTTTGATTACATCAGTATTCATCTGCTTGTCCTTGTCGTTGAGTGGCTACCAGGCCCCTCGCAGCGCCTGGCACGCATCCATGGATTACTGCGCGGTTTTCAGCGCTTCGGCGGATACCGCACTCACACCTTTGATCTCGCCGGCCTTGGCAATGGCCAGATCACGCTCGGCGGAGCTGGCAACAACCCCGGAAAGCGTGACAACGCCCTTATTGGTTTCGACCTTTATGTCGATACCGCTCAAGCTGCTGTCGGCCAGGAAGGTCGACTTCACTTTGCTGGTGATCCACGTGTCGGAAACCGCATCTTCTGCTTTATCCATCGTCTCACTAGCGGCCAGCAGGGTTGGCTGCACGCTCGGGGTGCCCGCAGCCATAACCGGCCCGGCGAGCAAAAGCCCCAGCGCGGTGACGGTCATGGCGGTTACTGCGAAATGCTTGATTGGCTTTTTCATAAATCATGCCTCCTGCGTGTGCTGAACAATCTGCAAACCACAACGAGCTGCAGTCTCCCCAGTACTGTGGCAAGCGTTGTGCCAACCTTTCTAAATGGTTTATTTTTTAAATATCAATAACTTACCAATAAACAAAAACATCATGTGCCGTGCAATCTGCATGCTAGGGCCAACCGAGCAGGGCATATTGCACGACAGCGCTGGTTGCATAGGCGCCGAGGCCCACATGCTTTTTTACCGACAAAAAAAGAGGGCCCCGAAGGGCCCTCTTTTTTCTGCAAAGTAACGCGGCGATTACACGCCCGAAGCCTTGGCAGCCGCTACATCCTTGATCGACAGCTTGATACGGCCACGGTTGTCCACGTCCAGTACCAACACTTCAACCTCCTGACCTTCTTTGAGAATGTCGGTCACCTTCTCAACGCGAGCGTCGCTCAACATGGAGATGTGCACCAGACCGTCTTTACCCGGCAGGATGTTGACGAAGGCACCGAAGTCAACAATGCGCTCAACCTTACCGACGTAGATCTTGCCGATCTCGGCTTCTGCGGTGATACCCAGGACGCGCTGACGTGCCGCTTCTGCAGCTTCCTTGGTTTCGCCGAAGATTTTGATCGAACCGTCGTCTTCGATGTCGATCGACGCTTTGGTTTCTTCGCAGATAGCACGGATGGTCGCGCCACCTTTACCGATCACGTCGCGAATCTTGTCCTGGTCGATCTTCATCGCGATCATGGTCGGCGCGTTGGCCGACAGTTCGCTACGGGACTGAGCAATGACCTGGTTCATCTGACCGAGAATGTTCAGACGCGCTTCAAGGGCTTGGCCCAGGGCGATTTCCATGATTTCTTCGGTGATGCCCTGGATCTTGATGTCCATCTGCAGCGCTGTAACGCCATTAGCGGTACCGGCCACTTTGAAGTCCATGTCGCCCAGGTGGTCTTCGTCACCGAGGATGTCGGTCAGAACGGCAAATTTCTCGCCTTCCTTAACCAGGCCCATGGCGATACCCGCCACCGGCGCCTTCATCGGCACACCGGCGTCCATCAGGGCCAGGGACGCACCGCACACGGAAGCCATCGAGGACGAACCGTTGGATTCGGTGATTTCCGATACCACGCGAATGGTGTACGGGAACACGTCGGCGGCCGGCAGCATGGCCTGCACCGAGCGACGCGCCAGACGGCCGTGACCGATTTCGCGGCGGCCAGTGGCGCCCATGCGACCACACTCACCCACCGAGTACGGCGGGAAGTTGTAGTGCAGCATGAAGGGGTCTTTCTTCTCGCCTTCCAGGGTATCAAGCAGCTGTGCGTCACGGGCAGTGCCGAGGGTGGCAACCACCAGCGCCTGGGTTTCGCCACGGGTGAACAGCGCCGAACCGTGAGTCTTGTCCAGTACGCCGACTTCGATGTTCAGGCCACGCACAGTGCGGGTGTCACGACCGTCGATACGCGGCTTGCCGTTGACGATGTTCTCGCGCACGGTGCGGTATTCGATTTCACCGAAGGCGTCTTTCACTTCACCGGCAGAAGGCTGGCCTTCTTCGCCAGAGAACTTGGCCACCACCTGATCTTTCAACTCGCCCAGACGCGCGTAGCGGTCCTGCTTGATGATGATGGTGTAGGCCTGGGAAATCGCTTCACCGAACTCGCTGCGGATGGCATTGAGCAGTGCAGTGTTTTCCGCTTTCGGCTGCCAGTCCCACGTCGGCTTGGCGGCTTCGGCAGCCAATTCAGCAACGGCTTGGATAACGGCTTGGAATTCGTCGTGGGCAAACAGCACGGCGCCCAGCATCTGGTCTTCGGTCAGCTCTTTGGCTTCCGACTCAACCATCAACACGGCGTCTTTGGTGCCGGCTACAACCATGTCCAGGCTGGAGGCCTTGAGCTGCTCATACGTCGGGTTCAGCAGGTAGCCGGTTTCCGGGTGGAAAGCTACGCGGGCCGCACCGATGGGACCGTTGAACGGAATGCCGGAGATAGCCAGGGCCGCCGAGGTACCGATCATCGCGGCGATGTCCGGATCGGTCTTCTTGCTGGTGGAGATCACGGTGCAGATCACCTGCACTTCGTTCTGAAAGCCTTCCGGGAACAGCGGACGGATCGGACGGTCGATCAGGCGCGAGGTCAGGGTTTCTTTTTCCGAAGGACGGGCTTCACGCTTGAAGAAGCCGCCTGGGATCTTGCCGGCTGCGTAGGTTTTTTCCTGGTAGTGCACGGACAGCGGGAAAAAGCCTTTGCTTGGGTCGGCAGTTTTTGCGCCGGTGACAGCGACCAGCACGGTGACGTCATCGTCAACACTGACCAGTACTGCGCCGGAGGCCTGACGGGCGATGCGGCCCGTTTCGAGGGTAACGGTCGATTGACCGAATTGGAACTTCTTGATGACCGGGTTCACGGTGTTTTCCTTCTCTTTGTTGCCCTTGGGGAAAGCGTTTTTGCAGCCGTTGCTCAGCATGTGAACAGACGGGTCTTACAGAATGAGTGGGCGGTTACGGGAATCGGACCCGCTATCGTCCAAAACAGCTACAGCAGAAAAGCAAAAGCTGGAAGCAGGGTAAACCCCACTTCCAGCTTCGGCAGTCAGCTACGCATAAGCATTGCTTAGCGACGCAGACCCAGGCGACCGATCAGGGCGCTGTAACGACTGGTGTCCTTACCCTTCAGGTAGTCCAGCAGCTTACGGCGCTGGTTAACCATACGGATCAGACCACGACGGCTGTGGTGATCTTTACCGTTGGCCTTGAAGTGGCCTTGCAGCTTGTTGATGTTGGCGGACAGCAGTGCAACTTGCACTTCCGGGCTACCGGTGTCGCCTTCAGCTTGCTTGTAGTCGTTAACGATCTGGGCTTTTTCTTCAACGCTGAGTGCCATGGGGCAATCCTCTCAGTTAGGCAACTGCCGAAACAGTTGCAATAGGCCGGGAATCGCTTCCCGTGTTTTTAAAGTGAGGCATGACCGTGCCTATTAACAGCCACCCTCGATACACGCCGACCAGAGCCGAAACCCCATGTCCGCGCTACGGTCTGCTGACCGAATCCTGCACCGCTAAGCCGAGGCCTGCAGCAATAACCCAGGCTAAGCCTTGGTTGAAATCAATCGACGCGGCGCAATGCGTCCGTCTTCGCTCACTTCACCGATCCCGATAAAGCGGCCGTTGTGGTCCTGTACCCGAACCATGCCGAACTTCGGCGCTTCGGGGGCGCGTACTGGCTGCCCTTGCAGCCAGTAGAACGAACTGTGCTCGGAGAACTGCAGCAGCGGCCAATGTTGCAAACCGCTGTCGACGGGTTGCAGGAACTGGTCAACGGCCTCATTGCCACCTTCGCCATGCACCCGCTCCAGCTCTTCGAGCGTTACGGTGCGGCTCAAATCGAAAGGGCCGGCTTTGGTTCTGCGCAGCTCAGCAACGTGTGCACCACAACCCAGCAAGTGGCCGATGTCTTCGACCAGAGTGCGGATGTACGTGCCTTTGCTGCAATCGACCGCCAGGCGCGCTTGCTCCGCTTCGCAGTCCAGTAATTCCAGGCGCGCAATAGTAACAGAACGCGGCTCGCGCTCCACTACTTCACCTGCACGGGCCAGCTTGTAAAGTGGCTGACCATCACGTTTAAGGGCTGAGTACATCGGCGGTATCTGACTGATATCACCGCGAAAATCCGGGAGCACCGCTTCAATATCGGCGCGACCAACGGTCACAGGGCGACATTCCAACACCTCACCCTCGGCATCCGCAGTGGTGGTGGTGACACCCAACTGCATCAGCGTTTCATAACCTTTGTCGGCATCGAGCAGGTATTGGGAAAACTTGGTGGCTTCCCCAAAACACAGAGGCAATACACCTGTGGCCAGCGGATCTAAGCTGCCGGTGTGCCCGGCCTTCTCGGCGTTAAGCAACCAGCGCACTTTCTGCAGCGCCGCGTTGGAACTAAAGCCTTTGGGCTTATCGAGTAGGATGATGCCATCCACGGCACGACGAATACGTTTGACCTGGGCCACGCGCTTACTCCTTGGCCTCGGTGGGGGCATCGTCGTGCAGACGATCTTCGCTGACCGCACGCTCGATCAACGCTGACAGCTGCGCGCCACGCACGACACTCTCATCGTAGTGAAAGCGCAAATTCGGCACACTGCGCAGCTTCATCGCCCGGCCCAACTGCATACGCAAAAAACCGCTGGCGTCGTTGAGTACCTTGATACTCTGCGCCACGCTGTCCACACCGTCCTCAGGTTCACCGCCCATGACGGTGACATACACCTTGGCATGGCTGGAGTCGCGACTGACATCCACCGCAGTAATCGTCACCAACCCACCCAAGCGCGGGTCTTTAACTTCCATACGGATCAACTGCGCCAGTTCGCGCTGTATCTGATCGCCGATGCGCTGGGCACGGCTAAATTCTTTGGCCATTTCTACTACCTTCACTCGTCGCACTGCCGCAAAAAGCAGTGGACCTAAAAGCGGCAAACGCCCGGCCGCGCAAAAGCGGGGCCGGGCGCTGCGTGTTGCGGCTCGTGCTTACAGGCTACGGGCCACTTGGACTTTCTCGAACACTTCGATCTTGTCGCCGACTTTGACGTCGTTGTAGCTCTTCACACCGATCCCGCACTCCATGCCATTACGCACTTCGGAGGCATCGTCTTTGAAGCGACGCAGAGATTCCAGCTCGCCTTCGAAAATCACTACATCATCGCGCAGTACGCGGATCG
Source organism: Pseudomonas sp. SL4(2022) (assembly GCF_026625725.1). NCBI lineage: Bacteria > Pseudomonadati > Pseudomonadota > Gammaproteobacteria > Pseudomonadales > Pseudomonadaceae > Pseudomonas > Pseudomonas sp. SL4(2022). The sequence continues at coordinate 564,251 of NZ_CP113060.1, forward strand.
GACGGTTACGGTAAACCGTACCCTCGACCACCATACAACCGGCGATCGCACCGAATTTCGGCGAACGGAACACGTCACGCACTTCAGCAATACCCAGGATGTTCTCGCGAACATCACTGCCGAGCATGCCGGTCAGGGCCTTCTTGACGTCTTCGATGATGTCGTAGATCACGTTGTAGTAACGCATATCCAGACCTTCCTGCTCGACGATCTTGCGCGCGCCGGCATCGGCACGCACGTTAAAGCCAAACAGTACAGCATTGGAGGCCAGCGCCAGGTTGGCATCGGACTCGGTGATACCACCGACGCCGCCACCGACCACACGCACCTGCACTTCATCGTTACCCAAGCCGCTGAGCGAGCCTTGCAGCGCTTCCAGAGAACCACGAACGTCGGATTTGAGGACGATGTTGAGCGTCTTCTTCTCTTCCTGCCCCATGTTCTCGAAGATGTTTTCCAGCTTGCCAGCGTGGGCACGGGCCAGTTTCACTTCGCGGAACTTGCCTTGACGGAACAGCGCGACTTCACGAGCTTTCTTCTCGTCAGCCAGCACGCTCATGTCGTCGCCCGCATCCGGGGTGCCGTCCAGGCCGAGAATCTCGACCGGAATCGACGGGCCGGCTTCTTTGATCGGCTTGCCATTCTCGTCGAGCATGGCGCGGATACGACCGTAGTTGGAGCCGATCAGCACCATGTCGCCTTGGCGCAGAGTACCGTCCTGAACCAGCACGGTCGCAACCGGGCCGCGGCCTTTATCCAGACGCGATTCAACCACAACACCACGGCCTGGGGCCGACGGAGTGGCTTTCAGCTCGAGAATTTCGGCCTGCAGCAACACGGCTTCCAGCAGTTCGTCGACACCGGTACCGACTTTCGCCGACACAGGAACGAACGGCGTATCACCACCCCACTCTTCCGAGGTCACACCGTGCACCGACAGCTCGCTACGAATGCGATCAAGGTCAGCGCCCGGCTTGTCGATCTTGTTCACGGCAACCACCAGCGGTACACCAGCGGCCTGGGCATGCTGAACAGCTTCAATGGTCTGCGGCATCACGCCGTCATCGGCTGCAACCACCAGAATCACGATATCGGTCGCCTTGGCACCACGGGCACGCATGGCGGTAAACGCGGCGTGACCCGGGGTGTCGAGGAAGGTGACCATGCCGCGTTCGGTTTCTACGTGGTAGGCACCGATGTGCTGGGTAATACCGCCGGCTTCGCCAGCCGCCACCTTGGCGCGGCGAATGTAGTCGAGCAGCGAGGTTTTACCGTGGTCAACGTGACCCATTACAGTCACAACCGGCGCACGGGCAAAGGTCTCGCCTTCGAACTTCAGCGACTCAGCCAGGGAGTCTTCCAGGGCGGTGTCGCTGACCAGGGTAACTTTGTGACCCAGCTCTTCAGCAACCAACTGGGCAGTTTCCTGATCCAGCACCTGGTTGATGGTCGCCGGGGTGCCCAGCTTGAACATGAACTTAATGATTTCAGCGGCCTTGACCGACATCTGCTGAGCGAGATCGCCCACCGTGATGGTCTCCCCGATCTTAACATCACGCACGATCGGACCCGTCGGGCTCTGGAAGCCGTGCTGGTTACGTTTCTTCAGCTTGGCCTTGCCGCGGCCACCGCGACGGAAGCCATCGCTTTCCTCATCGATGGTACGCGGAGCAACGCGCGGTGCCGGCGCCTTCTCTTTGACGGTAGGGCGATGCTGGGTGGTTTTGCGCTCACCACCACGACGATCGGCATCATCATTGCGTGCTTTGTCTGGACGACGCGGCTCGTCTTTCTTGCGCTCTTCGACAACCGGCGCGGTAACCACTGGAAGCTCGACATCAACAACCGGAGCGGCTTCGGCAGGCGCGTCAACAGCAGCAGGTGCGGCAGCCGGACGCTGAGCATCCTCAGCCGCGCGCTGCTTGGCTTCTTCTTCAGCCTTCAGGCGCGCCGCTTCGACAGCCGCACGCTGCTCAGCAAGCTCACGCTGCTTTTCAGCTTCGATCTCTTCGGCGCTGCGCTTGACGAAGGTTTTCTTCTTGCGCACTTCAACGCTAATGGTCTTGCTACCGGCAACCCGCAGGGTGCTGGTGGTCTTGCGCTGCAAAGTAATCTTGCGCGGCTCTTCGACCTTGTCGCCGTGACTGCTCTTGAGGTGGGCCAACAGGGCCTGCTTCTCACTGTCGGTCACTGCCTGCTCAGCACTGCTGTGCGGCAAACCCGCCTCACGCATTTGCTGCAGCAGTCGCTCAACCGGCGTATTGACCACTTGGGCCAGTTCTTTAACCGTGACTTGCGTCATGCATTTCTCTCCTCAGGCCGCAACTGCTTACTCGAACCAATGGGCTCGGGCGGCCATGATCAACTTGCCGGCTCGCTCAGCGTCGATACCGTCGATGTCGAGCAGGTCATCAATCGACTGCTCGGCCAGGTCTTCGCGGTTAATAACGCCGCGCACTGCCAGTTCATGCGCAAGCGCCTTATCCATCCCCTCAAGCGAGAGCAAGTCTTCGGCTGGGTGGGCATCTGCCAGCTTTTCCTCGTTGGCGATGGCTTTGGTCAGCAGGCGATCTTTGGCGCGAGCACGAAGCTCATTGACGATATCCTCGTCAAAACCATCGATGCTGAGCATCTCTTCCATCGGTACGTAGGCAATTTCTTCAAGGCTGGTGAAGCCCTCTTCGACTAACACCTGGGCAAGCTCTTCGTCGACTTCAAGCTCGTCGATAAAGCGCTGCAGGATATCGCCTGTTTCAGCTTGCTGTTTAGCCTGAATGTCCGCCTCGGTCATCACGTTCAGGGTCCAGCCAGTCAGCTGACTCGCCAAACGCACGTTCTGACCGCCGCGGCCAATGGCCTGAGCAAGGTTGTCTGCGCCAACGGCGATGTCCATGGCATGGGCATCTTCGTCGACAATGATGGCGGCCACTTCGGCGGGCGACATGGCGTTGATCACGAACTGCGCGGGGTTGTCGTCCCACAGCACGATGTCGACCCGCTCACCGGCCAACTCCCCAGAAACCGCCTGCACGCGCGAACCGCGCATACCGATACAGGCACCTTGCGGGTCGATACGTTTATCTTTGGAACGCACGGCCAGCTTGGCGCGCGAACCCGGATCACGGGACGCACCCATGACTTCGATCAGCTCTTCAGCGATTTCCGGCACTTCGATGCGGAACAACTCGATCAGCATTTCCGGCGCAGTACGCGACAGAATGAGTTGCGGGCCGCGGTTCTCGGTACGGATTTCCTTGAGCAGCGCACGCAGACGCACACCGACGCGGAAGGTTTCGCGGGAGATGATGTCTTCGCGAGCCAGCATGGCCTCGGCATTGTTACCCAGGTCAACGATCACGCTGTCACGGGTCACTTTCTTCACGGTGCCGGAGATGATTTCACCCAGACGCTCGCGATAGGCCTCAACCACCTGAGCACGCTCAGCTTCGCGAACCTTCTGCACAATCACCTGCTTCGCGGTTTGCGCAGCAATGCGGCCGAACTCGATGGATTCGATCTTCTCTTCCAGCACGTCGCCAACTTTGGCGTTGGCTTCGACCGCACGCGGCATGTCAGTGGTGACCTGATGTGCAGGATCATCAAAGTCACTTTCTTCAACCACTGTCCAGCAGCGGAATGTTTCGTAGCTTCCGTTGTGGCGGTTGATCACCACACGCAACTCGACCTCGTCCTCAAAACGCTTTTTGGTAGCAGTGGCCAGAGCCAGCTCCAGCGCTTCAAAAATTACGCCCGCCGGTACGCCCTTTTCGTTGGACACCGACTCAACAACCAGCAGTACTTCTTTGCTCATCGTACGCCTCGCCTTTCGCAATCCATTGGATCCGCGCTATCCGCGCCACTTGCGGGGGATCCGCGCCTCAATCAAACCTGGGGATAATGTTGGCCTTGTCGATCATGTCGATCGGCAACAGGAATTCATGGTCATCCACCTGCACCACCACGTCCTGCTCTTCCACACCGCGCAGAAGGCCCTGAAAGTTGCGTCGCCCTTCAAAAGGTGAGCGCAGCTTGATCTTTACCTGTTCACCAGCGTGGCCGGCGAACTGTTCAAGAGTGAACAGAGGTCGATCCATCCCTGGTGATGACACCTCAAGGGTGTACTCGGCACTGATCGGGTCCTCAACATCGAGTACACCACTGATCTGCCGACTGACAATTTCACAGTCTTCGATCACCACGCCGTCAGGCTGCTTATCAATATAAATCCGCAGCAGAGAATGCCGCCCTTGTGACAGGAACTCGACACCCCAACATTGGTAGCCAAGAGCCTCGACTACCGGGGCCACCAAGGCCTGCAACTGTTCTAGCTTGCTCGACACCTGAACCCCTCGCGCATGCTGTAAAAATAAAAAATGGGCGAATCGCCCATCATCAAACCGTCCTCTAAAGGCCGGGAAAGCTGTCATCCAGCTAGCAAAAAGCCCCTTAAAAGGGGCTCCTCTGCAACTCAATGCGGGGACTGGTTTTATCCAGCCAGCTTCGGATTAAACACCCGAGGAGCGACTTTGCTGCTCAATCCCACATCAAAGCTGGGGCCGGATTATACGATCGAACCTAACAATGGGTCAATCGATGTTCCAGCAACAAGAAGGCCCGCTTCGAGCGGGCCTTCCTGAAAATTGGTACCGAGGAGGGGACTCGAACCCCTACAGCCTATGGCCACTACCACCTCAAGGTAGCGTGTCTACCAATTCCACCACCTCGGCAAAATCGTTACTTGCATACAACTTACTGAGTGTTACTGCTGCTCGGGAGCCTGAGGTACGTCCACCGCTTCATTAGCCGGCTTAGCTGCATCCAGAACAGGTACATCTTCAACAGCTGGCTTAGCCTGTTGCACTTCCAAGACTGCCGGATCAGGCAAACCAACCTGAGCCATACCATCAGCTTTGTCTTTAGCAAAGAACGCTAAGCCTAAGCTAGTCATGAAAAAAGCGGTGGCGAGTATAGCAGTAACTCGACTCAAAAAGGTAGAGGAACCTTGGCTACCAAATACAGTAGCGGAAGCACCCGAACCAAAAGACGCACCCGCATCTGCACCCTTGCCCTGCTGCAGCAAAACCAGCGCAACAACACCAATGGCACCCAGCAGATGAAGAACAACGATAACTGTTTCCAGCATTTTCTCAGCTTCCTGCGGCACGACAAATCGCACCGAACTCATCCGCATTCAGAGAAGCCCCACCCACAAGCCCCCCATCGATATCCGGCATACCGAACAACTCGGCAGCACTGGCGGCCTTCACGCTGCCACCATAAAGAATTCTTACCTTGCCAGCCAACTCAGGACTTTTCGCCGCCAACTGCGCACGAATCGCCGCATGCACTTCCTGCGCCTGCGCAGGCGACGCAGTCAAACCAGTACCAATAGCCCAAACCGGCTCATAAGCGATAACCGCAGCGGAAAACACCTCGACACCCAAAGCATCAGTCACAGCAGACAACTGCGCCGCAACCACCTCAAGCGTCTGCCCCGCTTCACGCTGAGCCAGGGTCTCGCCGACACACAGCACTGGAAGCAAGCCCGAGGACTGCGCCACAGCAAATTTGCGCGTCACAACCTCATCGCTTTCGCCCAGCAGCAACCTACGTTCAGAGTGCCCCACCAATACCAGAGAGCAACGCAAATCCGCCAACTGACTTGATGCAACCTCACCCGTCAAAGCACCTTGCTGCAACTCAGTCGCGCAATTCTGCGCACCCACTGCCACAGCCTTGCCTGCCAGCCCATCAACAACCTGGGCTATATGCACGCAAGAGGGAAAAACCACAACATCCACACCGACAGGCAGGGCCTGCCGAGTGAGACCGTTGATCAGCTCTGCAACGCTGGCGCGGGTACCGTGCATTTTCCAGTTACCAGCAACCATTGGGCGACGCATGCTTTACCTCGTCGGTCAAAGAGGGCGCAGATGTTACCCAACAGATTCCCGAATGGCAAGCCGAATCAAGCACATACACCCGCAACAACTTTAGCCAACTCATCGGCATAGCCGCGAACCTGGCCTTCATCATCGCCTTCAACCATGACACGTACCAAGGGCTCGGTCCCAGATTTGCGCAATAACACACGACCGCGCCCCGCCATCTGCTCGGTCACTCGAGCACTGGCCTCCTGCACGGCAGGGTGCTCCAGCGGATCGACACCTCCGGCAAAACGCACATTCACCAACACCTGCGGACACTTCTGCATACCTAGGCGCGCCTCACCCAACGTCTGCCCACGACGCTTGAGCGCCATCAGCACTTGCAACGCTGCGATGATCGCATCGCCCGTGGTGGTGTGCTGCAGGCACAACAAGTGCCCGGAATTCTCGCCACCCAACTGCCAATTACGCGCCAGCAGCTCGGCGATCACATAGCGATCGCCAACCTTGGCCCGCGCAAAGGGAATACCCAAATCAGCCAAGGCTAATTCGAGCCCCAGATTACTCATTAACGTACCGACCACCCCACCCTGCAGCTTGCCGCGCTCCAGCAAATCGCGAGCAATGATGAACAGTAACTCATCACCATCCACCAGCGCACCGGAGTGATCGGCCATCAACACCCGATCCGCATCGCCATCGAAGGCGATACCCAGGTCCGCCTGCTGCGCCAACACCTCAGCCTGCAGCGCCTCGATATGCGTAGAACCACAGTTGTCATTAATGTTAAGGCCGTTTGGCTGCGCCGAAAGCACCGTGACATGCGCCCCCAACTCACGGAAGACACTCGGTGCAACCTTATAGGCAGCGCCATGCGCACAGTCCACCACCACTTTAAGGCCAGCAAAGCTTGTACTGCTTGGCACGCTACTTTTGCAGAATTCGATATAGCGCCCAGCGGCATCATTGATCCGCGACACCTTACCCAACTGCTCGGACTCCACCACACTCATCGGCGTATCGAGCAACTCTTCGATCATCAACTCGATCTCGTCCGGCAACTTGGTGCCCTGCCCCGAGAAGAACTTGATGCCATTGTCATGGTGCGGATTGTGCGAAGCACTGATAACAATACCGGCCTCGGCATGAAAGGTGCGGGTCAGGTAGGCAATAGCTGGCGTGGGCATTGGCCCTAAAAGCATTACATCGGCACCTGCCGCAGACAAACCCGCCTCCAGGGCCGACTCAAACATATAGCCGGAAATTCGCGTGTCCTTGCCGATCAGGATGCGGCACTTGCCCTGCTTGCGGAACGCCATGCCAGCCGCCCAGCCAAGCTTGAGCATGAAATCCGGTGTAATGGGAAAATCACCCACTCGCCCACGGATCCCGTCAGTACCAAAATATTTTCTAGCCATCCCACCAATCCCTCTAACTTATTCTGCCGCTTCAACTGCGGCGATCATGCGCACCACATCAACCGTTTCTGCCACATCATGCACACGCAGGATGTGGGCTCCCTTACTGACAGCCAGAGCAGCCAGCGCCAGACTGCCATACAAGCGCTCACCGACCTCGTGACCCAACACCTTGCCAATCATGCTTTTACGCGAAGCACCCACCAGTAGAGGACGGCCCAGCGCATGCAGAGCCTGGACATGCTTGAACAGCGACAAATTGTGCGCCAAGGTTTTCGCAAAGCCAAAACCCGGATCAAGAATGATCCGCTCAGCGACAATCCCAGCTGCTGCGCACGCAGCCATACGCTCAAGCAAAAAATCACGCACCTCGACTACAATATCTGCGTACTGAGCCCCCTGCTGCATGGTGCTCGGCTCACCGCGCATGTGCATCAGACACACGGGCAAGCCGCTATCGAATGCCGCATCGAGAGCACCATCACGCTGCAGTGAGCGCACATCATTGATAAGCCCCACCCCTAAGCGCGCGGTTTCTCGCATGACAGCTGGCGTCGACGTATCCACCGAGATAATCACATCCAACTCGGCAGCAATGGCCTCAACAATCGGCGCAACCCGCTCCAATTCCTCAACTGGAGAGACCGCGCACGCACCCGGGCGAGTCGACTCCCCCCAACATCAATCAGCGTCGCCCCAGCCCGCCACATCGCCTCAGCATGACGCAAGGCCGCATCACGCTGACCGTAGCGCCCGCCATCAGAGAAGGAGTCTGGGGTAACGTTGAGGATGCCCATCACTTGCGGACGGCTTAAATCAAGAAACCGGCTGCCACAGGGCAGCCGGTTAAAGGTAGGAACAACAGACATGAAGAACCTTAATGCTCAGCGGCAGGGCCACCAATGGGTTTTTCCGCAGATTCGGCTATCTCAACCGGAGCGGTTGGCGTGCCGTTATTGTCATCACCACCCTGCCAGCCCTTCGGATCACGCGGAGCCAGGCCATTCATGATGTCTTCGATCTGCTCGGCGTCGATGGTTTCGTACTTCATCAGCGCTTCCGCCATGGCATCAAGCTTGTCGCGATTTTCCTGCAACAGACGCTTGGCAGTGCCATAGCACTCATCAATAATGCTGCGCACTTCCAGATCAATCAGCTTGGCGGTATCTGCCGAGACGTTGCTCTGCTGGCTACCCATGCTGCGCCCCAAAAACACCTCACCCTCTTCTTCCGCATACATCAGTGGACCAAGCTTCTCAGACAAGCCCCACTTGGTCACCATGTTCTTAGCCAACTGAGTGGCGCGCATGATGTCGTTGGAAGCCCCCGTGGTTACACCATCAAAGCCAAGGGTCATTTCTTCGGCAATACGACCGCCGAACAACGAGCAGATCTGACTGATCAGCGCACGCTTGGAAAGGCTGTAGCGATCCTCCTCTGGGAGGAACATGGTCACGCCCAGGGCACGACCGCGGGGGATGATCGAAACCTTGTAGACCGGATCATGCTCAGGCACCAAACGACCAACGATGGCGTGACCGGCCTCATGGTACGCCGTGTTGAGCTTCTCCTTATCGGACATGACCATGGTCTTGCGCTCGGCACCCATCATGATCTTGTCTTTGGCCAGCTCGAACTCTTTCATCTCGACCAAACGCTTGCCTGCACGCGCAGCAAAGAGTGAAGCCTCGTTGACCAGATTGGCCAGATCAGCACCCGAGAAGCCGGGGGTGCCACGAGCGATCACGGCCGGAGCAACGTCTTCGCCCATCGGCACCTTGCGCATATGCACTTTCAGAATCTGCTCGCGACCACGGATATCCGGCAACCCCACTACCACCTGACGGTCGAAACGACCAGGACGCAACAGCGCCGGATCAAGCACATCAGGGCGGTTGGTGGCGGCAATCACGATGATGCCGTCGTTCATTTCAAAGCCGTCCATCTCTACCAGTAGCTGGTTGAGAGTCTGCTCACGCTCATCGTGACCGCCACCCATGCCAGCACCACGATGGCGACCTACAGCGTCGATCTCATCGATAAAGATGATGCAGGGTGCGTGCTTCTTGGCCTGCTCGAACATGTCACGCACACGACTGGCACCGACACCGACGAACATCTCGACAAAGTCCGAACCCGAAATGGTGAAGAACGGCACTTTGGCTTCGCCGGCAACAGCCTTGGCAAGCAATGTTTTACCGGTACCTGGCGAACCAACCATCAGCACGCCGCGCGGGATGCGACCGCCGAGGCGCTGGAACTTGCCTGGATCACGTAGAAATTCAACCAGCTCGCTGACTTCCTCCTTGGCCTCGTCGCAACCAGCGACGTCAGCGAAGGTGGTCTTGACCTGATCCTCGGAGAGTAGACGCGCCTTGGACTTGCCGAAGCTCATCGGTCCACCCTTACCGCCCGCACCGCCTTGCATCTGGCGCATGAAGAACATGAACACGGCAATAATCACCAGGATCGGGAAGCTGGCAACCAACAACTGGGTCCAGATGCTTTGCTGCTCAGGCTGCTTGCCGACGATCTCGACGTTGTTGTCCATCAAGTCCTTGATCAGACCGTTGTCCTGAATCGCCGGACGCACAGTCTCGAACGGCGAACCATCGATACGCGTGCCACTGATGGTGAAACCATCCACGGTCACGCGCTTGACGCTACCGCCCTGAACCTGCTGGATAAACTCCGAGTAGTTGAGTTTGTTCGACTCACTCGGGCTGGAGAAATTGTTCATCACCGTCACCAAGACAGCGGCGATGATCAGCCACAGGACCAGATTCTTTGCCATGTCGTTCAATTAACTACCCTCTGAAGCAGGCCCCGTGCCGAAGCGCACTTCGCATGACGACCAGTTATGTACCGATCTAACTTACTACACAACGCCCACTCCTGGCAGACGCCGTCTGTAACCCTTTATTTGTTCCAGGACCACAAGATCCAGAAACAAACCGCTATCTCAGCGCTAACCATCAAATGCCGCGGAAACCACGCGCCAACAAATACTGCTCACGCGAGCGATCGCGCGAAGAAAGCGGCTTGCGCATCTGCACTTTATCGAACATCTGGCGCACCTGTTTGTGGTACTGGTCGAAACCTTCGCCCTGGAAGATCTTGATCAGAAAGTCACCACCGGGCCGCAAGACTCGCGCCGACAGATCCAGAGCCAACTCACACAAGTACATGGCGCGCGGCTGATCCGACTCCCTTACACCACTCATATTGGGGGCCATATCGGAAATCACAAGGTCCACCTGATTATCCCCGATGGCGTCGAGTATCCGGGCAAACACCGCATCATCAGTAAAGTCGCCCTGAATGAAGGTGACATCAGGGATGCTGTCCATCTCCAGAATATCTGACGCGATCAGGCGACCTTTGTCACCGATCACCCGACTGGTGACCTGCGACCAACCGCCAGGGGCCGCACCCAGATCGACTACAGTGATACCAGGCCTGAGGATGCGATCCTTCTCCTGGATCTCCAATAGCTTGTAGCTGGCGCGCGAACGATAGCCATCCTTCTGCGCCATTTTGACGTAGGGGTCGTTGAAATGCTCTTTCAGCCAACCTTGACTGGTCTTGGAACGGGCCACGCAATACCTCGAACTGTGCAACGCATGAATATCTGGGCGGCCCCGAGGACGCTCGGGTAAACTAACTGCCGTTTTTTACCAGATTAAATGCAGGAATCAGATTATGCCGCTCACTCAAGAGCAGAAGAAACAATTCAAATCTATCGGCCACCACCTGAAGCCTGTATTGATCGTGGCAGACAATGGTTTGACCGAAGGTGTGCTGGCTGAACTGGAGCGCGCACTGAGCGATCATGAACTGATTAAAGTGCAATTACGCATCATCGAGCGTGAAGATCGCCTGGCCGCCATCAGCGAGCTGTGCAAAGCCGGCAATGCCGAGACCGTACAGGTGATCGGCAAGATGGCACTGATCTACCGCAAGAACCCCAAGGTGAACAAGAACCTGTCCAACGTGCATCGCCACCAGGGCTGATGCATATGCATGGCAAGGCGCACAACGTCTTGCCATGCACTGCCCAGACTAGTGCTTGCGGCGCAATCGATCCGGCACCGGCTGCAACACCAGCAACAAACCACAGAATGCCATCACCAAGTAACTGAACATCAACCAGAGTTCAGGCTCCGGCAACAGCAGGCGCACTGCAAAATAACTGCCGGCCATAACCGCCACAATCAGCAGTAGCTGACCGCGCATATCACGCCAAAGACTGTTCAATCGCCCCGCACGTAATAAAACCAGCACCTGCACGGCCACGCAGCTAGCGCTCAGACCGACCAACAATGGGCGCAGGGTATTACTGATTTCTTCTACCAGCAACGACGCCAGCCCCATCTTGCCAATCGCAGGCAGCAACAAAAAATGCAGCAACCACAGGCCGCCAACCCAGAGTGTCTGGGCAAGCAGCCAGCTGATTGCACCGGCATCCCGCGCACCGGGCTTAGAGATGGCGAACCTCGACGATCTCATATTCGAGCGCGCCACTGGGCGTCTGCACGACCACCACATCCCCTTCGTTCTTGCCGATCAAAGCACGCGCGATGGGTGAGCCAACGGAAATTTTGCGTTGCTTGATGTCCGCCTCGTCTTCACCAACGATCTGGTAGACCACACTTTCATCGGTCTCGCAGTTAGCGATCTCCACAGTGGTACCGAAAATCACCTTGCCGGTGTGCTCAATAGTGGTGACGTCAATGATCACCGCATTCTGCAGACGCCCCTCAATGTCACGGATACGCGCCTCAACCATGCCCTGCTGCTCGCGTGCGGCGTGGTATTCGGCGTTTTCCTTGAGGTCACCCAGCTCGCGCGCCGTGCCGATGTCCTGACTGAGCTTGGGGCGCACCACCTTGGTCAAATGCGCCAGTTCTTCTTCCAGGGCGCGCGCGCCCTGAACGGTCATGGGGTATTTGGTCATGCCTTGATTCCTGCATGCAGATCCTGCAGCCGGCGCACGGTCTTCTCGGGACCGAATTTCAGCGCCTCGCAGATCGCCTGCCCCGCCGCGATGGTGGTGGTGCAGTAGATCTTGTGCTGCAGAGCGTTACGACGGATGGAGTAGGAGTCAGCGATGGACTGACGGCCTTCGGTGGTGTTGATGATCAGGGTGACTTCGTCATTCTTGATCATGTCGACCACATGCGGACGGCCTTCGGTCACCTTGTTTACACGACGCACTGGCAAGCCAGCCGCCTCAATCAGCTTGGCGGTGCCGGCAGTGGCGACCACTTCAAAGCCCAGACCGATCAGGTCACGGGCCACGTCCGCCACCAGCGGCTTGTCGTCGTCACGCACACTGATGAAGGCACAACCAGAGTTCGGCAGAATTTCGCTGGCGCCCAGCTGGGCCTTGGCGAAGGCTTCACCGAAGGTATCACCGACCCCCATCACTTCACCGGTGGATTTCATCTCTGGACCGAGAATCGGGTCGACCCCTGGGAACTTGGCGAACGGGAATACCGCTTCCTTGACGCTGAAATACGGCGGGATGATTTCCTGGGTGTAACCCGCTTCAGCCAGGCTCTTGCCCGCCATAACGCGGGCAGCCACCTTGGCCAGGGACACCCCAACGCACTTGGAGACGAACGGCACGGTACGCGAGGCGCGCGGGTTGACTTCGATGACGAAGATATCTTCGCCCTGCACGGCCATCTGCACGTTCATCAGGCCGACCACGCCGAGCTCCAGAGCCATTTTCTTGACCTGCTCACGGATCTCGTCCTGGATGTGCATTGGCAGCGAGTACGGTGGCAGCGAGCAGGCCGAGTCACCGGAGTGCACACCGGCTTGTTCGATGTGCTGCATGATCGCGCCGATCACCACGGTTTCGCCGTCGCACACCGCATCCACGTCGACTTCAATGGCGCAGTTAAGAAAGTGGTCGAGCAATACCGGGCTGTCGTTGGACACTTTCACGGCTTCGCGCATGTAACGCTTGAGCTCGTCTTCCTGATAGACGATCTCCATGGCACGACCGCCCAGCACGTAGGACGGACGCACCACCAGCGGATAACCGATGGTCTTGGAGTGTGCCAGGGCTTCGTCTTCGCTACGCGCAGTGGCGTTAGCCGGTTGACGCAGGCCGAGGCGCTGAACCATCTGCTGGAAACGCTCGCGGTCTTCAGCGCGGTCGATGGCGTCTGGCGAAGTACCGATGATCGGCACGCCGGCCTCTTCCAGGGCGCGGCAGATCTTCAGCGGGGTCTGCCCACCGTACTGCACGATCACGCCTTTCGGCTGCTCGACGCGGACGATTTCCAGCACGTCCTCCAGAGTCACCGGCTCAAAATACAGGCGATCGGAGGTGTCGTAGTCAGTGGAGACGGTTTCCGGGTTGCAGTTGACCATGATGGTCTCGTAACCGTCTTCACGCATGGCCAGCGCGGCGTGTACGCAGCAGTAATCGAATTCAATGCCCTGACCGATACGGTTCGGCCCGCCACCGAGGATCATGATCTTGTCGCGGCTCGACGGATTGGCTTCGCACTCTTCCTCGTAGGTTGAGTACATGTAAGCCGTGTCAGTGGCAAATTCGGCCGCACAAGTGTCCACGCGCTTGTATACCGGCAGCACCTTCAACTTGTGCCGGTGGCTGCGCAGGGTTTTCTCGGTAACGCCCAGCAGCTTGGCCAAACGGATGTCGGAGAAGCCTTTGCGCTTGAGTTTGAACATCGAGTCGCGGTCGATACTGGACAGCGCCAGGGTCTTGATCCGCTCTTCGTCTTTGATCAGGTCTTCGATCTGCACCAGAAACCATTCGTCGATATTGGTCAGTTCAAAGACCTCAGCAACTGTTTTGCCGGCGCGGAAAGCGTCGGCGATGTACCAAATGCGGTCAGCGCTGGGCACGGTCAGTTCACGGCGCAGCGTACTTTCAGCTTCTGGGTCATTCAGGTCCAGCACGGGATCAAAGCCTGACACACCGACTTCCAGGCCGCGCAGGGCTTTCTGCAGAGACTCCTGGAAAGTGCGACCGATGGCCATCACTTCACCAACCGATTTCATCTGCGTAGTCAGGCGGGCGTCGGCTTTGGGGAATTTCTCGAACGCAAAGCGTGGGATTTTGGTCACGACGTAGTCGATGGCCGGCTCGAACGAAGCCGGGGTACGACCGCCGGTGATGTCGTTGGACAGCTCATCAAGGGTGTAGCCCACGGCCAGCTTGGCGGCGATCTTGGCGATCGGGAAGCCGGTGGCCTTGGAGGCCAGCGCCGAGGAACGTGACACGCGCGGGTTCATCTCGATCACCACCATACGGCCGGTGTTCGGGCAAATACCGAACTGCACGTTGGAGCCGCCGGTTTCCACACCGATTTCACGCAGCACCGCCAATGAGGCGTTACGCAGGATCTGGTATTCCTTGTCGGTCAGGGTTTGCGCCGGGGCCACAGTGATCGAGTCACCGGTGTGCACGCCCATCGGGTCGAAGTTTTCGATGGCACAGACGATGATGCAGTTGTCCTTCTTGTCGCGGACCACCTCCATCTCGTACTCCTTCCAGCCGATCAGGGATTCGTCGATCAGCAGCTCATTGGTCGGCGACAGGTCCAGACCGCGGGCGCAGATTTCTTCGAACTCTTCGCGGTTGTAGGCGATACCGCCACCGGTGCCTCCCATGGTAAAGGACGGACGAATGATGCACGGAAAGCCGACTTTCTCGAGTACGCCGTAGGCTTCTTCCATGTCGTGGGCGATTCCGGAAACCGGGCACGCCAGACCGATGTCTTTCATCGCCTTGTCGAAGCGCGAACGGTCTTCGGCCTTGTCGATAGTGTCGGCGTTGGCACCGATCATCTCGACGCCGAACTTTTCCAGGATGCCGTGCTTTTCCAGATCCAGGGCGCAGTTCAGCGCGGTCTGGCCGCCCATGGTCGGCAGCAGTGCGTCAGGGCGTTCCTTCTCGATGATCTTGGCCACAGTGGACCACTTGATCGGCTCGATGTAGGTGGCGTCCGCCATGGCCGGGTCGGTCATGATGGTGGCAGGATTGGAGTTGACCAGAATGACGCGGTAACCCTCTTCCTTCAGCGCTTTACACGCCTGGGCACCGGAATAGTCAAACTCGCAGGCCTGGCCGATAACGATCGGGCCAGCACCGAGGATCAGGATACTTTTAATGTCTGTACGCTTTGGCATGTTCTCTCTCTCGAATCCTTGGGTCAGTCGGCGGGCTTAACGGCGCTTGGCCATGGCTTCGATAAATCGGTCAAACAAGGGGGCTACGTCGTGCGGGCCAGGGCTGGCTTCAGGGTGACCCTGAAAGCTGAAGGCGTCCTTGTCGGTGCGTTCGATACCCTGCAGGGTGCCGTCGAACAGCGACTTGTGGGTGGCACGCAGATTGGCCGGCAGGCTCGGCTCGTCCACGGCAAAACCGTGGTTCTGACTGGTGATCATCACCACACCGGTTTTCAGGTCCTGCACCGGGTGGTTGGCACCGTGATGACCATGGCCCATTTTCAGGGTCTTGGCGCCCGAAGCCAGAGCCAGCAACTGGTGACCGAGGCAAATACCGAAGACCGGAATCTCTGTCTGCAGCACGTCCTTGATCGCCTGGATGGCGTAGTCGCACGGCTCAGGATCGCCTGGGCCATTGGAGAGGAACACGCCATCGGGATTCAGCGCCAGCACCTCGGCAGCCGGCGTCTGCGCCGGCACCACAGTCAGGCGGCAACCGCGCTCGACCAGCATGCGCAGGATGTTGGTCTTGACCCCGTAATCGTAAGCAACCACGTGGTAAGGCAGAGCACTGGCGGCGACTTCAGGATGGCTGTCGCTTTTCAGCTCCCAGGTGCTCGAACGCCACTCGTAACGGTCGGTGCAGCTGACTTCTTTGGCCAGGTCCATGCCTTTCAGCCCCGGGAAACTGCGCGCCAGCTCAAGGGCTTTTTCCTCGGTGGCGTCGTCGCCAACCAGGATGCAGCCATTCTGTGAGCCTTTTTCACGCAGGATGCGGGTAAGGCGACGGGTATCGATGCCGGCAATGGCAACGGTGCCGTTTTCCTTGAGGTACTCATCCAGCGGTTGTTTGTTGCGCCAGTTACTGGAGATCAACGGCAGATCGCGGATGATCAGGCCGGCAGCCCAGACGCGGTCTGACTCGGCATCTTCCGGCGTGGTGCCGGTGTTGCCGATGTGCGGATAAGTCAGGGTAACGATTTGCTGGGCATAGGAAGGATCGGTAAGGATTTCCTGATAGCCGGTCATGGCGGTGTTAAAAACCACCTCTCCAATAGTCTGGCCATCGGCACCGATGGCCTCGCCGCGAAAAATGCTGCCATCAGCAAGAGCCAGAATGGCAGGTTTAAGGGCTGGCTTACTCAAGAAAACCTCCGAAAATCAAAACGTGAAGCAAACGCAGATTGTAAAAAAGCGGGATGACGTATCGACCGTCACCCCGCTTTTTTATCTGATTCATTCTGCGCAACTTTAGTGGACACACTAAAGCAGAAAGCTTACAGGAAAGTCCTTTTTTGGTCCACCGCCAGTTGCAGGCAAGACACAGCGAAGGGGCCTTCCTGCGACAGCATGCCTCAGTTCAGACCGAGCACATCCTGCATGTCGTAAAACCCCGGCTGGCGATCCTGCAGCCAAAGAGCCGCACGCACCGCGCCTTTGGCGAAGGTCATACGGCTCGATGCCTTATGGGTAATCTCCACACGCTCACCATCAGCTGCGAACAGCACGGTGTGATCGCCGACTACGTCGCCAGCACGCACAGTGGCAAAGCCAATGGTTTCACGCTCACGCGTGCCGGTCTGACCTTCACGACCATACACCGCCACTTTCTGCAGATCACGCCCCAGCGCATTGGCCACTACTTCACCCATACGCAGCGCGGTGCCGGACGGCGCATCAACCTTGTGCCGGTGATGGGCTTCGATGATTTCGATATCCACATCATCACCCAGCACCCGCGCCGCAGTGTCGAGCAGTTTTAGGCACAGATTGACGCCGACACTGAAGTTGGCAGCGAACACGATCGGAATCTGCTTGCCCGCCTCGGCCAGCAGCTGTTTCTCCGCAGGAGAGAAACCGGTGGTACCAATGACCATGGCCTTGCCCGCCTGACGGCAGGCCTCTAGGTTTTTCAGGGTGACCGAAGGGTGCGTGAAATCGATCAGCACATCGAACTGATCCAGCACGGCATGCAGATCACCAGCCAGATTGACGCCTATCTTGCCCTGCGCCACCAGCTCACCGACATCTGCACCAACCAGACTGCTGTCGGCGCGATCAATCGCCGCGCTCAGGCGCGCACCATCAACCAACTGCACAGCCTCGATCAGGGTCTTGCCCATGCGCCCGGCGGCGCCCATCACAGCAATACGTTGCATAACCATCCGCTCCAAACTGTCGCAACAGGCGACTACCCCCGCAACGCGGTCAAGGCAGCCACCCATCAACAGGATTTACAGGTCGCCAAAGAAGCGCTTAACACCCTCGAACCAGCCATTGGCTTTCGGCGAATGCGAGCTGTCGCCTTCCAGGGTCTTGCGGAACTCATCGAGCAGTTCGCGCTGGCGACGATCCAGGTTGACCGGAGTCTCCACCGCCACCTTGCACATCAGATCACCCGCACCGCCACCACGCACCGGCGCCACGCCCTTGCCACGCAAGCGGAACATCTTGCCAGTCTGGGTGCCTTCTGGAATCTTCAGCTTGACCCGCCCATCCAGGGTCGGCACTTCCAACTCGCCACCCAGCGCCGCATCGGCAAAGCTGATCGGCACTTCGCAGTACAGGTGTTTGCCATCACGCTGGAAGATCGCGTGCTCGCGCACATTCACCACCACGTACAGGTCGCCCGCCGGGCCACCCATGGCACCCGCTTCACCTTCGCCGGAGAGCCGGATACGGTCGCCGGTATCCACGCCCGCCGGCACTTTCACCGACAGGGTCTTGTGCTCTTCCACACGACCATGGCCGTGGCAGGAACCGCACGGATCGGTGATCATCTTGCCGCTACCGTGGCAACGCGGGCAGGTCTGCTGCACCGAGAAGAAGCCCTGTTGCATGCGCACCTGGCCGATACCGCCACAAGTGGTACAGGTCACCGGACTGGTACCCTTCTTCGCACCCGAACCATCGCAGGTTTTGCAGTTGACCAGCGTCGGCACGCGAATAGTCACCGTGGTGCCACGCACCGCTTCTTCCAGGTCCAGTTCCAGGGTGTAACGCAGGTCACTGCCGCGCTGCGCACCGCCGCGTTGGCCACCACGACCACCGCCACCACCGAAGAAATCGCTGAACACATCGCCAAAAATATCGGAGAAATTCGCCCCACCGAAGCCCGCACCACCGGCTCCACCACCCATTTGCGGATCAACACCGGCATGGCCATACTGGTCATAGGCCGACCGTTTGGCAGCATCGGAGAGCACTTCGTAAGCCTCGTTGGCTTCCTTGAACTTCTCTTCCGAGGCTTTATCGTCGGGATTGCGGTCCGGGTGGTACTTCATAGCCAGGCGGCGGTAAGCCTTTTTCAGCTCCGCTTCGCTGGCACCGCGCTCGACACCGAGCACCTCGTAATAGTCACGTTTAGCCATAAGTCTTCAACACCTTCAAATCGTCTACTCCAGACACGCCAACGCGGGAGCAAGCTCCCGCGCGGCGGATCATGCCGGACGTGACTTGCGCCACGCCTGGCCAGAGCGGCATAAGCTTGCGCTTACTTGTTGTCTTTGACCTCTTCGAACTCAGCATCGACCACGTCGTCCGCTGCGTCCTTGGCTTGCTCACCACCGGCCGCCTGGGCACCCGGCTGCGGCTGCTCGGCGTACATTTTTTGCGCCAGCGGGGCAGTTACTTCGGACAGCGCCGTCATCTTCGCTTCGATCTCGGCTTTGTCGTCGCCCTTCACGGCCGCTTCCAGTGCCGACACAGCCGCCTCGATGGCTGTTTTCTCTTCCGCAGTGGCTTTATCACCCGCTTCAGTGATCATCTTGCGGGTGGCGTGCACCAACTGGTCGCCCTGGTTGCGCGCACCGGCCAACTCTTCGAACTTGCGATCTTCCTCGGCATTGGCTTCGGCATCACGCACCATCTGCTGGATTTCTTCCTCGGACAGACCGGAGTTGGCCTTGATCACGATGGACTGCGACTTGCCAGTGGCTTTGTCCTTCGCGCTGACGTGCAGGATGCCGTTAGCGTCGATGTCGAAAGTCACTTCGATCTGCGGCACACCGCGCGGCGCCGGCGGAATCTCGGCCAGGTCGAATTTACCCAGCGATTTGTTACCGCTGGCCTGCTTACGCTCACCTTGCAGTACGTGAATAGTCACCGCACCCTGGTTGTCGTCAGCAGTGGAGAACACCTGCGACTTCTTGGTCGGAATCGTAGTGTTCTTCTCGATCAGCGCAGTCATCACGCCGCCCATGGTTTCGATACCCAGGGTCAGCGGACTGACGTCCAGCAGGAGCACGTCCTTGACGTCACCGGCCAGTACCGCCCCCTGAATGGCCGCACCCATGGCCACGGCTTCGTCCGGGTTAACGTCCTTGCGTGCTTCCTTGCCGAAGAAATCAGCCACGGTTTTCTGCACCAGCGGCATACGGGTCTGACCACCGACCAGAATCACGTCGTTAATCGAACCCACATCGATACCAGCATCTTTCAGCGCGATGCGGCAAGGCTCGATGGTGCGCTGCACCAGATCCTCAACCAGGGCTTCCAGCTTGGCACGGGAAATTTTCACATTGAGGTGCTTCGGCCCAGTCGCGTCCGCCGTGATGTACGGCAGGTTGACGTCAGTCGACTGGCTGGAAGACAGCTCGATCTTGGCTTTTTCAGCAGCTTCTTTCAGACGCTGCATGGCCAGCGGGTCACCTTTGAGGTTCATGCCGCTTTCTTTCTTGAACTCGTCAACGAGGTAGTCGATCAGACGAATGTCAAAGTCCTCACCGCCGAGGAAGGTGTCACCGTTGGTCGCCAGCACTTCGAACTGGTGCTCGCCATCGACTTCAGCGATCTCGATCACCGACACGTCGAAGGTACCACCACCCAGGTCATAGACGATCACGGTGTGGTCGCCCTTGGCCTTGTCCATACCGTAAGCCAGAGCGGCTGCGGTCGGCTCGTTGATGATGCGTTTGACGTCCAGCCCCGCGATACGGCCGGCGTCTTTGGTGGCCTGACGCTGGCTGTCGTTGAAATACGCAGGAACGGTGATTACCGCTTCGGTCACTGACTCGCCGAGGTAGTCTTCGGCGGTCTTCTTCATTTTCTTCAGCACTTCGGCGCTGATTTGCGGCGGTGCCATTTTCTGGCCGTTAACCTCAACCCAGGCGTCCCCGTTGTCAGCCTTGGCGATCTTGTAAGGCACCATTTGGATGTCTTTCTGCACGACATCCTCTTCAAAACGACGACCGATCAGACGCTTTACCGCATACAGGGTGTTGTGCGGGTTGGTCACTGCCTGACGCTTGGCCGACTGACCTACCAGGATTTCGCCATCATTGGCGTAAGCGATGATCGACGGCGTGGTGCGCGCGCCTTCGGCGTTCTCGATAACCTTGACGGTGCCGTTTTCCAGAATAGAGACGCAGGAGTTGGTGGTCCCCAGGTCGATACCAATAATTTTGCCCATCTTCACTCTCCCGAAACTTTGATAATTCCGCAACTGATCGTTGTCAGCGGCGGTAGCACTAAAACGCTTGGCTGTTTAATGGGGGCGGCTTGACGAATTTCAAGCCTGCTCATCAATAGATGGCGGCGCTTCGGCCGGTGCCTTGCTGACCACCACCATCGCGGGGCGCAGCAGGCGACCGTTAAGCAGATAGCCCTTCTGGAACACCTTGAGCACACTGTTAGGCTCGACATGGGTGCTTTCCTGCAGTGCCATGGCCTGATGGTGCTCAGGGTTGAACGGCGCACCATGCGGGTCGAGCGCCTCCAGTTGGAAACGCTTGAGGGTGTCGTGGAACAGCTTAAGCGTCAGCTCCATGCCTTCACGAACCGACTTGATCGCCTCATCGTCCGGGCTCGACAATTCAAGGCCGCGCTCCAGACTGTCCACCACCGGCAGCAGGTCGTTGGCGAATTTCTCCAAGGCGAACTTATGCGCTTTCTCGACATCCTGCTCAGCGCGGCGGCGCACATTCTGCAAGTCGGCAGCCATGCGCAGCGACTGATCCTGCGCAGCGGCCAGTTGCTCTTCCAGCGTTTGCACGCGGGCAACCAGATCATCACCCGCAGCCGCGTCGGCAGCTGTTTGTACGTCGGGGTTCTGCGTATCCAGGGTCTGTTCGTCAGCCATGCGTTTCTCCTCATGAAATTCGACGCGAGCCTCAACTCGCGTGCCTGAGCGTTATATGGGGCCAAAAATTGTGGTTTCAAGGACCGCAGACGGATTGTCAGCCCATCAAAAAACACTGTATAAATAACCAGACATGAACTTGGGAGACCCTCGCCATGCTGGTGCACCTGTCCGTACACAACTACGCCATCGTTGAACACCTTGATTTAGAACTGGACGCTGGCATGAGCGTGATCAGCGGTGAAACCGGCGCCGGTAAATCGATCATGCTCGACGCCCTCGGCCTGACCCTGGGTGATCGCGCCGATAGCGGCGTGGTGCGTCCTGGTGCGGACAAAGCGGACATCCTCGCCAGCTTTGACCTGACCGATATCCCTGAAGCCCGCGCCTGGCTGACCGAACGCGATCTGGACAATGACGGCCCATGCATCCTGCGCCGTGTAATCACCGCCGAAGGCCGCTCACGCAGCTACATTAACGGCGCCCCCTGTCCGCAAGGCGACCTCAAGGCCCTGGGCGAACTGCTGATCGACATCCACAGCCAGCATGAACACCAGTCGCTGCTCAAGGCCGACACCCACCGCCGCCTGCTCGACGAATACGCCGGCAGCCAGGAACTGGCGCGCCAAGTGCAACTCGCGGCACAACGCTGGAAGCAGACCAAGAATGAACTGGAGCGGGTTTCCAGCATCGGCGACGAACAGCGCGCGCGCCACCAATTGCTCAGCTATCAACTGGAAGAACTCGACAACCTGGCCCTCGGCGAAGACGAACTTGAACAGCTGGAACAGGAACACAAGAACCTGACCAACGCCGAAAGCCTGCTCAGCGCCTGCCGTCTGGTAATCGAACAATGCAGCGATAATGATGCCGGCAACGTGCTGTCCGCCCTGACCGGCAGCCTGAATCGCCTCAGCGCCTTCCAGGGCCAACCCGGCGCATTGAGCGAAGCCACCAACCTGCTGGCCAGCGCACAAATCCAGGTAGAAGAAGCCGTCAGCGAACTGAACCGTTTCCTTGATCATTTCGACGCCGACCCTGAACGCCTGCGCCAGATGGAAGAGCGCCTGGACGCGATCTACACGCTGGCGCGCAAGCACCGTATCCAGCCCAGCGAACTAGGCGCCATGCAGCAGCAACTGTTCGAGGAGCTGGAAAGCCTCAATGCCGACGACCAGGCCGCCGAACGCCTGAGCGACGAACTGGCCGCCTTCGAACGGCATTACCAGGAAAAAGCAGCGGAACTCAGCACCCTGCGCAACAAGGCCGCTAGTCAACTGGACAGCGCGGTCGAGCTGGAAATGCAAACCCTCGGCATGCCCGGCGGGCGCTTCACCATCAAGCTAACGACCCACACCAACAGCGAGCCACAGCCTAACGGCCTGGAGCAACTCGAGTTTCTGGTCAGCGCCAACCCTGGACAACCGCTGAAAGCCCTGGCCAAGGTCGCCTCGGGCGGCGAGCTGTCGCGCATCAGCCTAGCGATTCAGGTAATCACCGCGCAAACCTCGCGGGTGCCCACCCTGGTATTCGATGAAGTCGACGTCGGCATTGGCGGCCCCACCGCCGAAGTGGTCGGTCAGCTATTGCGCCGCCTCGGCGAACGCGGGCAGGTACTGACCGTCACCCACCTGCCGCAAGTCGCGGCACAAGGGCATCAGCACCTGTTCGTGCACAAAGTGCGTGAAAGCGATGCCACCCGCACAGCAGTGAGCAAACTGAGCCCTGCGCAGCGGGTCGAGGAAATCGCGCGCATGCTCGGCGGCGTCGATCTCACCGAAGAATCCCTGGCCCACGCGCGACAGATGGTCGGCAGCGCCCAGGCCTGATCGAACCGCGCAATGCAAAAAGGCGACCCTAGGGTCGCCTTTCTCATACCAGCAGCAATCAGCTTTTCTTGCGCACGTACAGCACAAGGTTGTGATCGACCAGCTCGAAACCGTGCTCTTTGACGATCTCTTTCTGACGCTTCTCGATCTCAGGATCAAAGAACTCGATCACCTCACCCGAGTCGACGCACACCATATGGTCGTGGTGCCCGCTATCAGCCAGTTCAAATACCGCATGACCGCCATCAAAGTTGTGGCGCACCACCAGGCCTGCGGCTTCGAACTGAGTCAGTACACGGTAAACAGTGGCCAGGCCAACATCGTCGCCCGCCTCCATCAAAGATTTGTAAACGTCTTCTGCACTCATATGGCGCTGACCGGCAGAGTCGAGCATTTGCAGAATCTTGACCCGTGGCAGGGTCACTTTCAGGCCAGCCTTGCGTAGTTCGCTATTTTCAACCATGGTCTGCTTTCTCGCGGAAGCGGCTTCGCAGCTTCCCTTATTGCGGGTATGATCCGGGTTTATGTTGCCCAGCCAAGATAGTGGAAGTCACCCTCCGATGCAAAAAACCAAGCTCCTGCTGACCAGCCTCACCCTTACGGGGCTACTCGCACTCGCCGGTTGTTCATTCCCCGGGGTTTATAAAATCGACATTCAACAGGGCAATGTCGTCACGCAGGACATGATAGACCAGTTGCGACCAGGAATGACCCGCAAACAAGTGCGGTTTATCATGGGCAACCCGCTGCTGACTGACACCTTCCACGCCAATCGCTGGGACTACCTCTACAGCATCCAGCCCGGCGGCGGCCAACGCCTGCAGGAGCGCGTCAGCGTCAACTTCAATGCTGACGACCAACTGGTGGGCCTGTCCGGTGATTTCATGCCGGGCGTCAGCCGTGACCAGGCCATTCTCGGTGAAGACAGCGGCGTGACAACCCCGCAAACCACCCAACAGCCAGCCGCCGAAGAAAAACCGGCGCCCGGCTCACTGCTTGAGCAGATTCAACGCGAAGTGGACGACGTGAAAGTTGTTCCAGTACCCGTCCCCGAGCCCCTGGAAAGCACACCGCAGTAATATTTGCTCATACAAAAAGCCCGGACATATCCGGGCTTTTTCGTTTCAGGGCAACCTGTTCACTACTCAGCTTCCACCGTCTTCAGCCCTGGCCTGCGCCGCCTTGGCCGCGCGCTGCTTGCGCACCTCTTTCGGATCAGCGATCAGCGACCGATAGATCTCCACCCGTTCACCGTCTTCCAGAATCCGCTCATCGGGCTTGCTGACGGCCTTACCGAAGATCCCGAGCGGGCTGTTCTGCAGGTCCAGCCCAGGGAAATGCGCTTGCATACCGGACTGCAGGGCTGCCTGGCGAACCGTGGTGCCGTGAGGCAGGCTCAGGCGCAGCAGTTTCTGCTTGTTGGCCAGGGCATAAACCACCTCGACCACGATATTTGGCTTATCCATAGAGTTGCTTGGCCCTCTGGCAGAAGGCATCCACCAGCGTATTGGTGGCCTGATTAAACAAGGGACCCAGCGTCGCCCGCACCAACGGCCCAGCGTAATCGAACGTCAGGTCCAGACTGATCTTGCAGGCTTTGTCACCCAGCGCCTTGAACTCCCACTGGCCATACAACTGGGTAAACGGCCCTTCAACCAGGCTCAGTTTGATCGACTCACCAGGCACCAGGGTATTGGCCGTGACGAAGCGCTGGCTCAAGCCACCCTTAGCCACCGCCAGACTGGCGCGCATGTGAGTTTCGCTGACATCCAACACCTCACTGGACGAACACCAGGGCAGGAACTGCGGGTAGCTCGCCACATCGTTGACCAGATCAAACAAAGCCTGGGCCGGATAAGGCAGCAGCGCCGAACGCTGAATATGAGTACTCATAACGCAACCACGTTAATTAACAGGGGGCAGGCGATCATTTGCTCAACTCTGCGACGAATACGATCAACATACCGATAGGCGCGACCACACGGATCAACCAGTACACCAGGCTGAACAGCAGCGGCATCATGATGCGCAGGCCGCGCTCAAGACCGACCACCACGCCACGAACAATGACAAAACCGGTCAGCAGCATGAACAGCATGTGCCACTGCGTCAGCCGCCACAGGTCAGCCGTCAGCGCACCAAACGCCGCGCCGGCAGCGTCCGCACTGACGCCGGTAAACTGCCCGCGCCCCATGTTGAGGATGTAATCAAGCGACCAGCCGGCCACCACGCTGTAAAAGGACAGGATCAGCAGCGCAGCGATCATGCCCATCAGCGCGACCCAAGACCCCTTCGGTGAGGCCCACGATTCGATGGCAAGGGACTTCAGGGTGTTCACCGGGCTCTGCCGGCCACGGCGACCAATCAGGGTTTCGGCCAGCAGGATCGGCAAATCAACCATAAAGATGCACACCAGGTACATCATGACGAAGCCCCCCACCGTACATGCCGGTCATATAGGGGAACTTCCAGATAGTACCCAGGCCTACTGCCGAACCGGTTGCCGCCAGAATAAACACCCAAAGGCTGGCCCTGGCGCCGAGAATCGAGACCTTGTCGTTCGCCATATTCTGCTAGTCCGCTCAACTGGAAAAGATCGCGCATTGTCGGGGATTCACCAGGGCGGCTCAAGCACAGCCGACGCCAAGTGGCGCGCAAGCACGTTTGCTGTGTCACGCACATAGCGCACGCGCCAGTGACTCCCTATAATGCGCGCCCTATGGCTAAACAAAAGAAACATCCGCAAGGCACCATCGCGCAAAACAAGAAGGCGATGCACGACTACTTCGTCGAATCCAGGTTCGAGGCTGGCTTGGTCCTGTCCGGCTGGGAAGTGAAGAGTCTGCGCGCCGGCAAGGCTCAACTGGTCGACAGCTACGTGCTGCTCAAGGACGACGAGGCCTGGCTGATGGGTTGCCACATTACCCCCCTGAAAACCGCCAGCACCCACGTGATTGCGGACCCCACCCGCACCCGCAAGCTGCTGCTGAACAAGCGCGAACTGGACAAGCTGTTTGGTGCCGTGCAGCAAAAAGGCTATACCTGTGTGGCCATGTCGCTGTACTGGAAGGCGCACCTGATCAAGTGCGAAATTGCCCTGGCCAAGGGCAAGAAGGACTTTGACAAGCGCAATACCGAGAAAGAGCGCGACGCTGACCGCGAAGTACAGCGCGCCATGCGCAGCAAAGGCAAAGACGAGTAAATCGACCCTGCACTCGCAAAAACGCCCCGCACATGCGGGGCGTTTTCGTGACAGCACCGGGGCTAGCGCAGCTCGCTGAAAGCCAGCTTCACCCCTAGTCCTACCAGCACCGCCCCCATCATGCGATCAAACCAGTGGCCCAGCCGCGCAAACCCGGCACGCACCCGCTGGTGACTGAACAACTGAGCCACCATGCAAAACCACAGCGCCGTAGCCACCGCCAGATAAACCCCATAACCCGCCTGCACCGGCAGCGGCGTGTGCGGATTGATCACGACGGTAAACAGCGACAGGAAGAACAGCGTGGCCTTGGGGTTCAGCCCATTGGTCACAAAGCCCGCAACAAAGGCGGCACGCGGCGAGCGCTCGCCTTCATCCAGGCTCAACTCGGCATCGCTCGGGCTTGCCGGTTTGGCCCGCAATGCGCGAATGCCGATGTACAGCAGATAAGCCGCCGCCAGCCACTTCAGGGCGTTAAACAACACAATCGACTGCGACACGATCAAGCCGATACCCAACAGCGAATAGGCCACATGGATGAAAATTCCGCAGCCCACACCAAGCGCACTGAAGATGCCGGCGCGCCGCCCGTGCGCCACACTCTCACGCACCACAATCGCGAAATCAGGGCCAGGGCTGGCCACGGCCAGCAGGTGGATCAGGGCCACAGCTAAAAACTCGGTCCAGTACATGGGGCAGCTCCGCGACGTCGAAATGATTCTGTTAGGCTCGCCACCTTACTCCCCGCCCAAACCCGCAGGATAGATACAGCTGATGAGTAACAGTCACCGCGCGGTCTTTCTCGACCACCGTTCACTCGACCTAGGCGACCTTGATTTATCCAGCCTGAGCGCCTGCTTTAATGGCCTGCTGCTGTATCCGCACAGCACACAGGCGCAAACCATCGAACGTCTGCAAGGCGCACAGGTAGCGATCAGCAACAAGGTACCGCTGGATGCCGAGGTGTTTGCCGCATGCCCGGAGCTGAAGCTAGTTTTGGTGGCCGCCACTGGCACCAACCCGATTGATCTGGCCGCCGCCCGCGCCCATGGCGTCAGTGTGTGCAATTGCCAGGGTTACGGCACGCCCTCGGTGGCGCAACACACCCTGATGCTGCTATTGGCGCTGGCCACACGCCTGCCCGATTACCAGCAGGACGTTCGCGCCGGCCGCTGGCAACAGGCACAGCAGTTCTGCCTGCTCGATTACCCTATCGTCGAACTGCACGGCAAAACCCTCGGCCTGCTCGGCCATGGCGAACTGGGTGGTGCAGTCGCCAAACTGGCCGAGGCCTTTGGCATGCGCGTGCTGCTCGGCCAGCTGCCTGGCCGCCCTCCTCGCGCCGACCGCGTGCCGCTGGATGAACTGCTGCCCCAGGTCGATGCCCTGACCCTGCATTGCCCACTGAACGACCATACCCGCAACCTGATCGGCGCCCGTGAACTGCACCTGATGAAACCCACCGCTTTCCTGATCAATACCGCCCGCGGCGGCCTGATCAACGAGCACGCTCTGGCTGAGGCACTGCGCGCCGGCCACCTGGGCGGCGCAGCCACCGATGTACTAACCCAGGAGCCGCCAAAAGACGGTAACGTCCTGCTCGCTGCCGACATTCCACGTTTGATCATCACCCCGCACAGCGCCTGGGGCAGCCGTGAGGCAAGGCAACGGATCGTCGGTCAACTCAGTGAAAACGCTTTGTCCTTCTTCAACGGCACGCCCATGCGCGTTGTCAGCTAAGCTACGCGACTTTTTTCAAGGAGCGCTTATGGACCCGCGAAGCGAAGTACTGCTGCGCCAGCCCGATCTATTCAACGGCCCGCTGCTGCTTGCCGGCTTGCCGGCGGATGACTTGCTCGGTCAACTCCCCGAGGCCCACGGCTGGAGCTGGCATGCCGGCGAACACGCATTGCTGGACGCCCGCTTCAGCACTCGCTGCCACTTTGACACCCAGCCCGGCGAACGCGAATTCCAGGCAGCCGTGCTGTTTCTGCCGAAATCCCGCGAGCTGACCGAATACCTACTCAATGCCCTGGCGGCGCGCCTGAATGGCCGCGAACTGTTTCTGGTCGGTGAAAAGCGTGCCGGCATTGAGCGCGCCGCCAAGCAGCTGGCTAACTTCGGCCAAGCACGCAAGCTCGACAGCGCGCGGCACTGCCAGCTCTGGCAGGTACGAGTTGAGCACGCACCCGCCACGCCGGATCTGCACAGTTTGGCGCAACGCTACGAACTGGCCCTGGCCGACGGTCCACTGCAGGTACTCAGCCTGCCAGGCGTATTCAGCCATGGCCGCCTGGACGTTGGCAGCGCGCTGCTGCTTGAGCATCTCGATGGCTTGCCAAGTGGACATATTCTGGATTTCGGCTGTGGCGCCGGCGTACTCGGCGCGGCGCTGAAACGCCGCTACCCGGACAGCCAGATCACCCTGCTGGACGTGGACGCCTTCGCCGTCGAAAGCAGCCGTCTGACCCTTGCCGCCAATAGCCTGCAGGCTGACGTGATCAATGGCGACGGCATTGATGCCGCGCCCACGGGGTTGAGTGCGATCCTCAGCAACCCGCCCTTTCACCAAGGCGTGCACACTCACTACCAGGCCACCGAACACCTGCTGCGCCAGGCCAGCCTGCACCTGGCCAGCAAAGGCGAATTGCGCCTGGTGGCTAACAGCTTTCTTAGATACCCACCGCTGATCGAACAGCACCTCGGCCCCTGCCAGACGCTGGCCGACGCCAAGGGATTCCGCATCTACCAAGCCCGCAAAAGCTAAACGGGACTTGCCCTATCACGGATGCGCGGGCAAAATGCGCGCGTCCTAGGGGAGTAGTCTCCCGCGAGCGCCAGCTCGCCCGGCACGCGTCAACACACTTGCTCAGCAGAGCATGGCGCGTGCGACCCAAGGCCCACTCAGAGGGGCCTGCGGTTTGACAAGACCTATGACACGCACACCTTACCCGGGGCGGGAAGGCTGTACGTGTCATAGCCATGTCGACCCGCCCCTTTAGGAAAGCCTGATGCTCGAATCCCTGTTTGTCCCCACCTTTATCGTTGCCCTCGCCGAAATTGGCGACAAGACCCAACTGCTGGCCTTGCTGCTGGCTGCGCGTTTTCGCAAACCCTGGCCCATCATCTGGGGCATTGTCGTCGCGACCCTGGCCAACCACTTTGCCGCCGGCGCGATCGGCAACTGGGTTGCCAGCTTCTTTTCCCCGGCCACCTTGAGCTGGATCCTCGCCGCCAGCTTTGTCGCCGTGGCCCTATGGACCCTGATTCCCGACAAACTGGACGACGACGAAAGTTCCAGTTTCAAACGCTACGGCCCATTTTTGACCACGCTGATTGCCTTCTTCCTGGCGGAAATGGGCGACAAAACCCAGGTGGCCACGGTGATGCTCGCGGCGCAGTACCCACATTTCATTCTGGTGGTCATCGGCACCACGCTGGGCATGCTGATCGCCAACGTCCCTGTGGTTCTGGCGGGAAATTTTGCCGCCGAGCGCCTGCCACTGACCCTGATTCGTCGGCTGGCCGCCTGCGCCTTTGCTGCGCTGGCCGTCTATGCGGGGTTTCAGGCGTTGAAATTCAGCGGATTAATTTGACATCGCTTTGACGCCATATCGCTGGCGTTTCGGCCAATACCCCAGTTCGCTGGCGGCTGTACAGTGCGCAACATCCTGCTCACTCAGCCGTCAGGGAGATACGCATGTCACTGGATGATCGGAAAAGGCTTGTTCGCCATCATATTGACCTGTCGTGGAACAAGGGCCGTACCGCGCTCGCCGAGCAAATGCACAGCCCGGACTTTCTCTACAAAAGCTCATTCATCGGTCGACCGCTGTCCAGCGCCGCCTTCGCCCAAATGGTGCAGGACATCCGCCATGCCATGCCGGACCTGCAAGTGGTGATCGAGGAGTGCATCGCCGAGGGCAATAAGGTAGTGACCTGGAGCACCCTGATTGGCACCATCGAGAAGCCCGCGCTAGGTTATCCACCCAGCGACAAGGTGCTGAGCATCTCTGCCATGGCATTTTGGACGCTTACACCGAGCAATGAAATCCAGGAAATCTGCACCATGTTCGACATGGAAAGCTTCCGCGCACAACTCGGTTTGGCCAGCCAACCCTTTGCAGACAAGGCGCTACCCTGAACCTTCAAGCGAGACAAAAAACACCCCCATCGGGGGCGTTTTCCTTAACGCAAGTTAGCGCGCCTGTTCATACAGCGGCATGACCTTGGGAATCGCCGCCTGCAATGCTGCAATCCGGCTGCTGGAAGACGGGTGCGTACTCATGAATTCAGGCGGCGCACCTTCGCTGGCAGCAGCCATCTTCTGCCACAAGCTGACGGCAGCATTGGGGCTGTAACCAGCCCGTGCAGCCAACTCCAGACCAATCAGATCAGCTTCGTTCTCATTGCCACGGCTATTGGGTAGCGTCAGACCATACGTCACCGCAGCATCCGCCAGGGCCATGGTATCGGAACCCAGGCCGAGCAAAGCACCCGCCCCCTGCTTCGTCAGCTCTATACCATAGGCCTTGGACATCGCCTCGCGGCCGTGTTCGCGCAGCGCATGAGCTATTTCATGCCCCATGATTGCGGCAATCTCATCGTCGCTGAGCTTTAGCTTCTCGATGATCCCGCTGTAAAAAATGATCTTGCCGCCCGGGCCACAGTTGGCATTTAGCTCAGGACTTCGGATCAGGTTGACTTCCCACTGCCACTGCGCGGCGTCAGGACGGAACAGCGGCGCCTGAGCGATCAGCCGGTCAGCAATGGTGCGCAGACGTTTGGCGTTTTTACTGGTCTTATCCAGCGCGCCCTGACTCGACGCTGCGCTCAACGTCTGCTGATAGGACTGCGCATACATCTGGTTGACTTCTTGGGTCGACAACATGCTGAACATGTACTGCTTGCGCTCGACACCCACAGCGCCACCGCTGGTGGTATTAACAGCCTGACAGGCTGTCAGCAGGCCACAGAGCCCGAAACTGGCCAGGCGAATTAGAGTGTTCATGTCAGTTCTCCTTCACGACAGCGTCGTATGCTAGGCCGCGCAGTGGCGCAACACAACCCGAGCGACTTGCACGATATCCAGCACGGCGCTTAGCTAATTGAAGATACCGACTAATGCTTTGTGATTGGACGGCCGATACACCAAGGACAGGTGCAACCTATGCGTTGAGGAGTCCCTATGCGCTTCAAGTCAATCCAGTTTTCTGTCGTAACCCTGGCAGGCGCCAGTATTCTTGCGGTAGTGGTCGCACTGGTGCTGTATGCCTTGTTCGCCGGCGCTCGAACCCAGAGCCTGGTTCAGGAACGCACACAGAGCCTTTTGGAAGAGGTTATCGATCAACGCCTGGTCGCCCTGGCCGAAGCCCAGGTAGGCGAGCTGCAGCGCCAGTTCGAACACCCCATGATCGTTGCCAAGGCCCTGGCCACCCTAAACAGTCGCATGGGCACCAACAGTGACGGTACGACCGCCCTCAGCCTGAGCCGGGATGAGTTGAGCAACCTGGTCGGCGAGTACCTTAGGGCCAACCCCGAGCTGCTCGACTTCTACATTGGCTGGGAAGCCAACGCCTTCGACCAGGACGATGACTTGTATGCCGGCCAGAAGGAAAATGGCTATGACAGCAGCGGACGTTTCATGCCCTGGTGGTATCGCGACGGAGACCAACTGAAGCGGGAAGCGCTCACGGCCGAGCAAATGGAAAGTGAAAAACTGCTGCCAACAGGCGTACGCGAAGGGGAATACTACCTATGCACCAAGGCCAGCAAACAACCCTGCGTGATTGACCCAGCCTCCTTCGACTTCGGCGGTAAGCAAGTGCTGGTGGCATCATTTAACGCACCAATTGTGGTCAATGGGCAATTCAAGGGCGTTGTGGGTAACGACCTAGCCCTCGACTTTATCCAGAGCCTGCTCAATACCGCCAAGAGCAAACTCTACGCAGGCGCTGGCGAACTGGCACTTGTCGCAGCCAACGGCACCCTCATTGCAGCCACCAAAGATGCCAGCCTGATTGGCAAACCAGCCAGCAACTTGCTGGACAATGACCTGCTCACGCAACTCAAACAAAGCAGCACCGAACAACCCATCAATCGACTCGACGAAGAACGTCAGGTATTTCAGTTACTCCTGCCGTTCAAAGTAGCGGGCACCTCGACCCGCTGGACGCTGGCTATAGAGCTGCCGACCAGCGCAGTTTTTGCCGACCTGAACAAGCTGCAGAACGGCCTCGCGGAACAGGCCGAAGAAGACACACTGGGCATGACTCTGGTGGGCTTGCTCGTTGCAGGCGCAGGCCTGCTGGTGATCTGGTTTGTTGGTTATGGCATCGCCCACCCCTTGCGGCAGATGGTGGTGATGCTGGATGACATCGCCCAGGGCGACGGCGACCTGACCAAACGCCTGCAAGTCGACCGAACGGATGAGCTTGGACAGATAGCCAATGGCTTCAATACCTTCCTCAACAAACTGCAGAATATGATCAGCAACGTGGTCAGTTCAGTACAGAAGGTCAGCGACTCCTCCGAATACACCGCCGACATCGCCATCCGTACCAACCAGGGTGTCCAGAAGCAAATGGCGGAAATCGAGTTGGTCGCCACTGCGGTGCATGAGATGACGGCTACCGCTCAGGACGTCGCACGCAACGCCACCCATGCCGCAGAAGCGGCCAACAACGCCGACCAATCAGCAAATCAGGGCAAGCAGACGGTGCAACTCACGGCCGATGCAATTGCAGCTCTTGCTCAGGAAATCGGCCGGGCGGTGAACGTGGTACAGACGCTGGCCAAGGACAGCGAAAACATCAACGCCATTCTGGTGGCTATCCGCGGGATTGCCGAGCAAACCAACCTGCTCGCCCTCAACGCAGCTATTGAGGCCGCACGCGCCGGCGAACAGGGGCGAGGCTTTGCCGTGGTCGCCGATGAGGTGCGCAACCTGGCGCAGAAGACGCAACAAGCCACCGAAGAAATTCAGGCCATGATCCAACAGCTGCAGCAAGGTACGCGTGATGTGGTCAAGGTCATGGAAGACAGCCAGAGCAAAACCCAGATAAGCGTGCAACAGGCCAGCCAGGCAGCCATAGCACTGGATGCAATCACACAAGCGGTATCGGTGATCAACGACATGAACACGCAGATTGCCAGCGCCGCCGAAGAGCAAAGCGCCGTGGCTGAGGATATCAACCGCAATGTCACCAACATCGGACAGGTGGCCAATGAGGTCGCCGGTGGTGCTGATGAAGCCAGTCAGGCCAGCGCCGAATTGACCAAACTGGCCGAGCAGCAGCGCCGTCTGATCAATCAGTTCAGAGTCTGATCAGGCATAGAAGAACAGGGCGGACAACTGAGCAAATCGCCCTTTCTCTTCAAAGAAGGCAATTTATGCAGGCGTGAGGCACTCCGGCGCATCCAGTTTTGGATCGTTGACCAAATTGGCCAACACCCGCTCACGCAACTGGGGCTGTGGACTGGCCAGCAATGCCAAAGCCTCGGCCGGCGAAGTAGCGGAGTCCAGCCAGGCGGCCTGCGCGGCCTCATTAAGCATCAGCGGTCGGCGCTGACTGGCCGCTGCCTGCGTCACCACAGCCACGCTCAGGTAGACATGCCCTTCGACCGGATATGCTTCCCACAGGGCAGCAAAGTGCAGCAACGGCACCCCGTCACCACTCAACCAATACGGCCGTTTGCGCGCCGCTCCCCGCCATTCATAAAAACCATTGGCCGGCAGCAAGCCGCGACGCAGGCGAAACGCCTCACGAAACATCGGCTGTTCGGATAGAGTCTCGGCACGCGCCTGGGCCGGGGTCTTGGTCAGGTCCGTCAACCAAGGTGGCGTCAGCCCCCAACGTGCGCGCGTCAACTGCCGCTCGCCCTCGACGCTGCGCAACAACAACACCTGACTGTTGGGCGAAATGCTCCAGTGCGGTAACTGATCAGCAGGAAAACCGGGAATCGCCGCAAAGGCAGGCGTCCAACGGAACAGGGCGTAACGTCCACACATGGGAAACTCGACAACACTTCAAGGAAAGGACCGCAAGGCAGGCGTTCAACAGAGCAAAGTACCCTGAATACTCTCCGGCTCATCACCGGGCAGCGGCAGCGCGGCATTGTACGCGGCGATTAACTGTTGTGCGCTGTGCGCCTGCGCGTCTTCTACCAATACGCCGAGCAGTCCGCATGCCGGCAACTCGCCCACAGCGCCTGTGAGATGCTGCCCGGTCAGGTAGGCGTCAATGCCCTCACTGGCCAACATACTCAGCAGCAACTCACCTTCCATCAGGTCCCGCGGCTCATAAATACGCTGCATCAGTCATTCTCCCCGCGCACATCCAGGTTCCAATCCTGACCATCAGTCTGCAGCGAAAACACGATAGGCCGGCAGCACACCGGACAATCTTCAATGTACTGCTGATCACCCGCTGACAGATCAAGCAGCGCTTCCACCTGCTCGCCACAATAAGGGCACTGATAGCCCTCGCTTTCCAGCATCGCAGTCTCCTTGTGACTTGGGCGTATAATTACCGGTCTATAGCTGGCCCTGCAGTCGAACAGCGGTATTGCTGTGCCGCATCAGCGGGGCCATAAGCACTTCCGCCGCCACCTACAACAAGAGAGCATGATGGGCGAATTCGATACCATCCGACCTTACGCCGATGCCGAAGTACCTGCCGTTCTGGCACGCCTGTTGGCGGACGATGCGTTTCTCGACATCCTCACTCAATTTCGCTTTCCACGCCTGGCTGCATCTTTGGGCTGGCTGCTTAAACCACTTATAGCCTATCGACTGCGTCTTGAGTTCCGTGATGTGAAGTCGGTGACGCAATTGCAGACGCGCATCGAGAGTTATGTCGACCGCACCATTGAGCGCGCCACGGATGGAGTGACTTACTCCGGCATCGACCACCTGCAGGCCGGCCAAGCTTATCTGTTCCTGGCCAACCATCGCGATATCGTCATGGACCCGGCATTCGTCAACTACGCGGTTTATCATGCAGACCTGCCAACACCGCGTATCGCCATTGGCGACAACCTGCTGCAGAAGCCCTTCGTTAGCGACCTGATGCGCCTTAACAAGAGCTTCATCGTGCACCGTTCAATCAGCGGGCGACG